>UCKS01000039.1 GCA_900473045.1 Hyphomicrobiales bacterium
CCGGGAATCTTCGAACAGAGTGTTCCGAGCGCTGCCCAGTTGGACACGTAGCCGGAAGTAAACAGCAGCGCCGATTCCTTGCCGTGCAAGTCGGCAAGCTCGCGCTCGAGAAGCACGTGATAGTGGTTGGTGCCCGAAATATTCCGGGTGCCCCCAGCACCCGCGCCACACTGGTCGATGGCGACTTTCATCGCCTCGGTGACCTTGGGGTGCTGGCCCATGCCGAGATAGTCGTTGGAACACCAGACGGTAACGTCCTGCTTTTCGCCAGCCGAATTGTACCGGGTCGCCTTGGGGAATTGCCCGCTCTGGCGTTCCAGATCGGCAAAAACGCGGTAGCGGCCTTCCTGATGCAGACCGTCCAACTCACCTTTAAAGAAACTCTCGAAATCCATCATTGTCTCCAGAACCTTGCCGTCTTTTTGATCCAAAGCGCGGCGGCGTCAACCTCTGCGAGGGTTGTCGCGGCCAAGTGCGGCAAAAGGCCCCTAATTTTGAACAGTTCCAAACTACCTGTCATGGATTTCATTCCACTTAACCTTGATCTGAGTCAAGACCATGCCAAATGGACGGAGCACCCGCTGCTTATATTCTGTTTCAAGGGGATCAGCGGTAATCGCTGTAACACAGGAACAGCCTTCAGCTTCCGTTCAGGTTGGATAGCATTACTTGCGCCAAGGGGATTTTGCAGGATATCTGTAGACTTTCCTAGACACGCATTTATCTTTTGAAGGTGCAAGTCAGACCGGAGGGGGACCTTACCGTCCATCTTCCATCCCTGGGGAGAAACGGACGGCCGGGAACTTGGATCCCGCGTCCAGATTTGGAGAAACAAATGAAGAAGGCCATCGTGCTTGTCCTGCTCGCTCTATCCGTGGTGAGCTGCACGCAGACTGAAAAGGGTGCCGGTATCGGAGCGGTTTCAGGCGCCATCATCGGCGGAGCAATCACCGGCGACGTTCGCGGCGCTGCCGTTGGCGCAGCAATCGGTGGCGTTTCCGGTGCTGTCATTGGCAACGTGTCCGAACAGCCCGGCCAGTGCTACTACCGCGACCGTTACGGCCGCCGCTACATCGACAGCTGCCCGCGTTAATCGCAGGCGCGGTTGCCAAAAGGCGTTATTTTATTTTTGGAAAAACGTCAGCCCCGGGGAAATCCGGGGCTTTTTGTTTCCCACAGGCCACACCCGCAAGGGTTTTCCGCAAAAAAGCAGCTTAAAGCCTTCATCACACAGGCAATGCTGTGTAGGGTCATCATTAACAAACTGCAAACCTTGTCATGCGATTGTGCCCCTGCCGTGATGGCAGGCAGGTGTTCGAAGTGGCCTGAACAGCGGAATGCGGAAATTATGCGTTTGCCGACAATGAGTGTTGCGTATCAGAAGATTGGTGCAGCCATCGCGGTTGCGGTTGTGGCTGCCTGCAGCCCCCTGTGGGTGAGTGACGCCTATGCCTTCAAAATTTTCGGCATGCGGTTTTTCGAAAAAGAAGAAGAACCCAACGATATCGTCGATCCCGTCAATTTCAGCCTGACACTGAACGAATCGACTGGCGACGCCGACCTGAAGACGGCGCTGGAAAACAGCTCCCGGCTGTATCAGGACAAGGACAAGCCGGTTTCCGGCGATCTTGGCCTTGCCATCAAGGCCCGCGACGACCGCGACCGGCTGCTGGCAGCCCTGTACGAACAGGCCCGTTACGGCGGTACCGTCGCCGTCAAGGTGAACGGTCAAGACATCGATACGCTGCCGCCCGACCCGGTCTTTCCAGATGGCGCTCCAGTGCCCGTCGAAATCACGGTGACGCCCGGCCCTGTCTTCACCTTGGGCGACGTCGTTCTCAAGGGCGATGCCGTCGGGCGCCGGCCGGACGAATATCTGAAGCCCGGTGCACGCGCTGATTCGACCTTGATCATCAAAGCCGGTGAAAAGATCGTCGACGATCTCAAGGAAGAAGGCCGTCCGCTGGCCAAGCTGACCGACCGCAGTGTCGTTGCAGATCATGCGACGAACACCGTCGATGTCACGATCGCTGCCGAAGGTGGCCCCGTCGCACCGGTGGGCGCCGTCACCGTCAGCGGGACAAAGACCGTCGATCCATCTTTCGTTGCCGATTATTCCCGGCTGAACGGCGGCAAGCCCTATTCTCCGGAAGCGTTGCGCAAGGCATCCGACCGGCTGCGGCAACTGGGCGTTTTTTCCAGCGTCACCATCAAGCAGGCCAGTGCACTGGCGCCGGATGGCACCATTCCGATGAGCATCGAGGTCTCCGAAGGCAAGCAACGCTATTTCGGTGCAGGCGCGCAATACTCCACCACCGACGGCTTCGGTCTCCAGGGCTATTGGGGTCATCGCAACCTGTTCGGCCGGGCCGAATCCCTGCGTGTGGAAGGCTCGGTCAGCCGAATCGGCGAAGCCACCGATGTCGGCAGTCTCGATTATGCGGCCGGCCTGCTGTTTGCCAAACCCGGCGCCTTCGGCCCTACCTCTACCTTCAATGCCAGCCTGAAGGCGCAGCTGCTCGACCCCGATGCCTACAAGGCGACGATCTTCACCGCAGCAGCCGGCGCCACGTTCGAGCTGTCCGACACCGATACGGTGTCGGCCGGCGGCGAACTGGCCTGGGCCGATGTCGAGGATGCCTTTGGAAAGAACAAATATCTGACGGCATCGATCCCGATCGAATATGTCCGCGACACCCGCGACAACAAACTCAATCCCACTTCAGGCTATCGCGCCTCGATCAACGCCAAACCGAGCTACGAGATAAAGGGCCAGAGCTTCTTCAGTTCGTTTGAGGGATCGGCAGCAGCCTATGTCGGCTTCGGCGAGGAAAATCGCTTCGTTCTGGCCGGAAGGCTCGGTGCCGGCGTGATCGCGGGTGGCGATGGCCTTGCCGCCATTCCAGCAAACCGGCGTTTCTATCTCGGCGGTGGCGGCACCGTGCGTGGCTATTCCTACCAGGAGATCAGCCCGCGCAACGGCGACAACGAAATCCTTGGTGGCCGCTCCTATGTCAACGCCACGGTGGAGGCGCGCATCGGCATTACCGATACGATCGGCATCGTTCCCTTCATTGACGTGGGCACTGTATCAGCCAAGACCGCACCGAATTTTTCCGATATCCGCGCCGGCGCCGGCATCGGCCTGCGCTACAATACGCCGTTCGGGCCGATCCGGCTGGATGTCGCCGTGCCGCTGAATGCCTATCCGGGTGGCACCAAATACGGAATCTACGCCGGTATCGGCCAATCCTTCTGATTGCCAAGGGCAGTCCCCACGGCCTGAACCCGGACACAAGGAGCCGGTTTCAGAAGCAATTTCACCGCAACGCAACTTGCGCTATGGATGAACTATGAATCGTTTGCTCCGCTTTCTGAAAATCGCATCACGCTGGCTGGCTTATGGCGCAGGCTTTGCCCTTGTCGCTCTCGTGCTTCTGGTGCTTTTCGCTGGGTTTACGGCGCCAGGCGCGCGCTTTGTCGCCGCAATGATCGAGAAATATGCCTCGACGCCGGACCAGATCGTCCGCATCAACGATCCCAGCGCGCTGCTGACCGGCGATTTCACGGCATCCAGCGTGACGCTGTTCGACAGCCAGGGCATCTATGCGGAGATCCGCGAAGTGGCGATCGACTGGTCGCCCACAGCGCTGTTTTCCAAACGCTTCGATGCGGCAAAACTGTCCGCTGGATCGGTGCGCCTCGAACGGCTGCCGATTCCTTCGCAGGAAACCAAGGAAGTCCGCCAGACCTTCGCGTTGCCGCTTGAAGTCAAGATCGATGCCTTCGATCTGAAGGAAATCATCATCGGCAAGGATATTGCCGGTATCGATCAGTTCCTCAATGCGCAGGGTAAACTGTCTGCCACCAATGCCAGCATTGCCGCTGCACTCACGGTTGCGCAGCGCGACCGGCCGGATGCCAAGGCCATTGCCGACATCGTCTTCAATCCGGCCGGCAACGAGCTCCGGCTGGAAACCACGATCAACGAACCGAAGGGCGGATTGCTCGCCAAGGCCATGCGGCTGCCGGGTGAACCGGCGATCAGCGTCAACGTCACCGGACAGGGGCCGCTTTCCAACTGGAGTGGTACGGCAACGGCTGCACTCGACGGTCAGCAGGTTCTGAACCTTGGCGGCCAGCATACGCTTGCAGCCGACGGGTTTCGCACCGTGTCGCTGAAGGGTGGCGGCACGTTCAGCGATCTCCTTCCGGCAGCCTTCCGGCCGTTGTTCGAAGGCACCACAGACATCGATCTGTCTGCAGCGCTCGACGGCAAGACCATCCGCATCCAGACCGGCAACTTTTCAACCGGCGCACTGACGCTCACCGCCTCCGGCACCTACAGCACGGCTGGTGAAAACGACCTACAGGCAAGCCTGACCGGCAAGAACGGTCCGATCGACTTCCGCCTGCCCTTGGCAAAGGGCGAGGCGCAGCTGTCGATCAACACCGCCAACGTCTCGCTGATCGGCGACGCGCAGACGGCCGTCCTCGACATCGGCGCCGATATTGGTAAGGCAACACTGCCGCAGGGCGAAATCGAGGCGATCAAGCTGCATGCCTATAGCGACGGCTTCAATCTCTCGACAAAGACCGGCCCCTTGAAGACAACCATCGAGACGGGTGCGACCCGCTTTGTCAGCGCCGATATCGACCGCCTGATCAAGGGTCCGGTGAAGATCGACGGCACGCTGTCAGCGACGCCTGAAACGATCTCCTTCGATCCATTGACGCTGGAAAGCGCCAGCGTCGGCGGAACGTTGACCGGCTCCTATACGATTGCCGAAAACACGCTGGCAACCGGTTTCAAAGTCTTCGCCCTGCCTGCCGTCCTGCCTCCGGCGCTGGCTGAAAAGTTCGACACGACCATCGCCATTACCGGCAATCTCGGCACCGGCGCAAACGGCAGCGTCACGGTCAGCGATCTCGCCCTCAAATCCGGAACCATCGAGGCAGCCGGATCGGCAGCACTTGAAACCGGAAACCTGACGGCAGCAATCAGCGGCATCGTTCCGGACATCGGCAGGTTCCTCGCAAACGCCAAGGGCGCCGCCAACTTCAAGGCAGATGTCGACGGACCGCTCGACGCTCTCGCCATCAAGGCCGAGGTGACCGCGAACGGCGCAACGCTTGCCGGACGTACCCTCAGCGATCTCGCCGTCAACGCCGATGCGACAGTCGGCCAGAACGGCCCCAATGCAACCGTGACCGCCACAGGCTCGCTGGACGGACAGGCGATCAATGCCAAGGCTGAAATCGCCTCTGCCAAGGGCGCCACCAGCCTTCCGTCGATCGAAGCGACGATCGGCCAGAATACGCTGACCGGCGCACTCGACCTGACGCCGGATTTCCAGCCGAACGGCGCACTGACTTTCAATTTCCCCGATCTCGGATTGCTTGCCGCCATGGCCGGACAAACCGCATCCGGTGATCTGGCGGGCACGGCCAGCATCAAATCGGACAACGGCGTGACCTCGGTTGCCGTCAAGGCCAACGGATCGGGCATCACCCGTGGCGATCTGGTGATCAGCAAGCCCGCCGCCGACATCGCCATTGCCGATCTGAAAGCTTTGGCGATCAAGGGCGCGGTGACGGTGGAAGAAGTCCGCCAAGGTGACACGCGCCTTGCCGGCCTCAAGCTCGGCTTCGAGCAACAAGGCCCAAAAACCAGCTTCGCCCTCGATGGCACCTATGACGCAGCCCCCCTGACGGCGCGTGGCGACCTTCAGAGCACCGGTGGCAAGACGACGATCAATCTCCAGTCGCTCGCGGCCGCACCGAAGAAAATCCCGCTGCAACTGGCAGCTCCGACGACGATCACCATCGAAAACGGCGCGGTCAATCTGCAGGAATTCGCCATTGCCGCATCCGGCGGCACGGTGACGCTGAGCGGCAGTGCCGGTGAACAGCTCAATGTGAGCGCGACACTTACAGGGATCGATGCACGTCTGGCGCTGGAGAACGGCGAGGCGCATGTCGTGCTCGATACGGGTACAGCGTCCATCACCGGCAGCATGCAAGCGGCGGTCCTCGACGTCCAGGCTGTCGTCGGTCAACTTGCCCTGCCGCAAGGCCGCCTTGAAGCCATCAAGCTGACGGCTCAAAGCGACGCCTTCAACCTTTCGACCCAGACCGGCCTGATCAAAACCCGTATCGAGACCGGAAACACGCAGCTGACGAGCGCCGACCTCGACAGGCTGGTCAAGGGGCCGTTGAAAATCGAAACCGTTTTCGACGTATCGCCGCAACGGATCGGCTTCGATCCCGTCACCATCGACAGTAGCAATCTCGGCGGCACAGTCGATGGCTCGTTCGAGATTGCCGCAAAGACGCTGAATGCCGGCTTCAACCTGTCCGTCCTTCCGGCAGGCCTACCCACGTCTCTTTCCGCCAAGTTCGACACGCCGGTCACCTTGTCCGGCATGGTCACCACAGGCGCCGATGGTGCGGTTGATGTCAGCAGGCTGGCCGTCGGCTCTGGAACGATCCAGGCAGCAGGCTCCCTCGGTCTCAAGGACGGAGCCCTGACGGCTGCCCTCACCGGGACCCTGCCCGATCTCGGCAAGGTGCTGGCGGATGCAAGCGGCATCGCCGATTTCAAAGTCGATGCCACCGGCCCGTTCGACAATCTCGGCATCAAGGCCGAGGTCACATCGAGCGGGGCAACGCTGGCCGGACGCACACTCAGCGACCTTCAACTCACCACCGATGCGACCATCAATCCGAAGAACCCTCAGGCGAAGATCAAGGCAACCGGCGCCCTTGGCGGCCAGGCGATCAACGTCAATGCGGACCTCGTCTCCGAGGAAGGCCGTACCAGCCTTCCGGTCCTTCAGGTGCAGATCGGCGACAACAGGCTGAACGGCAAGATCCAGTTCACCACCGATTTCCTGCCGCAGGGCAATATCGACTTCACCTTCCCCGATGTCGGCCTGCTCGCCGCCATGGCCGGTGAAAAGGCATCTGGCGACATCGCCGGTTCGGCATCGATCAACAGCGACGGCGGCAAGACCTCGATTGCGCTGAAAGCCAGCGGTTCCGGCATCAAGCGTGGCGATCTCGTCATCACCAAGCCGGTTGCCGATATCACCATCGCCGACCTCAAAGCACTGGCAATCAAGGGCAATCTCTCCGTCGAGACATTCGCGCAGGGACAAAACCGCGTTGGCGGCCTGAAGCTCGACTTCATCCAGCAGGCAGGCAAAACCGACGTGACGCTCGACGGTCAGTATGACGGCGCGCCGCTCAATCTGCGTGCGGATATAGAAACGGCAAACGGCAAGACCATCGTCAATCTCGCTTCCTTTGTTGCGACACCACGAAAGATCCCGGTAAAGCTGTCCGCACCAACGACAATCACGATAGAGAATGGCAAGGTCAGCCTGCAGAAGCTGACAATCGGCGCTTCGGGCGGAACAATCGCGGTCACCGGCTCGGCAGGCGAAAAACTCAACCTCGATGTCGATCTCAACGCCCTGCCGGCAAGCCTTGCCAACACGTTCGTGCCTTCGCTGGGGGCCGACGGTGCCATCAGCGGCAAGGTCGATGTCACTGGAACCGCAGCGGCACCCATTGTGGCCTACGATATGCGCTGGGCTAACGCTGCGATCGCGCAGGCCAAATCCGCCGGCGTCGGTGCGCTTGATATCGCCGCGAAAGGCCAGTTTGCCAACGACGTCGTGACACTCGACACCACACTCAACGGTGCGGACGGCCTTGCCTTCAAGGCCGGTGGCAAAATCGGCATCACCGGCAACAAGCCGATCGACGTCAAAGCGTCGGGCAATTTGCCGTTTGGTCTCGCCGCCAACCTTCTGGCGGAACAGGGCTTCACCCTGACCGGCGGCGCCGATGTCGATCTTTCCATCACCGGTGCCGCAACAGCTCCCCAGGTGACCGGTACGATCTCGACCTCCGGCGCACGCTTCGTCGATGTCCGGCGCAATCTGGCGATCACCGATCTCACTGCGAATGTCTCGCTCGACGGCAAGCAGGCGAACATCCAGAAGCTGTCCGGCAAACTTGCCAGCGGCGGCACACTGGATGTTACGGGAACGGTCGGTATTGCCCCCGGTTCCGGCTTCCCAGCTGACCTTGCCATCCGTCTTGCCAAAGCGACTTATGTCGATGGCAGTCTGTTCACAGCCAGTGTCGATGGCGCGATGACCCTCAAGGGTTCGCTCACCGCAACGCCGGTACTGGGCGGCAAGGTGACGATCCACAAGGCCTCGATCACCATTCCTGAAAAGCTGCCGGCCTCCCTGTCCGAGATCAACATCAAGCACAAGAACGCCCCGGCCAACGTGCGCAAGATGCAGGCCGATGTCCGCAGCGACACGGCCAGCAGCGGCGGCACCAAGAGCGGCGGCATTGCCTTCGATCTGGCTGTCAGCGCTCCGGGAAAACTATTCGTCCGCGGACGCGGCATCGATGCCGAACTCGGTGGCGACCTGACCATCCGCGGCACCGCCGTAGAACCGGCAGTATCCGGCGGCTTCGAAATGCGGCGTGGCCGGCTGGAGATCCTCGGCAAGCGTCTCAACTTTGCCGATGGCACAATCACCTTCGGCGGCAATCTCGTGCCCACCCTCGATCTCGACGCGACCTCCACCGCCGGATCAACGACAGTCACCGTCAATGTCGCTGGCCCCGCCAACAACCCGGCCATCACCTTCTCGTCGTCGCCTGCCTTGCCGCAGGATGAAATCCTGGCGCAGTTGATCTTCAACCGCTCGCTGTCCAATCTTTCGGCCCTGCAGATCGCCCAGTTGGCGGCCGCTGTCAGTGAACTGGCCGGCGGAGGATCAAACTCGCTTTTGAGTGGTCTGCGCAACAAGCTGGGTGTCGACGACCTCGATGTCTCGACCGATGCGACCGGCGGCGCCACGGTGACGGCGGGTAAATACCTGAACGACCGGACCTACCTCGAACTTCAATCGGGTGCCGAGGCAGGCGGTGGCAAGGCAATCATCAACCTCGATGTCGGCCGTGGCGTGAAGCTGCGCGGCGAAGCCGGAGCCAGCGGTGCAGGTGGCGGGATCTTCTATGAGAAGGAGTATTGAGCGACGCGGTGGAGTTTCTCAACATTTTCTGCGGAAAGCGGGGAAACGTTTGATCATAGAAGGCTCTCTGCAAAAGGCTCCGCGACGATCTGGTGTTCGTCCTCATAAAGAATGTAGCCGAGGCGCGAAGCCTTCAGAACGTCGATTACATAACCACTTTGCTGCAAAATAGATGAAAGCTCGAAAGTTTTGCCGACGTGCTCTTTGGCTGAAGGTTTGTACCAACTTAACCCATATGTCACCGATCTTCGATACGATCCTTTCGAGTTCGAGCGGCTAAACCGTGTTGGTATTGCCAAATTCTGGCGAAACCACTTGAGCAGATAATCCAGTTGCACCTGTGTGGGCGGATCAGCCCTGCGTGCCAACTCATAGGCAGCCGAAAAAATTCCGGCGCGAGCTGTCATGCCTTCAACGACATTCATCTGCACAAAACGAAGATACATACCGTTATCACCTTGGATTTGTCTGTCGGCCATATCGCTCAATATGTTGCAACATGCCTTGAAGCTTTAAACCGCAGCCGAAATCTTGCTGGTCTTCAAGAGGATGTTTGTCTCTGTCAGGTTGATCCCGTCGATCAGCCGGATAAGGCGTAGCGTTTCGTCGAAAGTGCCGAGATCCTTGTCTTCCAGCTCGGCGATGAAATCCCAGCGGCCGTTGGTGGAATGAAGGGCGCGCACCTGCGGCAGGCCGCGCAACTGCATGGCGACGCGATCAGCCATCTTGCCGTGGATTTCGATCATCACGATGGCGCGCACACCGCTGCCGGAAAGCTCGGCACCGGTGCGGATGGTGAAGGCGGCAATCGTGCCGGATGCCACCAGCCGGTCGATCCGGGCGGCAACGGTCGCGCGCGATGCGCCTGTGGTGGCGGCAAGGGCTGAAACGGGTGTGCGGGCATTGTGGCGCAGCGCACTGATCAGGGCATGATCAAGATCGTCGAGACTTATCATTCTGTCCATCCGCACTTCTCATAGTGTCAATTATTGCCGTCTATTTGCCAGTTTTCCATCTATTTGCCAACGAACAAACCCGTATAATCCGCGCACAAACCGGGCAAACCGGCATCACGCGAACTTGCGGGGAAGACCATGGCTGAATCCAAGAAGAACATCGTGCTCATCGGCGCGCCACTCGAAGAAGGCTCCGGCCGTCGCGGTGCTGCGATGGGTCCCGCAGCGCTGCGCATAGCAGGTCTCGACACCATTCTGGCCGGTCTTGGCCACAGCGTCACCGACGAAGGCGACCTGAAGCCTTTGCCTGCCCGCGACCTGCCGAACCATCCGAAAGCCAACAATCTGCAGATCGTCGCGGCCATCACCCGAGCGCTCGACGAATCGGTGCACCAGGCTGCCCATACCGGCAAATTCCCGGTGATCCTCGGTGGCGATCATGCCCTGTCGATGGGTTCAGTTTCCGGCATGGCGCGCTATGCCGCCGAGCAGAACCGTCCGCTCTTCGTGCTCTGGCTCGATGCCCATGCCGATTTCAATTCACCGGCGACATCGCCGTCCGGCAACATGCACGGCATGCCGGTGGCCTTCTTCTGCGGCCAGGCGGAATTTGCGCCGATCCTCGACAAGGACCGCCCGATGGTCGATCCGAAGAACGTCTTCCAGGTCGGCATCCGCTCCGTCGATGACCGCGAGCGCGAGGAAATCGCCGAGCATGGCGTCAATGTCTATGACATGCGCGCCATCGACGAGACCGGCATGGCCCATATCATGCACGAGATCATCGCCACCATCAAAGCCGCCAACGGCTTGTTGCATGTCAGCCTCGACGTCGATTTCCTCGACCCCGAACTGGCACCTGGCGTCGGAACAACGGTTCCCGGCGGTGCGACCTTCCGCGAAGCGCACCTGATCATGGAAATGCTCTGCGACAGCGGCCTCGTCTCCTCGCTCGACCTGGTCGAACTCAACCCCTTCCTCGACGACCGCGGCAAGAGCGCTCGCATCCTCGTTGAGCTGACGGCAAGCCTTTTCGGCCGCCGCATCCTTGATCGCCCCACTCGCGGCGCTTGAGCCAATAACAAAACGACCGGAGGAACCATGAACACGACCAACGCACTGATCGAAACCGAATACCGGCTCGGCGCACATAACTACAAGCCGATCGACGTCGTGCTGTCGCGCGGCGAAGGTGTCTATGTCTGGGACCTCGACGGCAACCGCTACCTCGATTGCCTGTCGGCCTATTCCGCCGTCAACCAGGGTCATTGCCACCCGAAGATCCTGGCGGCGATGGTCGAGCAGGCGCAAAAACTGACGTTGACCTCCCGCGCCTTCCGCAACGACCAGCTTGCCCATTTCTATGAGGAACTGGCAGCGCTCACAGGCAGCCATAAAATCCTGCCGATGAACTCCGGCGCCGAAGCCGTCGAGACAGCCGTCAAGGCGGTGCGCAAATGGGGTTATGAGGTCAAGGGCGTTGCAGAGAATAAGGCGGAGATCATTGTCTGCTCCAACAACTTCCATGGCCGTACCATGGGTATTGTCGGTTTCTCGACCGACCCGGATGCCCGCTCCGGCTTCGGCCCGTTTGCACCCGGCTTCAAGACCGTTCCGTTCGGCGATATCGAAGCCTTCCGCGCCGCGATCAACGAAAACACCGTTGCCTTCCTGATCGAGCCGATCCAGGGCGAAGCCGGCGTTATGATCCCGCCACAGGGTTATTTCCCGGAGGTTCGCGCACTGTGCTCCAAGCATGGCATCACGCTGATCCTCGACGAGATCCAGACCGGCCTCGGCCGCACCGGCAAACTCTTGGCGGAAGAACACGAAGGCATCGAGGCCGACGTGACGCTGATCGGCAAGGCATTGTCCGGCGGCTTCTATCCGGTCTCAGCCGTTCTTTCGAATTCCGAAGTGCTCGGCGTCCTGAAGCCTGGCCAGCACGGTTCGACCTTTGGCGGCAACCCGCTTGCCTGCGCCATTGCCCGCGCTTCGCTGAAGGCCCTGACGGACGAAGACATGATCGGCAACTCCGCCCGCATGGGTGACCGTTTCCAGGCCGGCCTCAAGGACATCCGTTCCAACATCATCAAGGACGTGCGCGGCCGTGGGCTGATGCTCGCCGTCGAGCTGGCGCCGGAAGCCGGTGGTGCCCGCAAATATTGCGAAGCACTGAAGGAACGCGGTATCTTGGCCAAGGACACCCACGGCGACACCATCCGCATCGCTCCGCCGCTGGTGATCACCGCAGACCAGGTGGATTGGGCCGTCGAACAATTCGCGGGCGTTCTCACCGCGCAGTGAGCAGCAATGCAGAAGCCCGGAAACGCGGCTTTCTGCACCCTTTGAATGCACTCGAATTATCTTTTATACCCGGCGTTGAGCCGGGTATGTTCATTAGTCATATTTATGCAGTTCCTTGTTCGCGAATCTGCAAATCTTAAATATCTGTTCAAGTTTTGCCCCCTAGATATTACTACGCGACCGGTTCCAACCGGGCATGAAGCTCTCGCGTGAAGCCGGTCACCCGGTATGACCAGACGACGCAGGCGCAAGTGCCGGTATCGTTCGCCAACAGTCCGCATTCCCATTCAGTGAAAATCCGCCCCGACCGCGCGGCGCGCACCCGCGCGCGTTGCCCACCTGCAAGGACCGAAAGCCATGAGCCGTTTTCCATCGCCGTTCGGCAGCGACGCCAAGGCAATCCTGGCTGCGATGCAGCGATCCCAAGCCATCATCGAGTTCGATCCGCAAGGTAAAATCCTCACGGCCAACGAGAATTTCTGCAAAACGCTGGGTTACGAGCTGTCCGAAATCATCGGCCAGCATCACCGTATCTTTGTTGATCCCGCTGATGCGGCAAGTGCCGGCTATCGCGAATTCTGGGTTCAGCTTGCCCGCGGCGAGTTCGATCGCCGCCAGTACAAGCGCATCGGAAAGGGCGGCCGGGAAATCTGGATCGAGGCATCCTACAATCCCGTCTTCCGGGGTTCCAAGCCGTACAAGATCGTCAAGTTTGCAACGGATATAACCGCGACCAGGCTGAAGAGCGCCGAAGACGCCGGCAAGATCGACGCCATCTCGCGCGCCCAGGCCGTCATCGAATTCACCCCGAACGGCGACATCCTGAGCGCCAACGAGAATCACAGCATGTTCTGCGAACCCGCCTATAGCCGCAGTGACGCATATAGGGACTTTTGGGCCAAGCTGCGCAACGGCGAGTTTATTGCCGACGAATTCAAGCGGATCGGTCATGGCGGCAGGCAGGTCTGGATTCAAGCGAGCTACAACCCGATTTTCGGTCTGAACGGATCGGTGATGAAGGTGGTGAAATTCGCAACCGACGTGACCGGCCGCGTCAACAACAGCGAGGAGTTGGCAGGCGCGCTGAAGGATCTGGCCGATGGCGATCTCGATCAGCATCTCGACCGGCAATTCATCCCAGCGCTCGAAACGCTGCGCATCAGCTTCAACGATTCCATCGACAAGCTGAAACAGGCCATGCGCGCCGTGGGTCTCAATGCGCAGGCGATCACTGCCGGTTCGAGCGAGATCCACAATGCTGCCGTGGATCTTTCAAAGCGCACGGAACAGCAGGCGGCATCGATCGAGGAAACGGCCGCCGCCCTCGAACAAATCACCACCGCCGTGGCAGACAGCAGCCGCCGCGCCGAAGAGGCCGGTACGCTGGTGGCGCAGACCAAGCTCGGCGCCGAGCGCTCGAGCGAAGTGGTGCGCAATGCCGTCGAGGCGATGGGCAAGATCGAAACCTCATCGCGCGAGATTTCGAGCATTATCGGCGTGATCGACGAGATCGCCTTCCAGACCAACCTACTTGCGCTGAATGCAGGCGTCGAGGCCGCCCGCGCCGGCGAGGCAGGCAAGGGGTTTGCCGTGGTGGCGCAGGAAGTGCGCGAACTTGCCCAGCGCTCGGCCAAGGCGGCCAAGGAAATCAAGAGCCTGATCACCACATCCAGCGACCAGGTCAAAACCGGCGTCTCTCTCGTCGGCCAGGCCGGCAAGGCACTGGAGGAAATCCTGACCCAGGTGCAGCAGATCAACACCAATGTTGCCGCTATTGTAGAAGGTGCAAAAGAACAGGCGACAGGTTTGAAAGAAATTAACCAGGCTGTGAATACAATGGACCAAGGTACACAGCAGAATGCAGCAATGGTCGAGCAATCCACGGCTGCCAGCCACGCCTTGGCAAAGGAAGCAGACGGTCTTTTCAGTCTGCTCAGCCAGTTCAAGGTCGGCGAGGCATCGCAGGGTCGCTTGGCGGCAGCGCGGCAGGACGCAAAACCGGTCGCTTCGCCGGCCCGGGCCATGGCCAGCCGGGTAGCGAAGGCCTTTAGTTCAAACGTGGCAGTTGCCGCCAATCGGGATAGCTGGGAAGAATTTTGATGAACAACACGATCTCTACAGGTACCTTCGGTCACGAAACGCTCGAGATCATCGCCTTCCGTCTTCATGATCAGGAATTCTGCGTGAAAACCACGACGATCCGCGAAATCCGCGGCTGGGCACCGTCCACCCCGATCCCGCATTCGCCAGCTGATGTTCTCGGCGTGATGAACCTGCGCGGCACCGTTATCCCGATCATCGACCTCGCCCACAAGCTCGGCATGAAGAGCACGGTTGCCAATGAGCGCAGCGCCATCGTCGTCGCCGAAGTCCACAACATGGTCATCGGCCTCGTCGTTGATCGCGTCTCCGACATCCTGACCGTCCGTGGCGATCAGGTTCAGCCGGTCCCGGAAATCACCACATCGTTCGACAAGAGCTATGCGGAAGGCATCATCGCCAACGAGACCGGCATGATCTGCTTCCTCAACCTTGCGCGCATGTTCAAGGAACGCGAGATGGAAGACGTAGCAGCCTGATCGCTGCCGCTTCACGATCCCATCAAAGAGCGGCTCCGGCCGCTCTTTTTGCGTTTAACGGCGACCGTATCCGGTCTGTCTTTGCTCCCGCAAAACCAAGGCCAGCGATCAGCACGTTGTAACATGACACCCGCAACCGGAACAAAACTTCGCCAGCGTGGTTATTAGCGGTAACGCAATCATGGAGGCGACTGTCATGGAAGTAATCGGTACACAGGTTCACCCGCAACCTTCATCCGGGCTGATGACCGTCGAATTCGTCGGCGAAGGTGGGGATGTCATTTCCGTTCAGATGCACCAGACCGAATCCGATGGCCTGAACCGCTTGAATGCGATCACGAGGGCCAAGGCAATGATGCTGCAGGTGGCGACGTTCGATCAGCCCGATGAGACAGACGCCGCAGATAGCTCCGGCTCTGACAGAGATTCCGCTGGCGAATCCCCTGCCGTGATGTCGCTACGCAGTGCACGTGCCGCTGGCGATACCGGTACTCTGGAAGAGCAACTGGACGAGGGCCTGGAATCGTCCTTCCCGGCCAGCGACCCGGTTTCAGTCACGTCCAGCTCGATCCCAAGCGGCCGCGCTGATACCGATGAAGCCAAAAAGCAATAGTTTCCGTCAAGCAACCGGATCGGCAGCAAGGTCGATCCGGTTATTTCAGTCTGCTTAGGGCTTGGCGCTCGCGGCTATCCTGCGATCAAATCCATCGAGAATACGCTTCACCAGCGCCGGATAGTCCTCGTCGAAATGATGGCCGCCATCAATCCCGATGACCTCGATGCCGGTATCCTTCAATGTCGGGCAGACATCGTCTTCTTCGTCTGTGCCGTAGATGCACTGCACGAGCGCCGGCTTCATCGTGGTGATATCGTCAGCCGGATCGCCGGCCCCATCGGCCGCAGACGCGCCCAGCCATCCGAGCACCGAAATCTTGTAATCCACCTGATGCGACACCGCGAGAAGCGACACCTGCGCTACCCGATCCTTGTCGGTCTGCGGCAGGAGATTGTAGGTCCTCGGTAGGATGTCTGCTCCGAAGGAATAGCCGATCAGCAGGATGTGCTTGACGTTCCAGCGCTTGCCATAAAAGGCGATGATGCGGTGCAGGTCATCGGCGGTTTCCTGCGGCTGACGCTCCGACCAGAAGTAACGCAGGGAATCGATGCCGACCACCGGCATGCCCTGCTGCTGCAGAACATCTCCGACTTCCTTGTCGATATCACGCCAGCCACCGTCACCGGAATAGACGATCGCCATCGTATCGCGCGTCGGCTTGGTTTCGAGCACCGTCAGGGGCAGACCCAGTGGATTGTCTTCACCTGCAGATGCGGAAACGAGTGCCGACAGCGTATCGGAAAACGCGGTCCACATATCGTCGTCCGTCTCGGTGATTTCGATGTCGCTATGCTTGGCGGTCAGCTCGGTAACATGGGCGCGGCCATCCGCCGGCGCATCCTTGGTGAAGAGAACAGTGACCGGATCGGGCAGCGGTCCGTCGGTCAGACCATACAGCATGTGATCGCCCACCTTCTTCTTGTCGGCTGGCGTGCAGAGCTGCTTGGTCAGCGCGATGCCGGCCTCGGGATCGATGGCCAATGTCTGCCCAATTGTCGCTGCCGGGGTCTGCGCCGCAATAGCGAGAGCCAGTGCGCCGCCGGCACCGGCACCGGCAACGATCGGCAGCCGATAATCGCTGTTTTTTGCCGCCCGCTGGACCTGCTGGCTCAGCGCTTCGATATCAGACACCATGTAGATGCAATCGCCGTCGTCCTTGGCTAGCGACGCCAGATAGCTCGGCAGATCGATGCCGATGACCAGCGCCCCGCCGTCGGTCAGGCTTTTGGCGAGCGTGTCCTCCTTGTCCGACCATCCGGCCTTGTCGGAAATCAGCACCACGGCGGCAGCGACATCGCCGGTGGGCATCAGGATGTGCGGCGACGGGATCATGCCCGTGTCGAAGGCGGCAGTATCCTCCGATCGCGCCGAAGACGCCGTGAAAAACAGGCTGGCTGCAAAGGCGGCCTGGCAGAATGTCTTCAAGATCATTTCTTCACAATTCCCTTTACGCCGCCGCCAATCAGGAATGTTGCATCCATCAGTGCCAGAAC
This sequence comes from Hyphomicrobiales bacterium, assembly GCA_900473045.1. Classification (GTDB taxonomy): domain Bacteria; phylum Pseudomonadota; class Alphaproteobacteria; order Rhizobiales; family Rhizobiaceae; genus Pararhizobium. The sequence goes on from UCKS01000039.1 coordinate 17,017, forward strand.
GGGATTGATACCACCACCCGCTGCCATGTAACGCGGCTGCCAGTGCGGATGGAATTTCGACTTGAAGGCCTTCAGGCCCTTGAAGTTATAGAAGCGCTCGCCGTGTTCGAAAACCGTGCGGCCGACCTTGTCCCAGACGGGCGAAGACCGGCGGCCGGAAAGGCCGGCCAGAGGCGCCATGCCGAGATTGAACCGCTTGAACCCCTTGTCGCGCAGATACTCCATCAGCGATACGAAGAGGAAGTCCATCGATCCCTTCGGCGCATCCGGCAGGAAGCGCATGAGGTCGATCGTGCCTTCCTCACAGGCATCGGTCACCAGGATATTGGCAAAGGCAACGATTTTTCCATTCAGGCGCAGAACCCCCACCGGCTGGGCAGCAATATAGCCGGCATTGAACGCGCCGAGCGAAAAGCCCTTTTCCTTGGCACGATGGTGCGCAAGCCAGGCGTCGGAGACCGCGACCAGATCATCCATGATTGCCGGGATGCCGTCCGGCTCGATGACGGCGAATTCCAGACCGTCGCGCTGGGCACGGCTGACGGTCTGGCGCAAAGTCGCCCACTTGCCGCCCTTCAGCTCGAACGTTGTCAGGTCCGCCGTGGCCAATTCGCCAAGACGGAAAGCGCGCAGACCAGCATCCGCATAATAGGAAAGACCGGCAGGCGAGACCTGATAGAAAACCGGCCGGCAGCCGCAGGACCGAGCCTCCTCTATGAACCGCCAGATCAGATCTGGCCACGCATCGCGCGGGCCGACGGGATCGAACAGCGCAATCCACGACCGGGCCTGGCGGCCATACATGATGAAGGCGCGGCCATCGGTTGAAAACATCAGGCTCTTGTCACCCATCCGCACCAGATTGGCATCCGACATATCCTGCGCGTTGGCAATGGCGATCGCCCTGTCGATGTCTTCTGTCGACGACGCCTCTCTCGGTCCCTTGGCCGGCCGCAACAGGCTCCAGAGCGCTGCGGCACCGGAGAATATCGTCAACCCGAGCACGGCGCGAAGGCCGCGCGGCGCCTCCTCCGACAGCTCGAACTGCCACCACAGCGTATTGCTGTATTCCACGTCGCGATAGACGAACAACAGCACGATCACTGCAAAAGCGCATAGCGCCAGCATCGCCGTCAACCACGGCAGCGTCAGCCGCTCATTCGACAGGTTTGCCGGTCGGTCAAACAGGCGGTGCGTTGCAAGCAGGCTGACGATGAAAAAGGCAAGCAGGCCGGCCTCGATCAGCGCAACGGCCTTCAGCAGCGAGAACAGCAGTGCGATGACCGCGACCACCAACGCAGCCCACCAGGCACTGTCCAGCCGCCGGGCCAGGCCACGCGCGACGATGACGAGAACAAGGCCCAGCAAGCTTGCCAGGAAATGCGTGCCTTCGATGATCGGCAACGGCACATAGTCAGCCAGGAAAGCCAAATTATCGTCCGGCGTCGGAGTGACGCTGGAAAACACCAGCATGGCGGCTAGAATAAGCGCCAACGTTGCCAAGAGAAGCGGCGTCAACCGCCCGGCAACGCGGCGAAGGCTGGACGCGACCGGCTTGCGGTAGAGACTGCGCAGCTCGGCGCCGATGACGAAGATCACAGCCAGAAGCAGCGGCAGAACATGGTAGATCAGGCGGTAAAGGACAAGAGCGCCCAGCACCGTATCGACGTCCACAGCTTGGCCGAGCGCTGCAACGATCACGGTTTCAAAGACGCCGAGGCCGGCCGGGACATGGCTGAGAACACCAAGTCCGACAGCCACCGCATAGATGGCAAGGAATGCTGGCCAGCCGATTACATCATCGGGCAACAGGACATAGAGGACCGAGGCCGAAGCGGCGAGATCAAGCACGGTCACAAGGAACTGGCGCGAGGCCGTGCGCGAATCCGGAATGCGCAGAGAAAAACGCCCCAGCTGCAAGGCGCGGCCATTACGGCCGGCAACCATCAAGGCCAGCAGGGCGGCCAGGATCAGCACCGCAACGGCGCGCAAGGCAGATGAACTCATTCCGACAAGCGACGCCACTTCCGGGGCGATCATCAACAGGCTGAGAGCCGCGACGCTGGCAAGCCCGAGCCCGAAGGCAAGGGTGACGAAGGCGATGATGCCGCCGATTTCCTCCGGCTTCAGGCCAAGGCGCGAATAGGCGCGATAGCGGATGGCGCCGCCGCTCAGCGGCCCGAAACCCGCCGTGTTGCCGACGGCATAGGCCGCCGCCGCCGTCAGCGCGACATCGGCATAGGGCAACTTGCGTTTAAGGTAGATCAACGCGCCGACATCGTAGAAGGTCAGGGCGAAGAAGCTCAAGCCGGTGAAACCGATGGCGAGCACGATAGACGTTGCGCTGGTGTTATCGAGCGCGGACATCACGTCCTCGTAACGAACTTCGCTGGTTAAATGGAAGATCGCATAACCCGCAAGACCGAGAATGAGTATCGTAGCAATCGCCGTCAGCAACCGGCCCTGAAGCCACACCCGCTGAACCAGGACTTGAACGCCATCGTTCTCATCGTTTCTATCGGCCGGATTGGACATGGAGCACCTGGTGGGGCATTTCGAGTTGTTAGGTCACCGACGATATACATCCTGCAACAGCGAAATAAAGTGAACTTAATGTAATCTTCAAGCGCCCGATTCCCGCCTTTTTTGTGCTTGGGAGGCAGACACGGCCAAACTGCAACGCCACCCTGACCGAGCAACGGCGCATCATCAGATCCGTCAGCATTGACCGCCCTGCCGCACCAGCCTATTTCAACGTCATGACAGAGCCCAGCGAAACTGAAAAATCGGAAGAGCCTCCATTTCATGCCCTGCGCTGCAAGTTGCGCATGCTCTATCTCGGAACCAGTGCGCGGGCGATCCGGTTCCAGATCACCATGGCGATCATCGATCTCGCCATCATCATCTTCTTCCTGGTCGGCCCCTATTTCGCTGCGGGCCATACCTACCTCATCATCGACTATGCCATCGCCGCCCTGATTGCCTTCGAGCTTGGTGCCAGGGCGCTGATCGCCTCGAACCTCCGGCGTTGGCTGACCCGACCGATGACCTGGGTCGATATCGCCATCCTCGCGACGCTTCTGTTTCCGGCGCAATTTTCCAACTTCGCATTCCTGCGCGCCCTTCGTATCTGGTCGCTTGGCCAGAGCAAGGTGTTCACGCTGCTGATCAAGCGCGCTGGTTATGCCGAATGGGAAGAGGTCATCCGCGCCTGCATCAATTTCGTGACCTTCCTGTTCCTCGTTACCGGCTTCGTCTACACCGCGTTCTTCTACCATCAGGCAGCTGGCGTCGAAGGGTTTGTCGATGCCCTCTATTTCACCGTCGCCACCATTACGACGACGGGCTTTGGTGACATCACCCTGCCCGGCACGCTGGGCAAGCTGACCTCGATCGTGACGATGATCTTCGGCATATCACTGTTCGTGCGGTTGGCGCAGGCGATCGTGCGCCCGCTCAAGGTCTTCTTTCCCTGCCCGCAATGCGGCTTGCAGCGCCATGATGCCAACGCCGTGCACTGCAAAGCCTGCGGTCACGTTCTCAACATTCCCGACGAAGGAAACTGAGCTTTCCCTTTATCTTGACCGGTGCGGAAGCGGCCAAATTTGGCCTTCGCGCCCAACCAGAGTGAGTGCTAATATTCACCCGGGGCAACAACTGGGGGAAGACATATGCCGCGCATCGCAAAGCTCTATTTCCGCACTGCCATCATTTTCCTGATCATCGGAATTGCAATGGGCCTGAACATGGCCATCTCGCAGGATCATAGCGCCATCGGTGCCCATGCCCATGCCAATCTGCTCGGCTGGGTGACGATGGCGATCTTTGGTGGCTACCACGCGCTGAACCCAGCCAAGGCGGAACGGCGGATCGCGATGATCCAGTATGGAATCTACACGGCGGGCGTCGCGCTGATGGTACCGGCGCTTTATCTCATGCTCACCGGATATCCGCAGATGGAGCCTGTTGTCGCGATTGCGTCGCTGATCACATTCGCTGGCGTCTTGCTGTTTGCAGTGATTATCTTCAGCGGCGAACCGGCAACCCGCCCGGCAACGGCTACACAGTAAGACTGCTTTCGAATTTCACGGCGGTTGAAAACCCTATACTGCGCTGGGGCTTGCCCGGCGCGGTGTAGCAGCTGCGGATCGAAAGGCTTTCGTCTTTTTCTTGCAGCAAACTCGAAGCCGTTTCGCGATCGCACGGCTTCCGTCATTTTATACCTTGATATGTCTGTTTTTTCTCGACAATACCTACGCGAGGGTGAGACGAGAGGCGCCGGATGGCCAAGGCATGTGGATTCATAATGTCTGAGACCGGCGAAAACTGCGGAGTTCGGGTTTCGGCATGAATGTGCAGCGGAAAAACCGGTCCGGAAAGATATTCTTCCTCGTCGCTGTCGGCTTGGTCTTTGCCGGCATCCTGGCGACGGTTCTGCTTGCCAACAACCACCGCAACCTCGATCTGCTGCTGACCTATCTCGGCTATCCCGACCTCTTGCCTCATGCAGAGCCGGAAGCAAAACAGGTGAAGATAACCCAGACCAGAAGCCTGCGTCTGCCGCCGGCACGCATGGTTCTTCCCGTCTATGCCTTCAACGACCTCAAGACCCCTGAACAGCACTTCATCCGCCTGATCCAGAGCGATCCCCGTAGCCTGTGCGAGCAATTGAGGGACGGTGGTTTCGGCGAATTGGACTGGACGATCAGCCGTGCCAACAAGGACAATTGGGAATGTTCCTCCTCGGTCGAGCTTCCTGCCTCCAGCGCTCCCGAACAATCCTCGCTCTTCATCGCCATCAAGGGCGACGAGGAAAACCGCGTCACGTCCTTTCGTGTCAAACTGAACATCGAGACTGCAGCCGATACGGCCAATGTCACGGAGCTTGCCGGGCAAGCAGCCAATATCTTCTTGCGTCAGGTCCGCTGGGGCAACCCGGAAGAGATCATCGGCAAGATTCACGCGCTTGAGCCCTTCGACATCCGCAATTTCGGCAGCCGCATCCAGTTCAAGAAGGAATTCGGCGAAACGCCACGCTACAATTTCCTCGCCAATCAGATCAGCGCGGCGGGCAAGAAGATGCCGGGAGATCTCTACTTCGACCGCAGCAAGTGGTTTCAGCTGACCGGAAGCGACGGGCTGCCGATGGTGGACGGCATGATGGCCGGCGAAAGCGCCGGCGGGCTTCCTCTGACAGAGCCCGTCACTCCGGCACCGTAAAGCAATTCATCCTCTGGCAAAATGCGATTGCGCCGCGCACAGCAGCATCCAATCTTCATGCCAAGCTGAACAGCGAACCCTCGACCCGCCTCATATTAACCACGGGAATGGATTGGATTCGCACGACATTGTCAAAGCAGGTATATTTAACGAAACGTTAAAACTGCATGTTTCACTGCGCGGATGAACCATATTCAAAACCGTCTGACAGAATATCTGCAGACGACATGGTACTACCGCCAATATCGGCATTCCTGTCGTTATGACGATAAGAAATTCTATATCTGTGGACGAGGTCTTTCTTGTCAGCGATCAACAGGAAAGCGGATCTGCCTTTCAAAAGCGGAAAGAAATAAGTCCATGACGGAAAAAACACTCCCGCAACGAACAGGTCCCTTCCGGGCAGCGGAAAGCAGCCGTGGCAGAGCAGATTCTGTGACGCTTTCAGGTCAGCGATCTAACCGGTTTTACCTCAATCCGGTTCGCGTCCCCGACCTTCCCGTTCAGCTCGCAATCAAACGCACTATCGACGCCGCCAGCGCATTGTCCGGGCTTCTCATCCTTGCTCCTGCTCTTGTCATCATTGCCGTGCTCATCAAGCTGGACAGCAGGGGGCCGGTTTTCTCCCGGCAACTGCATACCGGCCTTAACGGAGCTCCCTTCGAGCTGTTGACGTTCCGCTGCCGGGCCGTTGACACCTGCAATGACCATCAGCCAATTCCTGATAATCAGCACGTCACGCCGCTCGGACGGTTTTTGACAAGGACCAATCTCGCCGCCCTGCCGCGGTTGTGGAACGTGCTGGTTGGCGACTTGTCGCTCGTTGGCCCTCGCCCGCATATTCCCGACATGCTCGTCGCAGGGCGCAGCTACGGCGATCTTATGCAGGGCTACGAATGCCGCAACCTGATGCGGCCGGGATTGACAGGACTTGCACAGACCGCCGATCTCAATGATCCGGCCGGCCATCACTGGATGGCGATCCGCCAGATTGTCTCGGATGTCGATTATGTCAGGCAATTCTCGCTGCTTCTGGATCTCAAGATCATGACGCGCGCCGCAAACAACGCGGTAAAGCGCTGGACGCGTCCATAAACAGTTGCGACGGCCCGACCGGAAAATGAGAACCGCCCGAAGATCATCTCTTCGGGCGGTTCATTTCTAGCAAAAGCTGAAAGTACGCTCCGGCACCGGTGTTAACCGGTGCCGGTTGCTCCTCTTACTGCCAGCTCTTGACCAGTTCGTCGTAGTTGACGGTGACCGGCTTTTCTTTTTCGTTCTCGATCTTCAGCTGGGGTGCGAGGTTGCCCTTGGAGACGGCATCCTTGTTCCAGTACTCAAGATCGTGCTCTTCGGCGAGCTTCGGACCGATATCGCCCTGGACACCGGCGCGTTCGAGGCGCTGAAGCACCTTTTCCTGCTCGGCGCACAGCGAATCCATGGCCTCCTGCGGCGTCTTGTTGCCGGCTGCGGCATCGCCTACAGCCTGCCACCACAATTGAGCCAGCTTCGGATAATCCGGAACGTTGGTGCCGGTTGGCGACCATTGCACGCGGGCCGGCGAACGGTAGAACTCGATCAGACCGCCGAGTTCCGGCGCACGCTTGGTGAAGCTTTCGTGGCGGATCGAGGATTCGCGGATGAGCGTCAGGCCGACATGGCTCTTCTTCACATCAACGGTCTTCGACGTCACGAACTGCGCGTATAGCCATGCAGCCTTGGCGCGGTCCTCCGGCGTCGACTTCATCAGCGTCCACGAACCGACGTCCTGATAGCCGAGCTTCATACCGTCCTTCCAGTAGACGCCATGCGGCGATGGTGCCATGCGCCATTTCGGCGTGCCGTCCTCGTTGACGACAGGTAAGCCCTTCTTGACGGCATCGGCGGTGAACGCCGTGTACCAGAAGATCTGCTGGGCAACTTCACCCTGTGCCGGAACCGGGCCGGATTCGGAGAAGTTCATGCCTTGGGCTGCCGGTGGAGCGTAAGCCTTCATCCAGTCGAGATACTTCTGGATCGAGTAGACAGCCGCCGGGCCGTTGGTATCGCCGCCACGTGCAACGCACGAGCCGACGGGCTGCGACTTCTCGTTGACCTTGATACCCCATTCGTCGACCGGAAGGCCGTTCGGGATACCCTTGTCGCCGTTACCGGCCATCGACAGCCAGGCGTCGGTGAAGCGCCAGCCGAGCGACGGGTCCTTCTTGCCGTAGTCCATGTGACCATAGACCTTCTTGCCGTCGATTTCGCGGCCGGTGAAGAATTCGGCGATGTCTTCGTAAGCCGACCAGTTGACCGGAACGCCGAGGTCATAGCCGTACTTCGCCTTGAAGTCGGCCTTGTTCTTTTCGTCGTTGAACCAGTCGTAGCGGAACCAGTAAAGGTTGGCGAACTGCTGGTCGGGCAGCTGGTAGAGCTTCTTGTCCGGCGCCGTGGTGAAGGACGTACCAATGAAGTCCGGCAGGTCGAGCGTCGGCGAGGTAACGTCCTTGCCTTCGTTGGCCATCCAGTCGGTCAGGTTGCGAACCTGCTGGTAGCGCCAATGGGTACCGATCAGATCAGAGTCGTTGACGTAGGCGTCATAGATGTTCTCGCCCGACTGCATCTGTGTCTGCAGCTTTTCGACAACATCGCCTTCGCCGATCAGGTCATGGGTGATCTTGATGCCGGTGATAGCAGTGAACGCCGGTGCAAGGACCTTGGATTCATATTCATGTGTCGTCAGGGTTTCCGAAACGACCTTGATGTCCATGCCGGCGAAAGGCTTCGCGGCATCGATATACCATTGCATTTCCTTTTCCTGGGAGGCGCGATCAAGCGACGAGAGGTCGCCGACTTCCTTGTCCAGGAACTGCTTTGCCTCGTCCATGCCCGCAAATGCGGACCCGGTAAAAGCCAGCAGCAGAACTGCTGTCGATGTTAAAAGGTGCCGTCGCATAATTGTCCTCCCTTAAAGGTTTTGCGATTGCAGTGCCGGACTGCCTCCCAGGCAATCCGTTTCAGTAATCTTGCCTCAAACCAGCTTGAACACGCCGATGGCGTAGACAACGGAAAGAGCAAGAGCCCACCACACGTTGGGACCGACGAGTCCCAGCCATGCGAGATGAATAAAGGCGCTGCCCAGCAGCGAGACAAACAGGCGATCACCGCGTGTCGTCTCGAACCGCAGGATACCGACGCGCGGATTGCCGCCCGGGCTGGCATATTCCCAGACAGCCATCAGCGACAGCAGCGCGAAGATGGTGAGAAAGAACATCGCGCCGGGAAACGACCAGGCCATCCAGCCGCCGGGGATCAGCGGCGCAAACCAGTCGCGCGCCCCATCCTTGACCGGCAGCGCCGAGATGAGCAACCCGGTCAGCGCGGCATAGACGATGAGAACGACTGCCAGCGCCAGGGGCCAGCGATTGGTGCGTTGGGACACGGTGGCCATTAGACCCTCCCCAGGGCAAAGCCCTTGGCGATATAGTTTCTGACGAAATAGATGACTATGGCGCCCGGGATGATGGTGAGCACGCCGGCTGCCGCCAGCACGCCCCAGTCCATGCCGGATGCGGACACCGTACGCGTCATGATCGCAGCAATCGGCTTGGCGTCCGTCGTCGTCAGGGTCCGGGCGATCAGCAGTTCCACCCACGAGAACATGAAGTTGAAGAAGGCGGCGACGCCGATACCGGATGCGATCAACGGGATGAAGATCCGGATGAAGAAGCGCGGGAACGAGTAACCGTCGATATAGGCGGTCTCGTCGATTTCCTTGGGCACGCCCGACATGAAGCCTTCGAGGATCCACACTGCCAGCGGCACGTTGAACAGGCAGTGCGCCAAGGCAACCGCGATATGCGTATCGATCAGCCCGAAGGCCGAATAGAGCTGGAAGAACGGTAGCGCGAACACCGCCGGCGGCGCCATGCGGTTGGTGAGCAGCCAGAAGAACAGGTGCTTGTCGCCAAGAAACCGGTAGCGCGAGAAGGCGTAGGCTGCAGGTAGCGCCACCGAGACCGAGATGACCGTGTTCATCACCACGTAGATGATCGAGTTGATATAGCCGTTATACCAGGACGGATCGGTGAAGATCACCGCATAGTTCCTGAGCGTCGGCTCATGTGGATAGAGCGAGAATGCACCGGTGATCTCGGTATTCGTCTTGAAGCTCATGTTGACAAGCCAATAGATCGGCAACAACAGGAAGATGATGTAGATCGTGGGCACCAGCCAGGAGAGGCTGCGGCCGGATGCCTGGGGTACAGATTGTGTCGTGGTGGTCATTGTTTTTTCTCCCTCCGTCCGTCAGCTCTGCGCATCGCTATTGGTCATCACGGTGTAGAATATCCATGAGAGCAACAGGATGATCAGGAAGTAGATGAGCGAAAGTGCTGCTGCCGGGCCAAGGTCAAACTGGCCGATGGCCGTCTTGACGAGATCGATCGACAGGAATGTGGTGGCATTTCCCGGTCCGCCGCCGGTGATGACGAAAGGCTCGGTATAGATCATGAAACTGTCCATGAAGCGCAGCAGGAAGGCAATCAAAAGCACGCGCTTCATCTTCGGCAGCTGGATGTAGCGGAACACCGCCCAGCGCGAGGCACCATCGATCTTGGCAGCCTGATAATAGGCGTCCGGGATCGACACGAGGCCGGCATAGCAGAGTAGAACGACAAGGCTGGTCCAGTGCCAGACGTCCATGACGATCAGCGTGATCCAGGCGTCCAGAACGTTGTTGACGTAGTTGTAGGGAATGCCGATCGCTGCCAGCGTATAGCCAAGCAGGCCGATATCGACGCGTCCGAACACCTGCCAGATGGTGCCGACGACATTCCACGGAATGAGCAGCGGTAGCGACATCAGGACGAGGCAGACGGGAACGCCGAGCCCTTTTTTGGGCATGTTCAGCGCGATCAGGATACCGAGCGGGATTTCGATGGCCAGGATGATGCCCGAAAACAGCAGGTTGCGCTGTAGCGCATCCCAGAAGCGGTCGGACTGCAGCACCTGGATGAACCAGTCGGTGCCTGCCCAGAAGAATTCATTGTTGCCGAACGTGTCCTGCACCGAATAGTTGACCACCGTCATCAGCGGGATGACTGCCGAGAAGGCGACCAGCACCAGCACCGGCAGGACCATGAACCAGGCTTTGTTGTTCCAGGTCTTTTCCATGATCAGGCCTCCCCGCCTACACGCCAACTGTCGGCGTAGATATTGATGGCTGCGGGATCGAAGGTGATCTTCGGTTCCGCCGGGATCTCTCCGTCCTCATGCACGACGATCGCGATCGGACGGTTGGCGAAGCTGGCGCGCACGATCTTCTGGCGGCCGATATCCTCGACCTTGGAAATCGTCACCGGCATGCCTTCACGGCCAAGCCGGACGAATTCCGGACGAATACCGAGTTCGGTCTTTGCGCCGGCTGCAAATTTCGGCGCAAACGACAGGGCAAGCGTCTGGCCATCCAGATCGACCGACGAACCGTCGATCTTTGCCGGCAGCACGTTCATGCCCGGAGAACCGATGAAATAGCCGACGAATGTGTGCTTCGGTTTTTCGAAAAGCTCAGCCGGGGTACCGATCTGGACGATCTCGCCATCATACATGACGACGACCTTGTCGGCGAACGTCAGCGCCTCGGTCTGGTCGTGGGTGACATAAACCATGGTGAAGCCAAACTGCTTGTGCAGCCGCTTCAATTGCGATCGCAGCACCCATTTCATATGCGGATCGATGACGGTCAGCGGCTCGTCGAACAGGATGGCGCTGACATCGGAGCGGACGAGACCGCGGCCAAGCGAGATCTTCTGCTTCTGGTCGGCCGTCAACCCTTGCGCCTTCTTCTTCGCGCGGTCGGACAGGCCGATCATTTCGAGGATTTCCGTGACGCGGCGATCCACTTCCGTCTCCGGCACGCGGCGATTGCGCAGCGGAAAGGCCAGATTGTCGTAGACGGTCATGGTGTCGTAGATCACCGGGAACTGGAACACCTGGGCAATGTTGCGCTCCTGCGTCGACAGGTTGGTAACATCCTTGCCGTCGAACAGGATCTTGCCCTCTGACGGCTGCAGAAGGCCGGATATGATGTTGAGCAGCGTGGTCTTGCCGCAGCCGGACGGACCGAGCAGCGCATAGGCGCCGCCGTCGTTCCATTCGTGATGCACTTCCTTCAGCGAATAATCCGAGGGCTTTGTCGGGTTCGGGCCGTAGGCGTGGCGGATATGGTCGAGATTGATGCGTGCCATGATTTTCTCCTCACGCTCCCCGAACGGCCGAACCGCCGATCGCGCGTCCATCCGGCCCGAAAGCCATCAGATGGCGGGTATCGACGAAAAGTTCGATCGCCGTATCCGGCTCGATGTCGTGGATGCCGTGTTCGAGCATGACCCAGCGCGATCCAGCGCAATCGACATGGATGAAGCTTTCCGAACCGGCGATTTCGGAAATGATAATGCGCGCCTTCAGCGGTGCCGCCGTCTCATGCGGGCGGGCGAGCGACAGGTGGTGCGGGTGAAAGGCGATGGTATAGGCGCCGTCGGCAATACCGGCCAGATGCGCCGGCACCGGCAGGACGCTGAGACCGTTATGCTCGAAACCGTTGCCGGACTTCAGCACGTCAAGCGTATTGAGTGGCGGATCGGCAAAGGTTTTTGCGGTCGCGAGATCAGCCGGCTTGCGATAGACCGAGATGGTCGCCCCGAACTGGCTGATGCGGCCTTGACTCAGGGTTGCCGTATTGCCCCCGAGCAGCAGGGCTTCCTGCGGTTCGGTCGTCGCATAGACGAAGATCGAGCCGGCAGCGGCAAACAGCTTCGGCAATTCTTCGCGCAACTCTTCACGCAGCTTGTAATCGAGGTTGGCGAGCGGCTCGTCGAGCAGCACGAGGCTGGCGTTCTTGACGATGGCGCGCGCCAGCGCCGTACGCTGCTGCTGGCCACCCGACAGGTTGAGCGGCGTGCGTTCCAGATACGGCGTCAGCTTCATCAGCTCGGCCGCCTTGCGAACCTCCCGATCGATCGTTGCATGATCCTTGCCGGAAATGCGCATCGGCGAGGCGATGTTTTCATAAACCGTCATGGCCGGATAGTTGATAAACTGCTGGTAGACCATGGCGACAGAGCGATCCTGCACCCGCACGCCGGTCACGTCCTTGCCGTCGAACGAAATCGTGCCGGTCGTCGGCTTGTCGAGCCCGGCCATCAAACGCATCAACGATGTCTTGCCCGATAGCGTCGGGCCCAAAAGCACATTGAGCGAGCCCCGCTCCAGCACAAGGTCGGTCGGGTGGATGTGTGTATCCGCACCCACGACCTTGGTTATGTTTTTCAGTTCAAGCATTCTCAGGCTTCCTCCCAGCCGCAGGCAGCGCCATCCCGGCACGGCCCTCAGGCAACGTTGCGGATAGTCTCCCGCATGTATTCCTCCAACCCGGCGGCTTCCGCCTGGGTTAATGTCAAGCCCAGCTTGGTGCGGCGCCAGAGGACATCCTCGGCGTGCCGCGCCCATTCCTGGGTGATCAGCCACTGCACTTCGACTTCGTAGAGATCGGCGCCGAAATGCCGCCCGAGATCCGCCGTCTTGCCGGCACTGCCGAGCAGGCTCGCCGCCAGCGTCCCATAGAGGCGTACCAGGCGGCGGGCATGACGCTCGGCCAGAAAGGGGTAGCGGCTCTTAAGCTTGGCCACCTCGGCCTCATAGCCGGTCGCTGGGAAATCGCCGCCCGGCAGCACGCTTTTCGCGGTCCACGGATTGCCCTTTGCACCGATCGCGCCGGCAATTTTTTCCAACGCATGTTCGCCGAGCCGGCGGTAGGTCGTCAGCTTGCCGCCGAAGACGTTGAGCAATGGCGCTTCGCTGTCTGCGCCATCGATCTTCAGGACATAGTCGCGCGTGGCTTCCTGCGCCTTGGAGGCACCGTCATCAAACAGCGGCCGCACGCCGGAATAGGTCCAGACCACATCGGCCGGCTTGACCGGTTCGGAAAAATACTCGCTCGCCGCATTGCAGAGATAAGTGATCTCGCCTTCGGTGATCTGGATGTTCTTCGGATCGCCGGTGAAATCGTTGTCGGTCGTGCCGATCAGGGTAAAATCGGTCTCGTAAGGGATCGCGAAGATGATCCGATTGTCCGGGTTCTGGAAGAAATAGGCGCGCGGATCGCTGAACTTCTTCTTCACGACGATATGGCTACCCTGAACCAGCCGGACATTGTGGACATCGTTCTTGCGCACGGCATTCGACAGAACCACATCGACCCAGGGGCCGGCGGCATTGACCACCATGCGCGCCTTGAAGGTACTCAGTGCACCGGTTGCCGCATCCTCGACATCGATCGACCAGAGGCCGTCCTTGCGCTCCGCCGAAACGACGCGACTGCGCGTCATGATGCGCGCGCCCTTGAGTGCTGCGTCCTTGGCGTTGAGAACGACAAGGCGGGCATCATCGACCCAGCCGTCGGAATATTCGAACGCCTTGGTGAACAGCGACTTCAACGGCTTGGCAGCCGGATCGCGCCGCATGTCGAGCGTGCGGGTGGCGGGCAGAAGCTTGCGGCCGCCGATATGATCGTAAAGAAAGAGGCCAAGGCGAATGAGCCAGGCCGGCCGGATGCCACCCCTGTGGAACGGCAGCACGAACCGCATCGGCCAGATGATATGCGGGGCCATGGCCCAGAGCACTTCGCGCTCCATCAGCGATTCACGCACCAGCCGGAATTCGTAATGTTCAAGATAGCGCAACCCGCCATGAATGAGCTTGGTGGCGCGCGAGGACGTGCCGGAGGCGAAATCGTCCATTTCGGCCAGCGCAACCGAATATCCCCGGCCAGCAGCATCTCTTGCGATGCCACACCCGTTGATACCGCCACCGATCACGAAAATGTCGAGTACATCCTGCGCAGGCACTGCTTCCCCTCCCACATTTCGCATTGCACAATTTTGAGCAGATACGAAAGTAAAATAAATTAAAGAGAAAACTATACGAATGTCAAACGAATGTTTATAGAATACAAGCAACCGCTAAAATCAGCGATTTCAGCGCGCGGTTTCGATCAGCCGGACATCCTGCTCCTGGCAGATACTCCGGACGTTCTCGATCGGACAAATGTCGGTAATGAAGGTGTGAACCTGGGTAATATGGCCGATCCTGACAGGCGCTGTGCGCTCGAACTTGGTTGAATCGGACACGAGAATGACGTGACGGGCATTGGCGATGATCGCCTGCGCCACCTTCACTTCGCGGTAATCGAAATCCAGAAGCGCGCCGTCGTGATCGATCGCCGATGCGCCGATAACGGCGTAATCCACCTTGAACTGGCGGATGAAATCCACTGCCGCCTCGCCGACGATACCCCCATCGGCACCGCGCACGACGCCACCGGCGATCACCACTTCGATCGATGGAAAAACCCGCAAGCGATTGGCAACGTTGATATTATTAGTGATAACCATCAGTTCGGTATGATCAAGCAGCGCTTCTCCGACGGCTTCGGTCGTCGTGCCGATATTGATGAACAGCGACGAATTGTTGGGGATCATCGCCGCCGCCGCTTGGCCGATTGCCTGCTTTTCCAGCGCCGCGATGGAGCGCCTAGCCTCGTATTTCACATTCTCGTTGCCGCGTGGAAAAATCGCGCCGCCATGGATACGCGTCAGCACCCGGCCGTCGCAGAGGTCGTTGAGGTCCTTGCGGATGGTCTGTGGCGTCACGGAAAAGCGTGCGGCGAGTTCATCGACCAGCACCCGGCCTTCGGTCTTGGCAAGCTCTAGGATTTCCGACTGGCGCCCCGTCAGATACATGGTTATTCCTCCCCGACGTTTTCGTTTTCTTTCATAATAGGCAAAAACGAAAGCAGCGCAATTTCATAAACGCGGCGAGTGCTCGAAAATGAAACCTTGGCAAAAGAAGGCATCTCGGCCGCGTTGCAATTCCGGTCATCATGCGACAGCCTGTCGGCCGCGGGAGGGTTCACCATGTTTCATCCATCACTGTTCAAGGGCCTTAATGTCGTCGTAACCGGCGCCGGCCGCGGCATCGGCCTGGAGGTCGCCCGCCAGTTTCTCGATTGCGGCGCATCCGTCTATCTGCACGGCGGCCGCGTTGCGCGCGAGCCGTTGCCCGACTTTCTCGATGCGGCGCTGACCGAAGGCCGGGCCTTCCTCTCCTATGCCGATTTCTCGACGGCCGGCGGCATCGAACTTCTGGCCACCGGCATCGCCTCGCGGTTCCAGTCGATCGACGTTCTCGTCAACAATGCCGGCACGATGGTCGGGCGGTTTCTCGCCGGCGAACTGACGGACGAGCAATATGAGACGGTGGTGCAGCTGAACCAGACCTCGGTGGTCCAGACCACCCGCGCGCTGCTACCGCTTATCCGGCGCGGTAGCCATCCGGCGATCATCAACACGGTGTCGATTTCGGCACTCACCGGCGGCAGTGCCGGATCGGCGATCTATTCGGCCACCAAGGCTTTCGTCTCGACCTATTCCAAGGCACTTGCCCGCGAGCTTGCGCCGGAAGGCATTCGCGTCAATTGCGTTTCGCCGGGAACCATCACTACGGATTTCCATGAACGCTACTCATCCCCCGAAAAGCTCGAAGCCACCCGCAAGACCATTCCGCTGCAGCGGCTCGGTACCGCCGAGGATTGCGCACCGGCCTATTTGTTCCTCGCCTCGAACGCGCTGTCGGGTTACATCACCGGCCAGGTGCTGGAAGTGAACGGCGGTCAGTTGATCTGCTGAGCACAGGCTTCAGCATTGGGGAGGGTAGCGGTTGATCGACAAGCTGGAATTCTTCATCGCGCTGGCGCAGGAGCGGCACTTCGGCCGCGCCGCCGATCTCTGCGGCATCACCCAACCAACATTGTCGGCCGCGATCAAGCAGCTGGAAGACCAGCTCGGCGTCATGCTGGTCAATCGCGGCTCGCGCTACCAGAGCCTGACCCCGGAAGGCCAGCGCGTGCTGGAATGGGCCCGTCGGATCGTCGGCGATTCGCGCACTATGCACGAGGAAATGCGGGCTGCCCGGCGCGGGCTTGTCGGTCATATCCGGCTGGCGGCGGTACCGACGACGCTCGCCATGGTACCGCGCATCACAGGACCGTTTCAGGAAAAGCATCCGGAGGTGACCTTTTCCATCCTCTCCACCACATCGCTGAAAATCCTCGGTCTTCTGGAAAATCTGGAGATCGACGCCGGTCTCACCTATCTCGAAAACGAGCCGCTCGGCCGTGTCACCAGCGTACCCCTGCAGGTGGAGCGCTATCATCTCGTCACCGCTGCAGGCACCGCCTTTGCCGATCGTGACACTGTGACCTGGAAGGAAGTCGGCGGCATTCGGCTTTGTCTATTGACCGCCGATATGCAAAACCGGCGCATCATCAACCAGCATTTCGCCGAAGCGGGCGTAACCGTGTCGCCGACGCTGGAATCCAATTCGATGATCGTGCTTTTCTCCCATGTCCGCACCGGACACTGGGCCAGCATCATGCCCTACAACGTCGCGAAATCCTTCGGCTTTCACGAGGACATCAAACTGATTCCGATCATCGAGCCGGACGCCCGGCATACGGTCGGCCTGGTTGCAACGCACCGCGAGCCCTTTACACCACTCGTCTCGGCGCTTTTGCACGAGGCGCGCATTCTGGCCGACGCCCAAGCCCTTTGATAGAAAACATCTATCGCTTAACGGAATACGCCTATTGACCCTCTCCCAGCCTGCTGACACGCTGCCATTCAGTGCGTGAGCTGCGAAACGGTTTGTTTTCTGGTCCTTTGAACCGGAAATGCGGATGAAACGATGTTCTGGAGGGGCTTCGTTTGATCCGAGGGATCGCAGATCACGATAGATTGTTCATTTCAGTTCGGGAGGTCTGAACGTTGAACCTGCATGTATCAAGCCGTGATATCGGTGAACGGACGCTGGATATCGTCAGCGAGATGAAGTCGCTCGAAGGGCCGCTTCTGCCCATCCTGCACGAGATCCAGGCCGAGTTCGGCTATGTGCCGCAGGAAGCCGTGCCGGTCATTGCCCGCGAGCTCAACCTGTCGCGCGCCGAAGTGCACGGCGTCGTCTCCTTCTATCACGACTATCGCGATCATCCGGCAGGCCGGCATGTGCTCAAGCTCTGTCGCGCTGAAGCCTGCCAGGCGATGGGCGGTGATGCGCTTGCCGAACGGGTAAAATCCCTGCTCGGCATCGATTTTCACCAGACGACGCTCGATGGAGCGGTGACACTGGAACCCGTCTATTGTCTTGGGCTCTGTTCCACCGCACCCGCCGCGATGCTCGACGGCGAGGTGCACGGACGGCTCGATGCGGATGCGGTGCGTGACCTCGTTGCGGAGGTAAGGGCATGAGCGTACGGATTTTCGTTCCCCAGGATGCGGCAGCATTGGCGCTTGGCGCCGATCGGGTTGCCAAAGCATTGTCACAGGAGATTGGCACCCGCGGCCTCGATGCCACGATCGTCCGAAACGGTTCGCGCGGCCTGCACTGGCTGGAACCGATGATCGAGATCGAGACGGCGCAGGGCCGGGTTGCCTATGGCCCGGTCAAGACGTCCGACGTCGCCTCGCTACTGGATGCGGGACTCTCCACGGGTGGCAACCACCCACTCTGTCTCGGGAAGACCGAAGACCTGCCCTTCCTGAAAAACCAGACGCGGCTGACCTTTGCCCGCTGCGGCATCATCGATCCGCTGTCACTCGAAGACTACAAGGCGCATGACGGCCTGAAGGGTCTGGCCAAGGCCGTGGCGATGACATCAGCCGATGTGGTGACGCAGGTCACCGAAAGCGGCCTGCGCGGCCGCGGCGGCGCGGGTTTCCCGACCGGCATCAAGTGGAAGACCGTGCTCGATACGGCAGGCGACCGCAAATATATCGTCTGCAATGCCGACGAAGGCGACAGCGGCACATTCGCCGACCGGATGATCATGGAAGGCGATCCCTTCGTTGTGATCGAGGGCATGGCGATCGCCGGTCTGGCAACCTTGGCCACCAAGGGCTTCGTCTATATCCGCTCGGAATATCCGCATGCCATCGCGACAATGACAGAGGCGGTAGAGATCGCCCGCACCGCCGGCATTCTGGGCAGCTCGGTGATGGGCTCCGGCCGGGCTTTCGACATGGAGATCCGCACCGGCGCCGGCGCCTATGTCTGCGGCGAGGAAACGGCACTTTTGAACTCGCTGGAAGGCAAGCGTGGAATCGTCCGCGCCAAGCCGCCGCTGCCGGCCCACAAGGGCCTGTTCAACTGTCCGACCGTCATCAACAACGTCATTTCGCTCGCCTCCGTGCCGATCATCATGGACAAGGGCGCAGCCTTTTATAAAGACTTCGGCATGGGACGTTCGCGCGGCACGATCCCGATCCAGATCGCCGGCAACGTCAAGCATGGCGGACTTTATGAAGCTGCATTCGGCCTGACGCTCGGCCAGATCGTCGACGAGATCGGCGGCGGCACCGCCACCGGACGCCCGGTCAAGGCGGTGCAGGTCGGCGGCCCGCTCGGCGCCTATTTCCCGCGCGCTTTGTTCGACACGCCGTTCGATTACGAAGCCTTCGCAGCAAAAGACGGCCTGATCGGCCATGCGGGCATCACCGTCTTTGACGACACCGCCGACATGCTGAAACAGGCCCGTTTCGCCATGGAATTCTGCGCGATCGAAAGCTGCGGCAAGTGCACTCCCTGCCGCATCGGCTCGACCCGCGGCGTCGAAACCGCCGACAAGATCGCGCAAGGGATCGAGCCCGAGAAGAACCTCGCGCTGCTCGCCGACCTCTGCAACACGATGAAATTCGGCTCGCTCTGCGCACTCGGCGGCTTCACGCCCTATCCGGTGACCAGCGCCATGAACCACTTCCCGGATGATTTCCGGCCAGTACCTTTGGTGGAGGCGGCGGAATGAGAGCGCGCGGCTTTACCCCCCTCTGTCACTTCGTGACATCTCCCCCTCAAGGGGGGAGATTATTCTTTTTCCATCAATCTTTCCGAGCGAGCATGCAGAGTGACGCGCGGAGCATGCCGCTTGCGATCTCCCCCCTTGAGGGGGAGATGCCCGACAGGGCAGAGGGGGGTAAAGCCTCCCCAAATTCGACAGTTTCCAAGACATCCACACAGGAGGCCCTCCATGCCCCTCGTCTCTGAAATCGACTTCGGTACCCCCGCCTCACGCTCGGAAAAAATGGTGACGCTCACCATCGACGGCAACGAGATCACCGTGCCGGAAGGCACCTCGATCATGCGGGCGTCGATGGAGGCCGGCATTCAGGTGCCGAAACTCTGCGCCACCGACATGGTCGATGCGTTCGGCTCCTGCCGCCTCTGTCTCGTGGAAATCGAAGGCCGCAACGGCACGCCGGCGTCCTGCACCACGCCCGTCGCCCCCGGCATTACCGTCCATACCCAGACCAGCCGGCTGAAGGACATCCGCAAGGGCGTGATGGAGCTTTACATCTCCGACCACCCGCTCGACTGTCTGACCTGTGCTGCCAATGGCGACTGCGAGCTGCAGGACATGGCCGGCGCCGTCGGCCTGCGCGATGTGCGTTATGGCTATGAGGGCGACAATCACGTCAAGGCGCGCAACAATGGCGATATCAACGCCAAATGGATGCCGAAGGACGAATCCAATCCCTATTTTACCTACGATCCGTCGAAATGCATCGTCTGTTCGCGCTGCGTCCGCGCCTGCGAAGAAGTCCAGGGCACCTTCGCGCTCACCATCGAGGGCCGTGGCTTTGGCTCCCGCGTTTCGCCCGGCATGCACGAGAACTTCCTCGAGTCCGAATGCGTCTCCTGCGGCGCTTGCGTCCAGGCCTGCCCGACCGCGACGCTGACGGAAAAATCCGTCATCGCCATCGGCCAGCCCGAGCATTCCGTCGTCACCACCTGCGCCTATTGCGGCGTCGGCTGCTCGTTCAAGGCCGAGATGCGCGGCGAAGAGCTGGTGCGTATGGTGCCGTGGAAGGACGGACAGGCCAATCGCGGCCATTCCTGCGTCAAGGGCCGTTTCGCCTATGGCTATTCGACCCACAAGGAGCGCATCCTCAACCCGATGATCCGCGAGAAGATCACCGATCCCTGGCGCGAAGTCAGCTGGGAGGAGGCGCTTGCCCATACGGCCAGCGAATTCCGCCGCATCCAGTATCAATATGGCCGCGAATCCATCGGCGGCATCACCTCGTCGCGCTGCACCAACGAAGAAACCTATCTCGTCCAGAAGCTGATCCGCTCCGGCTTCGGCAACAACAATGTCGATACCTGCGCCCGCGTCTGCCACTCGCCGACCGGCTATGGCCTCGGCGCCACCTTCGGCACCTCGGCCGGCACGCAGAATTTCGATTCCGTCGAACAGACCGATGTCGTCATCATCATCGGCGCCAACCCGACGGACGGCCACCCGGTCTTCGCCTCGCGCCTGAAAAAGCGTCTGCGCCAGGGGGCAAAGCTGATCGTCATCGATCCGCGCCGCACCGACATCGTCTCATCGCCGCATATCAAGGCATCGCATCACCTGCCGCTGCGTCCTGGCACCAATGTCGCCGTGGTCACCTCGCTGGCGCATGTCATCGTGACGGAAGGCCTCTACGACGAAAAATTCATCCGCGAACGCTGCGACTGGTCGGAGTTCGAAGACTGGGCGGCTTTCGTTTCTGAAGAACATCACAGCCCCGAAGCCGTCGGAAAGCTCTCCGGGGTTCCGGCCGAGGAGATCCGCGGCGCCGCCCGCCTGTTTGCCACCGGCGGCAACGGCTCGATCTATTACGGCCTCGGCGTCACCGAACACAGCCAGGGCTCGACGACGGTCATTGCCATCGCCAACCTCGCCATGGTCACCGGCAATATCGGCCGTCCGGGCGTCGGCGTGAACCCGTTGCGCGGCCAGAACAATGTGCAAGGCGCCTGCGACATGGGCTCCTTCCCGCACGAACTTCCCGGCTATCGCCACGTCTCCGATGATGCGACCCGGGATATCTTCGAAAAGCTCTGGGGCGTGAAGATCTCCAACGAACCGGGCCTGCGCATCCCCAACATGCTGGACGCCGCCGTCGATGGTTCGTTCAAGGGCATCTATATCCAGGGCGAGGACATCCTGCAGTCCGATCCGGACACCAAGCATGTGCAGGCGGGCCTTGCCGCCATGGAATGCGTCGTCGTTCAGGACCTGTTCCTCAATGAAACCGCCAACTATGCCCATGTCTTCCTGCCGGGCTCGACCTTTCTCGAAAAGGACGGCACGTTCACCAATGCAGAGCGCCGCATCAACCGCGTCCGCAAGGTGATGACACCCCGCAACGGCTATGCCGACTGGGAAGTGACGCAGAAGCTGGCTCAGGCGATGGGGCTTGACTGGAACTATAGCCATCCGTCGCAGATCATGGACGAGATTGCCGCGACGACACCGAGCTTCGCGATGGTCTCCTACGATTATCTGGAAAAGATGGGCTCCGTGCAGTGGCCCTGCAACGAGAAGGCGCCGCTCGGTTCGCCGATCATGCATATCGACGGCTTCGTGCGCGGCAAGGGCAAGTTCATCCGCACCGAATATGTCGCGACCGATGAAAAGACCGGCCCGCGCTTCCCGCTTCTGCTCACCACCGGCCGCATTCTCAGCCAGTACAATGTCGGCGCCCAGACACGGCGCACCGACAATGTCGTCTGGCATGAGGAGGACCGGCTGGAAATCCACCCGCACGATGCCGAACTGCGCGGCGTGCGCGACGGTGATTGGGTAAAGCTGCAAAGCCGCTCCGGCGATACGACGCTGCGCGCGCTCATTACCGACCGCGTCGCGACCGGCGTCGTCTACACCACCTTCCACCACCCGACGACCCAGGCCAACGTCATCACCACCGACTTCTCCGACTGGGCAACCAACTGTCCCGAGTATAAGGTAACCGCAGTCCAGATCTCGCCGTCGAACGGCCCGTCGCAATGGCAGATCGACTACGACGAACAGGCCCGCCATTCCCGCCGCATCGCGGGAAAGATGGAGGCTGCGGAGTAATTTTCGGATGATGATGTTTGCCGCATGCACCCGCCTTTGCCCTGCCGGGCATCTCTCCCCCAAGGGGGGAGAGTGGCTGGGACGTGGACGGTTTACCCCTCCCCCTTGTGGGGAGGGTCGCAGCGAAGCGGAGAGGAGGGGTTCTTTCTTTTTAGAAAGGAAATCCCCTCCCCAACCCCTCCCCACAAGGGGGAGGGGCTCGATCGAGCAAGCCGCATGACCGCGTTTAAGCTCACCCAGACTGTCTCCGAGACCGCCCACCGCAACGGCAATCTGACCATCGGCTCCCGTGTGGTCCCCGAGGAAACGCCCATTGCCCTGTCCTACGGCGGCTCCACGCATGCCGTGATGATGGCGACACCCGGCGATTTCGAGGATTTTGCAGTCGGCTTCAGCCTGACGGAAGGGATCATCACTGACCCTTCCGAAATCGAATCGATCGAAGCGGTCGCAGATGAAAAGGGCATCGACCTGCAGATCATCCTGAAGGACGAGCAGAACGACGCGCTGGTCTCGCGCCGCCGCCATATGGCAGGTCCCGTTGGCTGCGGCCTCTGCGGCATCGAATCGATCGAGCAGGCTGTCCGCAAGACGCCAACGGTTTCACGCTCGCCGCTTCGGCTGTCAGAACAGCAGATCATCGAGGCCGTTGCCTTATTGAATGGCCAGCAACCGCTGCATTTCGAGACCCGCGCCGTGCATGGCGCCGGTTTTTACGTGCCGGGCAAGGGCCTGATTGCCGTGCGCGAGGATGTCGGCCGCCACAATGCGCTGGACAAGCTGGTGGGTGCGGCCGCACGCGCCGGGCATGCCGGATCAACCGGTGCCGTCGTCGTCACCAGCCGCGTTTCCGTCGAAATGGTGCAAAAGACCGCCATCATTGGCAGCCCGTTCATCATCGCCATATCGGCCCCGACCGCGCTGGCCATCCGCACGGCGGATGAGGCGGGCATGACGCTGATTGCGCTTGTGCGCGGCGCCGATTTCGAGATTTTCACCCACCCTGATCGCATTCAATCCGGAGCCATCGCCGATGTCGCTTGATAACACCAATGGCAAACTCGTGCGGATGGCCAACCAGATCGCCACCTTCTTCAAATCACAGCCCGAAGCCGAGCGCGTCGAGGGCGTGGCCATCCATATCAACAAGTTCTGGGAGCCGCGCATGCGCAAGGCCTTCTTCGAACTGATCGAACAGGGCGATGCCGGATTCGACCCGATCGTGATCTCCGCTGCCGCCATCATCAAGCCGCCCTATTCCGGCTCCGAAGGCGTGGGCACCGGCAGCGACGCAGCCGCGGGTGCACCCGGCGGCAAGGGCACGGCAGCCGGCGAATCGCTGTCCGAACCCAGCATTCCGGAAAAGGCCTGATGTCAGGGCGACAGGATGGTTTGCACAGTTCCGTTCATTGACGTTGAACGGGAATGACATCTAAGCTACGCAACAATACCGAAAAAGATGAGCCGGTTGGTAATCCGGTTCCTGCGCTGAGCAGCTTATGACCCTTCCGGGTTTCCACGGCACCAGTTTGCTCAGCAATGGTCAACGAGGGTCGTGGTCCTGTGCCGTGCGTCCTCGACCACGAACAAGGAACATCGGCATGGCGCCCTCCCCGGATACCCCAATTTCGCCGGCGAATATCGTTGAAAACAGCGAGCTTGATCGCTCCACAATAGAACAGCTCTCGAAAAGCGGGCTGCCGCACAAGCTGATAGATTGCGCCCTTGAGGAAGCCGACCTTTCGCGCCTGACGCTGGATGGCTGGGTGTTCGAGGCCTGCAACGTCAAGCAAGCCCGGTTCACCGGCGCAAAACTGAGTGCCACGATCTGGTCGAGTTGCAAGGGCGGTCTCGCCGATTTCACCGGCTGCGATCTCTCGGAAAGCAAGGTCGACGGGTGCGACTTCAACAACAGCAATTTCCGCGGCACGACACTGACCGGCGCGCACTTTTCGCGCTGCAAGTTGACGGGAGCAAACCTGTCCGAGGCGAAAACCCTCAACCTGACCTTCCACGAAACCCGGCTGGCCGACGCCCGGTTGCCGGGCCTCTCCTTTCGCAAGGCCCGCCTGAACGGCCTCGACTTCCAGATGGCGGATCTGAAGAAATGCGATTTCCGCGACGCGATCTTCCAGGATTGCAGCCTGCGTGACGCCAATCTGGTCGATTGCCGTTTCGAAGGTGCCGACCTTCGCGGCGCCGACCTCGGCGGCATTCGCCTGTTGAACGCCAAACAATTCAAAGGGGCTACAATCTCACGCGATCAGGCAGGGCAATTGCTTGCAGAACTGGGGTTGAAGGTAAGGTAGGCCTCTGCCGTCACCCCTACAGTATCCCGATCCAGTCATGCCCTGGATGCACCGTCTCAAGACTTGCCTTCAGCCACGCCCGTTCGGATATGGCAAGCTTCGGCAAGGCATTTGCAAAGTCGATCTCATCCTTGGCACGCTGGTACTTGGCCTTGAAAAGCAGCACCGCTGCCGGGGCCAGATAGGGTAAGCCGCCAGATGTGAAACGGACGAACGTGCTGCGAGGACCAGAAATTTGCGGGTCGCGTTTGTAGACCCAGGTTTGCGGCGTGCCCGGCTCGATCATCAGATCCACCCGCCAGTGGCCTGCGGCCCGATCCAGGCACCATATTTGCGCGATGTCATCGGGCGGATCGACATCCTGCGGCAGAGGGGCCACGATCCCGTTTCCTACGGTGTAGAAGTCGAGCCCCTGCAGGGCGCCACGAAAAAGATCGGCATCCTCACGCAGAATGGTGAATTCCAGGTCCTCGTGAGCGCGCGTCTGGCGGCCGTGCCAGAGGTCCAGCGCCCAGCCGCCCACGATGCACCACGGCCTTGAAATACCCGCAAGCCGGTTGCCAAGCTCGTCCGGTTGCCAGGCGTCCCATGCATCATCGTCCGGCATCGCGGCTTTTCCTCTTTTGACATCTCTGCCTCGCACCTAGCAGGATCGAGGGCCGCGATAAACCACTCGCCATCTCCAGGTGAACAAAAGAAAAAAGGGAAACGGCTTTGTACCTGCCCCTCAGCTTGCTATGCTCTTGAGGTCAAAAGAGGGAGAGACTTTTGCAGGGAGAGGCAGCGCGAAAAACGTCCGTGCCGGAGCGGGATCCGGAGTTCGGTCCGTGGCTGGCGCAGGCGTCTATCCTGATCGTCGACGACGAGCCGGGCATGCGCAATTTCCTCGTCCGTACGCTCGGGCCCCGCTGCAAGCGGATCGAGGAGGCGGCCGATACCGACGAGGCTTCGCGCAAGCTCGATGCCCACCATTTCGATGTCGTCATCCTCGACAATATCATGCCCGGAAAGAATGGCGTCGACTGGCTGGCCGAACAGCGTGCCATCGGCTTTTTTGCCGAAGCGATCCTGATCACCGCGTTTGCCGATCTCGAAACTGCGATCCAGGCCCTGCGCGCGGGTGCGGTCGATTTCGTGCTCAAACCCTTTCGCTCCAACCAGATCCTGAATTCCGTCGCCCGCTGCCTCGACCGCATGCGGTTGCAGCGCGAGAATTTCGTGCTGCGGTATGAGCTGAAGGCGACATCCGACCATATCCTGCTGCGCGATCGGCTGATCGGGACCTCCCGCGTCATCGGCGATGTTCGCGATACCATCGCGCGTGTCGCACCGTTGCCTACGTCCGTGCTCCTGACCGGCGAATCCGGCACGGGCAAGGAAGTCGCCGCCCGTTCTCTGCACACATTGTCTGACCGGGTGGACAAGCCCTTCGTGCCCGTCAATTGCGCCGCCATCCCGGCCGACATGATCGAGACCGAACTGTTCGGCCATATCAAGGGAGCCTTTACCGGCGCTGAAAACAACCGGGAAGGCCTGTTCACCCATGCGCAGGGGGGCACGCTATTCCTCGACGAGATCGGTGAGATGCCGCTCGCCACGCAAAGCAAGCTGCTCCGCGTCATCGAGGACCGCCGCGTCCGGCCTGTCGGTTCCGAACGCGAAGTGCCGGTGGATCTGCGCTTTGTCTTCGCCACCAATGCCGACCTTCAGAAAGAGGTCGAGAAAGGCCGGTTCCGCGCCGATCTCTTCTACCGGATCAATGTCATGCAGCTCCATCTGCCGCCACTGCGGGATCGCGGTAACGACGTGCAGGAACTGGCCGATCTGTTCATGCAGAAATTGTCACAGCAACTGGGCATGCCGAAAGTGACAATCGACGCGCCAGTGCGCGCAGCTCTGGCGCGCTACGCCTGGCCGGGCAATGTGCGCGAGCTGCGCAACCTGATCGAACGTTCGTTGATTCTTGGAAAATTCCCGGACGATTTCCGAGGCAATCGCGGTCAGCGGACCGAAACGGCCGGCGACACGCTGGATGACATCGAGCGTCGGCATATCCTGGCGGTGCTGGAGGAAACCGGCGGCAACCGTGATGAAGCGGCCCGTCGCCTCGACATTTCGCGCAAAACCATCGACCGCAAATGCGCCGTCTGGAATGGCTGAGGCTTTCCGCTTGCAGGAGCGCCCTGCCCGCTCCATCCGCTTCCGGCTCTTGGCCATCGCGCTACTGCCGACGCTGGTCATCCTGCCGCTTCTGCTCGGTATCGCCATTGCCCGCTGGAACGCCAAATTCGATGCGCTGTTGATCACCAAGGTCAATGGCGACCTCACCATCGCCCATCAATATCTGTCCCGCATCCTCGAAAATACCGGCGAGCATATCCAGGCGCTCGCCGTCTCCGCCGCTTTTCGCGACACGGTGGGCCCCGGAGGGACCCTAGCCCTGCCGGCATTCCTCGAAAAAAGCCGTAAGACGCTCGGCCTTGATTTCCTGATGCTTGTCGATCGTCAGGGCCAGCCGATGAATACGGCAGGGCAGGCGCAAGGGACCTGGCCGGTGGTAACCGCCGCATTGGACGGCACATCCTCAACCGCCATCGATATCTTCTCCAACGAACAGCTGGGCACCCTCTCACCTTCACTGGCTGAGCGCGCCCGGATCGACCTGGTGGAGACCCCCAATGCCGTGCCGACCAACCGCAAGAGCGAGACCCGTGGCATGGTCGTGCATTCGGCCAGTCCCGTGACGCTGGAGAACGGCACAAAAGCAGCGCTTGTCGGCGGTATCCTGCTCAACCAGAACCTTGTCTTCATTGATACGATCAACGACCTCGTCTATCGCGAGGCAAGTCTTCCTGAAGGTAGCAAGGGCACCGCGACGCTGTTTCTCGAGGACGTGCGCGTCAGCACCAATGTGCGTCTGTTCGAGGATCGACGTGCATTGGGAACACGGGTTTCCGCCGCCGTGCGTGCCGCTGTGTTGGATGAGGGCCGCACCTGGCTCGACAGCGCCTTCGTCGTCAACGACTGGTACATCTCGGCTTATGAGCCGGTCGTCGACAGTTTCGGCAAGCGTGTCGGCATGCTCTATGTCGGCTTTCTGGAAACGCCTTTCCGGCAGGCAAAATATGCGACGCTGCTGACCATCGTGCTTGCCTTCCTCGTTGTCACCGCCGTCAGCGTACCGATCTTCCTGCGCTGGGCACGGGCGATCTTCAAGCCGCTGGAGCGCATGAGCGACACGATCACCCGCGTCGAGGGCGGCAATATGGGCGCTCGTACCGAGCTGAAGGCGGCCAGCGACGAGATCGGTCGCGTGGCGCTGCACCTTGACGGCTTGCTCGACCAGTTGCAGCAGCGCGACCGCGAGCTGCGGCAATGGAACGAGGAGCTGAACGACCGCGTGGCCGAGCGCACCAGCGAGCTGGAATTGGCCAACCGCCAGATCGAGGCGACGACAAAACAGCTGATCATGTCGGAAAAGCTCGCCGCCATCGGCGAGATCACCGCCGGCGTCGCCCACGAGATCAACAACCCGATTGCCGTCATCCAGGGCAATCTCGACGTGGTGCGCAGTGTGCTCGGTGCCAAGGCCGACGAGGCTAAGGTCGAGTTCCGGCTGATCGACGAACAGATCCACCGCATCAGCCAGATCGTCATCAAGCTCTTACAGTTCGCCAAGCCGGAGGAGTATGCCGGTTATGTTGAGCGCCATGCGCCGTCAGACGTGATCTCCGATTGCCTGCCGCTGGTGCAGCACCTGCTCCATAAGGCCGAGATCAAGCTCGTCCGCGACGACCGGGCAACCCGGCTGGTGCTGATGAACCGGACGGAACTGCAACAGGTGGCGGTCAACCTGATCGTCAATGCCATCCATGCCATGCCGAAAGGCGGCGTCCTGACGATCCGCACGCTGGATCAGGACATTGCGGAAAACCCGGGCGTGACACTGGAAATCGGAGATACCGGCGTCGGCATGACGCCGGAACTGATCGGCAAGATTTTCGATCCGTTCTTCACCACCAAGCGCCAGGAAGGAACAGGCCTTGGCCTCTCCATCAGCCAGCGCCTGGTCTCCCGCCAGAACGGCCGGATCTCCGTTCAAAGCAAGCCTGGAGAAGGCACGGTCTTTTCCATCTGGCTGCCGGAAGCCAACTGATCCGGACAAAATGTCCGCCGGCTCCCGGACATTTTGTCCATTAACCGCAGTCCCTCCGGCATAACCCATTGAAATCCTGAATGGCGCGATTTGGCACGCCGATTGCTCCTGCGATGGGAGGGACGGCTGAGGCGGCAGCACGCGTTGAGGAGCGAGTGATGCAAGACAATCCTCTGCCGATACCGGAAACAGCTTTCATTTGGGAACCGCCCGCCGGGACGTGGGCGCACGGAGGACAAAATTCATGACGGCAACAACGGACACCTATGTGGGCGAAGGCTCGGTCGGCCTTCTCGACCGCGAACGCATCATCGCCAAGCCAGGCTTCAATCGCTGGCTCGTACCCCCGGCAGCGCTCGCCATCCATCTCTGTATCGGCATGGCCTATGGCTTCAGCGTCTTCTGGCTGCCGCTCTCCAAGGCGCTCGGCACCACGCCCGATACCTGCTCCACCATGAACCTCGCATCCGCCCTGTTCACCACCAGCTGCAACTGGCGTGTCGCCGATCTCGGCTGGATCTATACGCTGTTCTTCGTGCTGCTCGGCTGCTCGGCTGCCATCTGGGGCGGCTGGCTGGAACGCGCCGGCCCGCGCAAGGCCGGTTTCGTCTCGGCCTGCTGCTGGTGCGGCGGCATTCTCGTCGCTGCCCTAGGCGTCTATACCCATCAGCTCTGGCTGATGTGGCTCGGCGCCGGTGTCATCGGCGGTGTCGGCCTTGGGCTCGGCTACATCTCCCCGGTTTCCACCCTGATCAAATGGTTTCCAGACCGGCGCGGCATGGCGACGGGCATGGCGATCATGGGCTTCGGCGGCGGTGCCATGATCGGCGCGCCCCTTGCCAATCTGCTGATGACCTATTTCCGCACCGATGTTTCGGCCGGCGTCTGGCAGACCTTCATCGTCATGGCCGTGATCTACTTCGTCTTCATGATGGGCGGCGCCTTCGGTTACCGCATCCCGCCGGCCGGCTGGCGTCCGGAAGGCTGGACCCCGCCGGCATCCAAAAGCACGATGATCACCACCAAGCACGTGCACCTGCGCGATGCCCATAAGACGAAGCAGTTCTGGTTGATCTGGGCGGTCCTCTGCCTCAACGTCTCGGCGGGTATCGGCGTCATCGGCATGGCATCACCGATGCTGCAGGAGATCTTTGCCGGTTCGCTGATCGGCCTGCCGGATGTCGCCTTTGCCGCTCTCGACACGACACAGAAAGCCTCGATCGCCGCGATCGCGGCAGGCTTTACCGGGCTTCTTTCGCTGTTCAACATCGGCGGCCGCTTTTTCTGGGCGTCGCTGTCCGACAAGATCGGCCGCAAGAACACCTACTTCTGCTTCTTCGTCCTCGGAATCGCGCTCTACGCGCTCGCCCCGACCCTCGCGGGCCTTGGCAACAAGGCCCTGTTCGTTCTCGCCTTCGGCATCATCCTGTCGATGTATGGCGGCGGCTTCGCGACTATCCCGGCCTATCTCGCCGATATCTTCGGAACCCAGTTCGTCGGCGCCATCCATGGGCGGCTGCTGACGGCCTGGGCAACGGCAGGCATCGTCGGTCCCGTGGTCGTCAACTATATCCGCGAGGCACAGATTTCGGCTGGCGTCGCCCCCGGTCCTGAGCTCTACACCGGCACGATGTATATCCTCGCCGGCATGCTGGCACTGGGGCTGATCGCCAACGCGCTGATCCGGCCACTATCCGACAAATGGTTCATGAAGGACGAGGAAGTGGCGGCGCTTCAGGCCAAGTCCGCAGCCGCAAATGCCGGCCCAACGGGCTCCTTCGGCATCGGCGCCGGCGGTTTCGACGGCAAGGCCCTGCTCGCCTGGGCCATCGTCGGCATCCCGCTGCTCTGGGGTGTCTGGGTGACACTGAGGGCCAGCATGGTTCTGTTCGGGTAAAGGACACGCTCAAGGTCTCCCCTCATCCGCCCTGTCGGGCACTTTCTCCCCGTCGAGACGGGGAGAGGGAACTTGCGGCAAACTCGGTCATCCCCTCTCCCCGCTAACGGGGAGAGGTTGGGGTGAGGCGCCGCTAGCGGTACACAGCATCATCCAAAGTCCTACCGATTGATCCGCGTCGACAGAATGATCGACGACAATGTCTTTTCCACCCCATCTATTTCGCCGATCCGGTCGATCACTAGATCCAGTTCGCTGATCGATGACGCCGCGACAATGGCGATCAGATCGAAACTGCCGCTGACCGAATGCAGTGTCCGCACATCCTCGATATCGTGCAGGTCCTGCGTCACCCGTCCCAGCGCCTTGGCAGCAAGGGTGATCAGGACATGCGCCTTGATTAGCCCTTTCTCGAAATCATCCGACAGCCTGACGCCATAGCCGGCAATAATGCCGTCCCGCTCCAGCCGCTCAAGCTTTGCCTGCACCGTCGTGCGTGAAAGGCCGAGTTTTCGCGCCAGAAGCGCCGTCGGCATACGGGCGTTTTCGCTCAGAATGGCGAGAAGATGCCGGTCTTTGTCTGCCAACGTCATTATGATCATCCTTATCGGCATTATGCCGATTATTGTACGGCATTTTTATCAGACCGGCGCTTCATATCAACCACCGAAAAGCACACAATTACCCCACATTCAGATTCATTCGGGGGAACCACCATGAAAAATATCGTTGTCATCGGCGCCGGCAAGATCGGCTCGACCATCGCCCGCCTTCTCGCCCATTCCGGCGATTATCAGGTGACGCTGGCAGACCGCAGTGCCGAACAGCTCGCCATGATCGAAAAGCATGACGCCATTTCGGTCGCTCAAATCGACATCTCCGACAGCGCCGCCATGGTTGCCCTTTTGACCGGCAAATTCGCCGTCCTCAGCGCCGCACCGTTCCACCTGACGATTGCCATTGCCGAAGCCGCATCCAAAGCCGGCGTGCATTACCTCGACCTGACCGAAGACGTTGAATCCACACGTCTCGTCAAGGAAATTGCCGAGACCGCCAACACCGCCTTCATCCCGCAATGCGGCCTGGCACCCGGCTTCATCTCCATCGTTGCCAATGATCTCGCCAGCCGCTTCGACACGCTCGATAGCGTGCGCATGCGCGTCGGCGCCCTGCCGCAGTATCCGTCCAACGCGCTCAACTATAACCTGACCTGGAGCACCGACGGCGTCATCAACGAGTATATCGAGCCCTGCGAAGCCATCGTCGAAGGCCAGCTGATCAAAGTGCCGGCTCTGGAAGAGCGCGAAGAGTTCTCGCTCG
The DNA here is from genome assembly GCA_900473045.1 of Hyphomicrobiales bacterium. Lineage (GTDB taxonomy): Bacteria > Pseudomonadota > Alphaproteobacteria > Rhizobiales > Rhizobiaceae > Pararhizobium. The sequence continues at coordinate 48,918 of UCKS01000039.1, forward strand.
ACGGCGTCACCTATGAAGCCTTCAACACGTCCGGCGGCCTCGGTACGCTCTGCGAAACGCTGAAGGGCAAGGTGCGCACGCTCAACTACCGCACCATCCGTTATCCCGGCCATGCCGCGATCATGAAGGCGCTCCTGAACGACCTCGGCCTGCGCCACCGCCGCGAAGTCCTCAAGGACATCTTCGAAAACTCGCTGCCGTCGACCATGCAGGACGTCGTCATCATCTTCGTCACGGTCTCCGGCCGCAAGGAAGGCCGCCTGGTCCAGGAAACCTACGCCAACAAGGTCTACAGCGCCGTCGTTGCCGGCCGCATGATGAGCGCCATCCAGATCACCACGGCAACCAGCATCTGCGCCGTTCTCGACATGCTGGCAAAGGGCGAACTGCCGGCCAAGGGCTTCATCCGCCAGGAAGAAATCGGCCTCGACGCCTTCCTCAAGAGCCGCTTCGGCCACCACTACGAACAGCGCGCCTACGCCGACAAGCTGGCCAGCTGAACTGCGGGGATAAAAAGACTTTCAAACCGCAACGCCCGGGATTTTATAATCCCGGGCGTTTTTGTTCGCTCAGCGCGTTGTGCGAGCCCCTCACCCCTTACGTCCGCCCAAACTCGTCATCCAGCCGGATGATATCGTCATCCTCCAGATAGGATCCGGTCTGCACCTCGATCAGTTCCAGCGCGATCTTGCCGGGATTGGTCAGCCGGTGGACCACACCTTGCGGGATATAGACCGACTCGTTTTCATGTAGCAGCCGCGTTTCGCCGTCGATCATGATCTCAGCCGTGCCGCGCACGACGATCCAGTGCTCGGAGCGGTGATGATGCTTCTGCAGCGAGATCTTGCGGCCGGGCGTCACATGCAGCCGCTTGACCTCGAAACGCTCGCCGCTCAGCACCGATGCAACGGCGCCCCAGGGGCGATAGGATGTCGGATGATTTTCCGTCAGTCCTTTCGTCTTGGCCGACAGTGCCAGCTGCTTGACGATGTCACCGACATTCTGGCTGTCTTCCATCCGCCCGACATAGACGGCATCCTCGCTGGCGATGATAGCGACATCGTCCAGCCCCTGGACCGCGAGATGGATATCGCGCGACAGCACCAGCGAATTGCGGGTGTTGGAGACCGTTGCCTTCTGGCCAACGACATTGCCGTCCGCATCCTTGTCGCCGATCGCCCAGACGCTGTCCCAGCTGCCGAGGTCCGACCAGCTGAAGGATGAAGGCACCACGGCTGCGTGCGGCGTGTTCTCGAATACGGCGTAATCGACGGAAATATCGGGCGCCTGCGAAAAGGCCGTTTCATCGAGGCGGTCGAAATCGAGATCCCGCTCCGCGCCCTGGATGGCCCATTGGGCGGCATCGTACACGGCAGGCGCATAACGCAGAATCTCGGCCAGAAGCTGCCCGACAGGCAGCATGAACATCCCGGAGTTCCACAGATACCGGCCGCTTGCCAGAAGCTCCTCCGCCCGCTCCCGGTCCGGCTTCTCGACGAAGCGGGCAACGGTCTTCGCCCCCGTATCAAGATCGTCGCCCATTTCGATATAACCATAGCCGGTCGCCGGTTCCGAGGGCTGGATACCGAAGGTCACCAGTTTACCCTTCTGTGCCGTCTCCTGCGCGATGCGGATGCAGTCGAAATAATGCGCGCCGGCATCGATCTCGTGATCGGAAGCCAGCACTTGCATGATGGCTGCGTCGCCATGGTCGCGCAGGACCACGAACGCAGCGGCTGCGAGTGCCGGCGCAGTGTTGCGCGCGACCGGCTCCAGAAGGATGCTCGACAACGGGGCGTCCTGCGCCCGGGCCTGCTCGGCAACGATGAAGCGGAACTCGGCATTGGTAACCACCACCGCCGGTGTGTACAGTTCCTGATTAGAGACCCGGTCCAGCGTCTTCTGGAACAGTGAATGATCACCGAGAAACTGGAGAAATTGCTTGGGCGCCGCCGAGCGCGACAGCGGCCACAGCCGTGTCCCCTTGCCGCCAGCCATGATGACCGGCACGATCTTCGAAGACATGCGCATCCTCTTGTCTTTTATCGAACCTTGCGGTTCTAAATTTCAAAAACGTTTGCGAGTGATGCAGCCTAACGAAAAACCAAGGTATGTGAAACCAATAAGTGGTTCGAGCATTTATGGAATCAAAGCGTTACGGCGAGATCGACTGTTAGCAGCCTCGGCCGGCCCTTCCCGATCGCAAATTCACGCAATAAAAAACCCCGCCGGAGCGGGGTTCGAAAGCCACGTCATTGACCCTTTCAGGCAGCAACGACGATTTCATTGAGCTGTGTCAGCTCGGCAAGGAAACTCTCAAGCCGCGTCTTGTGCTCGTCGCTGTGCGAGCCGTCATCCAGTTCCGACTTCGTTGCATCAATACGCTTCTCGATCAGCCTGGCATCGACTTCGCTAACCGGAACCGCAGATTCGGCAAGCAATGTGCAGCCCGTCGGCAGGATGTCGGCAAAACCGCCGAACACGACGTAACGCGTTACCTTGCCATCGACTGCCTTGACGCTGACGATGCCCGGCTTGATTGTGGTCATCACCGGCGCATGGTTGGCCATGACGGTCATTTCGCCTTCCGTCGCCGGAAGAACGACTTCGCTGACACGCTCGGAAAGCAACAGGCGTTCCGGGGAGACGAGTTCGAAATTGAAATCAGCCATGATCATTCGCTTCTTTTGACGCTACCGGCGAAAAACCCCGGCAGAAAATCCGTTCGGCGCGACCGGACCCTTGCCAGCCGCAGCGAGTGTCGATCGGGGCACCGTTCCAGCGCCCCGATCGAAAGTCATTAAGCGGCTTCGGCAGCCAGACGCTTGGCCTTCTCGACCGCTTCCTCGATGGAGCCGACCATGTAGAAGGCGGCTTCAGGAAGATGATCGTATTCGCCGTTGACCAGGCCCTTGAAGCCCTTGATCGTATCTTCGAGAGCCACCAGCTTGCCCGGAGCGCCGGTAAAGACTTCGGCCACGAAGAACGGCTGCGACAGGAAACGCTCGATCTTGCGGGCGCGGGCAACAGCCACCTTGTCTTCTTCCGACAGTTCATCCATGCCGAGGATGGCGATGATGTCCTGAAGCGACTTGTAGCGCTGCAGGGTCGTCTGGACGCGGCGCGACACTTCGTAGTGCTCTTCGCCGACAACCATCGGGTCGAGCATGCGCGAGGTCGAGTCGAGCGGGTCAACGGCCGGGTAGATGCCCTTTTCAGCGATCGAACGCGACAGAACGGTCGTTGCGTCCAAGTGGGCGAACGATGTTGCCGGTGCCGGGTCGGTCAAGTCGTCGGCCGGTACGTAGATGGCCTGAACCGAGGTGATCGAGCCCTTGGTCGTCGTGGTGATGCGTTCCTGCATCTGGCCCATGTCGGTCGCAAGCGTCGGCTGGTAGCCCACGGCCGAAGGAATACGGCCGAGAAGAGCCGACACTTCGGAACCTGCCTGGGTGAAGCGGAAGATGTTGTCGACGAAGAACAGAACGTCCTGGCCTTCGTCACGGAACTGTTCGGCGATCGTCAGACCGGTCAGAGCGACGCGAGCGCGGGCGCCCGGCGGTTCGTTCATCTGGCCGTATACGAGTGCTGCCTTGGAGCCTTCGCCGCCGCCGTGCTTGTTCACGCCCGATTCGATCATCTCGTGGTAAAGGTCGTTGCCTTCGCGGGTACGTTCACCCACGCCTGCGAACACCGAGTAACCACCGTGTGCCTTGGCGACGTTGTTGATCAGTTCCATGATCAGAACGGTCTTGCCGACGCCGGCACCGCCGAACAGGCCGATCTTGCCGCCCTTTGCGTAAGGAGCCAGAAGGTCGACGACCTTGATGCCGGTGACGAGGATCTGCGCTTCCGTCGACTGCTCGACGTAGGACGGTGCTTCCTGGTGGATCGAGCGCTTGCCCGAGGTGATCAGCGGACCAGCTTCGTCAACCGGCTCGCCGATGACGTTCATGATACGGCCGAGCGTTTCCAGACCAACCGGAACGGTGATCGGGGCGCCCGTGTCCGTAACCGGCTGACCGCGAACCAGACCTTCGGTCGAGTCCATGGCGATCGTGCGGACGGCGTTTTCACCGAGATGCTGTGCGACTTCGAGAACAAGGCGGTTGCCGTTGTTGTCGGTTTCCAGCGCGTTGAGGATCAGCGGCAGCTGGCCTTCGTCGAAGGTCACGTCGACGACCGCGCCGATGACCTGCGTTACGCGGCCGACTGCGCCGGTTGCCGTGACAGCGACCTTGGCTGCCAGTGCCTTCTTCGCCACAGCGGTCTTCGCTGCTGCTGCCGGCTTTTCCGCTGCTGCCTTCACCGCTGTCGGCTTCTTAGCCGCTGCTGTTGTACTGGGGGTAGCTGCCTTAGCCATAATCCTTACCCTCTTTCCGTAACCTTAGAGCGCTTCCGCGCCCGAAATGATTTCAATGAGTTCCTTGGTGATCTGAGCCTGGCGCTGACGGTTGTAGGAAAGCGTCAGCTTGTTGATCATTTCACCGGCATTGCGCGTGGCATTATCCATCGCGCTCATTTTGGCACCCATTTCACCCGCAACATTTTCGAGCAAAGCCCGGAAAACCTGCACCGAAATGTTGCGCGGAATGAGATCGTTGAGGATCTCGCCCGCATCTGGCTCATATTCGTAGATCGCAGCCGCTGCGTCAGTCTGCTCCGCACCTGCCGGAACGGCGGCGGGGATCAGCTGAAGTGCGGTCGGAACCTGCGAAATGACCGACTTGAACTCCGAATAGAACAGCGTGCAGACATCGAACTCGTTCTTTTCGAACAGGCTGATGACCTTCTTGCCAATCTGGTCGGCGTTTTCAAAACCGATCTTCTTGACTTCACGCAAGTCGACGCGGTCGATGATCAGCGACGCGAATTCGCGACGCAGGATATCGAAGCCCTTCTTGCCGACGCAGATGATCTTGACCGTCTTGCCTTCGGCCAAAAGCTTGCGCACGTGATCACGGGCAAAGCGGGCAATCTGGCTGTTGAAGCCGCCGCAGAGACCGCGTTCCGCCGTGCAAACCACGAGCAGATGCGTCTGGTTCTGACCGTTGCCGGTCATCAGGCGAGGCGCACTGTCATCCGAACCGACAGCCTGGGCGATGTTCGAAAGAACTGCGCTCATCCGCTGCGAGTAAGGCCGGGCAGCCTCGGCCGCCTCCTGCGCACGCCGAAGCTTCGCCGCGGCGACCATTTTCATCGCCTTGGTGATCTTCTGCGTCGCCTTGACGGAGGCGATCCTGTTTTTCAGATCCTTAAGTGAAGGCATCCGTTGTCCGTCCTAACTGGTACCCGATCAGGCGAAGGATTTCGCAAACGTGTCGATGGCAGACTTGAGCTTGCCCTTGACGTCGTCGCTGATTGCCTTGTCCTTGCGGATAGCCTCGAGAATGTCCTTGCCTTCGGAACGCATGTACGACAGCAGACCCTGCTCGAACGCGCCAACCTTGTTGACGGCGATCTTGTCGAGATAACCGTTCACACCGGCGAAGATGACTGCGACCTGTTCTTCCGTCTTCAGCGGCGAGAACTGCGGCTGCTTCAGAAGTTCGGTCAGGCGGGCACCGCGGTTCAAAAGGCGCTGCGTTGCAGCGTCAAGGTCGGAACCGAACTGGGCAAAGGCGGCCATTTCGCGATACTGGGCAAGCTCGCCCTTGATCGAGCCCGCAACCTGCTTCATCGCCTTGACCTGAGCGGCCGAACCGACGCGGGAAACCGACAGACCGACGTTAACAGCCGGGCGGATACCCTGGTAGAACAGGTCGGTTTCAAGGAAGATCTGGCCGTCGGTGATCGAAATCACGTTGGTCGGAATGAACGCCGAAACGTCGTTACCCTGGGTTTCGATAACCGGCAGAGCGGTCAGCGAGCCAGCGCCGTTGTCGTCGGAAAGCTTTGCAGCGCGCTCAAGAAGGCGCGAGTGCAGATAGAAAACGTCGCCGGGATAAGCTTCGCGGCCTGGCGGACGGCGCAGCAGGAGCGACATCTGGCGGTAGGCAACGGCCTGCTTGGACAGGTCGTCATAGCCGATCAGCGCGTGCATGCTGTTGTCGCGGAAATATTCGCCCATCGCAGCACCGGCGAACGGTGCGAGATATTGCATCGGAGCCGGATCGGAGGCCGTCGCGGCAACAATGATCGAGTACTTTAGTGCGCCGCGCTCTTCGAGCACCTTGACGAACTGGGCAACCGTCGAACGCTTCTGGCCGATGGCGACATAGACGCAATACAGCTTTTCGGCTTCCGGACCATTGTCGTGAATGGCCTTCTGGTTGAGGATCGTATCGAGAATGATGGCGGTCTTGCCGGTCTGACGGTCACCGATGACCAGCTCGCGCTGACCACGGCCAACCGGGATCAGGGCATCGATTGCCTTGAGGCCGGTCGACATCGGCTCATGAACCGACTTGCGCGGGATAATGCCCGGAGCCTTGACGTCAACGCGCGAACGGCGCGTTGCATTGATCGGGCCCTTGCCGTCGATCGGGTTGCCGAGCGCATCAACGACGCGGCCGAGCAGTTCCGGACCAACCGGAACGTCGACGATTGCGCCGGTCCGCTTGACGGTGTCGCCTTCCTTGATGCCACGGTCGGCACCGAAGATAACCACACCGACATTGTCGGCTTCGAGGTTCAGCGCCATGCCGCGAATTCCACCCGGGAATTCAACCATCTCGCCGGCCTGGACATTGTCCAGACCGTAGACGCGGGCAATACCGTCACCGACGGACAGCACCTGGCCAACCTCGGAGACTTCCGCCTCCTGGCCGAAGTTTTTAATTTGATCTTTAAGAATTGCGGAAATTTCCGCGGCGCGGATATCCATCAGCCGACCTCTTTCAGTGCAAGCTTAAGGCTAGAAAGCTTTGTGCGAAGGGAAGTGTCAATCTGGCGGGACCCGACCTTGACGATCAGACCACCGAGAATAGAGGGTTCAACCGTGACGTTGAGCGTCACGTCTTTGCCGGTGACGCCCTTGAGCGCCGCCTTCAATTCAGTCTGCTGCGCGGCCGACAGGGCATGCGCCGAAGTCACCTCAGCAGAAACTTCGCCACGATGACGGGCAGCGGTTTCGCGATAGGACTTGACGATGCCAGGCACTGCGAACAGGCGGCGATTGCGTGCAACCACCTTCAGGAAGTTGCCGACCAGACCCGAAATTCCGGCCTTCGCTATGATCGCGGAAATAGCCTTGAACTGGTCATCGGCAGAAAAAATCGGGCTGACGATAAGACGCTTCAGATCGGCGCTCTCGTTGATCAGCGACTGGAACTTATCCAGATCCGCCGCTACGCTCTCCACCGAGCCCGCTTCCAATGCGAGATCGAAAAGCGAAGACGCGTACCGTTCTGCAACACCGGAAATAAGCTGGGATGTGTCTGCCACGGGCACAAGCTTCTCTTATTTTAATCCAAAGGCGATGTCTGCGGAGAACCGTAAACCCAACACTTTGAATTTGTTGCTATATTTTAAAGGACATACAGGCCGGGCGGCCTGTTTCCCCCACAAGTCGCGGTTCGTCTAGCATAGGATATCTGGACTCGCAACACGCGAACCGCACGAATGCGCATAGTTAAGCCCGGTTTGGCCAAATTTTGACAAAAATGGGGTATGAGCTGGCGAGGTCCGCGCTGTAGGGCCTGACTGGCAAGGCTTAAACGAAGCCAAAGACATAGGCCAAGGGCAAAGCCGAAAGCGCGATCTGAACGATCAGATACAACCAGTTCACAACCGTGTTGCCGCTATCCGACAGCATCGACAGGATGCGCCCGAATGCCGCAAGCGCAAAAGCAGCCCCCAGCGCCAGGTAGACCATCGGCTGGGCCAACAGCAATGCGGCAAGACCAAGCCCAAGATGAAAACCACCCATCGTCGAGCGCGCCTCCGCATACCCGCCACGCCGGCCTTCACGCAAATCGATCCCCAAGGCCCGGAACGCGATGCCCGGCGCAAACAGGAAGACAAGCCCGAGCAGCGAGGTCACCACAGCTGCGCAGAACGCCAGGAATTCTCCCGTTTCGGTCGGAATGTAGAACTCCATCTTATCCTCTTGCCCCCAAGCCGTTTCTGCAACGAGGCAGCATTAACTCAGCGCGATTAAAAAGGGAATCGGGTGACGGCGGTATTCCGGCTCAAGTGGGAAGCACCATCTCAATACTCGCATGGGGTGACCCACCCCTCACCCTAGCCCTCTCCCCGCAAGCAGGGAGAGAGGATACCGGAGCTTGCCGCAGGGTCCTTCTCCCCGTGCACGGGGAGAAGGTGGCCGACAGGCCGGATGAGGGGCGAAGCCGCATCCCTCACAAGAAGCTCTGCGGATCGATATCGAGCTGCACGTTCACCGAGCCACGCACTTTCGGCCCGTTGGCCATCATCGTTTTGACAAAAGCCTGCATGTCGCTGTTGCGGCGGCCGTGGACCAGCAAGCGAAAACGATGGCGGCCACGGATCAGCGCCAGCGGTGCCTCGGCCGGACCCAGAATGCTGATGCCGCTGACCTTGGGCGCTGCCTGCCGCAAGCCGCGCGCATGTCCTTCCGCATCGGCGCGGGTATCGGCCGAGACGATGATCGAGGCGAGGCGTCCGAACGGTGGCAGAAGCGCCTTTTCCCGCTCGCTGATTTCGCGCTCGTAGAAGGCATCCGAATCGCCCGAGACGATCGCCTGCATCACCGGGTGCTGCGGCTGGTAGGTCTGCAAAAGGCCAAGGCTCTTCAGGCCGGTGCGCCCCGCCCGGCCCGTCACCTGGCTGAGCAGCTGGAATGTCCGCTCGGCTGCGCGTGGATCGCCATTGGCAAGGCCGATATCGGCATCGACGATGCCGACGAAGGTCATCATCGGAAAATTGTGTCCCTTGGCAACCAGCTGCGTGCCGACGACGATATCCGCCTCGCCTTTGGCGATCGCTTCCAGCTCCAGCCGCAGGCGCTTGACGCCCATCAGGTCGGACGACAAGACGATGGTGCGGGCATCGGGAAAATGCCGATCGACCTCTTCGGCGATCCGCTCGACGCCCGGCCCGCAGGCGACCAGATGATCGAACGTACCGCATTCCGGGCAGTTCTCCGGCGTCTTTTCCGCGTAGCCGCAATGATGGCACTGGATCTGGCCGCGAAACCGGTGCTCGACCAGCCAGCTGGAGCAATCCGGGCATTGGAACCGGTGGCCGCAGACGCGGCAGAGCGTCAGCGGCGCATATCCGCGCCGGTTGAGAAACAGCAGCGCCTGTTCGCCGCGCTCCACCGCCTTGCCGATATAGCGCAGCAGGATGGGCGACAGAAAGCCGCCACGCTCCGGTGGATGCTTGCGCATGTCGACAAGGCCGAGATCCGGCAGCGCCGCGTCACCAAACCGCGTCGGCAGGTGGATCGGATTGTAACGGCCGAGATCGCCATTGACCCGGCTTTCCACCGATGGCGTGGCCGAGACCAGCACGATCGGAAACTCGCCAATCCGGGCCCGCACCACCGCCATGTCGCGCGCATTATAGAAGACACGGTCTTCCTGCTTGTAGGCCGGATCATGCTCCTCATCGACAACAATGAGCCCAAGATTTTCGAATGGCAGGAACAGTGCCGAACGCGCGCCGGCCACGACCCGCACCCCACCCTCCGTCACCTGCCGCCAGACTTTTTCACGGGTGCGCGGGGCGAGATCGGAATGCCATTCGGCCGGCTTCGAGCCGAACCGGTCCTGGAAGCGTTCGAGAAAACTCGCCGTCAGCGCAATTTCCGGCAGCAGGATCAGCACCTGCTTGCCGGCCTTCAAGGTCGCGGCGATCGCCTCGAAATAGACTTCCGTTTTGCCCGAACCGGTAATGCCGTCGATCAGCGAGACAGAAAACCCGCCGGCATCGACGCTTTCGAGCAGATCGATGGCCGCCTGCTTTTGCGGCCCTTCGAGCCGGTGCTCCACATAATCCGGATCGGGCGCTGCCACCACCGGCGGCGGCGGCATGAATACCGTCTCGAACACGCCCTGCGCCGTCAGTCCGTCGATGACACTGGAGGAAGTACCGGCGGCATGGGCAAGACCCGACCGCGTCCATGTAAACCCGTTATCGGCGGTAGTGATTACCCGTTCGCGCGCCGGCGTCATCCGCTCGGGCCGGGTCTCGGTCAGCCGCAGGCCTTCGATCATCGGCTCCGGGTCAAACGCCGCCGGAGCCCGCAGCGCCATGCGCGCAACAAGTCCCGGCGGTGATACCGTATAAGTCGCCACCCAATCGAGGAAAGTCCGCATGTCCTTGGCCAGCGGCGGGCAATCGAAGGCACGGGTAATCGACTTCAGTTTTTTTGGATCGACGCTGCCATCGTCGGTTCCGTCCCAGACGACGCCCAGCACTTGGCGGGGACCGAGCGGCACCTGGACGATCGATCCGGGTTCGACAGCCATTCCCTCCGGCACCGCATAGGAGTATGGTTTCGGGGCGGGCATCGGCACCAGAACGGGCACGACGCGACGGGCGAACAGGTCGTCAAACAAATCGGTCGAATCTTCAGTCATCGGCCGTGACCTTGCCTTCGGATTGCGTTAAAGAAAACCCCGAAACATCAAGCAGCCCCGCATCCCAAGGGAGAATACCCATGAAGTTTTTTGTCGATACAGCCGATGTCAATGAAATCCGTGAGTTGAACGACCTCGGTCTCGTTGATGGCGTGACGACCAACCCTTCGCTGATCCTGAAGTCCGGCCGTAACATCCTGGAAGTCACCAAGGAAATCTGCGGCATCGTCGATGGTCCGGTTTCGGCCGAAGTTGCCGCGACCGACTACGAAACGATCATGAAGGAAGCGGCTGTCATTTCCAAGATCGCCGACAATATCTGCATCAAGCTGCCGCTGACGCTCGATGGCCTCAAGGCCTGCAAGAACCTGTCGTCGGATGGTCACCTGACCAACGTCACCCTGTGCTTCTCGGCCAACCAGGCCCTGCTCGCCGCCAAGGCCGGCGCCACCTTCGTGTCACCCTTCGTCGGCCGCCTCGATGACATCGCCATTGATGGCATGGACCTGATCCGCGAAATCCGCCAGATTTTTGACAACTACGGCTACGAGACCGAAATCCTCGCCGCTTCGATCCGCACGGTCAACCACGTCAAGGAAGCTGCCCTTATCGGCGCCGACGTCATCACCGCGCCGCCGGCAACGCTCAAGGCACTGGTCAAGCACCCGCTGACCGACAAGGGCCTCGAAACCTTCCTGGCCGACTGGGCCAAGACCGGCCAGAAGATCGCCTGATTTTTTTCAGGAATGGAATGAAGAAAGCCCCGCGAGATAATGGCGGGGCTTTTTTGTTATTATTCTCTTACAACCGTCAGTCCCGCTTGAATTAAAGCACCGCGTATCAGCGGGATATCTTCATTCAGCACATTCCACCGCCAACACCAGGGCGTGAGTTGTTGCAGTGTGCCAAATGCATTCTCATTGATCCAATCCCGCAGACTTTTACCCTTTACTTGACGATCGAGGTGGCCCTGGGAGAGAAAATTGATCTCAAACACGTCACGAAGCATTTGGTCGAGGTTTCGCTTGTCGTTATCCTCTAAGTATACTCCTCTGAATGCCTGAGATTGTTTTTTTAGTTGTTCGGGAGGACCATAAAAAGTTTTGTCACTTGTCGCATAACGGGAGGAAATCGTGCCCGTCGCGAAGGCTCGGGGTCCCCAAAAATAGGGCATGGTGTACCCAATGCCGTAAATCGGCTGGAGTGAATCAACAAGTATTCTGATAATTTCCTCGTTTACGTTTGAGGAATCATCGACTGCCGCCTCGTCAACATGAACGGTTAAACGCCTGAATTTTCCAGAAACAAAATGGGCTTCGATTGCAAAGTCCGACAGCAAATCTTCTCTACGCTTCCAGAGATAACCAAATTCCGCCCACTCCTTCTGAAGGAGAACTTTGCGTTTGATGAAATTCTTATATAGATAATCTTTACCTTTTTTATCGTCGAGAACAGTCGCAATGTCTGGTGAGCGCCCTATTATAGATGCGACTATTTCGAAAACATCGTGCGCGCCAATAATCGTTGTAGCTACTGCCCAATCGTAAAAGACAATAGACCGCACTAAGTTTGTCTCGGCGTACTCGCAGATTGACATGATTCCCTACTATGGTTTCAGTTTTTTGGCAGGTTCGCCTCGCGCTTTTCCGCCTGTTGGATCATTACGGCCACCCCTCTCAACGACCTCACCAGACGAATTCTTACCGGCTTGTCTTAGTTTATCCGAGTTCATATCATTCTTGCGAGCTTGGCTTGTCGATGTTTGACTAGGTGAAACACACTCGCAGATGTGGACCGTCTTTCCGTCTTTGTAAACAACGGTGATATCAGGCCTCTGACTTGACACCCCCTTCGTCCCCAGTGCGGTATCGATACTGCGATTTAGATGTACAGACGCTACATTAGGGTCCTTGGCGTATTCGGCAGCTTTTGCGTAGCTAACGTCTGCATGCCAATTATCTTTTCCAGTTTTTTGAGCAACTCCTTGGATCTTTCCTACCCATGCCCCGTCCACCTTCGCAGCGGACTGGATAGTTTCAGCCAAAGTATTTGCCTCAATCCTCCCCAGATGGATGGCCGTAGTTGCACCACCGGGGATACCGGGAATTAGAGTTGCACCAGCATCGATCGCGGCGCCACCAAGGTCAGCTGCTACATCTGACCAATTTCCATTCCAGGCATTGTTAACTGCGCTACCGAGCCCCCAAGCAACATTTCCTACATCCCAAATAGTTTCAAAGATGTGCCCATTCGGATCGCTCCTGTTGACTGGATCGTTGCCCGAATACGCATACCGGTTTGTCCCAACTCCCTCGATCGTGGGGTCCAACGTGTCCGGCGAAATGAACCGGGCGTTGGCCGCCGAGCCGAATGACACGGACAGCATGCTGCAAACAAGCAACAGGGTGAGCATGCGGGTCAAAAACCCGCTGGAAAAGCATTTCATGAACAAGTCCCCACTTGAATCGGATCGTTATTGCGTCTGGCCATCCTGTGGCCGCCAGCCCATTGCTTCCGCCGTCGCGAAAGCTTGTATATTCTGTCCGTACCACTGATCGGCCTTCACCTTCAGATCGGCCGGAATGTCTTCCATTCGCGTATATTTCCCCGCCAGTTCCCGCCGCAGCAGGCCGCTATAGGCGCTGCCTTTCTTCACCAGCCCATAGGCAAAGGTCGGATAATGCCGCAGCAGCACATTGGAGACGGCGATCGCGTTTTCGAATGCGCCGGCTTCGATTTGATTTTCCACCAGAAAGGACGCGATCAGCGCCGTTGCCTCTCCATGTGAAAGGGGCCGCAGATAGACGCCGTTGGCGACCGCCTGGTCCGACATCGGCAATTTTTCCCGGTACCAGACATGGCGGGTAAAACCGCCGCCGCTGGTCGCCTCCAGATTCCAGACAGCACCATCGCTGTCGGTATATTTCACGAAGACATGCAGGGGGGCTTCGGCCAGCGTCATCTGCAACCCCAGCCGCAGACCGACGAACGTCATCAGCATCGGCATGGTGATGCAGTTGCCCCGCCGTGTCGTTAGGTAGCGCTGCAGCAGGCGGTTTGCCGATTTTTCACCAAGCGGATCCTCCAGATCGTACTGAAAAGGCCTGTTGCCGTTCCAGTCGCCGCCTTCGTAGAGATAGCGCTTCAAGGCGGCAAGCCGTTCGGAAGGGCTTGCATTTTCCCCGGCCATCACCCGAACATCCGCGGCCATACGGTCGATTTCCGCCTGCACTTCCACGGTATTGGACGGCATCAACCGCAAGCTTCACCGCCAACAGATCCTGCCCCGGCGCAAACAGAGCTTCGGTCCGCTCTTGCAAAGCGGCCTGCTCATTTACCGGGGATTGCGCCAAAACGGCAGAAAACCCCAGCAGACAGAATAAAAGCCAAAGCCCAAAAACGCGCATTTTCCACCCACAGAAATTCAACCACAGGTGTACGGATCATCCTGATTCGGTCAAGAGGCGGATGGCGATCTCAAAGTATATTCACTCTTCCTCATCGATCACGCCCGTCAGCCGCATGCCCTCGATCCAGGTCGCGCCATCGTTGCGGATCACGCGTTTCGGGCGGGTGCCGCAGCGCTTGTGGATTTCTGATGCCAGCAGTTCCGAATGGGTGACGATCCAGATCTGGCTGTCGGTTGAGGCTTGGGCGATCATCTCGGCAAGGGCGGGCAGCATGTCGGGATGCAGGCTGGTTTCCGGCTCGTTGAGCGCGATGAAGCGCGGCTTGCGGTAGGAGAGCAGCGCACCGGCCAGCGCCAGGAACCGCATCTGGCCGTCCGACAGTTCGCGCGGCGAAAACTGGCGTTGCGGGAAATCCGGAACAACCAGCGAGAATTCGGCGAATTCCTCCGGCTCGGGCACCACTAGCCGGGCGCCGCCAAAGGCATCGGCAATGGCGCGATCGAGATCGACCGTATCCTGACGGGTGTGGAACAGCGTTGCAAACACCGCCGCGAGATTGGAGCCGTCCTCATCCAGCATCGGCGCGGTGACCGCAAGGCAGGGTGACCGCAGCGGCGAATCGCGGTCGGTACGGAACCCGTGGAAAAAGCGCCAGCCGTCGATCGCCCGCCGGAACGTGCCGATCTCCGGATAATGCCCGGCGTCACCCAAGAGCGCGATCGCCGTTTCCGAGGTCAGCGCCTGTTCCGGATGTTCCTCCATACGGCCTGCAGAATTTCTGACGAAAATGCCCGGCCCTGCCCGCTTCATCACGGTGACCGGCCGGCCGGCATCGACCTTCAGTTCCTCCTCCTTCACCTGTGGCTCGAAAATGAACCCGGCAGCCGCTTTCGGCGGCCGCAAACCGGCCTCGACGCGGTAGAGAAAACTCAGCGCCTGGACCTCGTCGAGCAATTCGACCTCGAGCTTGATGCGCACCGGATCGCCGCTCCGGCGCTTGCCGCTCCACAGAGCCGACGCCATGCCGCCTTCGCGGGCGATCTCGTGGGCCAGCCGTCCGCGCACCGCGGCCTGGATCAGTTGCAGGGCCCGATAAAGATTGGATTTGCCGACGCCGTTTTCCCCGATGAACAGGTTGACGCCGGCCATATCCATGCGGATGGATTTCAGCGAACGGTAATTGGCGGCGAACATAGAGCGAATCTGCATGATGCAGATTACCCGATCGCCTCCACGCACGAAACCGGGTTGCGAAACGGGGCATCGGCATCATGCGCCAGATCGACCACCGTGTGCCGCTCCAGCGCCCGCGTCACCTCGATCGGATCACCGTCCAGCGCATCCGGCTGGATCAGGGAACCGACGGTGAAATCGAACAGGTCACCCTTCTTGTTCAGAAGCTCATGGAACACCGTCATGTCGCGCAGTTCCGTCGACCATTTGGCCAGCCAGTAGAACAGCCCGGAATTGCGCGCCGACATATGCACCGGCAGGATTGGCAGATTGTATTTTCGGGCAAAGCCGACGGCCGAGGTCTTCCATGGCCGCTCGTTCAGCCGTCCATCCGCCCAGTAAGCGATGCGGCCGGAGGGAAACAGCACCGTCGCCTTGCCCTCCGAGATCGCCCGGTTGGTGATCTGCAGCGTTTCGCGCGCCTTCAGCTTACTCTTGTAATCCTCGCGCCATTCGACCGGGATGACCATTTCGACGAAGCGCGGATTGACCCGGATGGCATCGCGATTGGCAAAGAACATCATGTCGGGGCGGCGTTTTTTCAACAGATCGAACACGGCAATGCCATCGGCAATGCCGGTCGGGTGATTGCTCACCAGAAGAAAGCCGCCCTTCTCGGGTATACGCTCTTCGTTGCGCACGCGGATATCCAGCGACAGGGTCCGGCTCAGATGCTCGAAGGCCTGGAAGCCCGGGACATTGGCAACCGCATCGGCAAACTCGATGGCCTTGCGGTAATTCAGCACCGTGTAGAGAAACGGCCGCAGCACCGGCCAGAGCGGATGCTGGACAATGCGCTGGCCGCGCTCGGCAATCAGCGTATCGACGATATGGCCGGGCTTGCCATGCGATACCAGCGCCACCGTCTCCGCGAAATAGGTGAAACTGCTTGCCGAATCCCGTCGCGCCATCGCTTTTTCCGCCTTGCCTGCGCTTGAGCTATCGCAGTTGAATATGATCCGGGCATGACAAATTCCAAGGGCTGTTAGGAAAAACATAACCGGCTGGCGCGCAGTGTGCACTCATCTGAAATCGGAGCATGGCTGTGAACGAACTGCTGATCATAGGTCATCCCGAACTGATGGCCGAGCGCCAGCACTGGCTTTCCGGCCTTGGCGAGGAGCGGCGGTTGTCGGACAAAACCGTCGAAGCCTATGAGCGCGACACGCGGCAATTCCTGCATTTCCTCACTGGCCATTTGAGCGGCCCGGCCAGGCTCTCGGATATCAGTGCACTGCGTCCCGGCGACCTGCGCGGCTTTCTGGCTTCGCGCCGGCGGGATGGCGCAGGCGCCAGAACCCTCGGGCGCGGGCTGGCGGGCCTGCGCTCCTTTCTGCGCTATCTGGAAAAGAAGGGCCTCGCCAATGCCGCCGGTGCCTCCGCCGTGCGTTCGCCAAAACAGCCGAAATCGCTACCGAAGCCGCTGACGGCGGTGGATGCGCTGATGGTGGTCACCAGCGACGCCCAGCTCGCCGACGAACCCTGGATCGCCACCCGCAATGCCGCAGTGCTGACGCTGCTCTACGGCTGCGGCCTGCGCATTTCCGAATCGCTGGACCTGACGCCTGACGATTTTACCGGAGCGCCGACCGCACTGCGCATCCACGGCAAGGGCGGCAAGACCCGCATCGTGCCGCTGATATCGGCGGCGATCGATGCCGTGCGTGCCTACGAAAAACTCTGCCCCTATCATCTGGCAACGGATGGTCCGCTGTTTCGCGGCGCCAAGGGCGGCAAGCTGCAGCCAGCGATCATCCAGCGTGAGATGCAGAAACTGCGCGGCGCGCTCGGCCTGCCGGATACGGCAACGCCGCATGCCCTGCGCCATTCCTTCGCAACCCATCTGCTCGCCGGTGGCGGCGACCTCAGAACCATCCAGGAACTGCTCGGCCACGCCAGCCTGTCGACGACGCAGGTCTATACCGGCGTCGATTCGGCAAGGCTGCTCGAAATCTACGACCGGGCGCATCCCCGCGCCTGAATTTTGCCGGTTAAGGCGCGTTAACCAGCTTTGTTAAACGGGCCGTGAGGCCTGGGCGGCTAGAATCGCCAGATTAAGTTTTCGTAGACGGGATCGATGATGTTTCAACACTGGGCAAAACCGGAACGCAGCCTAGCAGACCGATTGACCGGCAGGCTGGGCGACAATGTCCTTGCCCTGATCGCCACGCTGCACGTTCTGTTTGCGATGAGCCTGATCGTCACGCTCCTGTCGATCTCGCCAGCCCGCGCGCAGGACGCGTCCTGTGGCGGCAAGAACCTGATTGCCGAGATGAAGACCTCCGATCCGGCCAAGTTCGCGGCGCTGGAAAAGGAGGCTGCCGCCATTCCAAACGGCGAGGGCACCTTCTGGAAGATCGAGAAAGCGGGCCTTGCCCCGTCCTATCTGCTCGGCACCATGCACGTGACCGATCCGCGCGTCCTTGCCATGCCGACAGGCGCCAGCCAGGCCTATGACGCCGCCAAGACCGTCATCGTCGAATCCGACGAGATCGTCGACGATCGTAAGGCAGCGGCGACGATCATGATGCAGCCGGGTTTGACGATGTTTGCCGACGGCAAGACCATCAACGATTTCCTGAAACCCGAAGAGACGGAAAAACTGGCGGCCGGGCTGAAGGCGCGCGGTATCCCGTTGACGCTGGTGGCCAAGATGAAGCCGTGGATGATCGCCAGCTTCGTCGCCCTGCCGGCTTGCGAAATGAGCCGCAAGGCCGCTGGCGCCGCCTTCCTTGACAAGAAGCTCGCCGAAGACGCCTTGAAACAGGGCAAGACCCTGAAGGGGCTGGAAACCATGGTCGAGCAATTGCAGGCCATGGACGCCCTGCCGGTACAGTTTCATCTGGAAGCGCTGATCGAGACATTGGCGCTTGGCGATACCGTGACCGATGTGATGGAGACAACCACCGAACTCTATCTGTCCGGCGACACCGGCCTGATCATGCCGATGATGAAGGCCGTTTCGGAAGAGACATCCACCGGCGAAGACGCTGGCTACGCCGATTTCGAACAGCGCATCATCACCGACCGCAACAAGACCATGGCCACCCGCGCCAGGCCGATCCTTGACAGCGGCGCTGTCTTCATGGCCGTCGGCGCCCTGCATCTGCCCGGAAATGAAGGCGTAATCGAGCTTTTGCGTAAGGATGGTTTCACCATCACCAGCATGTCGGCCGCCAACTGAGCCCTGCTCTTCTCCCTTCTCCCCCGCGGGGAGAAGTGCCGAACGCAGTGAGGCGATGAGGGGGCGACCCGGCACGTTCCGCACCTGCGGTCCCCCTCATCCGGCCTTTCGGGCAACCTTCTCCCCGCCGGGGAGAAGAGGAAGTGCGCTCCCTTTAGAAACTTCGCCGGCACAGCAATTTTAGCTGTGACTCTTGCACCCGCGCCGTCTCTCTGCCTTTTTGCCAGCATAACCTGCGGCGGCCTGATTCGCGCCCGCTCCGCTTCGCATTCGATGCAGCTCCCGGAACGCGCTTCCACAGCCGGGGCCGCAGTTCAGTCCAAGGAGACGACGAGATGACAGAAATCAAGAAACCCGTGATTTCGGAAATGAGACCGAAGATCACTGTCATCGGCGTCGGCGGCGGCGGCGGCAATGCCATCAACAACATGATCACCGAGGGCCTCGCGGGTGCAGAATTCGTCGCTGCCAACACCGACGCACAGGCGCTGACCATGTCGAAGGCGACCCGCCTGATCCAGCTCGGCGCACAGGTGACCGAAGGTCTCGGTGCCGGATCGCTGCCGGACGTCGGCCGAGCCGCAGCCGAAGAATCGATCGACGAGATCATGGATCATCTCGGCGGCACGCATATGTGTTTCGTCACGGCCGGCATGGGCGGCGGCACCGGTACCGGTGCAGCTCCGGTGATTGCGCAGGCCGCGCGCAATGCAGGCATCCTGACCGTCGCCGTCGTCACCAAGCCATTCAGCTTCGAGGGCAAGCGCCGCATGCAGTCAGCCGAGGAAGGCATCGAGCGGCTGCGTGAAGCCGCCGATACCGTTATCGTCATTCCCAATCAGAATCTCTTCCGCATTGCCGATGCCAAGACCACCTTTGCAGACGCTTTCGTCATTGCCGACCGGGTTCTCTACTCTGGCGTCGGCTGCATCACCGACCTCATCGTCAAGGAAGGCCTGATCAACCTCGACTTCGCCGACGTCAAATCGGTGATGAAGGGCATGGGGCGCGCGATGATGGGCACCGGCGAAGCCAGCGGCGACGGCCGTGCCTCCAAGGCTGCCGAAGCGGCAATCGCCAATCCGCTGCTCAGCGAAGTGTCGATGAAAGGCGCCAAGGGCGTGCTGATCTCGATCTCGGGCGGTTCCGACATGACGCTGTTCGAAGTCGACGAGGCGGCAACCCGCATCCGCGAGGAAGTCTATGAGGATGCCGACATCGTCGTCGGCGCGATCTTCGACAAGAGCCTGGATGGTGTGTTCCGCGTTTCCGTCGTTGCCACCGGCCTCGACGGCCAGGCTGCAGGCGCCGATACCGGCGCTATCGCCGCCCAGTTGGCACAGATCCGCACACTGCAATAAGCCTATTGAAGCGCGACGCCGGTGACCCGGCGTCGCGGCTCTCAGGTCAGCATTTCGGCAACGGGAGCTGCCGGATCGAACCGCACCCGGAAGGCGCTGACCGGATGGGCGATATTCTTGACCTTGAGGAAGCCCAGGTCATCGAAACTCAGGTGCCGCTGCTTGCGGATATGATCGCGCACCGCGCGTGAAATGCAGATGCCGCCAGGATCCGCCATCGGCTCCAGCCGCGCCGCCACATTCACCGTATCGCCGAACACATCCCCATCCTGCACGATGACATCGCCAACATTGATGCCGATGCGGAACATCAGGTGCTGTTCCTCCGGCAGCTCGCCATTATCGGCCGCCATCGCCCCCTGGATTTCCACCGCACAATCGATAGCCGATAGCGCGCTGGCAAAGGCGACAAGAACGCTGTCGCCAGCCGTGGTAACGATGCTGCCGCTATGGCTGGCAATGATCGGATCGATGCGATCGCGAACATCCTTGAGCCGCGACAAGGTCTGCGCCTCGTCGCCCTCCATCATCCGGCTGTAGCCGACAACATCAGCGGCCAGGATCGCGAGCAGCTTGCGATCAAGCTGCTGCAGCAGTTCATCGCGCGACGCCTCCGCCGATCGGGCACGACGCAGCGTAGCCCGCACCGCGATCACGCCCATGAGGGCTGTCAGCAGCGCCAGCCCGATCACCATCATCTCCAGCACAAACCCGGCGCGCCGCGCCTGGTTGGCCCGTACCGTCATCAGGCCTTCCTCTTCCCTGCGCATGCGCTCCAGAACGTCGCGCACCCCGTCCATCAGGACTTTGCCCTGACCGTTGCGCAGCACGGAAATGGCCGCCGCTTCATCGCCGGCACGCCGCCGTTCGACGGTCTGGCGCAGCTCTGACAGTTTTTGCGTGGTCAGCGATCGCAACACGGCGATATTGCCGTCCTGGCGGCGATTGTCGGAAACCCCGGTTGCAAGGCTCTCGACGCTGGCCGCGATCGCGCTGACGGCCTTGTCATAGGGCTCGAGATAGAAGGGATCGCCGGTCAGAAGATAGCCGCGCTGGCCGATTTCGGCATCCTGAAGCTGGGACTGCACGACAGAGATCAGACGTTCGTTGTGAACCGTACGCGCGACGGCCTCGTCGGCCTCCTGTCCCTTCTTGGACACCCAGAAGGATGCCCCCAGGAGCAGGATGATGAACACCGCGACGCCAACGGTAATCAGCCGAAGGTTCTGCCCCGCCTCGTAGCTGATACGCCGGATGACTGTCGAGGTTTTTCGGCCGGAGAATTTGGGCGCGCTGAAATCGGATGCCACGGATACCTGCCTTGCCACCAGCGCCGGTGGCGCCGTCAAGAAAAAATGGCGCGGAACCGCGGTTTTACAAGGGCTGGCCGACAGGCGATATGAGAATACCCTGCGGCCGGAAATGTCAGCGCATGACCATTCCGGGACGGGCAAGCCGCGCCAGCATCGTCCTGACGATCAGCCGGTGAAACGGTGTGATGACGGCGATATAGATCTTTCCGAGCAGGATCTTGCGGCGCACCAGCGTCGTCACACTGACCCTTTGGGCCAATTCGCCCGCCTGGCGCACATCGACGACGATGCGGAAATCCAGATGGGTATCGTCAAAGCCGAGCACGGCCTGTTCGCTCGATTGCGAGATGATGGGGAAAAAACCGATCATCTCAGCCTTGCCGTTGGCACCGGAACTCTTCAAGCCGAAGGGGCTGACAACGGCGTTTCGCAGCCACATCAAAGCGCGGACCCAGACTGGAAAATCACCCAATGCACGCTTGGCCGCAGAGATTGCGGTGGTCGCCTGGCCGGGCACCAGAATGTCGTAACAATCCGCCCAATCGGCCAGATGCAATGCCGGATGCGGCAGGGTGACCGGAACTGTGTGGGGGCGTTGGGGCATAGGCGGCACTCCTCGAATGCGCTGATCCTAGACCGCGCATTCAAGAGCCGCAAAGGGGCCGATTGTCACGGCCCCCTCATGCCAAGTCTCGGTGAGAGACTTGGCATACAGGTTTCTTACATATGGATCGGCTTGAAGAAGGTGGCGAGTGCCGCTTCTTTCACCGCTTCGGACATGGTCGGGTGCGCATGGCATGTGCGGCCGAGATCTTCAGAAGCGCCGCCGAATTCCATCAGCACGGTGATTTCGTGGATCATTTCGCCGGCGCCGAAGCCGACAATGTGTCCACCGAGAACCCGGTCTGTTTCCTTGTCGGCAAGGATCTTCACGAAACCGTCGGTCTGCAGCATGGCGCGGGCGCGGCCATTGGCCGTGAACGGGAACTTGCCCACCTTATAGGCGATGCCTGCAGCCTTCAGCTCTTCCTCGGTCTTGCCGACGGACGCGACTTCCGGCTGGGTGTAGACGACGCTCGGGATGACGTCATAGTTCACGTGACCGGCTTGGCCGGCGATGATCTCGGCGACGGCAACACCTTCGTCTTCCGCTTTATGGGCCAGCATCGGGCCGCGCACGACGTCGCCGATGGCATAGATGCCGGGAACGCTGGTGAGGAAATGACCGTCGATCTCGACGCGGCCGCGCTTGTCCATGACCACGCCGGCCTTGTCGAGGCCGAGGCCGTCGGTGAAGGGCTTGCGGCCGGTGGCGATCAGAACGACATCGGCGTCGATAGTCGCAGCATCGCCGCCCTTGACCGGCTCGTACGTCACCTTGGCGCCCTTGCCGGACTTTTCAACGCCGGTCACCTTGGCGCCGAGTTTGAAATCGATGCCCTGCTTGACGAGCATGCGCTGGAACTGCTTGGAGACTTCGCCGTCCATGCCGCCGAGAATGGTGTCGAGATATTCAACGACCGTGACCTTGGCGCCGAGACGCGACCAGACAGAGCCGAGCTCAAGCCCGATGACGCCGCCGCCGACCACGACCATGGTCGATGGAACCTTTTCCAGCGCCAGGCCGCCGGTGGACGAGATGATGATCGTCTCATCGATTGCGACCTCGACGCCCGGAATGCCGGCAACATCGGAGCCGGTGGCGATGACCACGTTCTTGGTCTCGATGATCTGCTCTTCACCCTTGTCGTTGGTAACGGAGACCTTGCCTTCGCCGAGTACCTTGCCGGTGCCCTGGAACGCATCGATCTTGTTCTTCTTGAACAGGAAGGCGACGCCATCGACGTTGGATTTGACGGTCGCGTCCTTGTGCGCGAGCATCTTCGAAAGGTTCAGCGTCGGGGCGGGAACTTCAACGCCGAGCGCATCGATACCGTGGCCGGTCTGGTGGAACACTTCCGACGCATGCAGCAGTGCCTTGGAGGGAATGCAGCCGATGTTGAGGCAGGTGCCGCCATAGGTGGCGCGCTTTTCGATAACACCGACCTTGAGGCCGAGTTGCGCTGCCTTGATGGCGCAGACATAGCCGCCGGGGCCGGTACCAATAACGATGAGATCATAAGCCATGGAGAAGTCCTTCCTGAGAGCGGCTAGCGTCCGCCGCTGACGTTGAGAATGGCGCCCGTAACGTAGGACGACGAAGGGGAAAGCAGATAGAGAACGGCATCGGCGACCTCTTGCGCGGTGCCCGGCCGTTTCATCGGAATGGTGGGTCCGAGTTCGCGGGCGCGGTCGGGAAGCCCGCCAGACGCATGGATATCCGTATCAATGACTCCGGGACGCACCGCGTTGACGCGGATGCCATCCGAGACGACCTCGCGTGCCAGGCCAACGGTAAAGGTATCGATTGCGCCTTTGGAGGCGGCATAATCGACATACTGCCCAGCCGCGCCAAGAACCGCCGCCATCGAGGAAACATTGACGATGACGCCGCCCTTGCCGCCGTGACGCACCGACATACGCCGCACCGCAGCAGCAGCGCAGAGGATGGAACCGGAAACATTGACGCGCAACATGCGCTCCAACCGGTCCGGAGTGACCTCATCGATCCGTGTTGGCGGTCCGACGATGCCGGCATTGTTGACCAGACCGTCGAGACGGCCGAATGCCTTGTCCACCGCCGCAAAAATGGCAGTGATCCCGGCCGCGCTGCCGACGTCGCCTTCGACCGCAATGGCCGTACCACCGCCAGCTTCAATCGCCGCCACGACCGCGTCGGCGGCAGGCCGGTTGGAGGCATAGTTGACGGCAACTGCCCAGCCCTGTTCCGCCGCCGACCGGCAGATGGCAGCACCGATGCCGCGGCTGCCGCCGGTGACCAGCAGAACGGGCCTGTCATTGTGCGTCATTGGCCGCATCCCTTGAAAGTCAGAACATCCCAGGGGGCGACCGTCGCCTTGCCCCAGATCGATGAATTGCGGATCGCCGGGCCAAGATCGGGCAGCAACACCTGCGGGGCGGCCTCCAGGCCCTCTCCCGGCAGCGACGCCACCTTGCCGTCAGCCCCAACGGAATAGATCACGCCCTGCCAGACGGTGCAGGCGGTGATATCGTCGCCGGTGACGTCGCCTTCCGGACAATTGTTCATGATCATGCCATTGGCGCGCACCGGCTCGTCGGATTGCATGACAATACCGTCAAGCACCAGATCGGTCCTGGCGATCTTCACCTTGAAATGATTGCTCGTGGCGGCACTCACCGAGCCGACCGGCTCGAAATGCAGTTCATAGGCCCCGTCGACATCGCCGTAGATTGCCCGCTCCTGAAGGCAACCGGCTGCAACTGCCGGCGAGACCGTCAGCAATGCGCTTAAGGCCGATGCGGACGCGGCAAAACGCATGCTCACGCCGCCTTTTCGGTGGCAAGCTTCAGGCCGAGCGCAATGAAGACCAGGCCGCTGGCCCGGTCGATCCACTGGCTGGCGCGCGAGAAGGCTGCACGCATCTTCGGCGTCGTCATGAACAGGCTGACACCGACGAACCAGAGGATCAAGCAGCTCGCCATCACCAAGCCATAGCCGAACTTGACCATGATCGGCGTATGGGCGCTGACCACCGTCGAGAAGATCGACAGGAAGAAGAACACCGGCTTCGGATTGAGCGCATTGGCGGCAAAACCGAGACCGAAGGCCTTGAGGCCCGACTGGCGCTTTTCGCCGGTCGGCATGCCTACGGCCTGCGCCGTCATGTCGGTCTTGCCAGCGCGCAACGACTTGATGCCGATATAGAGAAGGTAAGCGACACCGCACCATTTGACGATGTTGAATAGGTAGATCGATTGCGAGATCAACAGACCGAGGCCGAGGATCGTGTATGTCACATGGAACATCAGCGATGTGCCGACACCGAACGACGTGATCACGGCCGAGCGGCGGCCATTGACGATCGACTGGCGCATGACCATGGCAAGATCAGCGCCGGGGGAGACTATCGCGAAGGAAAAAATGGCCATCAGGGAGGCGAGTTCGAACAGATAGGGATGCACGGCGGTGTCTCCGGTCGTTTACGGGTTCCGATATCCGTCAGAAGATAAGCACGGCCGTCATAACGAGCAAGCCTATGAGCGATCCGACCCAGACGAGCGAGCGGATATAGGGGATGCCCGCCAGATAGAGCGGGATATAGACGATCCGGCAGACAAGCCACAACCAGGCGCCAACCAGGCCCCAGCCGCTCAAATCGCCGGTGATCGCCAGTGAAACGGCAAGACCGACGAAGGCCGGGTAGGTTTCGCGGAAATTGGCAAACGCACGTTCCGCACGTCCGGCAAAGACCCCGGACGGCTTTTGTCCATCATCGCGCGCGCCGGCATTCCAGGCAGATCCCAGCTCCAGCGTGGCGGGAATGCTTTGCAGCCCGATATGGACGGCAAGCAGCACCACGCTCCAGGCGAGAAGCGTGATGAAAGGCGATACGGCCAGAACTACTGCGTCCATTGAAGACTATTCCCCATGAGGTTTTCCGGTCGATTGGCTCGGACCAAAAGGCACTCTGCCATTGTGAGACTGCCCCTCACCCTAGCCCTCTCCCCGCAGTCGAGAAGAGGGATGACGGAGTTTGCCGCTTCGTCTTTCTCCCCGTTTTAACGGGGAGAAAGTGCCCGATAGGGCGGATGAGGGGCTGGCGCCATCCCAGTCGTCAGAGATAATTACAGATCGAGAACAAGGCGTTCCGGATCTTCCAGGCTTTCCTTGACGCGCACGAGGAAGGTCACGGCTTCCTTGCCGTCGACGATGCGGTGATCGTAGGAGAGCGCGAGATACATCATCGGACGGATGACGATCTGGCCGCCGACGACGACCGGACGGTCCTGGATCTTGTGCATGCCGAGAATGCCCGACTGCGGTGCATTGAGAATCGGCGAAGACATCAGCGAACCATAGACGCCGCCATTGGTGATGGTGAACGTGCCACCCTGCATGTCGGCCATGGAGAGTGCTCCATCGCGGGCCAGCTTGGCGAGGCGGCCGAGGTCCTTCTCGACTTCGGCGATCGACATCTCGTCGGCGTCACGGATAACCGGAACGACCAGACCCTTGTCGGTGCCGACAGCCATGCCGATGTGGCAGAAGTTCTTGTAGATGATGTCGGTGCCGTCGATCTCGGCGTTGACCGAAGGAATTTCCTTCAGGGCATGCGTCACTGCCTTGGTGAAGAAGCCCATGAAGCCGAGCTTGACGCCATGCTTCTTCTCGAAGATGTCCTTGTACTTGGTGCGCAGCGCCATGACGGCCGACATGTCCACCTCGTTATAGGTGGTCAGCATTGCTGCCGTGTTCTGAGCATCCTTGAGGCGCTTGGCGATCGTCTGGCGCAGACGGGTCATCTTGACGCGCTCTTCGCGTGGTGCATCCTCAGCCGACGACGGGCCGCGCGATATGGCCTTGACCGGCTCGGAAGCGGCCGGTGCCGAAATGCCCTTGGCAACGGCAGCGATCACATCACCCTTCAGAACCTGGCCACGCTTGCCGGAACCATCGACCTGTTCGGTCGACAGGTTGTTTTCAGCCAGCATCTTGGCAGCAGCAGGGGCCGCCGGCATGGCAGAGGCGACCGGCGTTGCGGCCGGTGCAGCAGCAACGGCGGCCGGGGCGGCGGTTGCCGGTTCAGCCTTTTTTTCGGTAGCGGCCGGAGTAGCAGCGCCGGCGGCGCCTGCTGCAATGTTGCCGAGCAGTGCGCCGAGGCCGACGGTTTCGCCGGCAGCAGCAACGATTTCGGACAGCACGCCGGCGGCCGGTGACGGCACTTCGATCGTCACCTTGTCGGTTTCGAGTTCAAGCAGCGGCTCGTCGGCCTTGACGGTATCGCCAACCTTCTTGAACCAGGTACCGATGGTGGCTTCGCTGACGGATTCGCCCAGAGTGGGAACGCGGATTTCTGTGGCCATGATATTTTGTCGTCCGTTGATCGGGTGTCTGTTTCTAATGAGGCAAAAGAGGGAGGCCTTTTAGGCCTCCCGTTTTTCAGCCTCCGAGGGCGTCTTCGAGGAATGCGGCAAGCTGGGCGAGATGCTTGGACATCAGGCCCGTCGCCGGAGAGGCGGCAGCCGGACGGCCGGTGTAACGCACGCGCTGGTACTTCGCATCGATATGGGCAAGCACCCATTCCAGATATGGGTCGATGAACGACCAGGCGCCCATGTTCTTCGGCTCTTCCTGGCACCAGACCATTTCCGCATTGCGGAAGCGGCTAAGCTCGTTGATCAGCGCCTTGGCCGGGAACGGATAGAGCTGCTCGACGCGCAACAGGTAGACATCGTCGATGCCGCGCTTTTCGCGCTCTTCCAGAAGATCGTAATAGACCTTGCCAGTGCAGAGCACGACGCGACGGATCTTGGCATCCTTCTGGAGCTTGATCGGGCCGTCCTTGATGACCTCGGCATCGTCCCAGAGCAGACGGTGGAACGAGGTTTCGCCAGCCATTTCCGACATCGAAGAGACGGCGCGCTTGTGACGCAGCAGCGACTTCGGCGTCATCATGATCAGCGGCTTGCGGAAGTCGCGCTTCGTCTGCCGGCGCAGGATGTGGAAATAGTTCGCCGGTGTCGTGACGTTGGCGACCTGCATGTTGTCTTCGGCGCACATCTGCAGCCAGCGCTCAAGGCGGGCCGAGGAATGCTCCGGACCCTGACCTTCATAGCCATGCGGCAGCAGGCAGACAAGACCGGACATGCGCAGCCACTTGCGTTCGCCCGACGAGATGAACTGGTCGAAGATGACCTGTGCACCGTTGGCGAAGTCGCCGAACTGGGCTTCCCAGAGCGTCAGCGCATTCGGACGGGCAAGCGAATAGCCGTATTCGAAACCCAGCACCGCTTCTTCCGACAGCATCGAATTGATGACTTCGTAACGGGCCTGGGTCGGCGCCAGGTTGGCGAGCGGGATGTAGCGGTCTTCGGTTTCCTGATCGTAGAGAACCGAATGGCGCTGCGAGAACGTGCCGCGTTCGCAATCCTGGCCCGACAGGCGGATCTTGGTGCCTTCGACGCAGAGCGTGCCGAATGCGAGTGCTTCCGCCATTGCCCAGTCGATGCCTTCACCGGTCTGGACCATGTTGGCCCGGCCGTCCATGAAACGCTGGATGGTCTTGTGGGCATTGAAGCCGGCCGGAACTTCCGACAGCTTGCGACCGACGTCCTTCAGCACCTTCATCGGTACCGAGGTCTTGCCGCGGCGCTGCTCATCCTGATTGTCGGCGGCGCGAAGCCCCGACCAGACGCCGTCCAGCCAATCGGCCTTGTTCGGCTTGTAGGACTGCCCAGCCTCGAACTCCTGTTCGAGGCGCGCACGCCAGTCGGCGCGCATCTTTTCCAGTTCGCCTTCGGAGATCAGGCCTTCGGCGATCAGGCGTTCGCCATAGATCTGCACGACCGTCTTGTGGGCGCGAATGACCTTGTACATCTTCGGCTGCGTGAACGACGGCTCATCGCCTTCGTTATGGCCGAAGCGGCGGTAGCAGAACATGTCGACGACAACCGGCTTGTGGTACTTCATCCGGTATTCGGTGGCGATCTTGGCCGCGTAGACAACCGCTTCCGGATCGTCGCCGTTGACGTGGAAGATCGGCGCTTCGATCATCTTGGCAACGTCGGACGGATAGGGCGACGAGCGCGAGAAGGCCGGATTGGTGGTGAAGCCGATCTGGTTGTTGATGATGAAATGAACGGTGCCGGCAACGCGATGACCGCGCAGGCCCGACAGGCCGAGGATTTCAGCCGTGACGCCCTGGCCGGCAAAGGCGGCATCGCCATGCAGCAGAAGCGGCATGACCTGCGCCCGCTCGGACAACGGAATGACGTCGCCTTCGAAGATCTTTGCCATCTGGTCCTGCTTGGCGCGGGCCTTGCCCATCACGACAGGATTGACGATTTCCAGATGCGATGGGTTAGCCGTCAGCGACAGATGTACCTTGTTGCCGTCGAACTCGCGGTCAGAGGAAGCACCCAGATGGTACTTCACGTCGCCGGAGCCTTCGACATCGTCCGGAGCAGCAGAACCGCCCTTGAACTCATGGAAAACCGCGCGGTGCGGCTTGCCCATGACGTTGGTCAGCACGTTCAGACGGCCGCGATGGGCCATGCCGAGGATGATTTCTTTCAGGCCTTCCTGGCCGCCGCGCTTGATGATCTGCTCGAGTGCGGGGATCAGCGATTCACCGCCATCGAGACCGAAGCGCTTGGTGCCCTTGTACTTGACGTCGATGAACTGCTCGAAGCCTTCGGCCTCGATCAGCTTCTGCAGGATGGCCTTCTTGCCTTCCGGTGTAAAATCGACGCCCTTGTCCGCACCTTCGATGCGTTCCTGGATCCAGCCTTTGATTTCCGGATCGGAGATGTGCATGAATTCGACGCCCAGCGTCGAGCAATAGGTGCGCTCGAGGATATCGACGATTTCGCGCAGGGTGGCGTATTCCAGGCCCAGCACGTTGTCGATGAAGATCGGGCGGTCCATGTCTTCCGGGCCGAAGCCGTAGTTCGACGGCGACAGCTCGTGATAGTCCTCGACAGGTGCTGCAATCGCCAGCGGGTCGAGTTTGGCATGAAGGTGGCCGCGCATGCGGTAGGCGCGGATCAGCATGATCGCGCGCACGCTGTCGCGGGTCGACTGGTGAACGTCGGCGGGCGCTGCCGCAACGCCGGTTTCGACCGCCTTTGCCTCGGCCTTCGCCTGGACCTTCTTTTCGATGACTTTTTCGACCGTGCCCCAGTCGCCGTCCAGCGCCGAGACCAGATCGCCGCTGGCCGGGATCGGCCAGTGCGGCTTCTTCCAGGACGCTCCCTTGGCGGCCTTGATCACGTCTTCAGGCTGCTCCTGCAGCGCCTTGAAGAACGACTGCCACTCGCCGGAGACCGACGTTGGATCATTTTCGTAGCGCGCATAGAGCTGATCGATATAGCCGGCATTCGCTCCGTCGAGGAACGAGGTCAGCTGAAATTGCTCGTTGGCTTCTTGCCGTGCCATGGTGTTCCGCGGACCTGTCCGTCCGCCTCCTGACTTGTTAACTCTGCCGGGTGTGGGCCCCGGTAAACCGCATTTTCAAAAGCGCCGCATGCGCCTTCACGTCATCAGATGGTGCGGACCGGGCCAACCGCAATGGCAGACCCGGTCACGTTATCCGTGCAGGCCGTCTCAGCCCTTGAGGACTTCGACCAGCGTCTTGCCGAGGCGTGCCGGGGAAGGCGATACCTTGATGCCAGCCGCTTCCATGGCCGAAATCTTCGATTCCGCATCGCCCTTGCCGCCGGAAACAACAGCGCCGGCATGGCCCATGGTGCGGCCCTTCGGAGCCGTACGTCCGGCGATGAAGCCTGCCATCGGCTTCTTGCGGCCCTTCTTGGCTTCGTCGATCAGAAACTGGGCTGCATCTTCTTCAGCCGAACCACCGATTTCGCCGATCATGATGATCGAGGTCGTGGCGTCGTCGGCCAGGAACATTTCAAGCACGTCGATGAATTCCGTGCCCTTGACCGGGTCGCCGCCGATGCCGACAGCCGTCGTCTGGCCAAGGCCTTCGTTCGACGTCTGGAACACGGCTTCATAGGTCAGCGTGCCGGAGCGCGAGACGATGCCGACCGAACCCTT
>UCKS01000028.1 GCA_900473045.1 Hyphomicrobiales bacterium
CCTGAAATGACCTGGCGGGACGGTCCGGCAAGTTAAAGCCCTCCCCCTTGTGGGGAGGGTTGGGAGGGGTCTTTCTCCCACACAATACACGTACGAACAAAAACAAAGGGAACAGACAGACATGACCAGAGTAGCCGTGATCGGTGCGGGACCCTCGGGCCTCGCTCAATTGAGAGCCTTCCAGTCCGCCGCCCAGAAGGGCGCTGATATCCCCGAAGTGGTCTGCTTCGAAAAACAGGCCGACTGGGGCGGCCTGTGGAACTATACCTGGCGCACCGGGCTCGACGAATATGGCGAACCGGTCCATGGCAGCATGTACCGTTACCTTTGGTCGAATGGCCCGAAGGAATGCCTGGAATTCGCCGACTACTCCTTCGAGGAACATTTCGGCAAGCCGATCGGCTCCTATCCGCCCCGCGCCGTCCTGTGGGACTATATCAAAGGCCGGGTCGAAAAGGCCGACGTGCGCAAATGGGTGCGCTTCTCGACTCCGGTGCGCATGGTCCGCTTCGACGAGGAATCCAAGACCTTTACCGTGACCGCCCACGACCGCGTCAACGACGTCATGTATGACGAGATTTTCGACTATGTCGTCGTCGCTTCCGGCCATTTCTCGACACCGAACGTCCCCTATTTCGAAGGCGTCAAGACCTTCGGCGGCCGCGTCCTGCATGCCCATGATTTCCGCGATGCACTGGAATTCAAGGACAAGGACGTGCTGATCGTCGGCCGCTCCTATTCGGCCGAGGACATCGGCTCGCAATGCTGGAAATACGGTGCCAAGTCGGTGACCACCACCTACCGCTCCAAGCCGATGGGCTTCAAGTGGCCGGAACGCTTCGAAGAGCGGCCGCTGCTGCAGAAGCTGGTCAACAAGACGGCGCATTTCGCCGATGGATCGACCAAGGAGGTCGATGCATTGATCCTGTGCACCGGTTACCTCCACCACTTCCCATTCCTGCCCGACGACCTGCGCTTGAAGACCGCCAACCGGCTCTGGTCCGACAATCTCTACAAGGGCGTGGTCTACGAGGACAATCCGCAACTGATGTATATCGGCATGCAGGATCAGTTCTATACCTTCAATATGTTCGACGCCCAGGCCTGGTTTGCCCGCGACGTCATCATGGACCGCATCAAGCTGCCCTCGAAGGAAGAAATGAAAGCCCATTTCGACACATGGCGCGCCCGCGAAGAGACGCTCGAAGATGCCGAGCAGATGATCTGGTTCCAGGGCGACTACGTCATCGAACTGCTGGCAGACACCGACTATCCGAAATTCGACGTCGAAGGCACCAACAAGACATTCATGGAATGGGAGCACCACAAGGGCGAAAACATCATGGGCTTCCGCGACAACGCCTACAAATCGCTGATGACCGGCACGATGGCGCCCAAGCACCATACGCCATGGCTGGAAGCGCTGGACGATACGCTGGAAGTCTACCTGAAGAACTGAATCGCATCTCGCTGATGACATCGCCGAAGGCCAATGCAATGGCCTTCGGCGCAGCAATTTTTAAGTAGCCCACACATTTCCAAGACATATCAATAACCTCCCCACTCGCCCTCCAGCCATCATCGGATTAGCCATGGACTTCCTGAGCAGCGTTCTCGGCCGCATGAATGGATTTCTCTACCGGTGCCGGGCAGACGAGCACTATACGATGCTCGACATGACAGACGGCATTCAACGGATCTTCGGCTATCCCACCGACGAAATCGTCGGCAACCGTGTGCGCACCTTTACCTCGATCATGTGCGAGGAGGACGTGCCCGCCATGGACGCGGTGGTCGGCAAGGCGCTGGAAAACCGCACCGATTGGACGCTCGAATACCGCATCCGTCACAACAGTGGCGATTTCATCTGGGTGACGGAAACCGGCGGTGGTGTCTGGGATGAAAACGGCGAACTGCTCTATCTCGAAGGCAGCATCGTCAACATCGAATCGCTCTACCAGCGCATCGACGAACAGACCGCCGACATGCGCGCCACCGCCTCGCGCACCGCCGAAATCCTGCATTCCCTGCGCTACCTGAAACTGCTCGCCGTCAACGCCGGCATCGAAGCAGCACGCGCCGGAACAGCCGGCGCCGGCTTTG
The DNA here is from genome assembly GCA_900473045.1 of Hyphomicrobiales bacterium. Taxonomy (GTDB): domain Bacteria; phylum Pseudomonadota; class Alphaproteobacteria; order Rhizobiales; family Rhizobiaceae; genus Pararhizobium. The sequence goes on from UCKS01000028.1 coordinate 2,104, forward strand.
CCGTCCTCGCCTTGGAAATGCGCACGCTGGCCAACGATTCCGAAGCGGTCGCGCGGCAGATCGCGACTGCGCAGGGCAAATAGGCTCGGGGTCTATCGTCATCGAAGCTGTGTCGTTACGACCGCGGCTTCAGCTTCTGCGGATCGTAATGCGCAAACGGTACGATCCGCGCCGGTAGCCGCTTCTGCTGGCCATCGAGCTTGCCGATCTCCACCTCAGTACCAATCTCCGAATGCAGCACATCCATCCGCGCCAGCGCGATCGTCTTCTTCAGCAGCGGCGAGCGGGTCGCACTGGTGACCACGCCGACCTGTGCACGGCCGATATGCACTGTGTCACCATGACCGACAGCGTCATTGGCATCGATATCGAGCCCGACCAGCTTGTAGCGCGGGTTTTCCTTGCGCTTGATCAGCGCGTCGCGGCCAATGAAATCCTCGGTCTTCGATTTCAAGGGCACGGTGAAGCCGATACCGGCTTCGAACGGGTCGGTCTGGTCGGAGAAGTCATAATGCGCAAAGACAAGCCCCGCTTCGATGCGCACCATGTCGAGCGCCTCCAGCCCCATCGGCTTCAATCCATGCTTCTGGCCCGCCTCCCAGACCGCGTCGAACACGGCCAGCGCGTCCTTTGGATGACAGAAGATTTCGTAGCCGAGTTCGCCGGTATAGCCGGTCCTTGAGACGACAACCGGTGCGCCTTCGAAATGCCCGATGCGGCCGACGGCAAAACGGAACCATTCCAGCTCGCCGATCGATGGCTGCGACGGTGCTGTCCAGATGATCTCCTTGATGATCTCGCGGCTATTGGGTCCCTGGACGGCGAGATTGTGCATCTGGTCGGTGGAGGAGCGCACCCAGGCCTTGTAGCCCATCTTCTCGGCCTGCTCGCGCAGCCAGATGCCGCTGATATCGCCGCCGCCGATCCAGCGGAAATTGTTCTCGCCCAGCCGGAACACGGTGCCGTCGTCGATCATGCCGCCATTCTCGTAGCACATCGCCGTATAGACCACCTGCCCCGGCGACAGCTTGCGGATATCGCGGGTGACGCAATATTGCAGCAGCGCCTCGGCGTCCGGGCCCGTCACCTCGAATTTCCTGAGCGGCGACAGGTCCATGACCACGGCCTTTTCGCGGCAGGCCCAGTATTCCTCGATCGGCCCTTCATTGTTGAAGCGGTTCGGCAACCAGTAGCCGCGATATTCGGTATGGTTTCGCGTCAGTGCCGACAGGCGCGGATGAAAGGCGGTTTCCTGGGTCATTTCGGGCTCTGCATCAGGGGTCATTCGGATGGCGACGGCGCGCGAGAATTTTTCCTTGTCCGAATAGGTGCGGACATGGATGTCGGTCGGGTTCCAGGCATTGGCTGCATCGATATCGTCCGGGCAGGACGACGAGACGCAGACCAGATCCGTCAGCGCCCGCATCAGCACATAATCGCCCGGCCGCGACCAAGGCTCGTCGAGATAGAGCTGGTTCTGGTGATCGACATTGGTGTTGTAGAAATAGTTGAGCGCTTCCCAGCCCTTGCGCGGCGCAATGCCGTAGGGCGCCAGCGCATGGTTGAAGTTATCGGTGCAGTTCACATGCCCCGGATAACCCATGTCGTCGTAGTAGCGCGAATTGCAGGCGGTGGCGAAAGCGTCATGGCGCCCGACCGTATCCTGGACGATTTCCACCAGCGGCTCGAAATCCCGGTCGAACGCCTTGGATGGCAGGCCCGGCGTCGGATAGCTGCGCCCCAGCAGCGTGCGTGTCACCGTCGCATCGAGCGCCAGATCCAGCCCCTTGTCGACTTTGCGGGCCGAAAATGCCTGGAAATCAGTGCATTGCCGGCCGGAAACATCGATAACCTGAATGAACTCGCCGGCCCGCACGAAATAGGCCGAAGCCCGCGCCGCCCGAATGCGCAGATCCTGCACGGGATCGGCCATCGGCTCCGGCAGCAGCTCTTCGTAAGAACGTTCGATCCTGGAGCGGGTCACGCGCAGTTCGAGCGCGGTTGCCGTATTCTGTGCTTCCGCATCCATCGGCGGCGCGGGTGCCGCGACAATCAGCAGTCCATCTAGCGCCATCGTCAGCTCAGCCGAAGAGCCCGGCGAGGAGCTGTCCCCGAACAGAACCAGCGCCTGCGAGCCCGCAGGATCGACGTTGCGCCGCCTCAACGCGCCAAGTGTCCGCCGCGCACTGTCCTCGTCACGGGTCAGAATCTCCTGAAGTCCATAGGCGGCCCGCGAAAACCCGACGCCAAGACCGGCCGAATTAAACCGCCCCTGCGCATCGACAAAGCTGACCTCGCAAAGCTGTCCGCCCTCGATATCCTTGATGGTGATCTTGTCACCGGCCATCACCTTGACGACCGTCGTGCCGCGTCCCTTGACGCGGTAACGCTCGACGCCTGGGGCAAGCGCCGGGATACCCGGCCGCAGAATCGTGCTGGACCGCGGCGGCATCAAGGTGCCGGCAAATTGTCCGGAATCGGTCATCTCAGCTCCCGCCCGAAGGCATAGTCGGTCCAGTGGTCTATAAGCACCACGTTATGCACCGCCAATATGGCCAAACTATCCTATGGGACGCCGTGGAAAGTAAAGAGAGACTTGACCGAGAAGAAAAAAAATTCACTATGAAGATAAGTTGCGGTCGCGAAATTCAAACGGGAACAGATGGTGACACTGCGAAAACGCAGGCGCCATCCAGCGAAGAAACCGCAGCGATAACCATCATAAAGGGGACGCGCGGCTACGCGCTTCAAGACAAAACTGGTCGAGGAGACTGTTTATGGCATCTATCGTTGAGACCGACGGGTCGACCGCTGCGCCCGGCACCGGACTGATCCGCGCGCTGGACTGGAAAGGGGCATTCTGGGTCGCTGCCGGCGTACCGCCGCTGGTGCTCTTCTCCATTGGCGGCATTGCCGGCACGACAGGCAAGCTCGCCTTCGTGGTCTGGATCATTTCCATGGTCATGGGCTTCCTACAGTCCTTCACCTATGCCGAAATTGCCGGCATGTTCGGCAACAAATCGGGCGGCGCATCGATCTACGGCGCCACCGCCTGGCTGCGCTATTCGAAATTCATCGCGCCATTGTCTGTATGGTGCAACTGGTTCGCCTGGTCGCCGGTTCTGTCGCTCGGCTGCGCCATCGCGGCAGGTTATATCCTCAACGCCCTCTTCCCCATTCCCGGCGCCGATAGCCCGGCCGTAATGGAGTGGATCAACGCCAACATGGCTACGTTGACGGCGGACAGCCCGCGCGTCGCGGAATGGCTTGCGGCCAATGCCGGCAAGGCGCCGCAGGATGCGATATCCGCCCTCCTGTCGACCGATGCGATCGCGGCACTGACGCCAGCGATCCGCAACTGGTCGCTGATCACCTTCGATATCCCCTTCCTCGCCAAGGCCAATCTCAACGCCACTTTCGTTATCGGCGGCATCCTGATGCTGGTGATCTTCGCGATCCAGCATCGCGGCATCCAGGGAACGGCAAGCGTCCAGAAATGGCTCGCCATCATCGTTCTGCTGCCACTGCTGATCATCGGCCTCTACCCGATCTTCTCCGGCCAGATCGACAGCGCCAACATCACCAACCTCGTTCCGCCAACAGCCGGCTATTCCGGCATTGACGGTATCTGGAGCAATGGCGGCTGGACGCTGTTCCTCGGCGGCCTCTATATCGCCGCCTGGTCGACCTACGGGTTTGAAACGGCTGTCTGCTACACCCGCGAACTGAAGAACCCGAAGACCGATACCTTCAAGGCCATCTTCTATTCGGGCCTGCTCTGCTGCCTGTTCTTCTTCCTCATTCCCTTCACCTTCCAGGGCGTTCTCGGCCATGCCGGCATGCTCGCACCTGGCATCGTTGATGGAACGGGTGTTGCGGAAGCTTTGGCAAGCCTCGTCCATGGCGGCCGCATCGTCACCCAGATCCTCGTCATCCTGATGATCATGGCGCTGTTCCTCGCCATCATGACAGCCATGGCGGGCTCCTCGCGCACCCTCTACCAGGGTTCGAAGGACGGCTGGCTGCCGAAGTATCTCGACCACGTCAACGAACACGGCGCCCCCACCCGCGCCATGTGGACCGACTTCGCCTTCAACCTGATCCTGCTTGCCATCGCCTCCGACGTCGCCGGCTACTTCTTCGTGCTGGCCGTCTCCAATGTCGGCTACATCATCTTCAACTTCCTCAACCTCAACGCCGGCTGGATCCACCGCATGGACTCCAGCCATATCCAGCGCCCCTGGAAGGCACCGACCTGGCTGATCGGCCTCAATACGGTTCTTGCCTTCGTCAACGCGCTGTTCCTTGGTGCAGGCGCCAAGGTCTGGGGATACTCCAACGCGCTCTGGGTGGGCTTCATCTTCGCCGCCCTCATCCTGCCGGTCTTCGCCTATCGCCACTATGTGCGTGACGGCGGCAAATTCCCGGCAGGCGCGATGGAAGATCTCGGCCTCGTCGGCCAGGACCTCGGCGTCAAGAAAGCCGGCATCCTGCCCTACGTGGCGCTCGCCGGCGGCCTTGCCGTCGTGCTTGCGGCAAACGCCTATTTCCAGCTGCCTGTCTGATCAAATCGGAGCAAGATGAGACTGGGCCGCGCATCGAAAGGTGTGCGGCCCTGTTCATTTCAGAGTGCGGCTGCCTTTCGGACGCCTTGACACACCCGCCAATTAAACCTGTAATTCATCTGCCCCCCGCAGGCATGGCACATGCAACGAGATCCCGTCATGACCGATGAAAGCCCGGAAACGAAACTGACGCTGTCGAAGCGGCGCTGGGCCGAGCAAGGCAAGTTCCTGACGGGAAAAATCGCCCGCCCGGAGACCGACCGGCTGCCGCCCGGCCAGCATCTGGTCACCAACTGGCCGGTGCTCGATCTCGGCCAACAACCGCTCATCTCTCCCAGCGAATGGACACTGCAGATCGTCGGCGGTGTTGAAAATCCTGTCAAACTCGATTGGGATGCGTTCCACCGGCTGCCGCAAAGCAAGAAGCTGTCCGACATCCATTGCGTGACGACATGGTCGCGCTACGACAATCGCTGGCGGGGTGTTTCGACCCACGATCTGCTCGATCTGGTCATGCCAAGGCCGGAAGCCAATTTCGTCATGCTGACCAGCTCTGACGGCTACACCACCAACCTGCCGCTCGCCGATTTCGCCTCGGAAGACAGCATACTGGCAACGGCATGGGAGGGTGAACCATTGACGCGCGACCATGGCGGCCCGATGCGCCTCGTCATCCCGCATCTCTATTTCTGGAAAAGCGCCAAATGGCTGCGCCGCATCGAATTCCTCGTCGGCGATCAGGCCGGTTTCTGGGAAAAGAACGGCTATCACATGCTCGGCGATCCCTGGCGCGAGCAACGCTACTCGAACGACTGATCGTCAGGTTTTTAGCGCAACTTGCGTCTGCGGACAGTCCGCTATCGTCTTCTCGCCGGTAACCTCGTAAAGGTCGAGCGCCGTCGCCCTGCCCTTGACCTGTGCCTCTCCGAGCGAACGAAAGATAATCGTATCGCCACACAACGCGACCACAGCGCTGCTGGCGAGGATCGCCGTTCCATAGACCTTGTTCATGCCCTCAAGCCGTGATGCCACGTTCACGGTATCGCCCATGGCGGTATATTGCAGACGCTCTTTAGCCCCGACACTGCCGACAACTGCCGTACCGGAATGGATACCGAAGCGGGTGCGCAATTCCGGCAGCCCCCGCGCCTTCAGATCGGCATTGAACACCTTGAGTTTTCTCTCGACCGCCAGAGCGCAGCGGCAGGCGTTTTCCGCGTGGCGCTCGTCGGCAACCGGCGCATTCCACATGGCAAACACCGAGTCTCCGAGAAACTGGATGATTTCACCGCCATGCGCGCTGACGGTCTCGTTGAAGATATCGAAATAGTCCGACAGCAGCGCCACTACCTCTTCCGGAGTCCGCTGCTCGCTCAATGTCGTGAAATCGTAGATGTCGGTAAACCAGGCCGTCACCTCTTGGCGACGCGCACCGCGTCCGGCGAATTGCCCGGATTCGATGCCCTTGCGCACCAGGTCCTTCGGCACATAGAGCGCGAAAGTGAAGATCGCATCACGCGCCCGGTTCATTGCCCGCCCCAGTGTCGATATTTCGGTGACATGCGAGGACACTTGGCTCGGTGCAGAAAAGTCGAGATCCTGCAGCCGGTTTGCGCTGGCGGTCAACTCGCCGAGCGATTGCGTGATCAGCCGCGCCATGAACAAGGCGCCGAGCAGCCCAAAGATGACGATCGCGCCGGCGATCGCAAGGCCCTGGTAAAGGTTGCGATTGGCAGTGGCCGTCAGTTCGTCCAGGGGCGCTGCTACCACCGTCCTATGCCCATTGAGCAACAAGACCGACTTCACCGACGTTGCCAGAATGATATAGGTGCGCCCGCCAATATCAGCAAAACTCACCCCATTGCCCGCCGGAAGGTTGGCCTTGATGCCGGTCAGCAGCGGATCGACCGGTTTGGAAACATCCAGCTCTCCCTTTTCCTTCTGCACCGTCAAACGCGCCATCAGTCCACGGTCGGAATGCATGATCGGCTTCCCGGCCGCATCCATCACGAAGGCAACGGTATCTGCTGTCAGGCGTTCGCGCGCCATGAACTCGGTGATCGTCCCAAGATCGATATCGGCACCGATGACGATGCCGCCATTGCCACGATGCGCCTGCGAAATGGTCATGCCGAGCGCGCCTGTCGTCACCATCGTATAGGGTCCGATCGCCGCCGGCATCGTGCCGTTGACTGCGGCCTGATACCAGGGACGTTTTCTCGGATCGAAGCCTGTCGGGAGGAGGCGCCGCTCCAATATCTGATTGCCTTCCCAATCGAGAAAGATCAGCCGGTTGCTGCGCTCGCCTGTCGGCTCCACCTGCATCGAACGGACTGCGATCGTCGCCATGTCCGGGGCATCGAGCGCTTTGCGCCACGCCGGTGCGCTCAGGTCGACGGCCTGGATGAAGGCCCCATCTGGATAGCCGGCATAAATGCCGTCCAGATTGGAAGATTGGGCGATGATTTCGCGCAGCAGTTTGATCTTGTCGCTCATGCGCTCGGGTGGCGGCACGAGAAAAGAGTTGGCGATTGAGGCTGTGAACCCCACCAGCGCCGTCGTTCGTCCGGAAAGGATGCCCAACCGGTCGATCAGACGCTCGGAAAAGGCCCGCATGTCAGCCTCAGCGTTGATCAGCGCCGCGTCGCGGGCCCGCACATAGCCCAGACTGATCAGCGTCCCGGAAACAGCGATCAGCAGAGCCGCCATCGCAAGCCCGAGAAGCGATCTCAGCGGTTTGGTCCAGACTGTCGGCCTGCCTTTTGCGGCCGGCGCACCCGTTACTTCCGACATGCTTTGCCTCTGACCCCTAATACGCCAATGAAATCCAAAACTTGGAGTTGAATGAAGACTAGCAGCCAGTGGTAATTTCGTACAGGAAAACCATCAGGCTGCAGGCGGCCTTGGTGCGGCCTACCGGCGCTCGGCCGGAGCAGCCGAAACCGCGGCCGCGGCCTCCCGGATGGTTTGCATCAGGATCGCCAGCGGCATCGAGGGAATGGCATTGGCCCGCATCGTCAGTCCGACCGGCCCCTTCGTTTCGCTGGTATCGATCGGCAGCGCCGCCAACACCCCATCCTCGATATCGCCGGCCACCACGCCCGTCGAGATGATCCAGATGGCATCGCTTGCCCGCACGAAGGCGCGGCCGAACGAATCGGAGACCGTCTCGATCTGGTTGGGCAGGCTGGCAATCCCGTTGGTGATCAGGAAGCGTTCGACGAAGGGCCGGATGATCGACGCGCGTGTCGGCATCAGCACCGGATAGACGCCGAGATTGTCGAACACCGATTGTTTGGCCGAGAGCAGCGGGTGGCCACTGCGCACGACGAAGACGACTTGTTCGGAATAGAGATGCTCGAAGGAAAACCCGGTCATCTGCTCAGGCGCTGCAAGCCGCCCCACGACCAAATCGAGATCGCCAACGCGCAACTGTTCCAGCAGCACGGCATTTTCGCCGGTGACGATCTTGATGCGGCTGCGGGTTTCTTCCTTGAGGAAATTCGTCATCGCCTGCGGCATGATCCGGGTGGAAACCGTCGGAAGCGCACCGATCCTGACCGGCGGTCCATCGCCGGACCGCTCCTGCGACACGGAATCAAGCCCTTGCCGCAGCGCCGTCAGCGCCGCCCCCGCATGCCGCAGGAAAGCCTCACCGTAGCGGGTTATCTTGATGCCACGGCCGTCACGCTCGAAGACGGAAACGCCCAGAACCTCTTCCAGTTCGCGAATGGTCTTGGTCACCGCCGGCTGGCTGACATGCAAAAGGTCAGCCGCCTTCATCACGCTCTTCTGGCGGGCGACCTCGACAAAGGTCTGCAAATGGCGGAATTTCACGCGAGCGTCGATCATGGTAACTCATAACTCAGGAGTTAATGATAGGCAATAAAATGTCATTTTACCGAACCAGATTAAAGTTCCAATCTGGCAACGGAGGAGAATTCCCGTGCAGTTTGCCCGTATCAACGACGTCACGCTTCATTATCAGGTCATTGGTGCTGCCAATGACAAGCCGGTGCTGGTCTTTGCCAATTCGCTCGGCACGGATTTCCGTATCTGGCGCGATGTGATCGTCCGTTTCGCTGGCGATTTTGCCATGGTTCTCTATGACAAGCGCGGCCATGGCCTCTCCGATGTCGGCGACATGCCCTATTCGATGGACCTGCACGTCGCCGATCTCGCCGGCCTGCTCGATCTGCTGTCGGTCAAGCAGGCAATCATCTGCGGCCTGTCGGTCGGTGGCCTGATCGCGCAGGGCCTCTATTCCGCCCGGCCGGACCTCGTGCGGGCGCTGGCGCTCTGTGACACCGCCCACAAGATCGGCACGGCCGACCTCTGGAACACCCGCATCGCCGCCATTGAGCAGAACGGCATCGCCAGCATTACCGACAGCATTCTCGAGCGCTGGTTCACGCCCGCCTTCCGCCGGCCGGAAAACAACGCCCTGCACGGCTATCGCAACATGCTGATCCGCCAGCCGGTCACCGGTTATACCGGCACCTGCGCGGCGATCCGCGACGCCGATTTCACCGAGGCAGCCAAGCGCATCGCCGTCCCGACCATCTGCATCGTCGGCGATCAGGATGGCTCGACGCCGCCCGATCTGGTCCTCTCGACCGCAAAACTCATTCCCGACGCGCACTACGAAGTCATCAAGGATGCCGGCCACATCCCTTGCGTCGAGCAGCCGGAGGCGCTGACCGCCGTGCTGCGCGCCTTCATCGATATCGTCCTGTCTGGAGAAGAAGCCCATGATTGACGCCACTGCGCCCACCGAACGTTACCGCCAGGGCCTGGCCACGCGCCGCGCCGTGCTCGGAGACCGTCACGTCGATCGGGCGCAGTCGGCCACTACCGATTTCGACCAGCCGTTTCAGGAATTGATCACCGAAGCCGCCTGGGGCAATCTTTGGTCGCGGCCGACCTGGACGAAGCGTGAGCGCTCGATGGTGACGATCGCCCTGCTGGCAGCGCTTGGCCATGATGAGGAAGTGGCAATGCACGTGCGCGCCACCGCCAATACCGGCGCCAGCCGCGACGATATCGGCGAGGCGCTGTTGCATGTGGCGATCTACGCCGGTGTTCCCGCCGCCAACCGGGCGATCAAGATCGCCAAGCAGGTTTTCGAACAGATGGACGCCGAACAGGCGGCATGAGGAGAGACGATGTCTGATCTTTCCAACAACAAGCCGGAGACCGGTGCATTCTTCCAGCGCGACCGCGCCTGGCATGCCCCGGCTCTGACGCCCGGCTACAAGACCTCGGTGCTGCGCTCGCCGCAAAAGGCGCTGCTGTCGCTCGACGGCACGATCTCGGAAATCACCGGCCCGGTCTTCGGCCACTCGATCCTCGGTGACCTCGACAACGACCTGATCCATAATTTTGCGAAGGATGGCGAAAGCGCCATCGGCGAGCGTATCATCGTCCATGGCCGCGTGCTCGACGAGCGCGGAAAACCTGTTTCCGGCGCACTGCTCGAATTCTGGCAGGCCAATGCGGGGGGGCGTTACCGCCACAAGAAGGAAAGCTATCTCGCCGCACTCGACCCCAATTTCGGCGGTTGCGGCCGCACCATCACCGGCGAAGACGGCAGCTACCGCTTCCGCACCATCCGGCCCGGCGCCTATCCTTGGCCGAACGGCGTCAACGACTGGCGCCCGGCCCATATCCACTTCTCGATCTTCGGCCACGGCTTTGCCCAGCGGCTGATCACCCAGATGTATTTCGAAGGCGACCCGATGATCTGGAAGTGTCCGATCGTCACCACCATCCCCGACAGGAGAGCCATCGAACAATTGATCGCACCGCTCGACTGGGCCAACACCATCCCGATGGATGCTCGCGCCTACAAATTCGACATCGTCTTGCGCGGCCGCCGCTCGACGCTGTTTGAAAACCGGATGGAGGGCAACTGATGGTCCAGGATCTCGGCTACCTCAAGGAATCGCCATCGCAGACCGCCGGCCCTTACGTTCATATCGGCTGCACCCCGAATTTCGCCGGTATCACCGGCGTCTATGAGACCGATCTCGGCACCACCATGGTCAACGACAGGACGCTGGGAGAACGTATCACCGTGCGCGGCCGCGTCATCGACGGCGCCGGGGTCCCTCTCAAGGACGCGCTTGTCGAAATCTGGCAGGCTGACGCGGCCGGTTTCTACAACAGCCCGTCGGACCTGCGCGGCACCGCCGATCCCAATTTCACCGGCTGGGGCCGCTGCCCGACCGGCGCCGATGACGGTATCTTCACCTTCGAAACCATCAAGCCCGGCCGTGCGCCCTACAAGGACGGGCGAAAGATGGCGCCGCACATCACCGTCTGGATCGTCGCCCGCGGCATCAATATCGGCCTGCACACCCGCATGTATTTCGCCGACGAGGCGGAGGCTAACGCGGAAGACCCGCTGCTCGCCCGCATCGAGCACCGCCACCGCGTTGCGACGCTGGTCGCGCCGCGCGAGGGATCGGTCTATACGTTCGATATCCATCTACAGGGCGACAAGGAAACCGTGTTCCTCGATATCTAGCAGCGGCCCCTCGCCCCGGAACCAAGGACAGATATGACCGCTTCGGCCTTCGACCATCCCTATCTCTCGGGCCTTCTCGGCGACGAGGAAATCTCCGCCTTCTTTTCGGCCGACGCGGATATCCGCGCCATGCTGTCCTTCGAGGCGGCCTTAGCGAAGGCAGAGGCCAGACACGGGATTGTTGCGAAGGAAGCGGCCGCCCGTATCACCGAAACATGCGCCACGTTTCAACCCGACGTCCTTGCTTTGCGCCACGCCGTTGCAAGTGATGGCGTGGTGATCCCCGAGCTTGTCAGGCAATTGCGCAAGGCGGTTGGTGGGGAGGCAGCAGAAAAAGTCCATTACGGCGCCACCAGCCAGGATGTCATCGACACAAGCCTGATGCTGCGGCTGAAGGCGTCCTGCGCCATCCTTTCACATCGATTGTCACAGCTGCTTGGCTGCTTTGAGAATCTTGGCGGCGATTGGGGCCGGCACCAGCTGATGGGCCACACTCGCATGCAAGCGGCCATCCCGATCACCGTTGCTGACCGCATCGCCGCCTGGTCATCGCCGCTTGCCGATTATCGTGACAGGCTGCAGGAAACGTCATTCCCGGTGCAGTTCGGCGGAGCCGCAGGAACACTTGAGAAACTGGGCGATAAGGCCGGCGCCGTTCGGACAACGCTGGCCGAAAACCTCGGCCTTTCCGATCGCCCGCAATGGCAAAGCCAGCGCGCTATCATTGCCGATATCGCCCATCTGCTATCGCTGATCTCGGGCAGTTTGGGAAAATTCGGCCAGGACATCGCCCTGCTCGCTCAGGCCGGTGACGAAATCGCGCTTTCGGGCGGCGGCGGCTCATCCGCCATGCCGCACAAACAGAACCCGGTGGCCGCCGAAACGCTGGTCTCGCTCGCCCGCTTCAACGCCGTCCAGCTTTCCGGCATTCACCAGTCGATGGTGCACGAACAGGAACGCTCCGGCGCTGCCTGGACGCTCGAGTGGATGATCCTGCCGCAGATGGTCATCGCCTGCGGCGACAGCATACGGCTCGCCTCCACGCTTGCCGGCCAGATCAAGCGGCTTGGTGCAGCCGGCGCCTAAACCAAGCATTCTCTTCAAACGAAAAACCCGCGCATCTTTCGATACGCGGGTTTTTCAGTCTCTGGCGAGCAGGCTGTGCCCATTCACCCCAAAAAACAATCAGTTCGTCTTGTTCTTGAACGGCTTGCGCTTGACGCCCTCGGTCGCTGGCTTGTCAAACTTCGGCTTGTCGAATTTCGGTTTATCGAATTTCGGCTTGTCGAAAGCCGGCTTGCCGGCCTTCTTCACCCAGGGCTTGCTGTCGGTCTTTTCAGCCGGGCGGTTGTCGGCCTTGGCAAAATCGGGCTTGCCCTCAAACTTCCGCTTAGGCTTCTCACCGTTCCAGTCGGCAGTCTTGGCCGGATAAGGCTTCTTGCCGGCAAAGCCGCCGGAGAGGTTCGGCATGCCGTCGAGCTGCGTCACGGTGATGCCTTTTTCAAGCGCCCGCTTCGGCCCGACCGCCTCGACGAAACGGTCAACCCACTCGCGGGCGATCTCGACATAGGTTTCTTCGGTCTGCATCTTGATCGCACCGATTTCCTGCTTGGTGATCTTGCCGATGCGGCACAGCATCGGGATCAGCCAGCGCGGCTCGACATTCTGCTTGCGGCCAGCCGACAGCGAGAACCAGACGCTGTCGCCAAAATCGCCACGCGGAGCACGCGGTTCGCTGCGTTCCGGGCGGTCGCCACGGTCCGGGCGATCACCCGACGGCGTGTAGGACGGCGTATCCATCAGGTCTTCCGGGGCCGAACGGCCGGCCCGTGCCTGCCGCAGGAAAGCCGCAGCCACCTGGTCGGCACCGTGCTTCTCCAGCAGTTCGCGGATGAAATCGGCCTCGTCGGGCGTGATCGCTTCGGTCAGTGCCGGATCGGCCAGAACCCGCTCGTCATCGCGGCGGCTGACTTCGTCGGCCGAAGGCGGGCGGCCCCATTCGGCATTGATGTTGGCATCGCGCAGCAAGCGTTCGGCCTTGCGGCGGGCGCTGTTCGGCACGATCAGTGCGCTGACGCCCTTGCGTCCGGCGCGGCCCGTGCGGCCACTCCGGTGCAGCAGCGTATCGGGATTGGTCGGCAGATCGGCATGAACCACCAGCTCGAGGCCCGGCAGATCGATACCGCGCGCGGCGACATCGGTGGCGATGCAGACGCGGGCGCGTCCGTCACGCATCGCCTGCAGCGCGTGGGTGCGCTCGTTCTGGCTGAGTTCGCCGGACATGGCCACAACAGCGAAACCGCGATTGTTGAAGCGCGCGGTCAGATGGTTGACGGCAGCACGGGTCGAGCAGAACACCAGCGCATTCTTCGCCTCATAGAAACGCAGCACGTTGATGATCGCATTTTCGCGATCGGACGGCGCGACGGTCAGCGCCCGGTATTCGATATCCAGATGCTGCTTCTGCTCGGCCTGGGTCGAGATCCGAATGGCATCTTTCTGGTAGCTCTTCGCCAGATTGGCGATCGAGCGCGGTACAGTCGCCGAAAACATCAACGTGCGGCGGTCGGCCGGTGCGGCCTCGAGAATGAATTCGAGGTCTTCGCGGAAGCCCAGATCGAGCATCTCGTCGGCTTCGTCGAGAACGACGGCCTTCAGGCTCGACATGTCGAGGCCGTTGCGGCGGATATGGTCGCAGAGACGGCCGGGGGTACCGACAACGATATGGGCGCCGCGATCGAGCGCGCGCCGTTCGCTGCGCATGTCCATGCCACCGACGCAGGAGACGACGGTCGCGCCGGTCAGTTCATAGAGCCATTCCAGTTCGCGCTTGACCTGCAGCGCGAGTTCCCGGGTCGGTGCGACGGCGAGCGCCAAAGGCGCGCCGGGCTGGCCGAAACGGTCTTTGCCTTCGAGCAGTGTCGAGGCAAGCGCCAGGCCGAAGGCCACGGTCTTTCCCGAACCGGTCTGCGCCGAGACCAGAGCGTCCCGTCCTTCGAGTTCAGGGCCCAAAACAGCCTTCTGAACCGGCGTCAACTCTGAATAACCGCGCTTGCTCAATGCCTGAGCGATCGCCGGAGCGATGCCGTCTAACTCTACCATATGTTTATCTTTCGGAATTCGGATGTCATGCGTTCCTCGGTCGATGAGGGTAATCGCAGTCCCCGCAGCCGGCACGTCGCCAGCCAATACATGCGCGCCTCATACTGCGCCTGAGCGCAATTGTACAGAGCGTCACGATGCTGCACTGCAAAAACGCGGCAGAATAGCACCAAACAGACGGATTGATAGACGTGAAAACGGCCATATCTCCGTCATGGACATATGGCCGTGCAGTTTCCGGTATCCGGTGTTGGCGCAGGCGCGGCTCAACTGGTGAGACGCGGTGTCCGGATCACCTTGTTGAACAGCGCCTTCATGGCGGTTTCGATGCCTTGGGTTGGACTGACCTCGAAATAGAAGCCGGGCGATGCGCAATCCTGCATGCGTGTGCCGATCTCGGTTTGGAACGGCGCTATCCAACTGTTGTACCAGGAATTGTTCGGCAGCGGCAGGTAGGTCGTATAAAGGACGGCGATCTTGATGCCGCGGTCTTTCAAGGTCTTGCAATAGGTAATGTCGATTGGTTCCTGACAGCGGCTACCCGTCAGCTTTTTGGTGCAGCCCTTGGGCTTGTTGCTGTCGCCCACGCCGTCGGACACGAAAAACACCACCTTTTCCGGATTGGCCGAGGTCGTGCCAGAGCCCGGAGCGCTGATTTCCGCGTTGATCTTGGTCAGCGCACTGTCAAAACTTGTCTGCTGGTCGTTGTTGTAACCCTGATACGGAATGCTCATCAGCTTGATGTTCTGCGTGCCGGTCTTCACCTTGGAGAGATCGGCGGTCAGTTCTGCCACCTTGAGCAGCTTCACGTCCTGTGCCGTCTCGCCAAAGGTATAGGCAGCCATACGAAACTGGTTGGCATAGCTCTGCTGGCGTTCTGCTTCATCGGTCAGAGCCTTGACGGCCTTTGCAACGACATCGATGCGAATGGCGACCCCGTTGGTCTTTGCGACGAAATAGTTGCTGTTGGCATTGATGTCGCCGTTTTCGGCGACGATGTGGCAGGCAAACGCACAGTTTCTGGAACCGGCATCCGAAACATTCTTGGTCGCGGCAATCATCTTGTCGACATCAGCAGGCGTCGCAGCCACCCCCATGGATGGGGTATTGTCGAGCAGCATATAGAAGTCCATGAAGGACTGCGTTTGGTAGACGGCGCTGGCGCTGCCCGAAACCGTAATGCTGTCCTTGCCGATAATGCGCAGGAAAGATGTCTTCAAGGTAACCTGATAGGTCAGCTTGGCTTTGATATCCTTGCCGTCCTTGGTAACGGACGCTTTGACGAGGTCGAGTTTTACGTCCTGTGATGCGGCTTTTTCCACCTCAGTCCCTTCCTCCGCCACGCCACTCAATGCGCCTCCGCTTTGAGCCTTGAAGAACGCCTCCGCTTCCGCCTCGCTGAGGGGAACGGGACCATTCGTGGTCATGCCGACGGCCTGCGCGACACCTGCGGACCTTTCAGCGATCGATCCAAGCACCGCCATGTCGGCGGCATCCTGCAACTTCGATTTCAGGTCCATGGCGCGGCTGAAATCCACCGCCATGCCGGCGGAGCCGAGGATGGGAACGATGGCAATGGCGCCCATAATGGCGAAATTGCCGGCCCGGTCGGCAAAAAGCTTCTTCAATATGCGCACTGTGATCCCCTTGTCCCCACATCAGCCACCCCTGGCATCGATGTATTCCTCAGACAAAGGACAGTACTTCCGAAACTCTAAACGGCGGTAAAAAGCAGTAGTTAATCGAAACGTAATTCAGCATAACGTTATTTTACTAAAATATTGAACAGCACGATCAATTTACAACCCAATACCGCATGTAGCTCGCCACACGGGCGGCGCATCCATCCGGAAAGAAAAGAATACAAGCCATCGCAAGATCACACCAATAAATATACGTTATACAACAAGCGCAACCCTGGATTTATTCTTGACTCTGGGAGGCCTGCACGTCGATGGGTTCGCGTCGGACGCGAATTCCAACTGCCGCAGCGCTAAAAGAATAGCGATCTCACCTGACCGGCCCCTTCCACGCAGCCAGTTCGACGGCGGCCCCCTTTAAGAGCAGACGCGACACACCGTCAGCAAGTGCTGCCCGGAAGCCCGCATCCCGGTTAAGATCCTCGGCGAAGACCTCGGTTATGCTCAGAAATGCCGCGACGATCTCTTCCGGATCTTCGAGCCCTTGCGTCAATGCCGCGATCCGCCCGGCCAGCGGATCACGGACATCGATCGCCTCTCCGGCCTCATCGAGGCCGCGTGCATAAGACATCCATGCGGCAACCCCGAGCGCCAGCCGATCATAGGAAGCCCCTGCCCGCATGCGGTCGCGAATCGTTCCGAGCAGCCGTTGCGGCAGCTTTTGCGATCCGTCCATGGCGATCTGCCAGGTGCGATGGCGCAGTGCCGCATTGTTGAAGCGGGCGATCAGCGCTTCCCGATAGCCTGCCAGATCGAAGCCGGCGAGCGGTGGCAGCGTCGGAGAAACCTCTTCGCGCATCAGTCCGTCGATCAGCACCTTCATGCCTGGCAAGGCCATCGCGTCCGCCACGGTTTCGGCACCGGCAAGAAAGCCCAGATAGGCAAGTGTCGAATGACTGCCGTTGAGAAGCCGCAGTTTCATCGTCTCGAAGGCGGAAACCTCGGGGACGAAGACGGCGCCCGCCTCCTCCCATGCCGGCCGTCCCAGCGGAAAATGATCCTCCAAGACCCACTGCCGGAACGGCTCGCTCACCACCGGCCAGGCATCGTCGACACCAAGCGAAACCGCAATGGCAGCGCGGTCTGCATCAGTTGTTGCCGGCACGATCCGGTCGATCATGGTCGATGGCGAAGCGACATCGGCGACGAAAGCGGCCAGTCCCGGATCGCGCAGCTCGGCAAAACGGCTGACGACGCGCTTCAGCACATGACCGTTCGACGGAAGATTGTCACACGATAACAGCGTGAACGCAGCCACCCCCGTTGCCCGCCTTCGCGCCAGAGCTTCGACAATGAAGCCGACGGCCGATCTCGGTTTTCCCGGATTCTGCAGATCGTGGAGCACATCCGGATGGTTTTCATCCAGCCGGCCTGTCGCCGGATTGTGGCAATAGCCCTTTTCAGTCACCGTCAACGAGACGATGCGTGTCGCCGGATCAGCCATCCGCGCCAGAACAGCATGCGGGTCCTCCGGTGCAACGAGGGTTTCGATCACACTGCCGATGATGCGCAGTGTCTCGCCCTCTCCATCCTGCACCTTCAGCGTATAGAGCCCGTCCTGCGGTGCCAGCGCATCGCGGGTCTCAGTGCTGCGCAGCGAAACCCCGCAAATCCCCCAGGTCGGATCGCGCGCCAGAACCTCGTCGGTAAACACCGCCTGATGTGCGCGGTGGAAGGCGCCGATCCCCAGATGAACGATGCCAACCGTCACCTTCGTCCGGTCGTAGTCCGGTTTTTCGATCGCTTCCGGCAGATGCGGCAGGGTTTCATTCGATAATCGGGTCATGATGCTGGCTGCTGTTTGGCGCGGGCAACGATCTGCGACGGATTGACGAATTGCAGGGCAAGGATCAACCAGAACAGCGTTGTCACCATGTAGATCACCGCCATGGCATCGATCGATTGTCCGGCCCGAACGCCGGCGGCAAAGACGGCGTAGTAAAGCGAAACAACCAGCGTCTGGCTCGTCGGCCCGGCGATCAGGAAGGTCAGCTCGAACATCGCAATCGTGCGCACCAATACCAAAAGCAATGCCGCCAGCATGCCGGGCAGCAGGAGTGGCAAGAGGATACGCAGAAACAGGCTGCCGGTGCCTGCCCCGAAGACGCGCGCCGCGGCCTCGATGCGCGGGTCGATCTGCTCGATGAACGGGATCATCACGAGAACGACGAAGGGTAGCGAGGGCACGAGATTGATCAAGACGACACCCCAGAACGAACCGCCGAGACCAATCTGGTACAGCACCGTCGCCAGCGGAATGCCGTAGGTCAGCGGCGGAATCAGCAAAGGCAAAAGGAACAGGAGGACGACGAGGCGCTTGCCCGGAAAATCCCGCCGCGCCAGCGCATAGGCCGTGGTGACCCCAAGAATGCCGGAAATGATCACCACGGTAAAGACGATCTGGAACGTGACGAACACCACGCTCGACAGCTGAAACTCCTTCCAAGCGCTAAAATACCACTTTGTCGTCAGGCCGACCGGCAGCCAGGTTCCGAGCCAGCGGGTGGCAAAGGAATTGACCACCACGGCGGCAATGACGCCAATAAGGTTGAGAATGAATAGCCCGGCCACCGCCCAGACGGCCAGACGCCAGATTTTCGACACGAGGCCCTGATCGCGGATCATAGCGGCATCTCCCGGAACAACGAGGGGTGGAGCGCAGGATTTGTCATCGTCATCATCCCTTCGTCCCCCCGGTAGGGCCGCGGTAGAACATCGAGCGCGCGCCAAGAACGGCCAAAACGACGACCAGTTCCACCGCACCCATGATCATCGCGATCGCCGTACCCAGCGAGTGGTCATATTGTTCGAAGGCCGCCTGGTAGGCGGCAATCGAAATCACCCGTGTCGGCCCAGCCGGCGCCCCGAGCAGAACAGCGGACGGAAAGACGGCGAAGGCCTGGACGAAGGCGAGGCAGAAGGTGACGGCAAGCCCCGGCACCAGCAGCGGCAGGAAGACTTTCGTGAACCGCTGGCGGGCGTTGGCGCCGAGGGTTGCGGCTGCCTGTTCGATCGCCGGATCAATGCCGGTCACATAAGACAGCGTCAAAAGGAACGCGAAGGGGAAACCGGTGATCACCAGCGAGGCAAAGACGCCCCAGTAATTGTTGGTGAGCTTCACGGGTGCATCCAGCAGCCCGACAAGCACCAGCACGCGATTGAACCAGCCCTGCGGCCCGAGAAACGTCAAAAGCCCGTCGGCCACGAATACCGTGCCGAGCGTGATCGGCAGGACGAGGATGGTGGTCAGCAGCCGTTGCCGCGTCATCAACCGGACGCGGAAAGCAATCGGCACGGCAAAGGCCAGATTGACGATCGTCACCGGCAGCGCCAGCCAGAGCGTCGATGCAATCGTGCGGTATTGAAAGGGGTCTCTGAAGAAGGTCACATAGTTGGCATACCAGGCGCCTTCTTTCGGCATGATCGAATCGGCAAGCCCGTAGAAGAACGGATAGATGAACAGCCCGAGCATGACGGCGAGCCCCGGCAGGATCAGCAACGTCGTGCCATCAAAACCGCGCGCGGCAAGCCGGGTGCGAAGCGACGGCGTGCTCATGCCCCCGCCCCCTTAAACAGCAGCGCCCGGCCGGCGGCCGGCTGCAATGTCGCCAATGCGCCACGGGGCAAAGCCTGTTCGGCGCGGAAATAGAGATCGGAACCATCGGCGGACTTGGCCAGCCCGAAAAAGGCACGTCCGCGATATTCCATGTTGACGACCGTCGCAGGCATGCCGCTGCCGTCCTCGACGGCGACAAGATCTTCCGGCCGCACCGACAGCACCGCCGCATCGCCAACGGCGAGCGGTTCGCGCATCGTGCCCGTCAGCTGCGCCCCTGCCACATCAATCCGGGCCTCGTCACCGGATACACTGGTGACCCGGCCCGCGATGCGGGTGCGAAAACCCATGAAATCGGCGACGTCGATATGGTTTGGCCGCTGGTAGAGGTCCTGCGGCGAGCCGATCTGCATGATGCGGCCCTGGTTCATCACGACGATCCGGTCGGCCAACGACAGCGCTTCGTCCTGATCATGCGTCACGTAAATGGTCGTCGAGCCGATCTGGTCATGGATACCGCGAATTTCGGCGCGCATCTCCAGCCGCAGCTTGGCATCGAGATTGGACAGCGGTTCATCCATCAACACGACCGGCGGCCGGATGACGATCGCCCGGGCAATCGCCACGCGCTGCTGTTGTCCGCCGGACAGTTGCCCCGGCAGCTTGTCGATCTGGCTTTCCAGCCGG
This sequence comes from Hyphomicrobiales bacterium, assembly GCA_900473045.1. Classification (GTDB taxonomy): domain Bacteria; phylum Pseudomonadota; class Alphaproteobacteria; order Rhizobiales; family Rhizobiaceae; genus Pararhizobium. The sequence goes on from UCKS01000028.1 coordinate 22,243, forward strand.
ACGAGTGCGAGCGCCTGTTCGATGCGCCGGTCGGCTTCCGAGCCGCGAATACCCTGCATGGTCAGCCCGAAGCCGACATTGCGGCGCACGCTCATATGCGGAAACAACGCGTAACTCTGGAACACCATGCCGAAGCCGCGCTTCTCCGGCTCCAGCTGGTCGATGCGCTCGCCACCCAGCCGGATTTCGCCACCCGATAGGGCTAGAAGCCCAGCCACGCAATTCAGCGCCGTCGATTTGCCGCAACCCGACGGTCCGAGAAGGGCGATGAATTCGCCGGGCTCGATGGAAAGGTCGATGCCGTCAAGCGCGGTATAGGCGCCGAACGAGCGGCGCAGGCCATCCAGCTCAAGGCGGGCCGTCTGTTTGGGCGAAAGCACCGCCGCTGCGGTCTGAACCGGCAAATTCAAGGTCGTCTCCTCCACATCGATAGGCAGTTCGAAACGGCGGCGAGACCGCCGCCGTTTCAGGTCCCGTCAGGTTCAGCCCTTGGATGCGCCGATCTGCTCGTCCCAGATCCGGAAAGCTTCGACGATCCGAGCCGGCTCAAGCGGCACTTCCAGCGGATTGTTGGCGATCCAGTCGGCATATTCCGGACGGCCGAACTCCTTGATGGCGTCCTGGCTTTCCTGCGGTGCCATCTCGATCGTCACGTCCTTCACGGCCGGACCCGGGTAGAAATAACCCTGGTCATAGGCGATGGCCTGCTGCTGCGGCTGCAGCATGAAGTTGATGATGTCGAGCAGAACGGCGACCTTCTCTTCGGATACGCCCTTTGGAATGACCGCATAATGCGCATCCGTCACCCAATGGAAGCCTTCGAGCTTGCCGACCTTGGCTTCAGCCGGAACGATGCCGAGTGCACGCGGGTTGATATCCCAGCCGGTCGTTGAGACGACGATGTCGCGGGTACCCTCGCCGAGTTCCTTCATCACCTGCGTCGTACCGGTGCCGTAATATTCGACGTTCTCACCCAGAGCCTTGAGATATTCCCAGGTCTTCGTCCAGCCTTTGACCGGATCGCGCGGGTCACTGTCGCCCAGAATATAGGGAAGCCCCATCAGAAAGGTGCGGCCGGGACCGGAATTGGCCGGACGGGCATACATGAACTTGTTCGGATTGGCCTTCGACCATTCCAGCAATTCCTGAGCCGTCTTCGGCGGTGTCGCAACCCGGTCAGGCATATATTCGATCAGCGGCCCGGATGGATAATAAGTAACGACGACACCCTGCTCCTTGGCGAGCGCCTGCATCTTGAATGCCTGCGGCAAAAGGATGCTTTCCAGATTGGGTAGGTCGCCCTTATGTGCTGCAAGATCGATCCAAAGGCCTTGATCGAGGCCGGCTGCAAGCACATCCGTTCCGGTCAACACCAGATCGATATCGACCTTGCCGGCGGCCTGCTGTGCCTTGATCTTGGCCGGCAGTTCCGGTGCCGGGGCCTTGGTAAAGGCAAAGCTCGATACCCATTCCGGCTTTGCCGCCGCGTAGGCCTCGAGCATGCCCTGTGTCAGGGCAAGATTGCCGGCAACATCCACCACCGTGATGGTGACGGGGCTTGCCGGCGCCTTGAGCTGTGCAAAAAGACGGCCGGGCAAAAGCCCCAGACCGGCCAGGCCGGCAACCCCGCCGACAAAAGTCCTGCGTGTAACGTTCATGTCGTTCTCCTCCCTTGTTGTGCAGCGGGCGCCTCCTCAGCCGCCCGTCTGCCAGATAGTCACAGTCGATAGGCCCTCTTCGCCAGTCCGTAGGCGAGTTCACGCGCCAGACCGAACGCCTCCTCCTCATCAAGGCGGTGATCCGCCACGAGCCGGGCGAGATAGGCGCAGTCCACACGCCGCGCCATGTCGTGCCGGGCCGGGATCGACAGATAGGCGCGGGTGTCGTCGTTGAAGCCGACCGTATTGTAGAACCCGGCGGTCTCCGTCGTCGTCTCGCGGTAGCGGCGCATACCCTCGGGACTATCGAAGAACCACCATGCAGGTCCGAGCTTCAAGGCCGGATAATGGCCCGCAAGCGGTGCCAGTTCGCGCGAATAGGCGGTTTCATCGAGCGTGAAGAGGATCACCGTCAGCGCCGGGTTATTGCCGACCGCATCGAGCAGCGGTCTCAATGCCTGCACATAGCCGGTGGCCTGCGGGATATCCGCGCCCTTGTCCGGTCCGAAATCCGCAAACAGCGACGGATTGTGGTTGCGATAGGATCCCGGATGGATCTGCATCACCAGCCCGTCATCCCGGCTCATCCGCGCCATTTCCGTCAGCATCTGGCCGCGGAAGGCATCGGCTTCCGACGCGTCCGCGTGACCTGAAAGCACTTTGTCGAAGAGTGCCGCCGCATCGCGCGAAGACAGGTTTTCCGTCCGGGCGGTGGCATGACCATGATCCGTCGCAGTTGCACCGCGTTGCTTGAAGAAGGCACGCCGCGCCCGATGTGCATTCAGATAACCAGCCCATGTCGCCGCCTCCCCGGTCATGGCAAGGAAACGTTCAAGGTTATTGGCAAATCCAAGCACCTGCGGATCGACCACCGCATCCGGCCGGTACGTGGGCACCACGCGCCCATGCCATCCCGAATTTCGCACCGCGTCATGATGCTTGAGATCGTCAAGCGCGCTGTCCGTGGTGGCGATCACCTCAATGCCAAAACGATCGAACAGGGCACGCGGCCGCATTTCCGGCGTCGGGATCGCAGCCTCGATCCGGTCGAACAGGGCGTCCGCCGTTTTGGGCGAAAGGCGCTCGGTGAGCCCGAACACAGTCTCCATCGAATGCTCGAACCAGATGCGCGTTGGCGTTCCGGCAAACAGATGAAAATGCTTGGCAAACAGTCGCCATATCGTGCGTGGATCCGCCTCGACCGGCGCGCCGTCACGCCGGGCCACACCCAGGTCTTCCAGCCGCACGCCCTGCGAATAGAGCATGCGCGTCGCATAATGGTCCGGGGTGATGAACAGCGCTGCAGGGTCCGAAAACGGCTTGTCTTCCGCATACCAGGACGGATCCGTATGGCCATGCGGCGATATGATCGGCAGTCCGGCAACGGTCTCGTAAAGCTGCCTTGCGATCGCCCGTGTTCCGGGGTCGGCAGGAAACAGCCTGTCGGGGTTCAATGCCATTCCTGTCGCTCCTCCCGCTTCACGTCTTGGCAACGCTGTGAAACTGATATACTAGTATTCACAACAGTGTCAACGCTTCGAGAGACCTCATGCCGTCATCGCCCCAGAGCCCCGTCGTCGCACCCCTTCTTGCCGAGCCTGCGACAGCAAAGCTCCGGCGCGTCACCGCTGGATCGGCGATCTATGAAAGGCTGCATTCGGCCATCTCCTCGCTGCAGATGCCGCCCGGCATGCCATTGCAGGAGAAAAAGATCGCCGAGGAATTCGGCGTCAGCCGGACGCCGGTGCGCGAGGCGCTGCTGCGGCTGGCGGAGGCAGGGCTTGTCGATATCTTTCCCCAGTCCGGCACCTTCGTATCGCTGGTTCCGGTCGCGGCCATTCCCGAGGCGGTGGTGATCCGCAAGTCGCTGGAGGGAACGACGGTCGTATCGGCAACAGCAATCGCAAACCTTTCCGACATCGCCCGGCTGGACGCCATCATCGCCCGCCAGCGTGTGCATGCCGCCCATAACGAGACGTCCCTGTTCCACGAACAGGACGAAGCCTTCCACGAGACGATTGCCGGCATCGCCGGCTATCCCGGCATCTGGGCCATCCTGAAAACCGTCAAGATCCAGATAGACCGCGCCCGGCGCCTGACACTGCCAGCGCTCGGACGCATGGAAAGCGTGATTGAAGAGCATGTAACGATCCGCAATGCCATCGCCGCTCATGACGTCGAAGGCGCCCGCACTGCGATGATGCACCATCTGAGCGCCGTCATTCCCGACGTTGCCGAATTGCGCGTCATGCATCCCGGCTATTTTTGCTGAACAACGACACCGAACAACAATACCCAATAAACCGGAGGAAGAAGCAGGCATGCGTCAGGGATGGAGATGGTTCGGGCCGGATGCGCCGGTGACGCTGGACGATGTGCGCCAGACCGGGGCGACCAACATCGTTTCGGCGCTGCATCAGGTACCGATCGGCAGGGCGTGGACTGAGAGCGAAGTCCGCGAGCGCCAAGCCCTGATCGAGACCACCCCGGCTGGACGCTCGCCACTCACCTGGTCCGTCGTCGAGAGCATCCCCATTCCCGATGCCGTCAAGCGCACCGGCGGAAAAGCCAAGGGCGAGATCGAGGCCTGGATAGCCAGCCTCGAGGCCGTCGCTGCCTGCGGCATCAACATCATCTGCTACAACTTCATGCCCGTCGTCGACTGGACGCGCACGGAACTGGATTTCGTCACTCCGACCGGCGCCACCGCCATGCGCTTCGACCATGACCGTTTTGCCGCCTTTGACCTGTTCGTCCTCAAGCGTCCCGGCGCCGAGAACGACTATTCGGACGAAGACCGCAAGCGCGCCAAAACCGTTTTCGAGGCGATGCCGGAAGCCGAGATGGCCGAGATCACCCGCATCATCACCTCCGCCCTGCCCGGCTCCACCACCGAGCCGATGACGGTCCCTGGCTTTCGCGAACGCCTCGCCGCCTATAGCGGCATCGACGCCAGCCGTTTTCGCCAGAACCTGATCGAATTCCTTGAAGCCGTCACCCCTGCGGCAGAGGCGCTCGGCGTGAAGCTGACCCTGCATCCGGACGATCCGCCACGCCCGCTGTTCGGCCTGCCGCGCATCGCTTCGACCGCGGACGATTATGCTGCCCTGTTCGACGCGGTGCCCTCGCCCGCCAACGGCATGTGCTTTTGCACCGGCAGCCTCGGGGTACGCGCCGACAACGATCTGCCCGCCATTGCCCGCCGCTTCGCCGCGCGCATCCATTTCGCCCATCTGCGCGCCACAACCCGTGAAGGCGACGGCCACAGCTTCCATGAAAGCGCCCATCTCGACGGCGACGTCGACATGGTGGCGGTGCTGAGGGAACTGGTCACCGAGGATCGCCGCCGCGCGCCCGAGAACACCATCATCTTCCGCTCCGACCACGGCCACCGCATGCTCGACGACCTCGAAAAGACCGTCACCCCCGGCTACCCCTCCATCGGCCGCCTGCGCGGTTTGGCTGAGTTGCGTGGTATCCTGCATGCGCTGGATGCGCGGCCGACATAAATGTAGCGGGACAAGGCCGCGTCAGGTCCAACGCGATCGAATTGCGGGCGTCTATGAATTTCCTGCCGAAGCCCTTTGGCCTCGACATTATCGCCGGGTATTTCAAAGCCCCTTCGCGGGGCCAGGCACTGGCTACGACGACAATCGACCTCCGTCGATATGCAATTTCACAAGCAGGCCGTCTTTCGACCAGTCGTAATCGAGAGTACCACCAAGATGGCCCGCCAGGGTCCGGTGAAGAAGCTTGTTGCCATATCCGCCAGGGCCATCGGGTTTAACCACGTCGGGACCACCACGCTCGGACCACTGAATGTCGACGGTGTCACCGGAGATCGTACCGGAAACATCAAGCGTCCCTTCAGCGACAGACAACGCGCCGTATTTCATCGCGTTGGTGGCCAACTCGTGAATCACCAACGCAAGTCCTGTAGCGGCCGTCTCGCCTACACCCAACCGTGGGACAGCGACCCTGATCCTGCCTGCGAACGCGCCCTCGTCGTCATACGGGGCCAGAAGAACGGTAAAAATGTCGCCGAGCAATGCCGCGTTGCCCTGCCCGTTTGGCAAAGGCCGGAGGAGGTCATGCGCACGCCCGAGTGCAGTCAGACGGCTGGTCAGCCGTTGTGTCATGGCCTGGACGGAATCCGAAGATCGCGACGTGATCTGCGTCAGGCCTGCCGCGATCGCCAACAGGTTCTTCACCCGGTGGCTCATCTCACCTGCCAGGAGTTCATGGCTTCCCTCGGCGTTTTTCCGCCCGGTGACATCCAGAAAGATACCCGTCATCTTCCGGTCTTTGATGCCCGCATCGCTGCCGCGTCCCCGTGCCGATATCCAGCGCACATCCGGACCAACGATTATCCGGAAGTCAGTCTCGTACGGTCCGACAACGGCTCTGGTGGCAGCAAAAGCCGCCCGAACCCTGTCCCGGTCAGCCGGATGTATCTTGTCCGAAAGCCGCTCGAACGTCAGCGGTTCCGCTTTGGTCACTCCCCAAAGCGTGTAGCCATGACTGTCCATGAGAAGATCGTCGCTGTCCACGTGCCAGGACCAGAGCGCCACCCCTGCCGCCTCAAGCGCCCCGCGAAGTTCGCCGGGCGACCAGTCGGAGTGATTGAAGCTGTGGTCTTCTGTCATGCTCAGGCCCTCTTGCGGGTTTTCACGGCTTTCGTCGAAGCACTGAGACGATCCTGCTCTTCCTTGGCGAGCCGCGCCTCCCGTAGACGGGATGTCTTTTCTTCACGCGACCGGATCACATGATCCATTTCCTCGACCGCGCTGCCGCGCGCGAAGAACTGTGACTGAAGATGGCTGAATGCAGCTTGGGCATGCTCGCGGGATTTGGTAACGGACATTGGTCCTCCAGTCGTCATGCTGAAAACGGAAAAGGCCGGACAAACGTCCGGCCTTCCAAAAAACGAGCTTCCAGCGATGCCAGTACATCCGTGGTCAGGCGGAAGCCGTTCAAATTATGCAGCCTGGAGATTGGTGGCCGACATCTTGCCCGACTTCTTGTCGCGCTCCAGTTCGTAAGAAATCTTCTGGCCTTCGACGATTTCGCGCATTCCGGCGCGTTCGACGGCCGAGATGTGAACGAAGGCATCTTCGCCGCCGGTGTCAGGCTGAATGAAGCCGAAGCCCTTGGTGGAATTGAACCATTTTACTGTGCCTGTGGTCATGATGAACCCTTTCAAAGCATGCGTGGTGAATCGCACGGGAAAGTCCTATGCGAGGAGGATAACGATAGTTTTGAAGGAAAGTTCGTTCAGGCACGGTGCCAATCGCGCAGTAACCAAAGTTCAGCAAGCAAAAGATCGATAAACCGTTGATAGAGGAAAGAATGGCCAGGGTCAACTTTTAGTTTTACGCAACCGCGAGCACCGGCTGATTGCCTGCTTGTTCCGGCATTGGCCGACCGGTACGGGCCACCGGCAACGCTACCGGGAGCGACCTGCACGCCAAACGAAAAAGCCTGCCGCGGGAGGAGGTGCGGCAGGCTTTAAAAACTCGAACAGCGACCGGGAGGAGGAGTGCCGCTGTTCTTTGAGGGCATCCCTGGGAGGAGGATGGGATGCCCAACCCGAAGCGGTGCGGGAGGAGGTGCACGGCTTCGATGAACAATACTTAAGGGATTGCCGGGCTGCGCGGAAGCGGTTTTACCGCACTGCAGCATTGCGCTCGACGCATGGGTTGCGAAGGTTCCGAACGTCTTGGCCACCTCGCGGTTGCTTCACAAACGAAATCTCAAACCGGGGTTGGCAATGCCTCATCCAAAAACAAACACCGCCGAACTCGCCGCAAACGACATCACGCCCGGCGGAACGGGCCTCGGCAAACTTGACGACAACGTTATCGAGACACGGCAATGGGACGACGAGCCGCCGCAAGCCTCAGCATTCTGGACAGACCATATCGAGCCCCTGCCCACCGAGAAGCGGCGAGAGGTGGAAACCAATCTCCCGCGATGAATTCCAAGTCACGCGGTACATCGTTGAACCGAACTGGAAACCAATGGCTCGTTGGGTAGTGGAGATCGGCGCGGTAGGTTGGTGGCGCGCTAGAGAATAAATGGTGGGCCCGGAGGGACTCGAACCCCCAACCAAGCGGTTATGAGCCGCCGGCTCTAACCATTGAGCTACAGGCCCTGCCGGAGGTATCCGGTGCACCGCGGGTCAATGGCAGACCGCGGTTGGGACTGGCTCTAGCGGAAAACTGTTTTCCCCACAAGACGTTGCCGCAATCCCTACACAATCAATGATCAATAAGGGTGCAGGGACGAAACACAACTGGAGAGAACCCATCCATGACATCCACCTATTTCCCCCGCCGCCTCAAGACCGTCGTTCTGGCCGCCGCTTTTGCGGGTATTGCCGGCACATCGGCTTTTGCGCAGGACAACACGCCGCGTGAGGCCGTGATCACCGTTTCCGGCGAAGGCCATGCCAGCGTGGCACCGGATATGGCGATCCTGTCGTTCAGCGTCGTCAAGGATGCCAAGACCGCCAAGGAAGCGCTTGATGCCAACAACAAGGCGATGGCCGACGTGCTGAACGCCCTGAAGACCGGTGGCATTGCCGACCGCGACCTGCAGACCGCCGGTTTCGCCGTCAATCCGCAGTACCAGTATCCCGACAACAGCGACGGCGGCAATCGCCAGCCGGTGCTGACCGGTTACCAGGTGGCCAACGCGCTGACCATCAAGGTGCGCGACCTGGCCAAGCTCGGCGAAATCATTGACCAGTCGGTGACGCTCGGCGTCAACCAGGGCGGCTCGATCCAGTTTTCCAACGACAAGCCGGAAGCAACGATCACCGAAGCCCGCAAGTCGGCAGTGACGGATGCCGTTGCCAAGGCCAAGGTGCTGTCGGAAGCTGCCGGCGTGTCGATTGGCCGTATCGTCGAGATTTCAGAGAACGCGTCGCGGCCTGAACCGATGCCGATGATGCGCACCATGGCAAAAGAATATGCCGCTGATGCCGTACCGATCGCGACGGGTGAAAACAGCTATAACGTCACCGTCAACGTCACCTTCGCGATCAAGCAATAATAGCACATCGCCAGGCACCGTGGACAATCAAACCCCGCTCCAGCGGGGTTTTTTTATGCCGGCAGTGTTGCCGCGGCTTTCGGTGCCCTAAACGAAAACACCCCCCGCGGAAAACCGCGAGGGGTGAAACTTTCCGCCGGCCGGGGGAGACAAGACGGAAAGAATCGAATGACCGGCGTGCTTAACGGCCAATCACCGGGCAACCACGGGCGTTGGCGAAGACGATGCTGCGATAGTTGCCGCGGCGCATGCCTTCGACGACGACCCGGCGGGGCGACACATCGACGACGCGGGCGCGGCGCATGCCGAAATCGCGGGCCTTTTCCTTGGCAAGCCAGGGATCGCAGCGGCCACGGCGCTGATCGCCCCAGCCCGGGCGGTGACGGCGGTCGCGATCCCAGTCGCGCTCATCGCCGTACCGGTCGCGGTCGCGGTACTGGACATCGACGACACCGCCGGAATGGATGCCGAAGGTCAGCGTGTCGGCGGCGGCCGGTGCGAGCGTGGCACCAAAGCCGGTCAGACCGATCATGCCGGCAAGGGCCAGCTTTGCAAAAATCTGTTTCATGACTGTTTCTCCTTATGGGGCCTAAACCTTGAGACGTCCGCCCGCCTCTTGTTCCGGGGCATGGACGAGACCCTAATCCGGCATGGCTGAACGGAACCCGAATCTGCCGTTCATCCAAGGTTCAGCCGAAGCAAGACCGTGCTGGAATGGCAGGAAAAAGGCGGTGGGTTCTTCAGCGGGCGAGCATCTCTTCAAAGACGCGGATATTGCGGTAATGGCTGAGGCGGGTGACAGCGCCGTTTTCGAACTCGAAGACGAAGACGCTCGGGATCGAATAGGACTGGCCGCTGGCCTCGGCAAAGCCCGGCATGGTTTCGCGGTAATGGCCGCGCGCGGTGGCATCGACGGCAACACGCTGGCCAAGAGCATCGTGCATCAGCACCATGTCGCTAAAGCTCTCGTCGAAATGGCGGAAATAGGTCATCACCCCCATGCGCAACGGACCGGCACCGATGGTGCGCTGGCCGGTCAGGCTATCCAGCGCCACATCCTCGTCAAGAAACGTGCCGATCGTGTCGAAATCCCGTTCGTTGAGCGCCTGCATGAAGCGGCTGGCGATGGTCTGCGCGTCGGTCACTGTTTTATCCTTTGCCTTGCTGGCCGGTGTGGTTGGGAGCGGCTGCGTATGGTCCCTGCGTGTGACTGGAACGGCCCCACATTCTTCCGTCATTCCTGTCCTCGGGCTCGACCCGAGGGATGTCCCAGAACTCCAGTCACGCGAGGTCCGTCGCGTGAAAGAGTCTTTTCACGGCGCGGACGCGCCGTGACTGGATCCCCGCCACAAGGGCGAGGATGACGGAGAAAGGAGGCCTGAACTCGGCAATCAATCGAAATCCTGTAACTCCAAACACCTGTTTTGTTCCTGTAATTTCAACACCATCACCACCTCATCCCCCCAGATGCAGCACCACCTCGCGGCGGTGGGGGCGGTCGCGGTGTTCGAAGAGGTAGAGGCCCTGCCAGGTACCGAGCAGCAAGCGCCCCTGCCCGACAGGAATGCCGATCGAGACCTGCGTCAGCGCTGCCTTGATATGGGCAGGCATGTCGTCCGGACCCTCGGCAGTGTGGATGACCCAGCCCATCGACGGATCGCTGGTCGGCGGCACAAGGTGTTTGAAGAACTGGTCAAGATCCCGCCGGACGTCGGGATCGGCGTTTTCCTGGATCAGCAGCGAGCAGGACGTGTGGCGCACGAACACGGTCAAAAGCCCCTCGTCCACACCGGCGGTGCGGACGAAAGCCTGCACCTCGCCGGTAAACTCGTAGAGGCCGGCGCCGCGCGTCGGCAGGCTGATGATCGTCTGGGGCATCCAATCCTTTCAGGCCGGTTCGTCCTGCCGGCGTAGCGGTTTGTGGCGTTACAATTCCAGAAAACTCCTGAAGCCGCCATAGATCATCCGCTTGCCATCGAAAGGCATGGTCAAGTTGTCCATGCTGAGGCGCGGATCGGCCATGACCTTTCTGTTGATCTCGTCGCGTTCCTCGCGTGAGGGATAGGTGATCCAGGAAAAGATCACCACCTCGTCATCGGTGGCCTGCACGGCGCGGGGAAAGGAGGTGAGCTCGCCGTAGGGTACATCGTCGCCGATACACTCGACATAGGAGAGCGCGCCATATTCCTTCCAGACCTTGCCTGCGGTGCGCGCCAGGTCCTTGTAGGCTTCGAGATTGTCCTTTGGAACGGCAACGATAAATCCATCGACATAGGGCATGTCAGTCTCCTCCTAGAGATATGCCTTTTTCACCAGTGCTTGCACACCGCCCCTCCACGGAAGCCTGCACCGCATCGAGCAGATCCCGCGTCAGGCCCGAGCGTGCGGCCGCCGGTGCTTCGTCCTGCTCATCGACATAGATGGAAACCGGCCATTGCTCGTCAAGGGCAAGCAGGCTGCGAACCGCCTCTGGCGGACGGACGCGGCCGAAATAATCTTCCCGGCACAGGATCCATTCAAGCACGAATGCGCGAAACCAGGAATCATCGGCACCGGCGATACAGGCAGGCAGCAGGGCATCGACATCGGTAAAGCCACGAAAGCAGCTTGGGATTTCGCGCAGCTTCAGCTTGCCCGTGCATTCCTCCTGCCGGCCGCAGCGCCGGACCCGGCAGAAGGAGGGAATATCCATCCTCTCCACCGCAGCGCGGCAAAGCGCCTCGAACAGTTCGGGACGGAGTGGCAGATCTTCAGGTCCACAGATCGCAGGCATGTGTTTCTCCTTTTCAAGGTGGGGATCGAAACGATCGACGCAGATTTTCCGTCACGCGGCGGCTTTTCCGTCCGTGGTTTGAAACATCTGCAGGTTCGCCAGGGTCTTGCCTGGCGGAATTGGCCGGGGCACATCGGGTGCCGCAGTAGATAGTAGTAGGTGACACACGATGTGCCCCGTTTCAGTGTCTTTTGCCTCGCTTCTCAGGTTCTTCTGCGCTTTCCTCTCTGACAGGAAAGCCTCCAATGTGTAGCGCGCAAAATCGAATGGCAGTTCGCGCAAGATCGGATGGCAACAGTTTTTGCTCTGGTACGGCGCTTGCGTGAAGCAGAGCGGCGGTACCGCGGAACGCGGTCCATTTAGGCTGGGTAAAATCTCGAAGGGGTGGGATCGATCTTTTTCCGGTTGTCCGTATCGGAGATCTGGCGAACCACCTCGGCGACCAAAAATTGTGCGCCCATAGTCATCAAACCAACCTCTCTCTTTCCCGGCTGCTCTTTTGAATATCGGTTGACGACATATTGCGGTTGCGCTGCTAAGACCCTCTTCACCCGTGCTACTTCGAAGGATGGGCATTTCTCGCCGATGAAGTCGGCGATTTTATCCGTCCGGTGAGAATACTCAGTCCTCATCCCATCCTCCGTTTTACCATGAGCAGCCGCACCTGCTTTCAACGCCAGTTCGCTTGCGAGCAGTGCGCTCTGGACTGCCCCACGATAGTCGTATCCACCTGTCAGGATCGCGGAGGCGGCATGCAAATGGAGCCGTGCCAAATCGATGTATCTCACTGCCAATTCGATCGCCGCTACCTGCTTGTTTAGCCTGCTGATGCCATCTTGAATATCAGAGACGTCCACGAACTGATCGATGAACGTTTTCATCTCATCAGGCTCGGTTTGAATGATCCGAAGTTGTACGCGGGTTAGATCGACGAATTCCCAAGGATTGTATTTAACCTGTCCGAAAACCATCGGTGGGCTGAAGCGTGCGAAGATGTCGCGGTACATGAACATGCCAATGTGCCCACCCATCGCAAGATCCCGCTTGCGGTAAATAGAGTTGAACGCACTCTCGATCCGCTGAAATATTTCAGACGTTCCAACACCAGCGATAACAAAGCCGCTCCGGTATCCCAAGTCCTTCATAACCTGTGAGGGAACCTCATAGGCACGCGTTTTAACATTCATGCCTTCTTCGAATAACTTTCGATCGGTTTGAGCCACCATGTACAGCAGATCTTCATCGTGAATGTCGTCACCTGAGTTCGGCATTCTAGTCCTCTCCTAATTCAACCAAGTGATTGAGGCTTTCAGAATCGGCTCCGTGAATTACCCGCTGGGTGAACGCTGCCAACTCCATGCCATATGCCTCAAACAGCTCCTTGCACCCCAGGCCATTGGCCACGTGAAATGGTTTCCTCCACATCGCATGTTTTGTCGCGTAGAGGTCTAATACTCTGCGGCGGATCGTGGCGTTTATGGCATCGGGTGTGTTCCACCCAGTGGTGAAGACAGGTCGCTGTGCAATCGATTTTGCTAAAGACTTGATCCGAAGTAGATCGAGGTTCTGGTTGTTGAAGCCAAATCCCAAGAAGATAAGTTGGCTGCAGTGTTCAACGGCGTCGTGGATTTTTTTAATCGCTTGGTCATCCTGCATTCGTTCAGTGTAGGTGCGGATCGACTTGCCAACTTCGAAAGGGTCAAAACGATGGTCGAGTTCAGGTCCGAACGGCAACAATCCTGGCCCATAACCGATTAGCCCCTCGGGCAGTGTTCCGAGCGTGCCGTATGGATGGATGATATTCATACGATAGACGATGTCATGAGCGTCGCTTCGCGTGATCCTAAAGGCTTTAATCAACGCTTCGCGAAGGTAGAACTCTATACACCGGTCGTAGTTAAAACAGATGATGCTAACGTCGTTGCCGACCAATTGAGGGTCCTCTACGCCGTCTAATAGAATGCGGAGGAAAGATCCTATCCACGTTTGGTCCAAGTCAGACCGGTCCAGCCCTTGACCCATCTCTTCCGACATGAACATCGAGCTGCCCCGTTCAGCCTTCGCGATCTCCAACGCGATCAGCGCTTTGCCCATCTCCTCGATCGCACTGTCGCTACGATGACGGTGGATGAAAGCATCAATGCTCACGGCCGTGAAGATGCCGCTGTGAATCGCGTCAAGTGCGCTTGAACGTGATTGTCGATCCGTGATGTTGGGAAAACGCCCCAGAAGCTTGTCAGCAAAGAAATCGTCACCGAAGCGTTGTGTTTGTCCGTAGCTACCGTGCCGAAATAAGGCGCTTTCTTTAATACGCTTGGCAAGACCTGCACCCGCAGGAAGGCCAAATTCGGTGCTTGCACCTGCACCTATGACAAACGTTGTATTGCGTCGAAACATGCAGTGAGTCTCCGTGGATTCGGAAGATCATTACGCTTAAAACGTGCAAGTCCAAGTGACTGTTCATTGCTAATCCACATAACGGTCCTCCCAATGCCTGCCTGCAGCAAAGCAACTCAAACATGAGGCGCCGGATTAGCGGCGCCTCAAGGGGCATTTAAAGCGACTTCAAATGGGCAGCTTTGAGAGTTCGCCACGCATACGCTGCAGCCAGACTGACCACTCCGTTACCGGCCGCGTCGGATCGGTCCATCCGATCGGCCATCCCATGATCCAGTCCGAAAAGCTCGGGTTGAAGCTCAGGTCGTTGATCGAGGATCGGGGCCCAGCGTTCAAAGTGAGATGGAGGGGGCGGGAATGAGGGAAGCTGAATGGTTCCGTCGGCCGAGCACCGCAGGCCTTCATCAGCATCCAGATTTGCGTCCAGAGCCTTGCCACCTTCCCCAGGGCCAGTTGTGATCCTGTCTGGCTCGGATCGTCCCTCAGTCGAAAGCAACCGTCCACCAGCTCCATCTCGATCTTGTTGCAATAGAGGGACTTTGTTGGAGTGGGCCACAATGAAGAGCCTTCGCCGAATATGGCTCGCACCGGTTTCGAGCGCGCTGAACAGGCCCGCTTTGACCGCAAAGCCCATTCCCTGAAGGTCCCTGAAGACGGCGTCGGCTCCCAGGGACATGTGCCCTTCGACGTTTTCGAAGAAACACCATTCCGGGTCGAGATCTTCGATGATCCGTCCGATGTGTGGCCAGAGGTGCCTGGGATCGTCTTCGCCCCGCCGCAGTCCGGAGAATGAAAACGGCTGGCAGGGATATCCGCCAGTGAGGATATGAACCTTGCCACGCCACGGGCGGCCGTCGAAGGTGGTAACATCATCCCAGACAGGCGCTTGATCCAGGGCTTCGTCTTCCATCCTCGCCACGAGGGTGGCTGCAGGGAAGGCTTCCCGCTCGACGTAACAAACAGTGCGATATTCGGGTTCTGCGATGTGCAGGCCGAGCTCCAGTCCGCCGACGCCGGCGCAAAGGGCAATTCCGTTGAGAGTATCATTTCGGGAGGTACGTAGAGCCACACGAGTCGTTCCTTTTTGGTCGCTCTTGGCGATCGGTAAAGGGCTCTGTTGGCCTCAGATGATTGACGGTGCCGCATCGGCGGCACTTGATTTCGATATCGTTGCTGATGGCATTCTGTCGAGCCCTAAAAAGAAGCGCCCGACAGGAGCCACATCGAATATTTTCCATATTTCAAAAAGCCCACGACTCAGTCACTGAGAGCCCGCCCTGCAGGGTACGGGTGTGACGGTTGTGTAATTCCGCTGTCAGATGGGTCCGCCGGCAAAAGTAGGCCCATCTCCGGAGCGGGTGACCGCTCCGGGCACCTGGTGTCTGGCCTATTGCCAGTATTGATCGGCCGTGAAATCGGCCGGTATCGTCTCCATCGCCTGAAGCATGAAGCTGGCCTTCCAGATTGGCTGGCGGAATTGGCCGGCCGCGACAAGGATTGCCTGCCATTCGATCGCATACATCTCGACGGGGCCGGTATCGGTCACAGCGGTGATTTTGGTAGTGGTGTCACCCAGCGCGATCAGCGCGTTCGAAAGGGTCGTGACTTCGCTCCAGCCGATCTGGTCCACATCTGTCGTGCCGATCCGGTGAATGCCACGAGCACTCCCGAAATCATAATCGAACCCGGCCGCAAGCCGCCGAGTGCGCTCTGCCACAATGCCAGCCAGCGCGATGTCTCTGGCGCGCTCGGCCTTGTGTTCGGCGGTGACTGCCTGCGAAAAATCAATCTTGCTCATCGGGGACCTCCGCTTGCGCTGGCAACGCATTGACATCGATCGGTAGCGCCACGGGGCCATCGCCTTGCGTGACAATGGGCTGCGGAAAGGCGACGTTCTGTGATGGATTGCAGCCATGCGGAAGCAACAACGTCAGTCTCAGGCTGCCATTCTCGCGTGAAACGGTACCGGCAAACCACTCGCTATCAATCGAACCGCGTGGCAGCGTTGCGCCTTCTGCAAGCGGCCCGAAATCGAACGCCTCGCCATTGACCGTCACCACGTCGCCGGCCACAGAAACTGCCAGCGCCTCATCCCGCCTTTGCGGGGAAAGCTTGATGTGCATTAGTTGAACCATCTCCCTATTGCGAAGCAGTCGTAGGCAAGGCTCGACGCGCTTGTTTGATATGAATAGACACGGCTGGTCATGGACGTTGCCGAAACCGAAAGGTCAGCGCGGCGATCTATCTCAGCCCGCCTGTCACCATGCTCTGGGCCTGGGCGCTGTTTTCCGAACCGCTGACACCGGCGATGTTCATCGGGCTGGCGGTAACGCTGGTGGGCGTCTGGATCACGTCACGCGGCTGACGGCTTTTCCGTCGCTCGCCGCGTGACGTCACATCGCCGCCCTATCCATCGGAAACAGCGGAGCCCCGGCGGTGATCGTCGCTCCGGCCAAATACGGACGCCGACTGTCATCCCCCTCTTGCAACCCGAGCTTTTGCAACAACTGGGCGCAGACTGATGGCATGAACGGGGCGAGTGCCGCGGCGATGATCTGAAGCGTCCAGGCGATGCTGTAGAGGCTGTCGTTCAGGCGGTTGGCTGCCTCCTGTCTTTCATCCGCCGTCTGCGCCACCGCCACCGCCTTGGCATGCGCCCATGGCTGCTGATCGGCGACATATTTGTTGGCCTCGGCCACTAGCTTCCAGATCGCATCCAGCGCCCGGTCGAAGGCATAGGCGTTCAGATGGGCGGTGACGGTTTCCGGCAGGCCGAGCGCCTGCGGGATCAGCGGATCGTGTTCAGCAAATTCTGGCGATGGTTCGCACAGGGTACCGCCGCAATAGCGTTCGATCATGCTCAGCGCGCGGTGGACAAGGTTTCCAAGCTGTCCGGCCAGTTCGGATTTGTAGGCCTTCTCGAAACGCTCGAGCGAGATATCGCCGTCTTCCGTCGTGCGGATATGGCGCAACAGAAAGTAGCGCAGGGCGTCCGTGCCGAAGCGTTGGGCATAGACGGTTGGGTCGATGGCGTTGCCGAGCGATTTGCTGATCTTGCGGCCTTCTGTCGTCAGATAGCCATGGACGAGGATGCGGGTCGGCAAAGGCAGGCCGGCCGACAGCAGAATGGCTGGCCAGTAGACCGCGTGAAACCGGGTGATGCCCTTGCCGATGACATGGTCGCGGGCACCTGTTCCTGTCCAATAGCGTGCGAGCCCCGCCTCATCGCTGCCGTAGCCCAGTGCCGTGATGTAATTGGCGAGCGCATCGAACCAGACATAGATCACCTGGCCGGGATCGCCGGGAACCGGGATGCCCCAGCCCCGCGCCCGTTCGGCACTTCGCGAAATGCTGAAATCTTCCAGACCGCGCTCGATCAGGGCGGAAATCTCGTTCTGGCGGGCATGC
Source organism: Hyphomicrobiales bacterium (assembly GCA_900473045.1). Taxonomy (GTDB): domain Bacteria; phylum Pseudomonadota; class Alphaproteobacteria; order Rhizobiales; family Rhizobiaceae; genus Pararhizobium. The sequence continues at coordinate 39,535 of UCKS01000028.1, forward strand.
GGCACGACCCTGATCGTGCCCTTCCTATAGAGATCGCGCAGCCGGCCGGTATAGTTCGACAGGCGGAAGAACCAGTTTTCCTCCTCGATCTCTTCCAGCGGCGCATCATGTTCGGGGCAGCGGCCGTCGATCAGTTCATCGGGCCTGTAGAACTGCTCGCAACCGACACAGTAAAGGCCCTTGTAGGACCGTTTGTAGATATCGCCGTTGTCGCAGCACATCTGCCAGAGCTTTGTCACGCCCGGAGTGTGGCGAGGGTCGACGCTGGTGCGGATGAAGTCGTCATAGGAGAGGTTGAGGCTTTTGGGCAAAGCCTGGAAACGCGCGGCGTTACGCGCAACGAAGTCTGCGACGCTGTCTCCTGCAGCCTCCGCTGCCCGGACATTCTTGATGCTGTTCTCGTCGGTTCCGGCCAAAAAGCGCACGTCCTCCCCCCGCTGCCGGTGGAAGCGGGCGAGCGTATCGGCCTGGATGACTTCGAGCGCAAAGCCCAGATGCGGGGCGGCGTTGACGAACGGGATGGCGGTGGTGATGTAGCGGACCGGCGAACGATTGGCTGTTTGGGTCAATGGCGGAACTCCTCGGAAAGGTTTCGGGAGGCGGTTCCACAAAAAAAGCCGCCTCGGATGAAGCGGCTTGGGCGTCTGGCGATATTATCTCAGATCACGCAAAAGGGTCCGCTTCTCGGATGGAGAGCGGCATCATCATGCGCGAAAGCGTGTTGATCGGCAGATTGGTCATGGGTTGAGATAAAACACGCGGAGGTGACCTGTCAACAGGGCGGGCGAACGGCTTGGCGTCCGGCATCGGCTTACCGGAACGCCACTTCCAGATTTTGCCGGTCCTGCGCAATCACCTGGCAGCGGGTCTCAAAGCCTTCGCCCTTGATCGACAGGAGAAATTCGGCGGGAATGCCGGCGGAATTGGAAACCGACAGGCCGGCGCTGTCGCTGCCGAGCGACTTGACGGTACAGTCGATGGAGGAGCGCCGGTCGTTGAAGACGATCGAGCCGGCCTTCAGTACCCGCCGCCGGGCGCCCGCTGCCTGATCGGCCGGCAGGGAACTCCACGCCACACAACGATTGCGGCCGGTGTTCTTGGCCTTGTACATCGCGGCATCGGCCTGGGCGAGCAGGGTCTCGATATCCTTGCCGACGATCGACAGCGCCGAGATGCCAAAGCTTGCCGTGACCGTCAACTGCCGCTCCCCGACGGTATGGGCGGCAATCAGGCTCCTCACCTTTTCGGCGGCCGCAACCGCACCGTCCCTGTCCACATGCGGCAACAGCATGGCGAACTCCTCGCCGCCGAGGCGGCCGAACAGGTCGCCTGCGCGCAACGCCGCCTTGCAGGTCGCAGCGACGCTTTTCAGCACCTCGTCTCCGGCGGCATGGCCATGGCTATCGTTGACGGTCTTGAAATGATCGACATCGAGAACGATGCAGGCGACATCATGCTGGTGGCGCAGGGCCAGCGAAATCAGCTGGTCCGCCTCCTGCTTGAAGGCGCGCCGGGTCAGCGCTTCGGTCAGGCCGTCGGTCGCAGCCGATTGCAGCAGGGAAATCCGGTCCATCGCGACGCCGGCAAGTTCGGTGAGGATGGTCAGATCACGGTTGCCGAAGGATCGCGGCTGGCGATCGATGGCGCAGACCGTTCCGATCGTATGACCGGCCCTGGTTCGCAGCGGCACGCCGGCATAGAAGCGGATATGGCCCTCGCCGGTCACGGCCGGGTGCTGTGCAAACCTTGCATCCCGGGTGGCATCCTGAACGATGATGGCTTCTTCGCTATCGACGACATAACGGCAGAACGTGTCCTGGCGCGGCATCTCATCGAAGGGAAGGCCCGAACATGACTTGTACCATTGGCGATGGGCATCGATCAGCGAGACGATGCCGATCTCGACGGTAAAAATTTCCTTGATCAACCCGACCACGCGGTCGAGACCTTCGTCATGGGGGGTATCGAGAAGATCGAAAGCTTCCAGCGCCGCCAAACGATCGATTTCGCGCCGGATCAGGTCGGTGGATGATTTTCCGAATGTGCGTATGACAGCCATTGGCACCTGTCTCCTTGCGTCGGCGCATCATGATAGATCACAATCCGCCGAAGACCTGACTACAGTCCTGGGGGTACGGCTGCAATTGGCGAAAACTTGCCATTGAAATCTGTGGGCGTTTTTGGCAAGGGCCAGGCCATGCAGCAGAAGCAGAGCCGCGACCGCAGACATCGTGGGTGTCCGCAGGCCGCAGCGTTGGTTTCAAGGCCTGTCAGCCCTCGTTGTGGTTCTCATGGAAACCGGCACTGCCCTTGCGCCAATAGCCGGCGGCCCTGATCCACGAGCGGTTGTGGCCGCGCTCTTCGACCAGATGCCTGCGCAGGATCTTGACCGTGTCGTTTTCACCGGCGATCCAGATATAGCCGTCGCCTGCAGGGAGCGAGAGGGACTTGACGGCATCGAGCAGCAACGCGGGGTCACTGGCAGCGTCGAGCGGGCGGTGCACCCAGCGGGCGTCGAGGCGGGTGGCGGTTTGGAAAGTCTGCTGTTCTTCAGCCCCGGCGACGGTGACGATGACGATCGCGGGCACATCCGCGCGCAGCTCTTCCAGCCTGCGGCCGATGGCAGGGAGCGCCGTTTCATCGCCGATCAGCAGGTACCAGTCGAAATCATCGCTGACGACGAAAGAGCCGCGCGGGCCGGCGACGCCGAGCCTGGTACCGGGTTTGGCGATTGCGGCCCATTCGGTGGCGGGGCCTGCCGCATGGATGGCGAAATCAAGCACCAGTTCGCCCCTTTCCGGATCATGACGGCGCGGGGTGAAATCCCGCATCGGCGAGGTGACGGTGCCTTCCGGCAGGGCGGGAGCATCCGGTCCAGCAGGCCAGACGGGAGCGTCCTGCCCGGCGAACGGCAGGCACAGCTTGACGTGATCGTCGTAGCCGGCACTGACGAAGCCCTGGAGGTCGTCGCCGGTCAGCGTGACGCGAACCATCTGCGGGGTGAGCCGCTCGGCCGTCTTCACAGTGAGAAGACGGCGGCGCAACTCGTGGCGGACGCGCGCGGTAGCATGTCTTTCAGTCATGGAAAATCCTTCAACAGGGGCGGCGCTAACCGCGATTGATCTCGTCGACGGCGCGCCGGAGAATATCCGCGAGCCGTGTCGCCTCCTCGGAGGAACAGCCGCGTTTGTGGAACAGCGAGGCCTTGATCGCCTGGCGGGCAATTTCCAGCGCGTGGTGGCCATGGGCTTCCGGATCTTCGCCCGGAACCTGCCCCCGGCCCTCCATGACATCGCGCACCGCATCCATTTTCGAGCCGATACGGCCAAGGCCTTCGATGATGCGGTCGGCCCCTGCCCGGTCGGCCTCCAGGGCGGCGCGGCCCGCGTCGGTGATGGTGAACAACTTCTTGTTGCCGTCGGCTTCCGCCACCGCATGACCGATTTCATCGAGATAGGTCAAAGCCGGATAGATCATGCCGGGGCTCGGCACATAAAAGCCGCCGGAGATTTCCTCGATGGTGCGGATGAGTTCGTAGCCATGGGCGGGTTGGCGGGCCAAGAGCGCCAGGATCAGCAATTGCAGATCAATCGAAGACAGTTTGCGCCCGGCACGAAAACCGTCGCGGGAAGCAAAGCCGCCTTCGAAACGGCCGGGCCCATGGCGGCCATGGCCGCCATGGGCATGCCGCTCGCGGCAGGATTCATCGTGATTGCGGTGCTCGTGACCGCGGTGACGTCCAAACATGGGATCTTCCTTCGTAAGATATAACTCTAGATGTATCTTACGATATATTTTTCGATAAGCAATATCTTTCTGAAGGGTCTTTTGACACGCCAAAACTCAGATCGCCGGATCCCGCCACAAGGATGAAGATGAGGATGATTGGGTGCGGCTGTCGCCAGACAATCGTTTTCACACCTTGTCAGGCGTCCATAGGCTCAATGCGCCCTACCCTTCCAGATCGCCCTTCAGCCGCCCGAGCAGATTGACGGCGTGGGCGGCATAGGGGCCGATCCAGCGGTCGTGGATATCCTTGATCGGCAATGGATTGAGATAGTTCCAGCGTTCCCGCCCCTGGCGCTTGACGATGACCAGATCGGCCGCTTCGAGAACCTTCAGGTGCTGCATCACCGTGCAGCGGTCAAGGCCGGGAAACCGCGCGCACAAATCCCCGGTCGTCTGCGGTTGGTCTTTCAGTATATCGAGCATGGCGCGCCGGCTGGACGCGGCCAAAGCCTTGAAGATCTTATCATTTTTATCGTCGGTTGACATGTTGTTTTTTTATAACATAATGGATTCCAAGACAAGCACAAAAACAGGAGGAAAGAACATGGAACTGAAATTCAGGGTCGCCGGACGCATTGCCAAGCCGGTCTCGGAGGTTTTCGAAGCCGTGGTCAACCCGGAGCAGCTGTCGCGCTATTTCACCACCGGCGGCGCCAAGGGCAGGCTTGAGACGGGCGCCACCGTCTCGTGGGATTTCCACGATTTCCCCGGCGCCTTCCCCGTCAAGGTGATCGAAGTGATCAAGGATGAAAAGATCGTCTTCCAGTGGGCGGCGGATGAGGGCAAAGGCTCGGACGCACCGAAATACGACACCACGGTGACCATGGCCTTCGAACCCGTCGATACCGGCCGCACGCTGGTGACGATATCTGAAGAAGGCTGGCGCCAGACACAAACCGGACTCAAAAGCTCCTACGGCAATTGCGAGGGCTGGACGGGCGCACTGTGCGCCATGAAAGCCTGGCTGGAGCACGGCATCAACCTGCGCGAAGGATTCTACAAGTAACCGATTGAGAACAGCAGGCGCGGCACGTCAGTTCTTCGGAAACCGCCGCGCCTGCCACTGGCTTTTCGGCACCGCACCGCCGACCGCAAAACTGAAGGCGGTGATCCCGTTAACATCGGAGTTGACGGAGCATTTGAAGTCGACATCGATCCACCCCTGCGCGGTCTTGTAGGCGGCACCCGTGGCCGTCATCACCTGCCCGGAAATGGGAGACCCGTTGCGCGGATCGAAAAACAGCCCTTGCGGCACGGTATCCGGACGGGCACGGCGCACCTGCTCCAGCGTTTCGATCATGCACATCTGCACGATCCGCCGGTCCCTGGGCAGCTGGCCAAGCGCCTGGCGGACACGCGGATCGGACAGCGTATCGGCGGAATAGAGTTCGCTGGCCTTCTTCAACTCCGATGGCGGGCGGCTGGGTCTGGTGTCGGAGCCATCCGCAGACGCAACCTTTTGCGGATCGGACACCGCAACATCCACCGGCCGGTCCTGCGGCTTGGCTCGCGGGATCGGCACGGTCTCGATCAGTGCCTCGCCTTCGTTGAGCACCGGATTGGCATGGGTCGACTCGGGAAGATTGAGCTCTGGCAACTTGGCGGCAGCCGGGGTCTCGGCCGGTTTGTCCAGCGGGTTGCGCAGTTGCGGATCGATCTCTTCCGGTGCCTGCTCGCTCGCCAATGGAGCGGCGCGTTCAGCGCGCGGCTCCGGCTCGGCCTGTTTTTCCGGCTCCGAAGGACGGTCTCCGCCTGCGTCCTTGCCACCCTCCTTGGCTGCGGATTCGAGGGCCTGCGGCTGAAGCGGCGGGATATTTGCGGTTTCGCTTTTTTCGGTTTCGGCTTTCTGGGCCGCGGCTTTCCGGTCGTCGGCCTGCCCAGCCTCCGGTTTATCCGCAGGCTGCTGCTCAGGCTGCTCTTCCGCCTTCTCCGCCGGCTCTTCGATCGGCGTCTCGATCGGCCTGGCGTCTTCCTGCGGTTTCTTGTCCGGCTCAGGCTTGGCTTCAGGCTTTTCTTCCGGCTCGGGCTTCTTCTCCGGTTCCGGCTTCTTCTCCGGCTCTGGCTTTTTTTCAGGCTCCGGTTTCTTTTCCGGCTCCGGAACCATCTCGACCTTGACCACCTCCTCCTCTGCAGGTTTTGGCGGCGTCACCGGCAGCTGGAAAAGCAGAAATGCGGCAACGGCCACATGCACGGCCACGGACGCAAACAGCCCCGCCCCGAATGTACCCCGCCGTTTTTCCGAATTCTGCTGCATAGGATGGTCGATAGAGCCGGATACTGACCGGATCGTGACCGGCGGACAATGAGACGGTGGAGATCGCCAGCCTCAACGGTTGACGGCTCTTCCTACTGCATAACACCTTAAACCGGAACCGATTTAAGGAGGAGGTATTTCTGTATCAGGGTTGCCCTCACCCTAGCCCTCTCCCCGCACGCGGGGAGAGGGGACGACAGAGACGGCCGCTTGTTTCCTTCTCCCCGCCTGCGGGGAGAAGGTGCCCGATAGGGCGGATGAGGGGCCGTTGCCGGGTGCGGCGCGCTGCAGACACCAACTCAAGCGCCCGTGATCTCGAAACGATCGGCATAGAAAGCCAGATGGTCCTTGATCTCGGCAACCGCGTCATAGGGCGCCTCGTAGGACCAGACGGCATTCTCCAGCTGGGCGCCATCCGCAAGCACGCTGAAATAGGACGCTTGACCCTTATAGGGGCAATAACTGGCATGATCCGTCCGTTTAAGCCGCGCCATGTCGACATCGGCGCGGGGGATGTATTGCACCGCCGGATAGGCGGCTTCGCGCAATGTCAGCGCACGCCTGGTATCGGCAAGAGTCTTCCCGCCTTGCCGAACGACGACGCGCCCTGGATTGGCTGTGATGATGATCGGATGATCAGTCCCTGGAATTCTCACCGGTTTTTCGGGCATGCAACGTTCCTCGCAAGGGGCTTGTATCGCGGCTGCAGTATCGCCTATCCGAGCGAACTGACAAGCTCGCGATAGGCGGCCTCCGGAAAGGCCTTCAGGGTGCGGGTGCGCACATTGCCGCCCATGCCGAGCGACAGGGCAAACCGGGCCATCACCGCATCATCCGGCGCCTCGCAGATCGCCACCATGTCATGTTCGCCCATGGTCAGGTAAAAATCCTTGAACGATCCGCCCATGTCCTTCAGCAATTTCTTGGACGCATCGAGGCGCTTGGCTGAATCCCGGACGCTCTTTGCCCCCTGCTCCGTCCAGTCGATCAGCATCACATATGTGGTCATTGCACACCTCCCATGCGGCGCGATCGTCATGACGGGCGGCGTCCGATCGCCTGATACGTGCAGTATAATCCCGGCGGGCCGGGCGAACAAGAAATGACGCAAGCGCAGCCGCGCAGGTGAACCGCAGCGCTAGGTCAGGTGCAGCGGCCAGACAACGAAAAACCCGGCCAGTTTTCACTGACCGGGTTTGATGTGCATTCGAAAAATGCCGACGCCTAGCTGTCAAGGAACGAGCGCAGCTTGCGCGAGCGGCTCGGGTGCTTGAGCTTGCGCAGCGCCTTGGCTTCGATCTGACGGATACGTTCGCGGGTAACCGAGAACTGCTGGCCGACTTCTTCGAGCGTGTGGTCGGTGTTCATGCCGATGCCGAAGCGCATGCGCAGCACGCGCTCTTCGCGCGGCGTCAGCGAGGCGAGAACACGGGTCGTCGTTTCGCGCAGGTTCGCCTGGATGGCGGCGTCGATCGGCAGCAGCGCGTTCTTGTCCTCGATGAAATCGCCGAGGTGGCTGTCTTCTTCGTCACCCACAGGGGTTTCGAGCGAGATCGGCTCCTTGGCGATCTTCAGGACCTTGCGGACCTTTTCGAGCGGCATGGCGAGCTTCTCGGCCAGTTCTTCCGGGGTCGGCTCGCGGCCGATCTCGTGCAGCATCTGGCGCGATGTGCGGACAATCTTGTTGATCGTCTCGATCATGTGCACCGGAATACGGATCGTGCGGGCCTGGTCGGCGATCGAGCGGGTAATCGCCTGCCTGATCCACCAGGTCGCATAGGTCGAGAACTTGTAACCACGGCGGTATTCGAACTTGTCGACCGCCTTCATGAGACCAATGTTGCCTTCCTGGATGAGATCGAGGAACTGCAGGCCACGGTTGGTGTACTTCTTGGCGATCGAGATGACGAGGCGAAGGTTTGCCTCGACCATTTCCTTCTTGGCGATGCGGGCTTCGCGTTCGCCCTTCTGCACCATCGAGACGATGCGGCGGAATTCGAAGATCGAGATACCGGTTTCCGTGGCCAGATTCTGGATCTCGCCGCGAATGTTGCGGATCATCGTGCCTTCGTTCTTGGCAAATTCCTTCCAGCCCTTGGCGGCCAGGTTGGCGATCGACTTCATCCAGTTCGGATCAAGCTCGGCGCCGGCATACTGTTCCAGGAAGCTGTCGCGCTTGACGCCGTAGGATTCGGCCAGGCGCAACAGGCGGCCTTCGTTCTGCATCAGGCGCTTGGAGATGTCGTAGAGCTGCTCGACCAGGCTATCGACGCGGTTCTGGTTGAGCGACAGCGATTTTACCGCCGTGATCAGCTCGTCCTTCAGCTCCTTGTAGCGGCGTTCCTGGGCGGGCGACAGCGTGCCGGTCGCAGCCAGGCGGGCTTCGACCTGCTGGTCCTGCAGCTTGCGCAGCTTCTTGTAGGTCTCGGCGATGATGTCGAGCGTTTCCATGACCTGCGGGCGCAGTTCCGCTTCCATCGCTGCCAGCGACAGGTTGGACTCGTCGTCGTCCTCTTCCTCTTCCTCGTGCGGCTGACCTTCGCCGCCGACATTGGTCACGTCGTCGTCGCCAACACGCGGCTTGCGGTTCTTTTCCTTTTCCTCGGCCGCCTTGCGGTCAGCCTCGATCTTCTCAGGACTTTGGAACTGCGGAGCAGCCTTGGCTTCCGGACCGGAATAGGTTGTTTCGAGATCGATGATCTCGCGCAGAAGCGTGTTGCCCTCGTTGAGTTCGTCGCGCCAGATGATGATGGCCTGGAACGTCAGCGGGCTCTCGCACAGACCGGCGATCATCGTTTCGCGGCCAGCCTCGATGCGCTTGGCAATGGCGATTTCGCCCTCGCGCGACAAAAGCTCCACCGAGCCCATTTCGCGCAGGTACATGCGCACCGGGTCATCGGTGCGGTCGGTCGGTTCTTTCTTTTTGGCGGTTGCCAAGGCCGTGCCGCTCGAAGGCGCGAGTTCGCCGCCTTCGCTCTCGCCATCGGCATCGTTGTCCTCTTCCTCGGACGCGGCCGGGCCCTCGTCGGCCTCCTCGTCCTCGACGACGTTGATGCCCATTTCGCTGAGCATCGCCATGATGTCTTCGATACGGTCGGGGTCAACCTGATCGGACGGCAGAACCTCGTTCAGCTCGTCCATGGTCACATAGCCGCGCTTCTTGGCGGCCTTGATCATCTTCTTGACCGCGTCATCCGAGAGGTCAAGAAGCGGGCCGTCGGGTGCGCCTTCGCGTTCGGCTTCTGCTTCTTCGTTCTCTTTGACTTTGGTTGCCATTTATATCGTCGCTTTCCTTGGACAGCACTCAACGCGTGCGCGGTGCAAAACTCGTTCGAGGCTCGGGCGCGTCAAGCGCTCCCACCGCGAATCATTACCCCTGACGTAACGGGATGATCTTTAATTCCTGATTAACCACGACAGTCACCGCAGTTAAACCGGCCGACTGCGACAGCAGCGCCGTTTTGACATCGCTCGCATGATGGATCTGTCCGCCGTACCCATTTCACTCACTGTATCAGAAATGGTGATTCCCACAATTTTCGGTCCCGTCAAGCATTTCCGGTGAAAAACCGTTCAAATCGGCAAAAAAGACTGAATCCAGCGAGGGGCTTCAAAGATTCACATCCATGGCAGAAATGTAGGAACTGTTGATGGAAAGACAAGGGCCAACGGAATCTCTGCTTGCAGATGCGGCCCCGCTTCAACCATCAGCGCTTTCCTCCAGCATCAAAAACTCCGTCCATCGACCTTGGTGATCGTCAAGCTATCGAGATCGACGTCCGGCAAACAGCGGACATTGACGGCGGCCATCGGGCCGGTTTTGCCTTCGCCATCGGCATAAGGCGCAATTCCACAATTTGCACAGAAATGATGCTGGATAACGTGCTTGTTGAACTGATAGGTCGACACGGCCGAGGCGGGCGTCTGAAGCTTGAAGGTTTCGCGCGGCACGAAGGCCAGCAGTCCGCCACGCCGGCGGCACATCGAACAATTGCAATCCATCGCCTGCGTAATATCGGCCTCGACCTCAAAGGCGATGGCGCCGCAATGACAACTTCCCGAATAGATCATCAAACCCTCCCAAGTCCGGCTGGCTGAGAGATGATGCGCCGGGTGGCGATGTCAAGGTCTTGACGGCATCGCCACCCCAAAAGGCACAAATTCCATGGCCGGCTATGGCTAGGCCATCGTCGCGCCGATCACCAGGATTTCGGTGCGGTTGGGCACCCGGTCGTGGAGATCGATCACATCCTGATTGAGCATGCGCACGCAGCCGGACGACACCGATTTGCCGATCGTCCACCATTCCGGCGAACCGTGGATGCGGTAGATCGTATCGACGCCGTCCTTGAAGATATAGAGCGCGCGGGCACCGAGCGGGTTTTTCAGGCCCGGGTCCATGCCGCCATTGGCGATGCTGTAGGGTTCCAGATCGGGGCGGCGCGCCACCATCTCGTCGGGCGGCGTCCAGCGCGGCCATTTGCGCTTGTACTGAATGACGCCGCGGCCCGACCACTCGAAGCCCGCACGGCCAAGCCCGACGCCGTAGCGCATCGCCTTGCCGTTCTCGTATGTCAGGTAGAGGAAATGATTGGCGGTATCGACGACCAGCGTGCCGGGACGCTCGCCGGTGGTGTTGTCGACCCACTGACGGCGAAACCGTGCTGGGACCTTTTGGTACGGGACGGCCGGCAGCGGGAACTGCTCTTCGGGCCGTGCGCTGTACATTTCGCTTTCGGCGGTGGGCAGCACGATGGGTTCGCTTTCACCGGGGCGACGACGGGCTGAGCAGTGGTGGCGCAACCGGCAAGACCGAGCGCGGCAAAGGCGCCGCCCGCCTGAAGGAGGGCTCGGCGGGACACATTCAAATCAATCAATCGGGGAAACCTCATCTGCTTGTCGAAGGTCCCCCGCTTCGCATGCGCGGGCTGGCATGGGAAGCCACCTAACGCAAACGTGAACGGCATGTGAGGGTGTGGCCGGGCCTCTGCAAGAGACGGATTAGGCGGTACTGGAAGGCCGCGTACGGGCCTGCGCTCACCTGCCGCACCCAAATTCTCGCAGGGGCAATCTTTACCTTCTGATAACGTTCCGGCGGTTCACTAAGGGCGCTTTCCCGCCTGCCCGGCAGGCCCATTCCCCTTGAACGACGGAGATCAGATGTCCCTCAACCGACATATCCTCGCCGCCCTGGCCCTTGCCAGCACCATCTTGCCAGCCCAGGCGCAGCCGGTGATGGTCAAGACTTTCGGCCATTGGGGTGTCTATTCCTACGACAACAACGGCACGACCGCCTGCTACGCCTTGACCATGCCGCGCGAGGCACAGCCAGCCGAAGTCAACCATGGCAACAACTTCCTGCTGGTCGCGCCGAAGGGCGCCGGCGGCTACATGCCGCAAGCGCAGATGGGCTACGGCCTGAAGGCCGGATCCGAGGTCACGGCAAAGGTCGGCGGCGAGGCTTTTGCCATGACCCCGCGCGGAAACGTCGCATGGTCGAGCCGCGAAGATCGCGACGAGGCGCTGGTCGCAGCGATGAAATCCGGAAGCACGCTGACGCTTCAGGCAACCTCCAGCCGTGGCACGAGCACCCAATATGCCTTCTCGCTGGAGGGGGTGACGGCGGCGCTGAAAAGGGCCCGCGCGTGCCAATGAGCAGGCTGCCGACGGCAGGTACAACCCGCGGCAGGAGACAGGGCGAATGAAGGCAGCTATCGTGTTTCTTGCCGCCTGTGCGGCGATGGCGCATCCAGCGGTGGCGGCGCCCGCGCACATGACGGCGGATGACGCCGTCGCGACGTCCAGCCGCAATACCGGACGCGTCGCCGGGCTGAAAATTCCGCGTTTCGTATCGCTGAAAAGCGAGACGGCCCGCATGCGCGTCGGCCCGTCCACCGATTACGCCGTGCGGTTCGTCTACATGGTCGCGGGCCTGCCGCTGGAACTGATCGAGGAATGGGGCAACTGGCGGCTGGTGCGCGATCACGATGGATCGTCCGGCTGGATGCACGCGGCCCTGCTGTCGGGCCAGCGCACCGCCATGATCGCGCCATGGCTGAAGCAAGGCGCCAGCCTCCGGCGCACCCCTGCCCGGAACGCCGGGATCACGGCCCTCATGCAGCCGGGCGTCATCGTGAAGATCAGCGAGTGTAGCGGCGCTTGGTGTCACGTCGCCATACAACGGCCACGGCTCAGCGGCTACGTCGCCCAGGCAAAGCTCTGGGGCGTCTATCCCAGGGAAGTCATCGAATAGAGTGCCGCACCGCGTCACCACGGTGCGGGCAAAGCCCTACCAGTCCATGACGACCTTGCCGGAGTTTCCGGAGCGCATGGCTTCAAAGCCGTCGCGGAAATCGTCGATGCCGATGCGATGGGTGATGATCGGCGAGAGATCGAGGCCGCCCTGGACGAAGGCGATCATCTTGTACCAGGTCTCGAACATCTCGCGGCCATAGATGCCCTTGAGGTTGAGCATCTTGAAGATCACCTTGTTCCAGTCGATCTCAAAGCCCGTCGGTGCGATGCCGAGGATGGCGATCTTGCCGCCATTGTTCATCTTGTCGATCATGTCGCGGAAGGCGGGAGCAGCGCCTGACATTTCCAGCCCGACATCGAAGCCCTCGGTCATGCCGATGCGCTTCATCACATCCGACAGGTTTTCCTTCGAGGCATCGACGACATAGTCGATGCCCATCTTTTCGGCCAATGCCAGCCGTACCGGATTGATATCGGTGATGACCACTTTTCTAGCGCCGGAGCGTTTGGCCACCATGGCGCCCATGATGCCGATCGGGCCGGCGCCGGTGACCAGCACGTCCTCGCCAACGACATCGAAGGAAAGTGCGGTGTGCACGGCATTGCCGAACGGATCGAAGATCGCAGCGACCTCGTCCGGAACCTCGTCGGGAATGGCGACGACATTGTATTCGGGGATGCAGACATATTCGCCGAACGAGCCGGGGCGATGCACGCCGACGCCGAGCGTGTTGCGGCAGAGATGCCCCCGGCCCGCACGGCAGTTGCGGCACTTGCCGCACACGATATGGCCCTCGCCCGAGACCCGCTCGCCGACATGATACTTGGTGACGGCCGAGCCGATCTCGGCGATCACGCCGACGAACTCGTGGCCGACCACCATCGGTACCGGAATGGTCTTTTGCGCCCACTGGTCCCAGTTCCAGATATGCACGTCGGTGCCGCAGATGGCGGATTTCTTCACCTTGATCAGCACATCATTGGGGCCGGGCTCCGGCACCGGAACATGCTCCATCCACAGGCCGATTTCCGGTCTGGATTTGACGAGCGCCTTCATCATGTTTGTCATGTCTTATGTCCTTAAACTTTTCAAGCGCTGCGCGCTGCCCCTCACCCTAGCCCTCTCCCCGCTTGCGGGGAGAGGGGACGACAGAGTTTGCCGCTTGTCCCTTCTCCCTGCCTGCGGGGAGAAGGTGCCCGACAGGGCGGATGAGGGGCAAACCTCCGCTCGTCAAATCACACCCAACTCTTTGCCAACCTCTTCGAACACGGCGATCGCCCGGCGCACATCCGCCTCGCTGTGGGCGGCCGACATCTGGGTGCGGATACGGGCCTGGCCCTTGGGCACCACGGGGAAGGAAAAGCCGACGACATAGACGCCCTTCTCCAGCATCCTTGCCGCAAAAGCCTGCGCCAGCGACGCATCCCCGAGCATCACCGGGATGATCGGATGGCCTTCACCGGCCAGCGTAAAGCCGAGACTGCTCATTTCGGTGCGAAACAAGGCGGCGTTGGCTTCCAGGCGGGCGCGCAAGGCATCGCCATTGTCGATCAGGTCGAAGACCTTGAACGACGCAGCCGCAATGACCGGGGCCAGCGTGTTGGAGAACAGATAGGGGCGCGAGCGCTGACGCAGCCACTCGACCACTTCTCGTCTTGCCGAAGTATATCCGCCGGACGCGCCGCCCAGCGCCTTGCCGAGCGTGCCGGTGATGATATCCACCCTGCCCTCGACGCCGCAATATTCGGCCGAGCCACGGCCATGTTTGCCGACGAAGCCGACGGCATGGCTGTCATCGACCATGACCATGGCGCCGTATTTGTCGGCGAGATCGCACACACCCTTGAGATTGGCGATGATGCCGTCCATCGAAAAGACGCCGTCGGTGGCGATCAGCTTGAAGCGCGAGCCCTCGGCCTTCTTCAGTTCTTCTTCGAGCGCTGCCATGTCATTGTTGGCATAGCGGAAGCGTTTGGCCTTCGACAGCCGCACGCCGTCGATGATCGAGGCATGGTTGAGCGCATCGGAGATGATGGCGTCTTCCTCGTTCAGCAGCGTCTCGAACAGACCGCCATTGGCGTCGAAGCAGGAGGAATAGAGGATGGTGTCTTCCATGCCCAGGAACGACGAGATCCGCGCTTCCAGCTGCTTGTGCTCTTCCTGCGTGCCGCAGATGAACCGCACCGAGGCCATGCCATAGCCATAGCGATCCAGCGCCCGTTTGCCGGCCTCGATCAGTTCGGCGTTGTCGGCAAGGCCGAGATAATTGTTGGCGCAGAAGTTCAAAACCTTCGCACCCGACGCAACCTCGATCTCGCCAGCCTGCTTGGACACAATCACCCGCTCAGACTTGTAAAGCCCGGCAGACTTCAGACCAGCGAGTTCGGAGGAAAGGTGAGTGATGAAGGCTGACGTCATGGAGGCCGCTTTCCAGGATTTGAGATCGGTTTGCGATGGAGACCTATCATATTCCGATCCATATGACAGCGAAAGACAGCGCCAGTGCGCGCCGTTTGCACGACAGGATGACCTGCCATCTTGTCCATCCGCGACGCGGATTGTTTCAAACGGACGCAGTCTCCCGCAGCGGGAAACCCAATCAATGAGTTATTCCCGATACATCCGGTGATTGTCTGGACTGTTTTCGCCAGGACGTCCAATGTGGAAGAGCCACCAAGGGAGGGATTCATGAAACATGTCATTCTGTCTGCCGCGCTGGCATTGTTCGCAAGCGGAACCGCACAGGCCGCCGACGATTGCGCCAATGCGCAGGATCAGACGACAATGGATGTTTGCGCCAGCGACGCATTCAAGAAGTCAGACAAGCAGTTGAACGATGTCTACAAGCAGATCGGGACGCGGCTGAAGGATGACGCCGACAAAACCAAGCTTCTGGTGACGGCGCAACGCGCCTGGGTTGCCTTCCGCGATGCCGAATGCGCCTTTTCATCCTCGGGCGTCACCGGCGCCAGCGTCTATCCGATGATCCATTCCATCTGCCTCGACGGCTTGACGCAGACGCGGACAAAGGATCTGCAGGTCTATCTTGCCTGCGAAGAGGGTGACATGAGCTGCCCGGTTCCCTCGGAATAACAAGCAGCAATCGAAAGCGGCACCGGAGGGCGGCGCGCCCCCCCTCCGGTCTTGTCTTATTTCACCAAGGCGGGCTTTGCCGCTTGCGGCTCGTCCTCGACACGACGGGAAAAATAATTGGCCAGCAGCGCGCCGGAAATATTGTGCCAGACACTGAAGATCGCGCTCGGAACGGCAGCGACCGGTGAGAAATAGGCATTGGCGAGCGCTGCACCGAGACCGCTGTTCTGCATGCCGACCTCGATGGCGATCGCCTTGCGCTTGGCAAGCGACAGGCCGCTGGCACGAGCAGCGAAGTAACCCAGCAGATAGCCAAGACCATTGTGCAGAACGACGACGGCGAAGATCATCAGGCCGGACGTGGCAATGGCCGGCTTGCTTGCGCCGACGACCGCCGAAACGATCAGCACGATGCCGGCGACGCTGACCAGCGGCAGGGCCGGAACGGCTGCCTTGACGAGGCCCGGCAACAGCTTCTGCAGGGCAAAACCGAGCGCCAGGGGCACCAGCACGACCTTGACGATGCTGAGGAACATCGCCCAGCCATCGACTGGCAGATACTGGCTGGCAAACATCCAGACCAGGAACGGTGTGACCAGCGGTGCCGCCAGCGTCGTGACGCTGGTGCAGGCGACCGAGAGCGCCACGTCGCCCTTGGACAGATAGGTCATCACATTCGACGAGGTGCCGCCGGGGCAGCAGCCGACGAGGATGACACCGGCGGCGACTTCCGGAGACATCGGGATGATCTTCGTCAGGATGACGGCCAGCAGCGGCATGATGATGAACTGGGCAAAGACGCCGATGGCCACATCGAACGGACGGCGCGCAACCTCGCGGAAATCGCCAACCGAGATCGTCAGGCCCATGCCGAACATGATGATCGCCAGAAGCGTGACGATATAAGGCGCGATCTGCTTGAA
The DNA here is from genome assembly GCA_900473045.1 of Hyphomicrobiales bacterium. Lineage (GTDB taxonomy): Bacteria > Pseudomonadota > Alphaproteobacteria > Rhizobiales > Rhizobiaceae > Pararhizobium. The sequence continues at coordinate 55,850 of UCKS01000028.1, forward strand.
CGTGTCGGGAAAGAAGAAGCCGAGAACCGCGAACAGAATGACCCAGATGGCGAATGTCTTGCCGACAAATGCCGAGAACGATGCAACAGCCTTCAAAGCGGCTTCCTCCCAAAAATGAACTGAACGGCCGGTTTAGCCGCCGAGCCCCGGGTGTCAAGAACGCAAGTCCTTGGCAGCGTGGCAAAATTTAGCCTTTCTGGTGGAAAACGCGTCGATCCGCGCAATGAAAGCCGTCTTGGCATTTTCGGGCGGTTTTCTCCTCAGCGAGACACGCCCGGGCTGATGATCGCAGCATGGTCAGACACGGTCTTGCAACACGACACCACTCAACTTACATCCGCGCAAGGGAAGCAACCATAGAGAGTGTCGTCTCTTTGAAAAACAACGGCCTCATCACCCTGTGTGCCAGTCTCGGCATCGTTGGCGTTTTTTTGGTATTTGCCAGCCAGTTCACCGGTCAGCAGGTCGACTTTTCAGATCCAGCCGGGCTAACGGAACAACAGTGGTTGGGAAAGATCGATGATCTTCGCGTTAACCGCCTGCGGCTCGCGCGCACCATCGGCGCCTGCGAACGCGACCTTAACGACAAGCTGAACGACGGCACGATGTCTCAAGCCGCCCTTGAAAAGCTCGCCACGGACCTCAAGGTTCGGCCGGTGCAGGCAATGCGGGCCTTTTGCGGACGGTTTATTGAAACCGTCGTCGAGCGGAACATGCCCTTGAAGGATTATTTATGGGCCATCGCAGCACCTCCTTCCGAGGTGTTGCAGGCGCTCTCTCAGCGATAGCGCCCCTTGCTATTGTCCGCAGACGCGTGCCTTGCATAAGATGCTGAGGCATCCGCCAAGCCTCAAGAATCGATTGCAAGGAAGACGACATGGCTATTTTCGACAGGTTTTCCCTTCGTGGGCGGGTCGCACTTGTGACCGGCAGCGGGCGCGGACTGGGGCTGGAGATCGCCAGGGCACTGGCCGAGGCGGGTGCCCATGTCGTCGTCAGCGGGCGCACAGCGGCAACACTGGAGAAGGCCGTGGCGTCGATCGCAGCAGCAGGCGGCAGCGCCGAGGCTGCTGCCTTCGACATTGCCGATCGGGAGGCGCAGCGAGCAACACTCGCCGGCATCGACCAGCAGCACGGGCGGCTGGATATTCTCGTCAACAATGTCGGTGCCCGCGACCGGCGGCCGCTGGCCGAATTCGACGATGACGCGATCCTGGCGCTCATCCAGACCGACCTGATCGCCGCCACGACCCTTTCGCGCGATGCGGCCGCGATCATGAAGAAGAACGGACACGGACGGCTGATCTCGATCACCTCGATCAACGGCCAGGTGGCAATGCCGGGCGACGGCATCTATCCGGTTGCCAAGCAGGGGCTGACTGGCCTGATGCGCGCGATGGCGGTGGAATTCGGACCGCACGGCATCACCAGCAATGCGATTGCACCGGGCTGGTTTGCCACAGAGACCAATGCTGCGATGGCCGCCGACGAGGACCTGATGCCTTTTGTGCGCCAGCGCATCCCGGCACAACGCTGGGGACGCCCGGACGAGATCGCCGGTGCCGCCCTGTTCCTCGCCAGCGACGCCGCATCCTTCGTCAACGGCCATGTGCTGACGGTCGATGGCGGCATGACGGTCAGGATGTAGGTGATTTTTCCCCTTCTCCCCTGCGGGGAGAAGTGCCGAGCGCATGCGAAGCGATGAGGGGGTGGTCCGGCACGTTCTCAGCTTGCTGCCCCCTCATCCGCCCTGCGGGCACCTTCTCCCCATTGGGGAGAAGAGGAAGAAGCCCGTCAATCAAATCCGCGGATGACATCCAGGAAAGCATCGCCATAGCGTTCCAGCTTCGACTGGCCGACGCCGGAAATGCCGAGCAGAGCGTCGTGGTCCTGCGGGCGGGCGGTGGCGAAAGCGATGAGCGTCGTATCGGGGAACACGACATAGGGTGGCACGCCGAGCTCCTTGGCAATGCCGGAGCGCGTCCGGCGCAAAGCCTCGAACAGTTCCGCATCCGAACCGGACAAAGCCGATTTGACACCGGATGCGGCCGATTGCCGGGCATTCTTGCCCTTGCCGCTGACCGGGCGGTCCTTGCGGAACCGGACCTCGCGCTCGCGCTTGAACACAGTGCGCGCGTCCGGTTCCAGCTTCAGCGCGCCAAAGGCTTCGTGATCGACGCTGATCAGGCCGGCGGCGAGAAGCTGGCGATAGACCGACTGCCAGGTTTTCGACGGGATGTCCTTGCCGGCTCCAAAGACCGGCATCTTGCTATGGCCAAAACGCTCGGTCTTTTCGTTTTCGGTGCCCAAGAGCACATCGATCAGATGGCCGGTGCCAAAGCGTTCGCCGGTGCGGTAGATCGCCGCCAGCGCCTTGATCGCAGCATCGGTCCCGTCCCAGGTTTCGACCGGATTGATACAGGTATCGCAATTGCCGCACTGACCGCCATGCGCCTCGCCGAAATGCGCAAGGATCGATTGCCGCCGGCAGCCGGGGGTTTCGCAGATGGCCAGCAGCGCATTCAGCTTGGCGCGCTCGACCCGCTTGATATCGTCGCCCGAGGTGCCGCCATCGATCATCCGGCCGCGCTGGATGACGTCGGCCATGCCATAGGCCATCCAGACATCCGACGGCAGGCCGTCGCGTCCGGCGCGGCCGGTCTCCTGGTAATAGGCCTCCACCGAGCCCGGCAGATCGAGATGGGCGACATAGCGCACATTCGGCTTGTCGATGCCCATGCCGAAGGCGACGGTTGCCACCAGGCAGAGGTCTTCTTCCTTGAGGAAGGCATCCTGATTGGCATCGCGCACGGCGCGGTCCATGCCGGCATGGTAGGCAAGCGACCGGATACCCTGCCCGTTCAGCCATTCGGCGGTGTCCTCGACCTTGGCGCGCGACAGGCAATAGACGATGCCGCTGGACCCCTTGTGGCGCGACAGGAAACGCAGGAGCTGCTGGCGCGGCTGGTCGCGCTCGACGATTTCATAGGCGATGTTGGGTCGGTCGAACGAGGTGGTGAAGACTTCGGCCGAGCGCAGGCCGAGCTTGTCGATAATGTCTTCGCGGGTATGCGGATCGGCCGTTGCCGTCAGCGCCAAACGCGGCACGCCGGGATACTGCGCGGCGAGCTGGCCCAACTCCCGGTATTCCGGGCGAAAATCATGGCCCCACTGCGAGACGCAATGGGCTTCGTCGATGGCAAACAGCGAAATCTTCGCGTTGCCGATCATCTCCTTGAAGCCCGGCGTGACGATGCGCTCCGGCGTCACATAAAGAAGATCGAGATCGCCAGAAGCGATCGCCCGGCGGACATCGACGAATTCTTCGCGCGACAGCGAGGAATTCAGCGCTGCGGCCCTGACCCCAAGCTGCTTGAGCGCCTCCACCTGATCGCGCATCAGGGCAATCAGCGGCGACACGACGATGCCGACGCCATCGCGGCAAAGGGCTGGGATCTGGAAGCAGAGCGACTTGCCGGCACCGGTCGGAAACAGCACCACGGCATCGCCACCCGACACCACACGCTCCACGACAGCAGCCTGCTTGCCGCGAAAAGCGGGATAACCGTAGACCCGTTTCAGTACGGACAGCGGATTTTTGGCACCATCAGTGTCAAACAGGGGATCGATACGGTCTTTGGTCTGCAGCATGGAATCGCTTTCGTGGGGAAAGCGGACTATGGCACAGGTCGGGTGGCCGGTGCGAGGGCTGAGTGCCCAGCCCTCGTCAAAGGCGATCTGGCTTTACCGCATCGTCCATATGACTTTGCCGTAGCAAAGCAGAGGCGGACGACACCAGCTGAGCGATCCATTGTCCGCTTGGCCAAGGGAACGAGCGTTTACAGCTCGCGCCCCGCTTGCCCCGAAAGCAGCCCGGAACGGAGGCTTTTCCGCCTCGCTGCCTGCCAGAGAACAATAGCCGTTACGGCAAGCAGCAGGACCTCCGCGGCCGGGGTGGCAAACCAGATTCCCCTTTCTCCGAAGGCAATTGCGAGCAGGATGACCAGTGGCATGGTGAACAGGTAGGGCTTCGCCAGACCGAGGATTGCAGCACGCCTGGCATCGCCGATCGCCTGGAAATAACTTGCCGTCATCATCAGCGGTCCGGAGAGGAAATAGGCCATCACCATCAGCGGCATGATCCGCGAAATATCGCCAATAATGGTTTGATCACTGACGAAGAACGAGCCGATCGGACGGGCGAAGAAGGTCAGCAGCATTTCAACGATGAGGCAATAGAGGAACGAGACGATGACGGCGAGACGCAGCGTCATATCCGAGCGTTGCCACAGGCCTGCTCCCCTGTTGTTGCCGACGATCGCCTGCATGGCCTGCCCCATGCCCAACAGTGGCAGGAATGCGAAGGTCATGATGCGGGTGACGATGCCGTAGGCCGAAATGACGGCATCATAGGTCTGGGCTGCGACGCTCTGCAAGGTGACGATGATGGTGGCCGAGACCAGAGCCATGCCGATGAAACCGAGACTTTGCGGCGCGCCAAGGGCAACGATGCTTCCCCAAGCGGAAAACGGATTGCTTCGCAGCACCGCGGCAAGCGGCAAGGTGGTTTTCCCGGAGAGACGGAAGACCACGAGAAGGCCAAGCGCCAGCCCTTGCGCCAGCACCGTCGCATAGGCCGATCCCGCAACACCAAGCCCCAGCGATGCGATGAGGACATAGTTCAGGCCGAGATTTGCCAGCGAGATGAAAAGGCTGAGCAGCGCCATCAATCCCACCCGCCCTTCACAGCGCAAGGCATCCGCATTGGCCGATAGGAGCAGTTGCAGCGGGCAGGACAAGGCGATGACGGCGATATAGCTATAGGCCATCTCAGCCAGAGGTCCCGGTCCATTCGCCACGGCCAGAACCAAAGCCTTGCCGAGCAGGAGAAACAGCACGGCGAATCCGGCGCCGATCGCCAGGGCAAGACCATGGGCGCTGGCGAACACCGCGCGCGCATTGGCGAAGTCCCCGGCCCCGATGGAGCGGGCAAGAAGACTTGCCATGCCACTGCCGACCAATGTCGAGAGCGCCACAAGCAGCATGAAGACCGGAAACACGGAGGCGACAGCGCCGACCGCTTCGGGACCGACGTAGAGGCCAAGCATCATCGCGTCGACGATGGTGAGCAGCCCGTTCATGCTCATGACAAAGATGATGGGAAGTGCCGTCCTGGCAAAAACAGCACCAAGCGGGGCAGTCAGAAACGCGTTGTTACCGGAGGTGTCCACAGACATCTCACTCTCCTCATTATCGCATTTCGAACAGAAGGAGGGGAGCTCGCATTGCCCACCACACGAAATGCTTCGAGGGCGAGAAGATTGTCCATGTCAGGATTTCACCGGAAGTCTGCGAGCGGCAGGTAGCCTGAACCTGTCTCCGGCAATATCGTCAAACGCAGGGACGGTCAAGCATGCGGCCATATCCAGCCAAAACCGTCGATGATCGCCCCGTCTTTCGAGCCGCCTTACCCGCTGAACCTTTGCTTTCCTCACCCCGCGGCCGCCTGGATGACCTCCGGCGCCGCGCCGTATTTTTCCTTCGTATGCCGGTGATAGGCAATGAAGTCGGCGGCCGGCAGGGCCTTGGAGAAGAGCCAACCCTGCCCGAAATCGACGCCGTGGGTTTTCAGGTAGTCGGCCTGGTCCTCGGTTTCGACGCCCTCGGCCACTGAAAAAAGGCCGAGCGATTGCGACATATCGATGATGTGGGAGGTGACTGAGCTGGTCGCCGTATCCCTGCCGATCGTATCGATGAAGGATTTGTCGATCTTCAGCGCGTCGAGAGGCAGGCGTTGAAGATATTGAAGGCTGGAATAGCCGGTGCCGAAATCATCGATGGCGACCGAATGGCCGCGTTCACGGGCCTTGGCCAGCGTCACGCTGGCCGCATCAATATCCATGAAGCCACGCTCGGTCGCCTCCAGCCATATCTGCTCGGTTCGAATGCCGGTGTTGGCGAGCCTGTCCTCGAGTACGGCGAGGATGCGGCCGGACTTGATATCGGCGGCGCAGAGGTTGATGGCGATGTGCAGGGTGCGGTCCCCGACGAGCATGCTGTTCAGATCAAGGATCACCGCCTCGATGACCTGATCGGTGATCGGCTCGATCAGGCCGCTTTGTTCTGCCAGCGGGATGAACAGGTCCGGACTGACGAGCGAGCCGTCCGGCCTGCGCCAGCGCACCAGTGCTTCCGCGCCGATGCAGATGCCGGTTTTCAGCTCCACGATCGGTTGGTAGTGCACGATGAATTCGCGGTTGCGGACGGCGGTCTCAAGCTCGGCCAGCGGCGACAGGCGTTTCCTCGACAGCCAGATCACCACGGCGACGATGAAGGCGGCGATGAACACGCCGACGGGCAGGAGCAGCATCTGCTCGGTTCTGAGACTTGCCGCGATCTTCGACTTCGGCTCGGTCGCGACCGCAAGCAGGCCATCGCCACGCGCCGTGGCAAAGAGGTCGCTGTCCGTCATTCCCTTGCCGGGTGCCGCGACAAGCGAGCGAACCAAACCGATGTCCGGCGTGTTCAGCGTATTGATGATCGTACCCTGCCCGGTCGCCAGGGCAATCGACATGCCGTCATCGATCAGGACATCGACAAGCCGTGACGGCGCCACGAGAACATTGTAATTGCCAGAATGCAGGGCCATCATCGGCTTGCCGCCGCTGACCAGAGGCTGCATCCGTATCGACACTTCAATGCCATCCGGCGTGACATAGTCGATGCCCGAGCGGGTGACTGCGCCGGCGGTTACACCCCAGGAGGTGCATTTGAGCAGGCCGTCTTCAAAATAACCCATCTCTTCGATGGAGCGCGTGTTAACCGTCAGCGCGCGCATGTGCTCGATGTGGGCTTCCGAGCAGGGTATATCGGAGGTTGCGGCGATCGTATCGAGCGCGCCTTTGGCGTCAGCGAACGTGTTCGTCGCCCGCAGGAGTGTCACGCGGGAGACCAGCGCCAGACGATCCTGCTTCCTCTCAACGGCAATGGCCCATGACATATAAGCCATGGCCGCGATCGGGATCGCCGCCCCAAGAAGACCCAGAATACCAGCCACCGCAATAATGCGGGAACGCCGCCTATCCAATTTTCACAACCCCGCGATGAACTCAAGGACAGTCATGCCAAGGTTGCATTAAGAATTTCTGTCGGCTTTTTGCGGCATTCTAGCGAACCGACAGCAGCCGGAATACCGGATGCACTCCCGCCAATGATCAAGTGCTGGCGCGCCGGTAAAATGCCAGCGACCCGGCGAGCGCCAGCAGTGCACCGCCACAAATCCGATCGAGCCACAGCGCACCGGATTTCTTCAGCACCCTGACGGCCTGCGAACCGAGCGCAGCGTAAGCGCCCATGACCAGGAAATCGATCGAGGCGAAGACCAGCGCCAGAAGTGCATATTGCGGGATTTGCGGCTCTGATGACACGATGAACTGCGGCAGGAAGGCCGAGAAGAACAGATACCCCTTGGGATTGGTCACGGCCACAAGAAAGCTTTTCAGAAAGATCGCCCGCGCCGAGCCCGAGCCGTTCTCCGCCGTTGCGTGCAGTGTTTCGCTGAGCGTGCCTTTCGAGCGCAACAGCATGATGCCGAGAAAGGCGAGATAACCGGCGCCGATCCACTTGACGACCGAGAACCAGAATTCGGATGCCGCAAGCAGCGCACCGAGACCGAGCGCCACGGCGCCGATCAGGACGAAATCGGACAGGACCGCACCGATCATGCCGATCAGCGCCCGGCGAACGCCGAAACGCGAACCGTTGGTCAAAGCCAGAAGCACGGTCGGACCGGGCGTGGCGATACCGATGAACGAAACGAGCGCAAAAGCCAGCAAGGTGATTTCAGTCATGGTTCCCCCTCCTGCGAATGGGCGGACCAAATGCCCAGCCCTATCGGCGACAACCGGACTTTTGCAATTGCAGGGCGCGATGGCAAGAGGCTCGCAAATTCCACCCGCGCCGGGCTTCGCATGGCCGTTCAGGTCGAAATCCCGTACCGGCTGATGCTGCCTACTTGCCCGCCGGCCCCTTCACGCGGCCCGACAACACCCCAAACCCGTCGATGATGGCCTCCTGGTTTTCAAGCCGCGTCACCTCCAGCTGGACCTCCTGCAGATTGCGCAGGATCTGGCTGACAGTGTCGTCGTCGCCCTCCTCGGTGGCATAGGCGAGTTCGCTTTCCAGCTCGCGGCGCTGCCACAGCAGAGCTTTTGTGCGCTGATGCAGGGCGAGCGCCTGCAGATAACCTTCGCGGGCATCTTCGGGGGCGGCTGCGGTCGTTGCCGTCCACAGGCGGGCAAAGCGGATCTGCTGGTCGAGCGATTTCAACAGCGTATCGAAACCTTCTGCCTCCAGCTGCTCGACAAGGATTTCGCGCGACAGGCGCGGGCCTTTGGCGGCTGCGGTGTTGAGCACCGACGACCAGAAGCGCTGCAGATCGCGATTGTCGTATTCGATCGCGGAAATCTCGTCATATTCTTCAAACAGCAATTGCGGATGATTGACGATGGTCAAAGCCAGCACGCTTTCGCGCAACGGCGGCAGCGCCTGATGGCCGCTGACCAACGAGGATCGGGCAAGCCTATCGGAAATGCCCGAGCGCTCCGGCATGCGTCCGCCCTGCTGTCCGCCACGGCCCTGCCCCGGCCCGCCATTGCGATTGGCACCCGGGCGCTGGTTGCGGTCGAAATTGCGCTGGCCGTTCTGCTGGCGCGAAGCGCCCTGGAAAAACTGGTTCAACCGGTCGCGCACATCCTGGCCATAGTGGCGTCGGACGTTTTCGTCGGCAATGACCGAAACCACCTGTTTCAGCGTTGCTTCCAGCTGAGCGCGGCTTTCCGGCGTGTCGAAGCCGCCGGCCTGGGCTTCCCGCAGCCAGACCATTTCCGACAGCGAACGGGCGGACGCCATGACCTTGTCGAACGGCGCCCGTCCCTCGTTGCGGACGAGATCGTCGGGATCCTTGCCGTCCGGCAGCATGGCGAAGCGCACGGAGAACCCGGGCTTCAGATGCGGCAGCGCCAGATCGACGGCGCGGTTGGCGGCACGGATGCCGGCGCCGTCACCATCGAAGCAAAGCACCGGCTGCGATGTCAGCTTCCACAACAGCGCCATCTGGTTTTCGGTGAGCGCGGTGCCAAGCGGTGCCACGGCATTCTCGATGCCGGCCTGATGCAGCGCGATGACATCCATATAGCCTTCGACGGCGATGATGGTCCCTGCGCCGTCAGCTCCACCCATCGCCTTGCGGGCGCGCGAAAAATTGTAGAGCACATTGCCCTTGTGAAAGAGCTCGGTCTCGTTGGAATTGAGGTACTTGGCCGGCGCATCCGGCGACATGGCGCGGCCGCCGAAGGCGATGACCTTTTCGCGCGACGACAGGATCGGGAACATGATGCGATCGCGGAAACGGTCGTAGGAGACAGGAATATCGGGACCGTGAACGACCAGACCGCAGGCCTCGATCTGGTCCTTCGGCACGCCCTTTCCGGCGAGGAATTCCTTCAGCGCATTGCGGCTTTCCGGTGCGTAACCGAGGCGGAATGTTTCGATGGTGCGGCCGGTCAGACCCCGGTCTCGCAGATAGGCGCGTGCCTTGGCGCCGTTTGCCGTCTGCAACTGATCCTGAAAAAACTGCGTCGCCACTTCCATGACGTCCTGCAGGCCGATGCGCTGACGGTCGCGCTTTTCCGCCTCGACATCCGGCTGCGGCATGGCGACGCCGGCGAGATCGGCAATCTGCTGCACGGCCTCCGGAAAGGCCATGCCGTCGAGATCGGTGAGAAAACGGAAATGATCGCCTGACACGCCACAGCCGAAGCAGTGATAGCGGCCCTTGCGGTCCTCGCAGTGGAAGCTCGGCGACTTCTCGCCATGGAACGGGCAGCAGGCCCAATAGTCGCCCCGCGAGGCATTGGTCTTCTTGCGGTCCCAGGTGACGCGTTTGCCGATCACGTCCGAAATGGGAACGCGGTCGCGGATCTCGTCAAGAAAGGCGTTGGAAAATCGCATGAATACCTCTGGGCTGGCTTCCATATAGGCGGCAATCACAGCTCGCGCTACAGAGGGGATGCGTCATACCCGCAATTCACAGGTTGACGGAATTTCTTGCTGTATATACAATCTGTATTGGTATAAGGGTCGAATGATGGGGGCAGGCATTTCCATGTTGGACCCACAACCGTTGACGTTTTTTGAGTGGGATGACCAAAAACGGCTCGGCAATATGGCGAAGCACGGTATCGACTTCGAAGATGCCGTTCTTGCTCTGCAAGAATCCAGGATCGAGTTTCAATCCATCAGAAACGGAGAAGTCCGGACGTTAGCGATCTGCACAGAGACCAACCGCATCATCACGATTGTCTACACGATGCGACGGGAAATTTGCAGGATCATTTCCGCCCGGCCGGCACATAAAAATGAGCAAAGAATCTATCGCCAGAGTTTCCCTCGATGAAATACGCGACAAGCGCGCACGCGGCGAAAAAAGCCTGACAGACTGGGCGCGCGTCGCGGCCCTGACCGACGAGGACATCATGGCCGCCATGCGGGACGATCCCGACTGGGCGGAATTTATGGATGTCGACTGGTCGAACGCGACGATCGTTTATCCTACCCCGAAGAAAGCCGTTTCGATACGGCTTGATGAGGATGTAATCGACTTCTTCAAGAAGAGCGGCAAGGGATATCAGACGCGGATGAACGCCGTGCTGCGTCATTTCATGACCGAGCAGAAGAACCGAAAGAACGGATAGCTCCGGGTCGCCTGCTTCCTATCCAGGGAACATGGCACCGGGGCAGAAATGCCCAGAATAGGCCGTTGATGCCGGATGAAGAACAGGCAATGAATTGTTCACCATCCTCCGGAACCGCAAAATGCCGCTCGCCGCACACGATCTTGTACGCAACCCGGTGTTTTTTGCCGCCATGCAGGAAAACGCCCGGCAGATGACGGCACTGTTTGCGGAAAATCCGCGGCTGAATTCGATCTTTGCCTCACAGCAGCGCTGGCTGATGGCGCAGCTCGGCCTGTCGCTGCACTACCGGCGTGATCCGCATGATCCGGCGAAGGGTCTCTATATGGGGCGTTTCGTTGCAACGGCGGTGGGCTATGGCATTGCCAGCCGCAACACCGCCAGCGCCTTCGTTCAGGAAATGCTGGCCTATCGTTTTGCACGGCCTGCCGATAATCCGCCCGACCGGCGCCGGCGGCCGCTGGAACCGACCGATGTGGCGGTGCAGTCGGTCGTCAAATGGCTCTATGCGCATCTGACCATTCTCGACATGCTGGATGGCGGCAAAAGGGCTGTGGCGCTGGCGGAAAATCCGGCGCTGTTTGCAAGGCTGCAGCCGGCTATCGCACAGGGAATTCTGGAAAACCACGCGGTGCGCAATCCCGGCGAAACGTTCAACCTGTTTACCTGGGCCAATTCCGGCGGACTGGTGATGGATTGTTTTATCGGTTTGATCGAAACGTTTGATCCCGGCGCATCGCGAACCATCGTCGGCGCTGTCTCGTCTGCCGATATCTGCCAGCGCTACCTGATCTCCAAGACCCACCTGAAGCGCCTGATGACCAGGGCTGCCGAGATGGGCAGCCTTGGTCACGAGACGATTGCCGGTGCAAACATGCTCTGGCTTTCGCAACGGTTCGTGCGCGAATACTGGGCATACCAGGCGGAAAAATTCGCCATCATCGACGCGGCGTTCCATGCGGTCGCCGCGCCGGTTGCCAGGGTCAACCAGCTGTCAGCAGTTCCTTGAGCACGGTCGACGCCTTGGCGAAGTCCATCTGGCCGGCATAACGCTCCTTCAGCACCGCCATGACCTTGCCCATGTCCTTCGGGCCGCTGGCGCCTGTTTCCGCGATTGCCGCAGCGACATTGGCGCGCACGTCGGCTTCGCTCAGCTGCTTGGGCATGAAATCCTGAATGACGACGATCTCGGCGCGCTCCTTGGCGGCGAGTTCCGGGCGGGCATTGTCTTCGTAGATCTTTGCCGATTCCTCGCGCTGCTTGACCATCTTGGCCATGATCTGCAGGATTTCGTCGTCGGTGGCGTCACCCTTGCCGGTGCCGCGATTGGCGATATCGCGGGTCTTGATCTCGGCCTGAACGAGGCGGACGGTGGACAGCCGCGGCGCATCCTTGGCTTTCATCGCATCCTTGAGGGCGGCAGCGAGTTGATCGCGCATGATTGTCTTACTCCTGTTTGATGGCGTTTCATAAACCAGCCGGACAGACCGGAGCAAACGAAATGCGTGAATCCGCGGTAAAAGCTCAAGGAAAAGACCGAACCCGCCGTCTTCAAGATTGACCTTGCCCGGCGCTGCAGTTATTGACCGTCACCTGCACCAACATCGTGACCAGGCCTGACAGCGCGCGCCCATCGCCCGCATCTGCCCGCCTGCAAACCACAACGGCCGGCCGGCGTTCTCTTGGAACGTCCGCGGCGCGCCGCCTGAACGGGATGAAGACAATGACCGCGACAGCCCCCTGGACCACCGCAAAACCAACCGCCCTGCTCGTTCTGGCCGACGGTACCGTCATCGAAGGCAAGGGCATCGGTGCCACCGGCAAGGTGCAGGCCGAAGTGGTCTTCAACACGGCCCTCACCGGCTACCAGGAGATCATGACCGACCCGTCCTATCTCGGCCAGATCGTTACCTTCACCTTCCCGCATATCGGCAATATCGGCGCCAATGACGAGGATATCGAAGACCTGACGCCGGCAGCACGCCACGGCGCGGTCGGCGTCATCTTCAAGGCCGACATTACCGACCCGTCCAGCTACCGCGCCGCAAAACATCTCGACGCCTGGCTGAAGGCCCGCGGCATCATCGGCATGTGCGGCATCGATACCCGGGCGCTGACCGCCTGGATCCGCGAGAACGGCGCGCCGAACGCGGTGATCGCCCATGATCCGAACGGCGTTTTCGACATCGATACCTTGAAGGCTGAAGCCAAGGCCTGGAGCGGGCTTGAAGGCCTCGACCTCGCCAAGGTCGCCTCCTCCGGCCAGACCTCGCGCTGGAGCGAAAAGCCCTGGGTGTGGAACGAAGGTTATGACGAACTGGCGGACGCCGACACGACACATCATGTCGTGGCGCTCGACTACGGCGTCAAGCGCAACATTTTGCGCCTGTTCACCGGCCTCGGCTGCAAGGTCACCGTCATGCCGGCAACGACTTCAGCCGAAGAGGTGCTGGCCCAGAAGCCCGACGGCATCTTCCTGTCGAACGGCCCGGGCGACCCGGCAGCAACCGGCGAATATGCGGTTCCGGTGATCCAGGAGCTGATCAAGAGCGACATCCCGCTGTTCGGCATCTGCCTTGGCCACCAGATGCTGGGCCTGGCGCTGGGTGCTACGACCGAAAAGATGCACCAGGGTCATCACGGCGCCAACCATCCGGTCAAGGATCACACCACGGGCAAGGTCGAGATCGTCTCGATGAATCACGGCTTCGCGGTGGATTCGAAGTCCTTGCCGGAAGGCGTTGAAGAGACTCATATTTCGCTGTTCGACGGCACCAATTGCGGCCTGCGCCTGACCGGTAAGCCAGTGTTCTCGGTCCAGCATCATCCGGAAGCCTCGCCCGGCCCGCAGGACAGCCACTATCTCTTCCGCCGCTTCATCAATCTGGTGCGCGAGAAGAAAGGCGAGCCGGCATTGGCCGAACGCTGATATCTCACGTCATGGAATACTGAAAAGGCCCGGTCTCTCAAACGAGTACCGGGCCTTTTGCATTTAGCCGTTGAAGACCACGGAAAGCTTGTTGCCGGCCGGGTCGCGCATATAGGCCGAATACCAGTCCGGGCCATATTGCGGACGGGCGCCCGGAGCCCCTTCGTCGGTGCCGCCATTGGCCAGCGCCGCTTGGTAGAAGGCCTCGACCTCCGCATGCGACGTCACGACAAAGCCGACCATGGCGCCATTTCCGGGTGTGGCCGGTTCGTTGTTGAACGGTTCGCAGACCCAGAGCAGGAAACCTTCGCCGGTGCCGCCTAGCGTATAGCCGTGCCAGCCCGGATATCTGGCATGCGCGGCCCAGCCGATCGTCGCAAGCACCGCATCGTAGAAGCGCACCGATACGGCATGATCCAATGTTCCAACAGTCGCATAAGCGGTCATTCCACTCCCCCTTTGATCATCACCAGATTAAACGAGAGAACGGAACAAATAAAGAACAAAATATCAGTTTGGAATTGCCTCTCTGTCTGGTTGAAACCAGTAGCGCTGTGCATAGACGATCGATCCCGCTCCAGAAGGCATATTCGACCTCCGGATGGTTACCGTCACGGCGATAGGACCACCGTCCCGGCATTGCAGCACGCATCCCCGCACTTCCCTTTCGCCAAGCCCTACGCTGGCCGCGCCAAAAGCTTCCGCTCCCGTTTCAGGAAGATGAAGAAGCGCCAGGTGAGCGAGATGCTGGCGGCGGTAAGGCCAATCACAAAGCCGTACCAGACGCCGACACCGCCGAAGCCGAAGTGGAAAGCCAGGACATAGGCGGCGACGAAGCCGATCGCCCAATAGGAGACCAGCGCCAGAAGCATCGGCACGGTGGTATCCTTCAGGCCGCGCAACATGCCGGCGGCCAGTGCCTGGACGCCATCGACCAGCTGGAAGGCACCGGCAATGACGATCAACGGGCCGGCATAGGCCAGCACCTGGGCCGCATCCGGCCGCTTGGTATCAAGATACATTGCTGCAAGCTCATGCGAAAACACTGCAAAAACGACGCTACCGATGAGCGCAAAGCCGCAACCGACGACAAAAACGGCGATCGCCGCCCGCTTGATGCCCTCGGCGTCGCGGCGGCCATGGGCAAGGCCGATGCGTACAGTCGCGACCTGCGCCAGCCCGAGCGGCACCATGAAGGCGACAGAGGCAAACTGCAGCGCAATACCATGGGCGGCAAGCTCGACTGTGCCGATCATGCCCATTAAAAGCGAGGCAACGGTGAACAGGCTGACTTCGGCAAGGATGGTGACGGCGATCGGCAGGCCGAGCTTGACGACGTCCTTCAGCACCGGCCAGTCGGGCCGCCAGAAGCGCACGAAAATCTCGTAGGAACGGGTTTGCGGCTGCGCCTGGATATAGATGTAAAGCAGCACGAAGCTCAGCGTGTTGACGACGAGCGCCGAAATACCGGCACCGACGATGCCGAGTGCCGGCGCGCCGAAATGGCCGTAGATGAAGATATAGCAAAGAACGGCATTGGTCAGCAGCACGATGATCGTCACGTAGAGGATGATGCCGGCGCGCTCCAGCGAGCTCAAGAAACCGCGCAGAACCATGAACAGCAGCGCCGGGAACATGCCCCAGAGCGCGATGTGCAGATAGCTTCCGGCAAGGGCTGCGACTTCCGGCTTCTGCCCCAGCATCAGCAGCACATGCTCGGCCTGCCACAGCACCGGCGCCATGATGACGCCATAGCCAAGCACCGCCCACATGCCCATGCGCACGGCCCGGCGCACGGCGACGCGGTCGCCCCGGCCTTCGGCCTGCGCCACGATCGGCACGACGGCATTGGCAAAGCCCGAGCCGAAAATAAAGATGGTGAAGAACATCTGCGCGGCCAGAACCATTGCCGCAAGCTCGGTGGTGCCGAGACGGCCGACCATCAGCACGTCGGTGGCATGGATGGCGAACTGTGCCAGCTGGGCGCCAACGAAGGGCACGCCAAGCGCAATGGTGGCGCGATAATGCGCCGACCAGGAATTATCGGTGCGGACGCCCGTATCGACAGGGGTTGAAGTCAGCATGATGAGGATAGGCCTTTGGCTTCGTCGCAACCGGTATGGGCCGCAAGACGGAAGATTGGGAAATAGAACACCCGTTTGAAAAGCACCAGCCAGAACGGTGAAAGTGCTTATTTTTTCATCCAAACATCACAAAACTTGATCGTTTTTCGGGCGTCGGCAGCCAAAACCGGTTCAGGACGCCTGCATGGCCGCAGATTCGGACTGGGTCTTCCCTGCCATCGGGCGAACCTTCAGAAGATAGACGGTCACCGCCAGAACGATAAAAACGGCGCCAAGCAGATAGGGCGCGCCGGCAAACCTGACGGTTGCTGTTGGCGCGGTGAAGATGCTGAAGATCTGCGCGAACATCAACGGTCCGAGGATCGTCGTGAAGCTGGAAATGCTCGACAGGGCGCCCTGCAATTCGCCCTGCGCCGACGGCGGCACCTTGGCCGAGGCGATGCTGCGCAAGGGCGGATCGGCAAGCGCCTCCAGGCAGGTGGCGATGACGACCGCATAGACCATCCAGCCCTGGAAGGCCAAAGCATGGCCGATCAGGCCGAGCCCGGTGAAAATCAGCCCGACCGCGCCTGCCTTCCATTCGCCCAGAAGCGGAATGGCCTTGGGCAGGATGAAAAACATGACCAGCGCGCCGCAGATACCAAAGATGCCGAGCGACAGGCCGATCTGACCCTCGCTCCAATTGTAGCGATAGGAGGCCACAAACGACCAGACGGCGGGATAGACCGCATGCGCCTGCCAGAACAGGAAGAACACCAGAAGCACCCAGCCGATGCCGGGATAATTGCGCATCTGCTTGATCGCGCCGAGCGGATTGGCGCGCTTCCATTCGAAGCGGCGGCGATTGTGGCGTTCCAGCGTTTCGGGCAGCAGGAACCAGGCGAGAGCAAAATTGACGAAGGACAGCGCGGCGGCGCCATAGAAGGGAATGCGCGGACCGAACTCGCCGAGCAGGCCGCCGAGAACGGGACCGAGCGCGAAACCCGTGCCGAAGGCGATGCCGATCAGTCCAAAATTCTTGGCCCGATTGGTATCATCGCTGACATCGGCGATATAGGCGGCGGCGGTGGAGAAGCTGGCGCCGCTGATACCGGCCAGCACCCGGCCGACAAACAGCATCCAGTAGGTCGTCGCGAGCGCGCAGATCAGATTGTCGAGTGCGAAGGTCAGCACCGAGGCCAGCAGGACCGGCCTGCGGCCGAAACGGTCGGACAGGTTGCCGATCAGCGGCGCGAAGATGAACTGCATGCCGGAATAGACCAGAAGCAGCCAGCCACCATCGACGGCCGCCTCGCTGATCGTATCGCCCGTTAGTTCCTTCAGATAGGCAGGCAGCACCGGCACGATGATGGCGATGCCCATGACATCAAGGAACAGGATGAGGAAAACCAGAGACAGGCCACGCCGCGCTGACTTCGGATCGATCATCGAACAAACCTTAATGGGCATCCGGCGGTGCGCGGATACAGAACGCGAACATGACAGGCAAATCGTCTGTATCGGAAAATTTTGACGGAAACAATACATGAACATTTCAATGTTCGTGATGATTGCTTCGGGAACATTGATGAGCGCGGCAGGCTCATACCTTGGCCGGCTCCTCGGCAAATGGGCAAAAGACTTGGGCGATCAGCGCGATGCTCCTTATGCCGAAAGCGCGTCTGACCCTGGTGGCATGTGGAGCATTTCAAACGATGCTTCTATTGCACATAGACGATCTTGCCGCCATTAAAGGCGGTCTGGATGCCGACGACATTGCGCAGTTGCACTCGCTTTTTCAGAAGGAAATTGTTGAGATAGGTGTTGGAGCGGATTTCGTCCTGCGCTTTGGCGATCGTCTGGGGCGAAGGATAGCGATAGGTCCGCGGCACCTGCTGCGTTTCGTCATCGTCGTCAACCTGGTCCTTGATGATGATGACGGTGATGCTGACCTGACCGGAACGCGCGTCCCTTGCGCTGGCGACACTGCCAAGCGACATGACCGCGATCAGGACGGCGAGTGAGAGCCTGATGAGTCTGCGCATGTTTCACTCCTCGAAGGCGGGCGCTTGCCGCGGACAGCAGCCGGTCACAGGCCGGCGCTACAACAGGTAACGGCCGGATGCGCGCGTTAGTTTCGCCGCTGCGGAACTATGTTCGTGCAAAAAAAACGCAGGTGCCACGCGGATCATCGCACATAGACGATCTTGCCGCCGTTGAAGGCGGTCTGGACGCCGGTGACGTTGCGCGCCGGAATGCCACGGCGCTGCAGGGCGGCGCGAATGTTGGGGGTGTTGCGGATTTCTTCCTGGCCCCTGGCATAGGTCTGCGCCGACGGATAGCGGTAGGTTCGCGGTACCTGCTGGAAATCGTCCGGGCCGATATAATCGCGGATGATGATGACCGTAACCCGGGGGTTGGTATTGGCGGCCTGACGGGCCGTCTGTGCCCTCTGGGCATAGGCCGTACCCGTCGCCAAACCCGCAGCAAGCGGCGCCAGAAGGGCTGCGGTGAGAACAAGCGTGACGATCTTCTTCACTGTCTTTCTCCTTCAGGAAACGCTGTTGCAACGTCTTGCGCCGCAACGTGCCGATATCATCGTGCGTAGATGATCTTGCTGCCATCCAGTGCAGTTTGAATGGCAAGGACATTGTGCGGCCGGATGTTGCGGCGTTCAAGCGACGCCTTGATCACCGGATTGGCGGCAATTTCGGCCTGTGCCCGCGCCCGCGTTTCGGCCGACGGATCGCGGAAGATGGCCGGCGCGCGATCACCACCGCGATCACCCGATCTGACCATGACGACGGCGATGCCGGGTTCCATGGGATGACCGAACAGAATCGTACCGAGCGTTTCGGTTGCCGATGCGGGCGCAACGGCCGATAGCGTGAGCGCCGCAGCCGCAAATGTCAGGGTGATGATGTTCCGCATGTTGGTCTCCTTCGCTGACTGTCCGGCATGTCCGGTTTTCCTGCCAGCCTCCGTCTCATAGGGGAGATATAGGTTGTCCCGTCGCTTTTGCGATTGGCGGCACTACGCTGGGCGAAACTTTTTAAGCCGGTGATGGGAAAATGGCGCGTCCGAGAGGGGACGCGCCGGATGCCATTCAGATGTCGCTGTTGAACGTATCGCAGGCAGACAGTTTGCCGCTGTCGAAGCCGCGCTTGAACCAGGTCGAGCGCTGCGCCGAGGTGCCATGGTTGAAACTCTCGGGAACGACATAGCCCTGGGTGCGCTTCTGCAGCGTATCGTCACCGATCTGGGTGGCGGCGTTCAGCGCTTCTTCAAGGTCACCCTGCTCGAGAAGACCTTTCTGCTCGGTATACTTGCCCCAGATACCGGCGAAGCAATCCGCCTGCAGTTCTACCCGCACCGACATCTGGTTGGAATCGGCCTCGCTCATGCGCTGGCGCTGGGCGTTGACCTTCGGCAGGATGCCGAGCAGGTTCTGGACGTGATGGCCAACCTCGTGGGCAATGACATAAGCCTCGGCGAAATCGCCTGATGCGCCGAATTTCTTAGCCAGTTCATCGAAGAAGGCCATGTCGAGATAGACCTTCTGGTCGCCGGGGCAATAGAACGGGCCGCTGGCCGACGACGCCGTGCCGCAGGCCGAATTGATGCCGTCGCGGAAAAGCACCAGCTTCGGCTCGACATAGGTCTCGCCGCTCGCCTGGAAGATGCCGTTCCAGGTGTCTTCGGTCTCGGCCAGCACGGTGGAGACGAAGGCTTTGGTTTCCTCCTCCTGCGCCGAGCCCTGAGGCGAGGCGGATTGCGTCTGCTCATAGCCGGACTGCCCGGTCGATTGACCGCCATCAAGCACCTGCAAGAGGTCGATGCCGACCATCTTGAGACCGAAATAGATGACGACGAGGAAGATGATCGTGCCGATGCTCATGCCGCCGCCACGGCCACCACCGCCGGTCGGAAGGCGGAAACCGCCGCCTCGGCCGAACGGATTGCCGCCCATGCCGCCCCGCACCGGACCCGCTCCGCGCTCGTCCTCGACATTGCCCGATTGGCGCCGGCCTTTCCATTCCATGATCTGGTCTCCACGTCTTAGCCGCTGCGGCTATCAAGCTTTTTCAAAAGCATATAACGCGCCAGATGCGATTTTGTACAAGACCAAAACGACAAAGTTTTTCACCCGCTAAAATTCAAACCGGCCGTTGGCAGGCGGCGATACGGCGTGCCAGTATGGCCGTCATTGTTTTGGGAGGAACGCGCCTATGAAAGCCATGCGTCTGGAATCGATCGGCAATCTCTTCGTGCGCGAGATCGAGACGCCCGTTCCCGGGCCGGACGACCTGTTGGTACGGGTCGAGGCCTGCGGCATCTGCGGCACCGACCGCCACCTCCTGCACGGCGAGTTTCCCTCGACACCACCCGTCACCCTCGGCCATGAATTCTGCGGCATCGTCGAAGCTATCGGCGCAGAGGTGAAGGGGTTTAAACCTGGCGCCCGCATCACCGGCGACCCGAACATTTCCTGCGGCCGCTGCCCGCAATGCCAGGCCGGCCGGGTCAATCTCTGCCGTAACCTCAAGGCCATCGGCATCAGCCGTGACGGCGGCTTTGCCGATTATGTCATCGTGCCGCAGAAGCAGGCCTTCGAAATCCCGCTCGACATGCCCGCAGCGCACGGGGCCTTTTGCGAACCGCTTGCCTGCTGCCTGCACGGCATCGACATCGCCGAAATCAAGGCGGGCGCGTCGGTGGTGGTGCTCGGTGGCGGCGTCATCGGCCTGTTGACAGTGCAACTGGCACGGCTGGCCGGTGCGACCACCGTCATTCTCTCGACCCGGCAGGAAGCCAAACGCAAACTCGCCGAGGAACTCGGCGCGACGGCAAGCATCGACCCTTCGAACGGCGATCTCATCGAAGCAATCACCGGGCCGGGCGGTCTTGTTCCCGGTGGCGTCGATGTGGTGATCGAATGCGCCGGTGTCGCCGAAACGGTCGAGCAATCGACACGGCTTGCCAAAGCCGGCGGCACCGTCGTCATTCTCGGTGTGATGGCGCAGGGCGAAACGGTTCGGATCGAGCCGTTCGATATTCTCTTCCGGGAACTGAGGGTGCTTGGCTCGTTCATCAATCCCTTCACCCACCGCCGTGCTGCCGATCTGGTGGCCTCCGGCGTCATCAATGTGGAAAAGCTGATCTCACGCACCATCACTCTGGAGGAAGCACCGGAGGTGATCCGCAATCCGCCGGCCGCAGGCGAGGTCAAGGTGCTGGTGATGGCAACGGCCGGTTCAGGTGTGATCGACGACAGGTCCGCCTGACTGCGGCAGTTCGACCGGAAGGGCCGGATTTCGAGAAACCGGATCTTGAACCGTGCTACAATTGCCAATGGGCAATCGATGTCCGGAAGGAATCTATCCGATGATCTTGAAAGAGATGACCAGCGAGGACTGCGTCGACGTCCTCTCGCGGGGCCATATTGCCCATCTTGCCTGCGCCAAGGACAATCGCCCTTATGTCGTGCCGATCCAGTACGCGTTCGAATCCCCCAGCCTCTACGGCTTTTCGATGCAGGGGCAGAAAATAGACTGGCTGCGCGCCAACCCGCTGGTCTGCATTCAGGTCGGCGAAATCAAGGACAACGAGGCATGGCGCAGTGTCGTCGTCGAAGGACGCTACGAGGAATTTCCGGACGATGAACGTTGGCACAACGAGCGGCTGCATGCGTGGTCGCTGTTGGAAAAACGCGGCAACTGGTGGGAGCCCGGCTCATTAAAGCCCGGACCGTCTGCGGCCGGCGGTAAAAACACCACACCGGTATTCTTTGCCGTCCATATCGACAGCGTCACCGGACGGCAGTCCGTCCCCGGCGAGAATTGACACCGCCGGAAGACACCAGCTCTAAGCTGCTTCGGGCAGGCGCGAGGTGAAGGTGGCGCGGGTGATCGACACCGACGTGCCTTCGGCGCCGGTTGTCGTCTCAATCTGCGCCGCCAGCTGCTTGACCAGTGCCTGGACGATCGCCGTCCCCAGTCCGCCGCCCGGTTTGGGCACCGAGAGAACATCTTTTCCGACGCCGTTGTCCGCGACGACCAGTTTCCAGTCGGCGCCGTTGACCTCGTAGGATACCAAGATCGACGCTTCGGCTTTGAGCGCGGGAAAGGCGTATTTGATGGCGTTAATGACCAGCTCGGTGACGATCAGCCCGAGGCTGACGGCCTGGTCGGAGCCGATCTGGCCATTCTGCGCCAGCACCTTGATGTCTATCGGCTGGCTTTCGCCGGTCATCGACGACGACAGGCTGCCGCAGAGCTTTTCGAGATAGGAACCAACCTCGATCCTATCGATGCCGCCGGTCACATGCAGGTGGCGCTGCACCTCGGCAACCGACATCACCCTTTGATGCGCATCCTGCAAGTCACGGCGGGTTTCCTCCGACGTCACTGCGCGTGCCTTCAGCAGAAGAATGCTGGCGATGATCTGCAGGCTGTTGGCGACACGGTGCCGCATTTCCTCCAGCAACACGCCTTTCTGGCGCAGCAGGTCCTGAGTACGCTCATGCAGGATTTCCTTTTCGCGCTCGATGGCGCGGCGGGCACTGATATCGGTGAAGGCCAGCAGGATCGTCGTGCCGGAGCCTTCGCCGTAAACCACCTGGCGTGCGTTGAGCAGCATGGTCCTACGGCCAAGACCGGGGAAATCATGCTCGACCTCGAAGCCATCCATGGCTGTTTGCGCCGGAATGATCGTTTCCAAGAGCAGACGCAGCGCCGGTATATCCCACTGGCCATCGCCGAGCGTGTAGAGCAGCCGCCCATGGGTATCCTCGGCCGTCACCTTGAATGTCTCAAAGAAGGAACGGCTGGCGGCGAGCACATGGAAGCGTTTATCCAGCACCAGAAGCGGGTCATGGATGGTATTGACGATCGCCTGGGCAAGCGTTTCCGCGTCTTCGAGATTTTGAAAATTGATCATCTGGTCGCGCCGTTCTGGACTGGCCGGCCGCACTTCAGGCAAGGCAGCGTCGCGTCCAAGCTTGTCCTATACGCAATTTAAGCGGGAGTCGCCTTTCATCTTGAACCGCCGCACGATCCCCGCTTCAAAATTGCGCGAGATAATCTTGCGGCGGTGGAGCGCGTCTGGATCAGGCCGCGAAACGCTCAATCACCTCGGCCAGCGGCAGATGGCCGGTGCAGGCACCGGAACCTGCCGGTGTTTCGCCATCCTCGATCGCCAGGGCATATTGCACCACAGGCTCGGCTTCGATCCGGCGGCGTAGCGCTTGAAGTTTCGGATAGGCCTTGGCATCGATGGCCTGGTGAAACTCGGCCCAGCGCGCCACGCCGATCAGCGTCGTGTCCGCCAAGCTCAGGCGGTCACCGGCCAGAAACGGCGTATCGCCGATCATCGCTTCGAGCTTTTCATGCCGTTCCACCACGGACTTACGGCCGAAATCGCGGAGAAACGCCAGTGTCTCCGGCGTCTCTCCCTCAGACTCAAGAGCAACCCAAAGCGGCCCGAAGGCACTGGTGAAACCGGTATTGACGAAAGCCATCAGCTGCAGCATCCGGTCTGCCTCCGGCATAAGGGGATCAAAGCTGATGCGGCGCTGCGTATCGCGGGCTAAAAGCCAGCCGGCAATCGCCATGGTTTCCGTCAGCACTGTGCCCTTGTCGGTGATCAGGACCGGCGTTTCCTGGCGGCCGTTCAACCGGGCATAGGCATCGGTCTTCATCTCGCTGAGCATATCGACGCGGCAGAGGCGGTAGGGCTGGCCAACTTTTTCGAACGCAGCGACAAGCCCCATCGAGCTTCCAAGCGGGAAGCCGTGAATGAGAATAGGTTCCATTTTTTGTATCTCTTCTTGATGTTGATGATGCGCTGCGCAGCGATGGTTGACCCTAACCATTGGCGCCCCCATGTAAATTACGCACTCTTTTGTAACCAGGACCGCCCGATGAAAGACGTCGTCTCCCAATGCCCGATCGAAGAGACCATGCGCGTGCTGAGCGGCCGCTGGCCGACATTGCTGCTCTATTATCTCAAGGACGGCACCAAGCGTTTCAGTGATCTGCAGCGCGACAACCCGACGCTGTCGCACCGCATGCTGGCGCTGGAACTGCGCAAGCTGGAAAAAGCCGGCATCGTCAGGCGCACCGCCTTTTCCGGATATCCGCTACGTGTCGATTACGACCTGACGGCTTCAGGCCATGCGCTCGTGCCGCTGATCGATGCACTCGGCGATTGGTGGGAAGAGAATGCCGGCGCGCTGGTCGCGCCGGCGGAGGCAAAGATACGCAGGCCTCTGATCAAGGCCGCCTGACGGTGATGATCCGGCGGCACAGGTCTTCGGACTTGGCCGGCTTGGCTCAGAGCAACCGGGCGCACGGAAAACGGCAATCCGCTGTCAGTGAGTGGGATTTGGGTGTAAACTGCGCGAATGAGCCAAACCCAGCCCCTGTTCGCGGCGCTGCGCCAATCGGCAAGGCCGGATATCGTCAACGCCATCGAGCGGCTCGTTCATGACGCGCCGGACCGCAAACTCGGCCGGGTCAACGCACTGGCATTCGCCGCCAGCGAAGGGATAGACGAAGAACAAGCGATCAACGGGTTCCTGCATGCGTCACGGCTCGGCCTGTTCGAGATGTCATGGAATGTGCTTTGCCCCGGATGCGGTGGCGTGCTCGACGCCAATACCTCGCTGAAGACGGTGCAGAGTGAGCAGTATATTTGTGCGCTCTGCGCTGCCGGTTACGAGCCGACGTTGGATGAAATGGTCGAAGTGACCTTCACGGTCAATCCGCGCGTGCGCCACATCGAAGCCCATAATCCCCACGAACTGCCGCCGCTGGAATATTTCCGCCAGATCTATTGGGGCTCGGGCATCGACATGCCGGAGGACGATTACGAGACGAGGGTTGACGAGTTCATTCTCGAAGCGCTCGAACTGCCACCGGGCGAAAAGGCCGTCATCTCGCTGCAGTTGCCGGAGGGGTTCGTGATGGTCTTCGAACCCGTGACCCATGCGGCGCAATTCCTCGACGTGAAGGGCGAGCCGACGAAGGAGCGAACGAGCCTTTCGCTGGTTTTCGACCGCGGCTTCCAGCACCGCGAGACGCTAGAGCTACGCCCCGGGCCTGTGCGGATCATGGTGGAAAACCACACCGGGGTGCGCACGTTGCCGTCTGTCTGCCTGGCAAACGACGCGCTCCACGATCTGCTCGGGCGCCGCCGTCCCTTCCTGACCGCCAAGCGCCTGCTGACCAATCAGACGTTCCGCGACATCTACCGGACCGACACGATCGATGTCGACCAGCGGCTGAAGATCACCAGCCTCACCTTTCTCTTCACCGATCTGCGCGGCTCGACCGAACTTTACGAGCGCGTCGGCGACCTCGCCGCATTCGATCTGGTGAAGACCCATTTCAGCATTCTGAACGAGATCGTCAGCGCCGAGGCTGGTGCGGTGGTGAAAACGATCGGTGATGCCGTCATGGCTACCTTCCCGACCCCGGACCGGGCCGTGGCGGCGGCAATGCGGATGCGCGATGCGATGCGCAAACTGAATGAAGAGCACGGCAACGAGGATCTGCTTCTGAAAATCGGCATCCACGAGGGACCCTGCATCGCGGTGAGTCTGAACGAGCGGCAGGACTATTTCGGCCAGACCGTGAACATCGCCTCGCGGGTGCAACATCTCGCCACGTCCCGCGAAATCTTCGCCACCGGCTCCGTCCTTCAAGATTCCCGTGCTTTGCACCTGCTGACACAGCGTGGTGTGACACCGACATCGCACAACGTCGCCCTGCGGGGCATTACCGACCAGATCGACATTTTTACGATTCCGTGAGCCGTTCAGCTGCCGACTTGCGAACTCCCGGCGAAACGGGCGTTGCGGCCGCCGGTATGGACGTAAAACCGCGAACTTTCCTGTCGATTCCATAATTTTCGGGGTTTCGCTTGGCGCCACATTTCCCTATAAGCCGCTTCTAGCCTGAAAAGACCAAGCCTGCGCCCCCCGACCGGTGATCTCCCACCCTGGCCGGTTTTTTGCGCAGCCGGAAAAAGCGGATAGAGACCATGCCAAAGCGCCAAGACATCAAATCGATCCTCATCATCGGTGCGGGGCCGATTGTCATTGGACAGGCCTGCGAGTTCGATTATTCCGGCACACAGGCCTGCAAGGCCCTGAGGGAAGAGGGTTACCGGGTCATCCTGGTCAACTCCAATCCGGCCACCATCATGACCGACCCGGATATGGCGGATGCGACCTATGTCGAGCCGATCACACCGGAAGTGGTCGCCAAGATCATCGCCAAGGAACGCCCGGACGCGCTGTTGCCGACCATGGGCGGCCAGACGGCGCTGAACACCGCGCTCTCGCTGAAGCGCATGGGCGTTCTCGACCGCTACAATGTCGAAATGATCGGCGCCAAGCCGGAAGCCATCGACATGGCCGAAGACCGGGCACTGTTTCGCGAAGCCATGTCGCGCATCGGGCTCGAAACCCCGAAGTCGCTGCTTGCCAATGCCACCGAGATCAAGGATGTCGATCGCAAGCTGCATGTTGCCGAGCGCGACAAGCTGAAGGCCCAGCTTTCGGGTGCGGCCCTCGACAAGGCGCTCGACGAGCTGGAAAACACCTGGAACCTCGGCGAGACCGACCGCAAGCAGCGCTACATGAGCCACGCGATGGCGATCGGCGCGCAGGCGCTGGATACCATTGGTCTGCCGGCCATCATTCGTCCGTCCTTCACCATGGGCGGCACCGGCGGCGGCATTGCCTATAACCGCTCGGAATTCTTCGAAATCATCGGCTCGGGCCTCGACGCCTCGCCGACCACCGAAGTGCTGATCGAGGAATCGGTGCTCGGCTGGAAGGAATACGAGATGGAAGTGGTTCGCGACACGGCGGACAACTGCATCATCATCTGCTCGATCGAGAACATCGACCCGATGGGCGTGCACACCGGCGACTCGATCACGGTTGCCCCTGCCCTGACGCTGACCGACAAAGAATACCAGATCATGCGCAACGCCTCGATCGCGGTCCTGCGCGAGATTGGCGTCGAGACCGGCGGATCGAACGTGCAGTTTGCGGTCAACCCGAAGGACGGCCGCCTGGTCGTCATCGAGATGAACCCGCGCGTCTCGCGCTCATCTGCTCTCGCGTCCAAGGCCACCGGCTTCCCGATCGCCAAGATCGCCGCCAAGCTGGCTGTCGGCTACACGCTCGACGAACTCGACAACGACATTACCGGCGGCGCGACGCCGGCCTCGTTCGAACCGTCGATCGATTACGTCGTCACCAAGATCCCGCGCTTTGCCTTTGAAAAATTCCCCGGTGCCGGCACGACGCTGACGACCGCGATGAAGTCGGTCGGCGAAGTCATGGCGATTGGCCGCACCTTTGCCGAATCGCTGCAGAAGGCGCTGCGCGGTCTCGAAACCGGCCTCACCGGTCTCGACGAAATCGAAATCCCCGGCCTCGAAGACACCGGCGACAACCACAACGCCATCCGCGCCGCCATCGGCACGCCGACTCCGGACCGGCTGCGCATGGTTGCCCAGGCGCTGCGCATGGGCATGTCGGAAGCCGACGTCCACGACGGTTCGAAGATCGATCCATGGTTCATTGCCCAGTTCAAGGCGATCGTCGACATGGAAGCCCGCGTGCGCGAGCACGGCCTGCCGGAAGACGCTGAAAACCTGCGCATGCTGAAGGCCATGGGCTTTTCCGACGCACGGCTTGCGACGCTCTCCAAGAGCCGCCCGAAGGAAGTCGCCGAACTGCGCAACCGGCTGAACGTGCGCCCGGTCTACAAGCGCATCGACACCTGCGCTGCCGAATTCGCCTCGCCGACCGCCTACATGTACTCGACCTACGAGACACCGTTTGATGGGCAGGCACGCTCCGAAGCGCAGGTTTCCAACCGCAAGAAGGTCGTCATCCTCGGCGGCGGTCCGAACCGCATCGGCCAGGGCATCGAGTTCGACTATTGCTGCTGCCATGCCGCCTTCGCGCTGAAGGATGCCGGCTATGAAGCGATCATGATCAACTGCAACCCGGAAACCGTCTCGACCGACTACGACACCTCCGACCGGCTCTATTTCGAGCCGCTGACGGCCGAAGACGTCATCGAGATCCTGCGTGCCGAGCAGGAAAACGGCGAGTTGCACGGCGTCATCGTCCAGTTCGGTGGCCAGACGCCGCTGAAGCTGGCCGAAGCGCTGGAAAAGAACGGCATCCCGATCCTCGGCACGGCACCCGACATGATCGATCTGGCCGAAGACCGCGACCGATTCCAGAAGCTTCTGATGAAGCTCGACCTCAACCAGCCGAACAACGGCATCGCCTACTCGGTCGAGCAGGCCCGCCTCGTGGCGTCGGAAATCGGCTTCCCGCTGGTCGTGCGCCCGTCCTATGTTCTGGGTGGCCGCGCCATGCAGATCATCCACTCGGAATCGATGCTGCAGACCTACCTGCTCGACACCGTTCCGGGCCTTGTGCCGGAAGACATCAAGCAGCGTTACCCCAACGACAAGACCGGCCAGATCAACACCCTGCTCGGCAAGAACCCGCTGCTGTTCGACAGCTACCTGACCAATGCCGTCGAAGTGGACGTCGATGCGCTGTCCGATGGCGAGACCGTCTTCGTCTCCGGCATCATGGAGCATATCGAGGAAGCCGGCATTCACTCCGGCGACAGTGCCTGCTCGCTGCCGGTCTACACGCTGTCGGACGAGATCGTCGACGAACTGGAACGCCAGACCAAGGCGATGGCCAAGGCCTTGAAGGTCGGCGGCCTGATGAACGTGCAGTTCGCCATCAAGGACGGCACGATCTACGTGCTCGAAGTCAACCCGCGCGCTTCACGCACGGTGCCGTTCGTCGCCAAGACCATCGGTGCGCCGATTGCCAAGATCGCCGCCCGCATCATGGCCGGTGAAAAGCTCGACGACGCCATTGCCGCCTATGGCAAGAAGCCGGATCCGCGCAAGCTGAACCATATCGCCGTCAAGGAAGCGGTGTTCCCGTTCGCCCGCTTCCCCGGCGTCGATATCCTGCTCGGCCCGGAAATGCGCTCGACCGGTGAAGTCATCGGCCTCGACACCGATTTTGCGCTGGCCTTCGCCAAGGCCCAGCTCGGCGCCGGCGTCGACCTGCCGCGCGAAGGTACGGTGTTCGTTTCGGTGCGCGACGAGGACAAGGAACGCGTCCTGCCGGCCATCCGTCACCTGACCGAGATCGGTTTCAAGGTGCTGGCAACCGGCGGCACCGCACGTTTCCTCGGCGAGAACGGCATCACCGCCACCAAGATCAACAAGGTCCAGGAAGGACGTCCGCATATCGAGGACGCCATCCGCAACCGCCAGGTGCACCTCGTCATCAATACGACGGACTCAAACAAGGCGATCTCGGATTCGAAATCGCTGCGCCGTGCGACACTGATGCAGAAGGTGCCGTATTATACGACGATGGCCGGTGCCGAAGCGGCGGCCCGGGCGATCAAGGCCTTGAAGGCCGGAAGCCTGGAAGTGCGCACGCTGCAGAGCTACTTCTGAGGCGAGATGCACAAGCCCATCCACTTTTCCGCACATGCTTTGACAGTGATGCGGGAGCGTGGGCTTGATGCAGGATGGGTGGCAACTGTCGCTCTCGCTCCCCTTTGGACCGCGCCGGATCCGCGAGATCCGGCGGTGGAAAGACGCTTCGGCGTGGTCCCGGAACGCGACGGGAAAATTATGCGCGTCGCTTGCGTTGAAGACGCATTAGAAATCCGTATAATATCGGCATTTCTCGACCGTGGAGCCAGCAAGCCAGCATGAAACCCGTGATCGAATATGATGCGGCGGCAAACGCGGCCTATATCCGTTTCTCCAGCGAAACCATTCTGGACAGCGAAGAGATTTCTATCGGCATCGTTCTGGATTACGACGCACACGGCCATATTGTCGGCATGGAAGTGCTTGATGCCCGCCAGCACCTCTCCCCAAAAACGTTGAACGAAGCGGCCTGACGCAGTCTTCAGGCTGAACGGCGCCCAATAGGGGCGCCGTTTTCATGACCAAAAATCAAACCATCTGCTGGCCGCGCGCCAGCCCGGCCGTCCGCATCGCGAAGAAAACCGATATCGCGGCGATGACGCAGCCGCTGCCGAAGACCAGAAGCATGGCGTGGCGCATCGTTTCAGCGGACGCCGTCGCCCCAAACCCCATGACATTGGCCACAAGGCCGAAGACTGCAGCGCCGATCGCGTAGCCTGCCGATTGCAGCGTTGGCAGCATGGCGGAGGTCCGGTCGCGCTCAGTGTCGGTGGAGACATCCATCATCAGTTGGCTGAGCGTCCCCCAGGACACGCCGAACCCGGCGCCGATCATCGCCTGCCCCGGCAGGATGAACCAGATCATGTCACCGCCGATGGCAATGACCACAAAGGTAAGCCCGATCAGCAGCAGCACCGGACCGGTCAGCATGATCCGGTTGCGCAATGCCAGTGACCGGATGCTGGCAACGCCGATCGCCGACAGGCTCCAGGAAATCGCCATGACGGCACTGAGCGCACCGGCTGCGGTCGGCCCAAGATGCCAGAGATGCTGCAGACTATAGACGAGGAAGACCGAGCCGGCCGCCTGCGACAGCGGCATCAGCAGGATCACCCACAATCCCGTCCCGAGCGCCTTGCGCGCGGTAAAGGCAGCCCTTGGCAGGAGCGGATTGGGCGAGCGCCGGTCGAGATAAACGACGGTGACCAGAACCACGGCCGCACCGATCAGCAGAGCGGCCATCGGCAGGGTGCCACCGGCAATACCGGACAGCGAAATCATCAGGATGCCTGCTCCGGCCGCAATCAGGCGCGCAAAAGGAATGCTTGACCCCTGCCCCGAGCCGGACACGCCGCGCGGAACGATGGCGAGAACGAGGATGATGAAGATGGCGGCAGCCGGAATGCTGACGAAGAAGGCGGCGCGCCAGGAGAAATGTTCGGTCAATCCGCCGGCAACCAGTGGTCCGGAAAATGCTGCCATCGCCCAGACGATCGCTTCCGCGCCGAACACTTTCGGGACGAGACGCGAGGGGAAAAGTTCGGGGATCAGCGCATAGCAGAGGGCTGCGACGACGCCCTCGCCGGCTCCCTGCAGCAGCCGTCCGGCCAGAACCTCGGACATATCGGTGGCGGTGGTCGCAAGGATTGTGCCGGCGATGAAGACGACGGCCGCGGCAAGCAGCGTGTTCCTGGCGCCGAAGCGCTGCTTGAGATTGGCAGAGACAAGGCCGCCGATGATTGCGAACACCAGATAAAGGGTGAAAGCCCAGGACAGCAGGGACGCCCCACCGAGTTCTTCCACGGCTGTCGGCAGAGCCGTCGAGATGAAGAACTCGTTGAAGGCGAACAGGGCAACGCCGAGGCAGAGCGTTATCGTCGATACGAGATAACGCGGCCGCATCAGTTCGCCCCATCCTCCGGCCAGTTCCGCGCCCCCTGCCAATCCTGGGGATGCACCGTTCATCGGCTCTTCCGTGTAGGGGATATTGTCAGTCGTCATGCTTCCGTCTCCAGTCAGAAAGCGTGACTGTTACAACCTCAAGCGCTGTTGAGGTAAAGCTCTATTTTTTCATCGCGCACTATTTTTTCGGCGTCAGGCGGCTTGGGTCACCTGGCCTTGCCGGACATTGAAAAGGTCCCGGCCGATGGCGCGGACTGTCTCCAGATGCAAGGCCACGTCGGCCGCTTCCGATCCGAGCAGAAGTTCGGAGGTCACCACGCGGGCACCACAATAATCGAAGATACCGTGGTCGATCTGCGTTTTCATCGCATCTCGATAACCGTGCCGCTCGTATGTCGATGCACCGGCGCCTCCAAGGCCGACAAGATGGACATTGAGGTGGCGCAGCTTCTTGACGGACTTGATATCCGGACCTTCGTCATAAGCCCAGCCATTGGAAAAGACCCGATCGACCCATCCCTTCAGCAGAGCCGGCATTGACCACCAATGGACGGGAAAGACCAGCACCAGCGCGTCGGAACGATCGATTCGTGCCTGCTCGGCGGCGATATCCGCCGGGATCGGCACATCCCTGCGATGCACGTCAAGGTCGGTCACCGTAAACTGCGGCGCAAAACCTTCGGCCGAAAGATCGGCAATTTCAAAGGAATGACCGTCATCCGATAGGGCTATTCCTTCGGCCAGATGCCGGGCGACGCTGTGGGTAAGGGAACCCTGATCGGGATGGGCGACAACGATGAGTGCGTGCATGTCGAAAACTCCTGCTTTGTGGTTGCGGGTCAAAGCCGCACGTTATATACTTTTAGTAAGTTACCTTTGGTATATAACGATGTCAAGCATGGAAAACACAGGTCACATCTCATCGACACGCCGTCGCCTGTCGCGCGACGAACGGCTGCGCCAGCTGCTGGATGTTGCATGGCGGGTCGTCCGCAATGAGGGCACGGAGGCGCTGACGCTGGGCTATCTGGCCGAACAGGCGGGCGTGACGAAGCCGGTCGTCTACGATCATTTCGTTACGCGGCCGGGACTGCTGGCGGTGCTCTACCGCGAATACGACATGCGCCAGACGGCACTGATGGACAAGGCGCTCGAGGACAGCGCGCCAACCCTTGCCGGCAGAGCTAGGGTGATTGCATCCTCCTATATCGAATGCGTGCTTCTGCAGGGGCGAGAAATCCCCGGTGTCAGCGCGGCCCTGGCCGGCTCACCGGAACTGGAAAAGATCAAGCGCGACTACGAGACGGCGTTCACGCAGAAATGTCGCTTGGCGCTTTCTCCCTTCGCGGGCAGCGGCACGATCGCGTCAGCGGGTCTCTGGGGGATGCTCGGAGCCGCTGAAGCCCTCTCCTATGCCGCTGTGACCGGCGACATCACCGCCGGCCAGGCCGAGGAAGAGCTTTACCAGACCATCGTGTCGATGGTTGGCCGCAGCGGCTAGTTAGCGATGTTCAATACCCGCCGATGATCGGCAGCACTTCGCCGGTGATGTAGCTGGAGCATTGCGGCGATGCGAGGAAGACGTAGGCAGGGGCGATTTCTTCCGGCTGGGCCGGGCGCTTCATCGGCGTATCGGCACCGAAGGTGGCAACGTCTTCGGCCTCCTTGTCGGAGGGATTGAGCGGCGTCCAGACGGGCCCCGGAGCCACGGCATTGACGCGGATGCCTTTTTCGATGAGCTGGCCGGACAGTGCCTTGGTAAAGGCGTGAATGCCGCCCTTGGTCATCGAGTAGTCGACCAGCTGCTTGCTGCCCTGAATGCCCGTGACCGATCCGGTATTGACGATCGCGCTGCCCGCTTTCATGTGCGGCACGGCGGCCTGCGCCATGAAGAAATAGCCATAGAGATTGGTCTTCAGCGTCTCGTCGAAATGCTCCTCTGTCAGGTCAAGCAGATCAGCGGTGTGAACCTGGAAAGCCGCGTTGTTGACGAGAATATCGAGCTTTCCAAACACTTCGACGACGGCAGCCACCGCTTTCTGGCAAAATGCCTTGTCTTTCACGTCCCCGGGAAAGGTCATGGCTTTGCGCCCCTCCGCCTCGATCGCCTTGACCGTATCGTCGGCATCCCTGCCCTCGGCCAGGTGCAGGATCGCGACGTCGGCCCCTTCGCGGGCAAACAGCACCGCCACCGCGCGGCCGATGCCGCTGTCGCCACCGGTGATCAATGCCACCTTGCCGTCGAGTTTGCCTGAGCCCTTGTAATAGGGCGCTTCATAAAGTGGTGCGGGGTCGAGCCTATGTTCGGCACCGGGCTTGGGCTGATGCTGTTTTGGAAATGGCGGCACCGGATAGATCCGCGCACCAGCCTGCATGGCTTTTGGTTGGGAAGGCTTTTCCGTCTTGTCCTTGGCATCCGCCTCGGCGACCTCAGCCTGGATATCGCGCTGTTTTTCCGCCGTGCGGGCGGCTGCGTTGAGCCGTTCGGCCATGATCTCTCTCCTCGGTTATTCTGGTCGGTTATTCTATGAAATCTGCGTTGGCTTGATCGTGCCCACAGAAACAATGCCATCAACGACACCGCGCGGGCCGGTTGACGCAACGCCCATCTGGTCCAGCATTTCGACAACGGCATAGAGCCGCTCGTTGCGGAAGGCGCTGGCGTCGCGGGTTGAATTGCCTTCCGCAGGCGCCGCATCGATTTCCGTGAAGTCGAGTTCAGCCTCTGCGGCTGTGATACGGGCATCGGCCGCCGAAAAAGCCCGGACGATGATCTCGCCCTGATTTTCGGCACTGTCCCAGTTGGGGTCACCCGCTCTGGCAACGGGAACAAGACGGTAGAGCTTCAGTTTGTCCTGGGGACGACGGTTTTCCTGCATGATCAAGTCTCGCTTTCCGGCGCGGCAACGGTGCGCGCCTGTTCCTGATGTTCAATGGCCTTCACCCGCAAAAGCGCCGCAGTGACAATCGATTCAACCTCATCATCAGCGATCTGCTGCGTCGCAAAACTGCCATTGGGCTCCACTCCGGGGTCTTCCTCATGATCGGAAACCGTTTCAGCATCGCGCCGCAAACGCTCCAGAAACGCCCTGCCCTGGACGCCGCCGGCAAGAAACGCAGTCAGCGCGAGCAAAAGCTTCCGATGGGCATTGAGCCGCCCTTCAAGCTGTTCGGGTGACAGGTTTGGCATCGTTTTGTCCTCGTCTCGGGGAACCAACGGGCGCTGCCATGAATTGTTCCCTTCAATCCGTTTCGGGAGTGGGATGGAGGCCCGATGCCGCGTGGCCGCTTCCGATTAATCTGGCTTTTGCACTCCGCTATCTGCTATAAGCGACGTTCAAATGTTTCCGACGGTTCCGGGGTTAACGCTCCGGTGACCGTTTTCTTTTGTGCTGACGCCTGCCTGAGCGGGCGCTGCATGGACTATGAAGGACAGTGAAATGGTCGAAAAAGTACCGATGACTCAAAGCGGATTCGCCAAGTTGCAGGAAGAGCTGCGTTGGCGTCAGCAGGAAGAGCGCCCGCGGATCATCGAAGCGATTTCCGAAGCGCGCGCCCATGGCGACCTCTCGGAAAACGCCGAATATCATGCGGCCAAGGAAGCCCAGAGCCACAATGAAGGCCGCATCGGTGAAGTCGAAGATTACGTCGCACGCGCCGAAGTCATCGACCTGTCGAAGATGTCCGGCTCCAAGATCAAGTTCGGCGCCACCGTCAAGCTGATCGACGAGGACACCGAAGAAAACAAGACCTATCAGATCGTCGGCGACCAGGAAGCCGACGTGAAGCAGGGCCGCATCTCGATCTCTTCGCCGATCGCCCGCGCGCTGATCGGCAAGGAAGTCGGCGATTCGATCGAGGTCGTTGCACCCGGCGGCTCGAAGGCCTACGAGATCCTCGCGATCAACTGGGGCTGATCCCCGGCAACCCATTGAAAAGCCCGGACGGCGCCCAAAGCTGCCTCCGGGCTTTTTTTGTTAGATAAGGGACAAGGGCTGGCAAGTGGTAGATATCAGCGACGTCGAGATCATTGCGCCGAACTTCAAACAACGCCTTTCCGGCGTCACCTCGACCATCATTCAGCTGATCCCGGTGCAGCGGACGCTGGGCCAGAAGGTCGCAGCCCTTGGCCCTGGCCTGCCGGAAAGTCTGCCGCATATCGGTTATCGATCGCTCCCAAGCCTCTGGTGCCGCCCGAAAAACCGGGCATTGCGCGTCTGGCACGCCCGCCGCAACATCGAGATGCTGCCGGCTATTTTCATGCGCGATATCTTGAGGATGAAGCTGAAGATCGTCTTCACCTCCGCCTCGCAGCGCAAGCATTCCGGCTGGACCAAATTCCTCGTCAGCCGGATGGATGCGGTGATCGCCACCAGCAATCGCACCGCCGCCTATCTCGAGGTTCCGAGCACGACGATCATGCACGGCATCGACACGCAGCGCTTCTTTCCAGCGCCGGACAAGGCTGCAGCAAAGGCAGTGCTCAACCTTCCTGCAGACAAGAAAATTGCCGGCTGTTTCGGCCGCGTGCGCCATCAAAAGGGCACCGATCTCTTCGTCGACAGCATGATCAGCCTCTTGCCGCAGCGGCCGGACTGGATTGCCATCATCGCCGGCCGAGCCACGCCGTCGCATCAGCCGTTCGAGACGGAACTGAAGGAAAAGGTCAAAGCCGCAGGTCTCAGCGAGCGCATCCTGTTCGTCGGCGAACACACCAATATTCCCGACTGGTACCGGGCGCTCGACCTGTTCATCGCGCCGCAGCGCTGGGAAGGGTTCGGCCTGACGCCACTGGAGGCGATGGCAACGCAGGTGCCGGTCATAGCGACCGATGTCGGGGCATTTTCCGAACTGCTCGTCACGGGCGAGGATGAAACCGGCATCCTGATCCCCGCTGGCGACCTGGCCGCAATGGCTGACGCTGCGGCATCGCTGATGGACGATC
Organism: Hyphomicrobiales bacterium; assembly: GCA_900473045.1. Lineage (GTDB taxonomy): Bacteria > Pseudomonadota > Alphaproteobacteria > Rhizobiales > Rhizobiaceae > Pararhizobium. Next base: position 91,955 of record UCKS01000028.1, read on the forward strand.
CGGAACGGACGAAGCACGCCGGCGAGCGCGGCCTCTCCCGCGCCATCGCCAGCTTCAGCATCGAGGGCGAAGCGTCGCGTATCGGTGCGATCTATGAAAAACTTCTGTCTGGCGGCGTTTTCGCCTGATCGTCTCAGAAGCGCGGGCCATCGGCCCCTCATGGCTCGGCTTCATGGGCACATCCTCCCCGTCCACGGAGAAAACGCGCCTTCCGGCCTGGAGAAGATTCAGATCTCGATAAGGCTGACATCCTTGACCTGGCGGATGGTCAGCATGGTGCGTACCGTGTCCACATTTTCCGTGGCCGTCAGCTCCTCGATGACGAAATCCTGAAAGCCAGCCAGGTTTTCGGCAACGCATTGCAACAGAAAATCGGATTCACCCGACACCATCCACGCCTCGCGCACCAGCGGCCACTTGGCCGTTTGCTTGGCGAAGGCTTTCAGGTTGGCATCGGACTGGTGCTTCAGCCCGACCATGCAAAAAGCGACCAGATCGTAACCGAGCGCCGGGGCATTCAGAAGGGCGCGATAGCCCCGGATGATGCCGGCTTCTTCCAGCTTGCGCACACGCCGCAGGCACGGTGGCGCCGAGATGCCGACGCGTTCGGCGAGTTCGACATTCGTCATGCGTCCGTCATTCTGGAGTTCGCGCAGAATTTTCATATCGATAGCATCAAGTTCGACGCGTATCACCATGGTAGAGCTTCCCGTTGTTCTTTTCGGTCTATTTGATCAGAGCCATTATTGCGAATACGCACGATACGCCAAAAACCAGACTGCCGAGCAGGCCGGATGAAAGGCTCGTCGGTAACACGTATTGAGATGGAAAAACGAGAGCGAGTTTGTGTGTCATGCACAAAAACCTCGCAAAACCGGGGCAATGGAGCAACACATCTGTGTGTATCGGCAGCCTTGCCCTTGAAACAGGGCGGTTGGAATCCCTAGACTAGGGAGGATTTTCTCAACCTAGGATGAAGCTGAACGGCGTTCTACCGTCGCAGCGATCGAAGGACGCGGACCATGACTGCCCGACACACCAAAGTTCTGATCATCGGCTCAGGCCCGGCCGGCTATACCGCTGCCATCTATTCGGCGCGTGCGCTGCTTAACCCGGTTTTGATCGCCGGCATGGAACAGGGCGGCCAGCTGATGATCACCACCGATGTCGAAAACTATCCGGGCTATGCCGATCCGGTCCAGGGACCGTGGATGATGGAGCAGATGCTCAAGCAGGCGAGCCATGTCGGCGCCGAGATCGTCAACGACCTCGTCACCGATGTCGATATGTCGGTGCGTCCGTTCCGGTTGAAGACAGACAGCGGCACCGACTGGACGGCCGACGTCTTGATCATCGCCACCGGCGCCAAGGCCAAGTGGCTGGGCATCGAAAGCGAGCCGGCCTTCCAGGGGTTCGGGGTTTCGGCCTGCGCCACCTGCGACGGCTTCTTCTATCGCAACAAGGACGTGATCGTCGTCGGCGGCGGCAATTCTGCCGTCGAGGAAGCGCTGTACCTGTCCAACCTTGCCAAGACCGTCACGGTCGTTCACCGCCGCGATCATTTCCGCGCCGAAAAGATCCTGCAGGAGCGTCTGTTTGCCAAGGCGAACGTCAAGATCATCTGGGATCACGAAGTGACCGAGTATACCGGCGCTGCGGCCAAACCGCCGATGCCGGCCTCGGTCAGCGGCGTCAAGCTGCGCAACACCAGGACGGGTGCGCTGAGCGACATGCCGATCGACGGCGTGTTCGTCGCCATCGGCCATGCGCCGGCGGTCGAACTGTTCAAGGACAAGCTGCGCCTGAAGCCGAACGGCTATCTCTGGACAGCCCCGGATTCGACGGCCACGGATGTCGCGGGCGTTTATGCCGCAGGCGACGTGACCGACGATATATACCGTCAGGCGATCACCGCTGCCGGAATGGGCTGTATGGCGGCACTCGAAGCGGAAAAATATCTGGCGGGCCATATGCCTGTCGCAATTGCGGCCGAATAGAAGCCGCGAAGAATGGGAGCGGCCAAAGCCGCTCCCGAGTGGGAACAGGCAATCAGCCTTATGGCGGAAAACATCGGGTCGTTTTCCGCCACGGGCATCTATTGGGGGACATCATGCCGCTAGACTGGGACAAACTGCGTATTTTCCATGCGGCGGCGGAAGCGGGATCGTTCACCCATGCAGCCGACAAGCTGCATCTCTCCCAATCGGCCATCAGCCGCCAGGTCTCGTCGCTCGAGCAGGACGTCGGCATCAAGCTGTTCCATCGCCATGCCCGCGGCCTGATACTCACCGAACAGGGCGAAATCCTCTATCGGACCGCCCATGAAGTGCTGATGAAGCTGGAAAGCGTCAAGGTCCAGCTGACCGAGAACACCGACAAGCCATCCGGCAAGCTGCGCATCACGACCACTGTTGGCCTCGGCCAGGGCTGGCTGACCGACAAGGTGCAGGAATTCCTGTCGCTCTATCCCGACATGCAGGTCCAGCTGATCCTCGACAACGAGGAACTGGATGTGAACATGCGCCATGCCGATTGCGCCATCCGTCTGCGCCAGCCGCAGCAGTCCGACCTTATCCAGCGCAAGCTGTTCACCGTGCACATGCACGTCTATGCCGCCCCCTCCTATATCAACAAGTTTGGCGAGCCGCAGTCCGTCGAGGATCTCGATAACCACCGCATCATCACCTTTGGCGAGCCGGCACCGAACTATCTGCTCGACGTCAACTGGCTGGAGATCGCCGGCCGGGATTCCGACAACCCCCGCCCCTCGCATCTGCAGATCAACAGCCAGACCTCGATCAAGCGCGCCTGCCTGCTCGGCATCGGCATCGCCATGATGCCGGACTACATTGTCGGCCGCGACCCGGGCTTGATTCAACTTCCGATCGGTGCCGAGATTCCGTCCTTCGATACCTATTTCTGCTATCCGGATGAGATGAAGAACGCTGCCAAGCTGAAAGTCTTCCGTGATTTCATCGTAGCGAAGGCCCGTAACTGGGCCTTTTGATGCAGCCTTCGCACCTGCACAAAAAACAATCCCCACAGTCCTGCTAGACAAACTGTTGTTTTAACTTATTTTTCCCCATACCCACGAGATTACAACGGTTGTAAGGAATTGAAATCGCCTGAAAATTACGCAGGGCTGCGTCCGACACATGGCTGTCATGCGTATTAAATCATTGCGAATAGCCCAAAAAACCATCATACCGACTGCAGCTGATGCATTTTGGTGGCTTTTTTCCTCCCAGTGCCACCGCAGCAGCTGTTCCCCTCTGGAGGTTTAATTACCTTCATAACTATAAAGGGCCCAAGTTTTTCTTGTGGCCCTCTTTTTTTGCCCAGATTTCGGAAGCATCCCTCTGGTTGCAATATTTTTTACCTCGCGGCATTGAAATGCGCACAGGGCTTTCCCACATACGATCCAGCTGATGCACATTGGTGGTCTTTTTCCTCCCAGTACCACCGCAGCAGCTGTTCCCCTCTGGAGGTTTTATAACCTTCACATCTAAAAGGGCCCTGTCCTCCAGTGGCCCTCTTTTTTTGCCCGGATTTCCCCCTCCCCATAATGTGCACGGCCCAGCATTTCACGAAAGTGTGATTTGAATATCGGAGATTTCCGATCTACCCATCGGCATATCGTAATTTAGCAATAAAGAATCGACTGATGGACAAAGACGAAATCCTCAAAGCCCTGGCCCATCCCAAGCGCGTCGAGATGCTCGGCTGGATGAAGCAGCCGGACGTGCATTTTTCCAGCCAGCATCATCCGCTGGAGATGGGTATCTGCGCCAGCCAGTTCGAGCGCTGCGGCCTGTCGCAATCGACCGTGTCTGGCCATCTGTCGATCCTGCAACGCGCCGATCTGGTCACCACCAAGCGCGTCGGACAGTGGATTTTCTACAAGCGGAACGAAGACACGATCGAGGCGTTCCTGAAAGACATCGGCAACACGCTCTGACCGTCAGTCGTGCCGAGCGATTTATCCTCCCAAGATAAACATCCCCCGCAGCAAACGAAAAGGACTTCCCATGACTTCTCTCTTCGATCCGATCAAGATCGGCGACATCGAGCTGGCCAACCGCATCGTGATGGCGCCCCTGACCCGCAACCGCTCGCCGGGCGCCGTACCGAACACGCTCAACGTCACCTATTACGAACAGCGCGCCTCAGCCGGCCTTTTGATCACAGAGGCAACCGCCATCACCCATCAGGGCCAGGGCTATGCCGACGTTCCCGGCCTCTACACCAAGGAAGCGCTGGATGGCTGGAAACAGGTGACCGCAGCCGTGCACAAGGCCGGCGGCAAGATCGTCGTGCAGATGTGGCATGTCGGCCGTATCTCGCACACGACGCTGCAGCCGAACGGCGGCAAGCCGGTGTCAGCCTCCGCCATTCAGGCGAAGTCAAAGACCTACCTGATCAACGAAGACGGCACCGGCACGTTTGCCGAAACCTCCGAGCCGCGTGCGCTCGAACTCTCCGAAATCCCGGGCATCATCGAAGACTATCGCAAGGCCGCCCGTGCTGCGATCGATGCCGGCTTCGACGGTGTCGAGATCCACGCCGCCAACGGTTACCTGATCGACCAGTTTCTGCGCTCGGGCTCGAATGTCCGCACCGACGAATATGGTGGCCCGATCGAAAATCGCGCCCGCTTCCTGTTTGAGGTCGTCGATGCCATCACCAAGGAAATCGGCGAAGGCCGCACCGGCATCCGCATTTCCCCTGTGACGCCTGCCAACGACAGTTCCGATCCGGATGCGCAAACCCTGTTCACCTACGTCGTCAAGGGCCTTGCCAAGTACAAGCTGTCCTATATCCACATCATCGAGGGTGCGACCGGCGGCCCGCGCGACTTCCAGCAGGGCGACAAGCCGTTCGACTATGCGGCACTGCGCTCCGCCTATGAAAAGGCCGGCGGCAAGGCCGCCTGGATGACCAACAACGGCTACGACCGCGATCTCGCCATCCAGGCCGTCAAGGACGGCAAGACCGACCTCGTCGCTTTCGGCAAGCCCTTCATCGCCAACCCGGATCTGGTCGAGCGCCTGAAGGACAATGCGCCGCTCAATACGCCGGACCAGGCCACCTTCTACGGCGGTGGTGCCAAGGGTTATACGGACTATCCGGTGCTCGAGCAGCAGGTCGCCTAACATCCACCCTCCCCTTGAGGGGGGAGTCGGCACGAAGTGCCGGGGGTGGGGGTGATTTTCAGCATGCTGCAATCCATTATGGCGCTCGCGGCGATAACCCCCACCCGCCGCTCTGCGGCGACCTCCCCCCTCAAGGGGGAGGTAAACGAAAGACGCACGATGTTTGACCATTTTATCGAGGCATGGGCACTTGTGCCCGACGGCGCGCCGGTCGTCACCAACTCCAGCCAGATCCTTCCCGTCCGCTGGCGGAGCCTGCCGGCAATGCTGAAGGTTGCGACCGTAGACGAGGAAAAACGCGGCGCCTTGCTGATGCGATGGTGGGACGGCAAGGGTGCGGCCAAGGTCTACGCCTATGCGGACAACGCCGTTCTGCTTGAGCGGGCGCAAGGCAAGCGCTCGCTGCTGTCCATGGCAATGAACGGCGAAGATGACGCGGCAAGCCGGATCATCTGCAAGACTGTCCAAATCCTGCACAGGCCGCCTGCAAAACCCTATCCCGAGCTTGCCCCCCTCGATAGTTGGTTTCGCGCGCTGGAACCTGCATCTTTGACCCATGGCGGTTTGTTCAGCACCTCGCACACAGTTGCCAAAGCACTGCTTGCCGATCCCCTCCAAACCGGCGTGCTGCACGGCGATATCCACCACAGCAATATTCTCGATTTCGAAGACCGGGGCTTTCTTGCCATCGACCCGAAAGGCCTGCTCGGCGAGCGCGGCTATGACTATGCCAACCTGTTCTGCAATCCCGACCTGACGGCGACGAGGGACCCCGGAAGACTGCGCCGCCAGCTTGCCATCGTCGCGCTGGAATCAGGCCTTGAGCCGGAACGGATGCTGCGCTGGATCATCGCCTATGCGGGACTTTCCGCCGCTTGGTTCCTTGAGGATGGCGGCGAACCGGCACCGGCGCTTCATGTCGCCGAAATCGCTGCGGCGGAACTCGCCAGCGGCATTGGGCCGGTTTCCGGCAAGGCATGATTTACCGGCTGTACAACACCGTTGTCGCGGCTTAGAGCTTCGCCAAACTGCTGGAGACCCTGATGCACCTGCGCGACGCCGAAGAAACCGACCTGCCCGCCATCCGCGATATCTACAATGATGCCGTGCTCAACACGACGGCGATCTGGAACGATACGCAGGTCGACCTCGAAAACCGCGCCGCATGGTTCACCGAGCGCAAGCGTCTCGGTTATCCGGTGCTGGTGGCGGTGACGGATGATGGAACCATTGCCGGTTACGCCTCCTTCGGCGACTGGCGTGCCTTCGACGGCTATCGCCATACGGTCGAGCATTCCGTCTATATCGAAAAGAATCAGCGTGGCGGTGGCATCGGCAAGCTCTTGATGCTTGCCCTGATCGAACGGGCAGCCGCCTGCGGCAAGCATGTGATGGTTGCCGGCATCGAAGCCAACAATGTTGCCTCCATCCGATTGCACGAAAAACTCGGCTTCGAGATCACCGGCCAGATGAAGGAAGTCGGCACCAAGTTCGGCCGCTGGCTGGACCTGACCTTCATGCAGCTGACCCTGCCGGAAAAACCCTAAGCATCTCCCGGTTTCACCTGATCGGTGCTATCAAGGGCCGACGAGATATCTGGCGGATGGTCCCTCGCGGATGAAACATAAAAAGCGGCGGCACGAACAGGCTTGGTGGGCAACGCAGATTGCGGCCATCTTGCTCGCCGGGACGTTCTCACACGGCCGGACAGCCTTTGCGCAGCCGGAATGGCGCGCGCCGCCCTGCGTTTATTCCAGCGCCACCGCGGACACGACGCTCTGCGTCCGCTCCCGCAGCTATAGCCGCGACATCTGCACGGCGCTGGGGCACTTCGCCGAAACCAATGCTCTGCCGCCGGATTTCTTTGCACGGCTGATCTGGAAGGAAAGCCTGTTCCGGCCGGATGCGGTGAGCCCCAAGGGCGCCGAAGGCATTGCGCAGTTCATTCCCTCGACGGCTAAACTGCGGGGCCTCAACAACAGCTTCGACGCCCTGGAGGCACTCGGAAAATCGGCCGAATATCTCGATGTGCTGCGCGACCGCTTCGGCAATCTCGGATTTGCCGCCGCCGCCTATAATGCCGGTGAAGGCGGGTTGAGCAACTTTCTGGAAACCGGCAACCTGCCGTCTGAAACCCGCGCCTATGTGCTCGCCGTCACCGCCCATCCGATCGAGGAGTGGAAGGACAATCCGCCTCAGACGCTCGACCTGCGGCTCGACAAGGATAAATCCTTCTACGATGCCTGCACCGCCCTTGCCGACAAGCGACGGCTGAAGGACGTGGAGTTTGCGGAGGAAGGCAGCTGGGCGCCCTGGGGGGCGCAGCTGTCGGCGCATTTCCAGAAGTCGGTAGCGCAGCGGCTGTTTCTGGCAACGGTCAGCCGCATGCCCTCGCCGCTCAATGCGGAAAAACCGCTGATCCAGCGCGAGCGCAACCGGGCTTTTGGCAACCGGCTGCGCTACACCGCCCGCATCGGCCGTGAGACGCGGGCCGAGGCCGACGCGGTCTGTACGCAAATCCGCAAGACCGGCGACGCCTGCATCGTCTTCAAGAACTGAGCACCATTTGGAAGCCCCGGCCGTAGGCCGGCATGACCGGCGTGGATACGGCCGAAACCTTCACGCCGTCACTTCACCGGCATCCCCTTGCCGAGGGGCCGGCAAAGCCCGTTGTGCCGGTTCCGGTGGCAGGCAGCCCAAGTCGGCCAGCGATGCGCGGACGGCTTCGTCGATCGGCGTCCACGGTTCGGCACCGATGGCCGCGACCAGCCGGTCATTGGGCATGCGCAGCGGCTCCTGCCAGATGTAGCGCATCTCCCGCAACTCTTTCAGCAATGGCACGAACGGCGCTGCAAGCGGCATCATCCACCAGGGGAAGGACTTGACCTTCATGTTCGGATTGCCGCTGGCGCGCCGGATCGCTGCCACCAGCCGCGTACCGTCGTCATCCCAGAAACCCTGCATGTGATAGACGGCGAACGGTGCCAACGCTTCGCGGCGCTCGATAAGGCGCGCCATGGTCTCGGCCACATCCGGCAGATAGGCCCATTGGTGGCCGGTACCCTTGCGGCCCGGATAGGTAACGCTGATGACCGGCTTGCCGGGTGTGACAATGCCTTGCGAAAACCAGCTATTGGCGGCCCCCGGACCGAAGAAATCCCCTGCCCTGACGATGATGACGCGAACGCCTTCCCGTGACGCCGTTTCCAGACGGCGCTCCATCCCGGCGCGGATCTTGCCCTTGGCCGTGACTGGATTCTGCGGCGATTTTTCATGCAGCAGCGGAAAGGCATCGGGCCCGAAATTGTAGATCGTGCCGGGCAGCAGCACCGTGGCGCCGGTTGCCTTGGCCGCCGCGATCGTGTTGTCGATCATCGGCAGGACCAGCGTGCCCCAGTTGCGGTATCCCGGCGGGTTGACGGCATGGACGATCAGGCTTGCTCCACGCGCTGCTGCAAGCACATCTCCCGCCCGCATCGCATCGCCCCGCACCCATTCGAAATCCGGATTTTTTGCACTCGTCTTGGCGGGATCCCGATTGAGCGCACGGATCGCCCAGCCACGGGCTTTCAAGTTACGGGCAACGGCGCCGCCAATACCGCCGGTGGCGCCGAGAATAAGAGCGATCTGTTTTGCGTGGTCAGTCATGTCTGATCTCCTGGTTCGATGGAAACCATCCTGAACTCTTTACAATTAAACGGAATTGCCGAAAATAATTTACCTGATATACAAAAATAGATGAACAGGACTGAACCCAGCTGGGATTTCTACCGCACCTTCCTGACCGTGCTGCAGGAAGGATCGCTGTCGGCCGCCGCGCGCGAACTCGGGCTGACGCAGCCGACCATCGGCCGGCATATCGACGCGCTGGAAGCCAGTATCGGCTTTCAGTTGTTCATTCGCTCGCCGCAGGGGCTGATCCCGACGGAGGCAGCGGTCGACCTGAGACCGCATGCCGAACAGTTGGCCGCGAATGCCGCTGCCCTGCTCCGGGCCGCGACCGGACAGGGCGGCGGCGTGCGCGGTACCGTGCGGATCAGCGCCAGTGAAGTGATCGGTATCGAGGTGCTGCCACCGATGCTGACAGCGCTCAGTGAACGGCATCCGGACCTCGTCATCGAGCTATCGCTGTCGGATGCCGTCGAGGACCTGTTGCGCCAGGAAGCCGATATCGCCGTGCGCATGGTCGAGCCGCAACAGGACGCGCTGATTACCCGCCGGATCGGCGGCATCCCGCTGGGACTGCATGCGCACCGGCGCTATCTCGACAAACATGGTGCTCCGGACAAGCTGGAAGACCTGCTTGATCATCGGACCATCGGCTTTGACCGCGAAAGCGCATTTGTCCGGGCCATCCGCAAGCGCGTACCGCTGATTGAGCTGATGCGCCCTTCCCTCCGGGCAGATAGCAATCTGGCGCAGCTGGCAGCCATCCGCGCCGGCTTCGGCATCGGCGTCTGCCAGGTGGAGCTGGCCAGACGCGATCCGGAGATCGTCAGGCTGTTCGAAAAAGAGTTCGCGCTGCCGCTCGAAACCTTCGTCGTCATGCACGAAAACCTCAAAACCACGCCGCGTTGCCGCGCCACCTTCGATGCGCTGGTGGAGGGATTGTTGGCCTACATCGGCAGGTGATCGGACGGCACGCCGCCGGCTGGGGCCTGCACCAGCCCCTGCGATCCCCGCCGTGGCGCCAGAGCCTTGACCGAAAACAACGCATAGATGATCAGCGGCAGGCAGACGAGATAGGACGTGCGGATGCCGGCATGTTCGGCGATGAAGCCGAGCAGCGGTGGCGCCAGGAAGAAGACGATGAACGTTACCTGGCCGAGGGCTGCGACATTCACCTGTGCTGCCCTGTCGGTGCGCTGGGCGGCGGCCGAGACTGCCAGCGGATAGACCGCACTGCAGCCGCCGCCCATCAGGGCGAAACCGAACAGCGCGATATAGGCATGTGGAGCCAGCCAGACGGCGGTAAGACCGATGGCCGACAGGACAAGCAGCACCGAGGCGACGTTGCGGGCACCGAACCGGTCGACGACCGGGTCGATGAACAGCCGGGCCATCGCCATGAAGAAGGTAAACAGCGTCAGGCCAAGACCGCCGATGAACGGCTCGACGGCAAAGACGTCGCGCATATAGATCGCCGACCAATCGATCCCCGCACCTTCGACGAGGAAGGCGGCAATGCCGATGATGCAGAGTGGCAGGAGACCAAGGGTCGGCACGGCAAACAGCGGCGCCTTGGCCTCATGCGAAACGGCGCGGGCCGGTGCATTGCGGATACCCGAGATGGCAAAGATGCCGACGACCAGCACCACAACGAACGTTACCACCAGATGAAGCTGCATGGAGATTTCGCCCTGCCGAACGCCAGACGCAATCAGTGCGGTGACGAAGAAACCGAGGCTCCAGAAACCATGGGCGCGGTTCATGATGCCACGCCCGAGCCGCGCCTCCAGCCGGTCGATTTCGACATTGAGATTGATTTCGAGCGCGCCGGCAAGCAGGCCGGCGACAAAGAGTACGCAGAACACCAGTGGCGCGGCACCAACCCAGGGAACGATCGCAAACGAGGCGGCCGTGCCGAGAATGGTGATGAAGGCCGTCGTCCGTGCGCCCAGATGGGCGATCAGCGGCGAGGAGAATGTCAGCGAGATCAGCGCCCCGACCGCCATGCCGATGAGGGTCAGTCCGAGTTCGGATTTGTTGACGCCAAGCGCCACCTGCAGATCCGGCATGCGGGCCAGCAACGCGCCGAGCGACACGGCAAACAGGAAGAAACAGGTATAGATCCTGTGATGCGGCGCAATGGTCATGATGGGGCTCCTCGATAGGCCGTTGTGTACCGGGATTTGGGGGACAGCGGAAGCCGTCCGGTCTGTTCGAACTCCCGATTTTCCGGCCGGTGGCTAGATATTGCCACTTGAGGTGATGACGGTGGGAAATGGACACTCGGCCTCTCGCGAAGATCCGCAGCCTCTCCGCGGCCTGGTGGTTTAAAACCAGGAGGCCCCATCTCCCCTCATTACCGGGCCTGTCCCGGTAATCCAGCCACGCGATATCCGTCGCGTGAAAGAGGTCTTTCAGCACCGCAGACGCGGTGCTTCTGGATTACCGCCACAAGGGCGGTAATGAGGGGAGTTTGGGGGCATCTTGAAAAATTGCTATAGCCAGTCATGATGCACGCATGAAGGGTTACGTCTATATTCTCGCATCCAAGCGCAACGGAACGATTTATACCGGCGTCACCCGGGACCTGCCCGGCCGGCTTTTCGAACATCAGAACAACCTGACGCCCGGATTTACATCCCGGTATGGCGTGAAAACACTGGTTTGGTTTGAGGAACATGATCTTTTGATTGACGCGATCCAGCGCGAAAAAAGCATCAAGAAATATCCCCGGAGATGGAAGCTCAACCTGATTGAAGCCATGAACCCGGAGTGGGCGGATATTTCGCACTATCTGCACGGGTTGTAGCTTGGCAAAGGGATGTGCAACTTCCCGGCGACACCTGATATCAGGGGTGGCGCGTCCTATCCTCCCCTCATTACCGGGCTTGCCCCGGTAATCCAGCGACGCGACGACCGTCGCGTGAAAAGAATCTTGCGCGCCGCAGACGCGGCGCAACTGGATTACCGCCACAAGGGCGGTAATGAGGGAGAGTTGGGGCGCGAGACGGGCCAAGCCAAGAATGCACGCAGCCTCAACGGAAAATCCCGCCGTCTCCGGCGGGATCGTCATTGGAGTGAATGAACGGCGTCCTTTACTTGCAGGCGCCGCAGAAGCGCTGGATGCGCTTGCAGGCTTCTTCGAGCAGCTCTTCAGAGGTCGCATAGGAGATGCGGAAGTTCGGGCCGAGGCCGAAGGCCGAACCGTGGACGACGGCAACGCCTTCGCATTCCAGCAATTCGGAGACGAAGTCTTCGTCGGTCTCGATCAGCTTGCCATTCGGCGATGTCTTGCCGATCAGGCCCTTGCAGGACGGATAGACGTAGAACGCACCTTCCGGCGACGGGCAATCGATGCCCTTGGCCTGGTTGAGCATCGAGACGACCAGATCGCGGCGGCCTTCGAAGATCTTCTTGTTTTCCGGAATGAAATCCTGCGTTCCGTTCAGTGCCTCGACGGCCGCCCACTGGGCGATCGAGCAGGCGCCAGACGTCTGCTGCCCCTGGATCATGTCCATCGCCTTGATCAGTGCCAGCGGGCCGGCCGCGTAGCCGATACGCCAGCCAGTCATGGCATAGGCCTTGGAGACGCCGTTCATGGTCAGCGTACGGTCATAGAGTTTCGGCTCGACTTCCACCGGCGTTGCAAACTTGAAATCGCCATAGGTCAGGTGCTCGTACATGTCGTCGGTCAGGACCCAGACATGCGGGTGCTTCAAAAGCACATCGGTCAGCGCCTTGAGTTCGGCATGGCTATAGGCGGCGCCCGACGGGTTGGACGGCGAGTTGAAGATGAACCACTTCGTCTTGTCCGTGATCGCCTTGTCGAGGTCTTCGGCCGTCAACTTGAAATTGTTGGCCTGGGTCGCTTCGACGAACACCGGCGTACCGCCGCAGATCGACACCATTTCGGGGTAGGACACCCAGTAAGGGGCCGGGATCACGACTTCATCGCCCGGATTCATCGTTGCCATGAAGGCGTTGAAAAGAATCTGCTTTCCACCGGTGCCGACGATCGTCTGGGCGGCGGTGTAATCGAGATTGTTTTCGCGCTTGAACTTCTTCGAAATCGCTTCGCGCAGTTCCGGGATGCCCGAAACCGGCGTGTACTTCGTCTCGCCGCGGTTGATGGCGTCGATGGCGGCCTTCTTGATATTGTCCGGCGTATCGAAATCCGGCTCTCCGGCGCCAAGCCCGATGACATCGCGGCCCTTGGCTTTCAGTTCCCGGGCTTTCTGGGAAACGGCGATGGTGGCGGATGGCTTTACACGGGAAAGGGCGTCGGCAAGAAAGGCCATGATATGTTTGTCCTGATCAGGTTGAAACAGCATGCGGCCAATGGAGCGGCTCTGCCAGGCTCCATAGCGGTTAGGTGTATGTCGAAAGACCGCCCCGGTTTCAAGCGCAAAGAACCGAGAAACCCGGCAAAATGCGTAACCATGACAATGTTTCATCAATGACATCACAGGTTTGGATGAATCAGTTTGTCGGCATGGCCGCGCAGACGACTGAAACGACTCTGCTTTTTCAACCCTGCCAAGAAGAAATGCCTGACCTCGGCGGCAGTGCGGGCATGAGAATCAAGAACGTTTCTCCACCGAGATTTATTCATGAAAAACAAACGCTTTGACCGATTTCCGCAACGCCTTGATTTGGTCACAACAAATGCCATGGCCTGCCGCAATTCCGTCCTTGTACAGCCGATTTCGAAGCCTTTTCTGAAGGCATACGAATCCATGTGCGCCGAGGGGGCCTGCAATGCTTCTGAACACCGAGAATACGGCCAAGCCGCCGCGCCGCATCACCGGCCGGCAAATCGAGTATCTGATCCTGACGGCGCTGGTCGCCCTGACACTCTCTTTGCTGTTCGTCATGGGTTTTTTCTCGCATGCGATGGCCGAGACCAATGACAGCAAGCCGCAGCGGTTTGCCGGCTATGTGCGCCCCAACGACATGGGTGCCGGTGCCCTGCTCTTCCCGTCCAAGGAGCCCGGCTCGTTCGTCGAGGCACCGAGACTTGCGACCGATGTTGTGATCGACGTCAACGGCCCGATCATCCGCACCCGCGTCACCCAGCGTTTCCAAAACCCCAGCAAGGGCTGGGTCGAGGGCACCTATGTCTTTCCGTTGCCGGAAAACTCCGCCGTCGACACGCTGAAAATGCAGATCGGCGACCGCTTCATCGAGGGTGAGATCAAGGCCCGCGAAGAGGCCCGCAGGGTCTACGAGGAAGCCAAGGCGGAAGGCAAGAAGACCGCCCTTCTCGAGCAGCAGCGCCCCAACATCTTCACCAACCAGGTGGCCAATATCGGCCCCGGCGAAACCATCGTCGTGCAGATCGAGTACCAGAGCAGTGTCCACCAGTCGGGTGGCGAATTCTCGCTGCGGTTCCCGATGGTGGTGGCCCCGCGCTACAATCCCGATCCGATCGTCCAGACGGTCGATCTCGACGTCAAAACCGGCTATGCCGTCAATGATCCGGTTCCGGACCGTGATAAGATCGCAGCCCCCGTGCTTGATCCCACTGAAAATGCGAAGATCAATCCGGTAACGCTGACCGTCAATCTCAATGCCGGCTTCCCGCTCGGCACTGTCACCGCGCCGTTCCATCAGACCGACATGCAGACGGTCGACGACATGGCCCGCAGGATTTCGCTGAAGGGTGGCAGCGTACCGGCCGACAAGGATTTTGAGCTGAGCTGGAATGCCATCGCCGGCAAGACGCCGAATGCAGGCCTGTTTCGCGAAACGCAGAACGGCAAGACCTATCTGCTCGGCTTCGTCACGCCCCCTGCCGCATCTGCGGCTACGGAAACACCAGCAAAACGTGAAGTCGTCTTCGTCATCGACAATTCCGGCTCGATGGCTGGGCCATCGATCGAGCAGGCACGCGACAGCCTGGCGTTGGCGATCTCGAAGCTGAAGGCCGAAGACAAATTCAACGTCGTTCGCTTCGACGACACGATGGACGTGCATTTCCCCTCGCTCGTCCCGGCAACACCGGACAACCGTGAAAATGCCATCGCCTTCGTTCGCGGCCTGACTGCCGATGGCGGCACCGAAATGCTGCCGGCGCTGGAAGCCGCACTTCGCACCCAGGGTCCGGTCGAACCCGGCGCCCTGCGGCAGGTGGTGTTTCTTACCGATGGCGCGATCGGTAACGAGGCGCAATTGTTTGAGGAGATTTCCAAGAACCGTGGCGAAGCCCGCGTCTTCACCATCGGTATCGGCTCGGCGCCGAACACCCACTTCATGACCAAGGCCGCCGAAATCGGCCGTGGCACGTTCACGCTGATCGGATCGGAAGATCAGGTTGCAGCGCGCATGGGTGAACTGTTCACCAAGCTCGAAAATCCTGTGATGACCGACATTGCCGTCAGCTTCGATGGTGCCAATGCGCAGGATATCACCCCCAACCCGATGCCCGACCTCTATCGCGGCGAACCGGTGGTACTGACTGCAGCGCTTGATGGCGCCTCGGCAGCAGGCAAGCTGCAGATCATCGGCAAGACCGGCAACCAGCCCTGGCGCATCGAAATGGACGTGGCCAAGGCGTCTGAAGGCAAAGGCATCGCCAAGCTCTGGGCCCGGCGCAAGATCGACGATCTGGAAGCCAATGCCTATGCGGTGAACGATGCCGCCGCCCTCGACAAGCAGATCGAGACGGTGGCGCTGGCCAATCATCTCGTCTCCCGCGTCACCAGCCTGGTGGCTGTCGATGTCACGCCGTCCCGTCCGGCCGGTGAGCCTGTCGTCAGCACCGACATGCCGCTCAATCTGCCCGAGGGCTGGGATTTCGAGAAGATGTTTGGCGAAAACCCGCAGCAGGCTATCCCGGAAGGCCAGCGCAAGGCATCACTGGAACGGAGCGAGCAGCAGGCATCGCTGATCGCCGACCGGATGGCGGCCGCCCCGACGGCGCGCGCTGCCAGCGTCATCGCCGACGCCGGCAAACAGGTGGACCTGCCGCAGACGGCAACGCTTGCCGACCGCAATATCCTGATCGGCCTCCTGCTGCTTGCGTTCGCTCTGATGGCGGCGACGACCTTCAGCCTGTGGCGCTGGCAGCTGCGCGGCCTGGTTCTGGAGGCGCGCGACCGTGTCCGATAAGCCCGGCAACGATGCGATCCTGGAGCACGACAAGCCCGGATCGGACAAACAGGAGCCAATCAAGGAAGGGCGCGCCGGCTTTCTGGCGCGCCTCAATGCACTGGAGACGGTGGTCTTGGCCGGTATCCTTCTGATCGCACTGGCAGGCGTAATGCTGGTCGGCAAGGGCTTTTACATGAAGGCCAAGGCGGAGTTTTCCCAGGTTCTGCTGAAGCGCAGTTTCGAAGCCCAGCTCCAGGGTGAAACCAATGCCAAGCCCTGGCCCTGGGCGGATTTCTCCACCGAGGCGGAAATCACCGCACTGCGGATTGGCAAAACGGCAGTCGTGCTTGCGGGCGCCAGCGGCGAGGCTCTGGCCTTCGGTCCGGCACGCCTGTCGAACACGCCGGTACCGGGTGAACTTGGCACGTCGGTGATTGCTGCCCACCGCGACACGCATTTCCGCTGGCTAAAAGACGTCAAGCAGGGCGATCTCCTGGTCATCACCCGCAAGGACGGAACCAATCTGACCTTCCGCGCCGGCACGAGCCGCATCGCCCGTTGGGACGAGAGCGGCATCAATGCCAATGCGCCGGGCCGCAATCTGGTGCTGGCCACCTGCTGGCCATTCGATGCCATCGAGCAAGGTCCCCTGCGCTATATCGTCAATGCCGAACTTGTTGAGGATGCAGGCCCATCGACGCTCGCCGCGCAAGGTGAACCGGGTAAACTTCCGGTCAAATCCTTTTGATCACAAAACCGCGCCCTCGGCCTTGATCGCTTCTTCCCAGAACCCAGTTTCAACGGGTGTCCCTGAGAGAATGAGATGACCATGACGCTTGCAAACCTGTTGAAACCCGCCGGACTTGTATCGGTTCTTATGGCAGCCCCTGCCCTGGCGGATGATCCAAAGCAGTTCACCACAGAAAAGACCGCCGTACAGGTCGACACCATCGCTTCCGGTCTAGACAATCCGTGGTCCGTCGAGGTTCTCCCGGATGGCGCCTCTATCGTCACCGAGCTTGGCGGCACGCTTCGCATCATCCGCGGCGGCAAGGCATCCGCGCCGATCAGTGGTGTGCCGAAAGTGGCGCGGCAGGGACAGGGCGGGCTTCTCGATGTCGCCCTCGATCCGGCCTTTGCTGATAACCGCACGCTGTTCCTCTCCATGTCCACCGCAGATGACGGTGGCTATGGAACGGCCATCGTCCGCGCGGTTCTTTCCGAGGACGGGAAAAGCCTGACGCAGGTGCAGGAACTGTTCCGGATGAACAAGTTCACCGGCAAGGGCCAGCATTTCGGATCGCGGATCGTGGTTGCCGCCGATGGCAGCCTGTTCTTCGGCATCGGCGATCGCGGCGAACGGGACCGGGCTCAGGACATGCGCGACCACGCGGGCGCCATTTTGCACATCAAGGCGGACGGCAGTATCCCGGCCGTTAACCCCTACATGGATGGCAAGGCCGGCCTTGCAGAGCTCTGGTCGAAAGGCCACCGCAACCCGCAGGGCATCACCATCGATCCGGACAATGGCCAGCTCTTGACCGTCGAACACGGCGCGCGCGGCGGCGACGAAATCAACATACCGAAGCCGGGCAAAAACTATGGCTGGCCCGTCATCACCTTCGGCAAGGATTACTCCGGCGTCAAAATCGGCGTCGGACAGGCCGCCGACGGCTACGAGCAGCCCCTGCACTATTGGGATCCATCCATTGCCCCCGGCGCCATCGACGTCTATCGCGGCGCGATGTTTCCACAATGGACCGGAAACCTTTTGGTCACGGCACTGAAATCCGAGCTGCTGGCGCGGCTGCAGCGCGATGACAGCGGCGCTGTTGTTGCCGAAGAGCGGTTGTTCGAGGGTGAGTTCGGGCGTATCCGCGACGTCAAGGTTGCGCCCGACGGAGCGATCCTGATGCTCACCGATGGAGACGACGGTGCGCTGCTGCGGGTTTCCGCACCCGGCAATCGGACCTGATGACGGATCATTTTCGCGGCGAGCCGATGCTTGCCGAAAACTGATGCAGATGTTAGCTCAGGTGCACATAGGATCCACCGCACTGCCGCCCTGAAATCGTTCCGATGCGTGGCCCTCGTGCCAAGACATCAGGACCAGCATCGTGACGCGCATTCAGGCCAATCTCTTCCTGCTTCTATCCGGCGCCATCTGGGGGGCCGGTTTCGTCGCGCAATCGACGGCGATGGATTCGATTGGTCCGATGTGGTTCATCGGCCTTCGATTTGCCATTGCAACTGCGGTCGCTGCCCCCCTGGCTTTGTGGGAGCACAGCAAGGCCAAGCAACCGATGCCGAAATCCAGCATCCGTAATTTCCTCTGGATCGGGCTGGCACTGTTTGCCGGCGCGATGACCCAGCAGCTTGGTCTCCTGACGACCAGCGTCACCAATTCCGGTTTTCTGACCGGCCTCTACGTCGTGTTCGTGCCGGTCCTGACCGTGATCATCCTGCGCCGCAAGCCGCACTGGGTCATCTGGCCTGCCGCTGGATTGGCCCTGCTCGGCATTTTCCTTCTCAGCGGCGGCACGCTGTCTGGCCTCAACAACGGCGATTTCCTCACAATCATCTGCGCCGTCTTCTGGGCACTTCAGGTCATGCTGGTCGGTATTTTCGTCGGCAATACCGGCAGGCCGATGCTGCTTTGCGTGGTACAGTTTGCCGTCTGTGCCGTTCTCGGCTGCCTGGCGGGGGCGATGTTCGAACCGCTCGACATGACCGCCATCACCAACGCCCTGCCCGAGATCCTCTATGCCGGCTTCTTTTCCAGCGGTATCGGCTTCATCTGCCAGGTGGTCGGCCAGCGCTACACCACAGCACCGCAGGCAGCAATCTTCCTGTCGAGCGAAGCATTGTTTGCAGCCCTGCTCGGCGTTGTGCTGCTCGGAGAAACCATCACCATCATCGGCTATATCGGCTGCGCGACGATCTTTGCCGCCATGCTGATTGCCGAAATCGTGCCCGAATTGACAAAACCCAAGCACATCGCCGCTGGTGCCTGATCCCTCGCGCGTAGGAACTGCGGAGCTTTCCCGACATGGGCCGTATTGCAAAGGATGCAGGCACGTACCAAATTTTATCAAACGGCTAATATTTGAAATCCGCAATGGCAGCGGCGCGCGTTACCTTGGCCCTCTGCGCCCCTCTCCGTCGCAAACGGCTGAAAAAATACGCATCCGCAGACAAATGGCAATATTTTCAATTGCTTGCAGTATATCAGCAGCAGAACCGCATTTTTTTGCAGTTGATCGTTTTTTAAACACACCAAAACGGAACACTTGTTTGAAAAAACTTTTGCTTGCCAATTTAAAATAAACACAGCAAGCTTACTGTGTTCGGGCAATTTGCGAACACGGGAAGACCTTTATATTCACGCGCGCCGGACACGCACAATGTTCCGGGCGGGCGGACAAAGACGGAAATTCCGTCGATGGCTGGCTGCAATTACAGGACCCTTTCCTCACAGTCGAGAACTGCCTGCCGCACGCCCTTTGGGCAAAACATTGTAATGCTGCCCGCAGCATCCGGGCAGAGGAAAAAGGACCTGACGCATGGCCGAGACTGGCATTGTTAAATTCTTCAACACCGACAAGGGCTTTGGTTTCATCAAGCCGGACAATGGTGGCGCTGACATCTTTGTACATATCTCAGCAGTCCAGGCTTCGGGCCTGAACGGGCTATCGGAGAATCAGAAGGTCAGCTTCGACACCGAACCGGACCGCCGTGGCAAAGGCCCAAAGGCAGTCAACCTGCAGGTTTCGAGCTAAAAACCGCTTTTTCTGCAGTCTATTCACGATGAAGCCCGGCCTCGTTGCCGGGTTTTTTTATTCAGCCTGCGTTCAGTTTCGCCATATTAATCTGGCTTCATCATCAAGGACTGAATTGTCCGGCCGAAAACAGGATCGAATCAATGAACAAGGTTATCAAAGCTGCCGTTCTTGCCCTCGCCACCGCAGCGACGGTCATCCCGACAGTATCGTCCGCGCAGGCTGAAGACTGGGGCCGCCGTGGCTATCGTCATGGGGGCTATGACAGGGACTATCGCCGCCACAACAATGGCGACGCCGTCGCGCTCGGCGCACTCGGTCTTGCCACGGGCGTCATCATCGGCGGCGCGATTGCCAGCCAGCCGCGTTACCAGGAGCGCGTCTACATCGATCCGGAACCCGAATATTACGAGCCTCGCCCGGTCTATCGCCGCCCTCGTCCCGTCGTTGTTCAAAACTACGGTGGACTGGAGCCCTGGACACCCGGCTGGTACCGGTATTGCTCGCAGCGTTACCGCTCGTTCGATTCCCAGTCGGGCACGTTCCGCGGCTATGACGGCCGCGACTATTTCTGCCAGGCCAGCTAAGCCGCACTCATACGTTATTGCAAAAGGCACGTGCTGTTCGGCACGTGCCTTTTTTATTGTGCCGGCGTGCGGCACAGGGGCGACGTTGGCCGTTAGAGACCGCGCAGATAAGGGTTGGTACGGCGCTCCTCACCGATCTGACCGCCCGGACCGTGACCGCAGATGAAGCCGACAGTGTCGCCAAGCGGCAGGATCTTGTCCCGGATCGAATCGAGCAGTTGCTGGTGATTGCCGCCCGGCAGATCGGTGCGGCCGATGGAGCCACGAAACAGCACATCGCCGACATGGGCAAAACCCTGTTCGCGGTTGTAATAGACGACATGACCGGGCGCATGGCCGGGGCAATGCAGGACCTCGAAGACATGCCCGCCGAAGGAGACGGTATCACCATCCTCCAGCCACCGGTCGGGCAGCACATTTTCGACCTTCATCGCCAGCCCGAATTTCTCAGCCTGGGTCTCGAGCTTTTCGAGCAGCGGCAGGTCGTCCTTGTGCGGACCGATAATATCGAGGTTCAGGGCTTCTTTCAGTTCCTTGGCGCCGCCGGCATGATCGATATGACCGTGTGTCAGCCAGATCGCCTTCACCGTAATGCCGTTTTCCTTGATGGTCTGCAGGATGAGATCGACATCGCCGCCCGGATCGACGACGACGCCTTCCTTGGTTTCGGTATCGAACAAAACCGTGCAATTCTGCTGGAAATGGGTAACCGGGATAATGCCTGCCTGTAACATGCCGCTATGCCTCGCTGTGTGGATCGCTGAGCAGCATATAAGGCGGACGCGCCGCAATGAAAACGGCAAACACAGCAATTGAAACACAGGGCGACGGCGAAGTGCTCTGATCGCCGAAGACTTGGGGCAATGTCCCTAGCGCATGTCCGCGAGTTCAACGGCTGCTGGCAGCGGCGCCTGGAAATTGATCGTCGTCATCAACAGCGCGAAAACCGCAAGTTTGGCGGCAATAACGGTGATGACGACCGGGCGCAGCTGGTGTGCGGCGGGTTGCTCGGAAATGTTTGGTTGCATGTTCATGCCCTCTCTTGTTGGCGTCTAAACACTGGACTGGTCCAAAAGTTCCGGTAAAGCGTTGCGATTTCAGTATTTTGAAATTTGAAGTTAGGCGCAGTTCCAATGGGAACATCCGAACGGATAAAGACGCAAACAACAGAGCCGTCCGCACTTCACTGAGAACGATTGTTAGGCAGACCGGCTAGCGGCAATTCTGTCGTCAATGGCAGGGCGAAAGACGCATCGCCTTTTGCTATTGCACTCCCATGACAACCGCATGAACAGGACGGGTTTTCTCTCCACCTGAAGGCGATTTTCAGCCAGACGCTCCTTTCGCAGTTGCGAAATTGACTCGTGCGGATTTTCGCCTCAACCTGCATACGCCGGATCGACGGCGTGCCAGGTGAGTCCGGGGGGCCGGACGCCGATGGCGGACACGGGAGCAGCGAGCAATGGAAGCATTACTGCCTATCATTACGCAATTGATTGCCGGCGCAGCGGGTGGAAACGCGGCGGGCGCAGTTCTCAAGCAACAGGCGCTCAGCGTCGTTGTACGGACGATCGTCGGTGCGATCGGCGGCCTCGGTGGCGGATTTCTCGTACAGATGCTGGGCGGCGAAGCCGCAGCCGCCGGGCTGATCACCCAGGCCATCGGCGGGCTTGTCGGCGGGGGCGTCCTGACCGGGCTTGCCGGCCTGGTCATGGGCAAAAGCCAAGCCTGAAACGCGGATCGCGATCCATGTCCGGTCGCATCAACGCATCAAATCTCAACAAAAAAGGCGGCTCATCGGCCGCCTTTTCTTTATGCGCTTCGAACACGCCGATTATTCTGCAGCGGCAGCGACCGGATAGACTTCCTTGACGTAGTCGTTCATCAGCGTTTCGGAAATCGTCGCCGGCTTGAACGTGTAGGGGCCGATCTCAGAGACCGGCGTGACCTCGGCCGCAGAACCGGTGAGGAAGCATTCCGAAAAATCGGCCAGCTCTTCCGGCATGATCACCCGTTCAATCACCTGGTAACCGCGGCGCTTGGCAAGCTCGATGACCGTCTGGCGGGTAATACCGTTGAGGAAGCAGTCCGGCACTGGCGTATGGACGACGCCGTCCCTGACGAAGAAGATGTTGGCACCGGTCGCTTCCGCCACCTGGCCGCGATAATCCAGCATCATCGCATCGGCATAGCCCTTGGCTTCGGCCGCATGCTTGGAAATCGTGCAGATCATGTAGAGACCGGCGGCCTTGGAGGCGCAAGGGGCGGTCTTCGGATCCGGACGGCGGTATTCAGCGATGTCGAGACGGATGCCCTTCAGCTTTTCGGCCGGATTGAAATAGCTGCCCCACTGCCATATGGCGATGGCGACATTGATGCGGTTGCTCTGGGCCGAAACGCCCATCATTTCCGACCCGCGCCAGGCGATCGGGCGGACATAGGCTTCAGAAAAACCCTGGCGCTTCAAAAGTTCGACCGTCGCCGCATCAAGCTCTTCAACCGAATAAGGGATCGTGAAGCCGAGAATTTCAGCCGACTTGTGCAGGCGCCTGTTGTGTTCGGTAAGCTTGAAGATCCGGCCACCATAGGCGCGCTCGCCTTCAAAGACGGCGCTGGCATAATGAAGCCCGTGTGTCAGCACATGGATCCTGGCATCCTTCCAATCGACGAATTCGCCGTTGAACCAGATCTGCCCGTCCAACTGATCAAAAGGAACTGTTGCCATCGTCTCATCCCTTGGCGTCCACGCGCCATTCTTTGTGTTGATTGTCTTCCCTGATTCAATTTATCGGCAAACGCGAGCCAGGGAAATCCGTTATGATGAATTTGGATTGGCGATCGGCGCGGCGCGGCCTATCTTCAGAGAGGAAGCAAGCGCCGGGAGTTCGCCCTTCTGCGATCAAGGCTTACCAATGACGAAAAAATATGTCAATATAGCTGACATATTTTTTCAAATGTTTCGTGAAGTGCACTGGAATTGAAAGGAAACGACTGCGTGGCAGGACAGCCGAACCAGAAAACCGATGGGCAAACCTCCCTGGCCGGGTCAGACGCTGCAGAAGCGGTCGATTTTGAGATTATCGAGCTGCTCTTCTTTGCCTATCGGGATTTCACCTCCGACCCCGATGTGATTCTGGAAAAGCGCGGTTTCGGGCGCGCGCATCACCGGGTCCTACACTTTGTCGATCGCGAACCGGGCATGACCGTCGCCGATCTGCTTGAGACGTTGCGGATCACCAAGCAGAGCCTGGCGCGTGTTTTGAAACAGCTCATCGATTCAGGGTATATTCATCAAGTTGCCGGGCCGGAGGATCGCAGGCAGCGCAAGCTCTATACAACGAAGGAAGGCAAGACGCTCGCAAGAGCCTTGGCCGAGCCACAATCGCGGCGCATCGCCGAGGCGATGGAAAAAACCGGTCCCGGCGCACGTGAACTGGTCAAACGCTTCCTGGCCGGCATGAAAAATGCCGGCGACAATTGACACCCGGCAGACACAGCCGGCCTATCCGAGAAGACGGGGCCTACGATAGATGACAAAGACGATCAGGATCGACGACGATGCCGCCCATCTGCTGGTCGTGGATGACGACCGCCGGATCCGTGATCTTCTCAACCGGTATCTGATGGAAAAGGGATTTCGCGTCACCACGGCTGCCGATGCAGATCAGGCGCGCCGCAAGCTCGAAGGCATCGATTATGATCTTCTGATCGTCGACGTGATGATGCCCGGCGAGACCGGCATTTCGCTCACCCAGAGCCTGCGCAAGATCAAGACCGTGCCGGTGATCATGCTGACGGCACTCGCCGAATCCAATGCCCGCATCGAGGGTCTGGAGGCTGGCGCCGACGATTACCTGCCAAAACCCTTCGACCCGCGCGAACTGGTATTGCGCATCAACAATATCCTGCGGCGCAATGCACCGGCCAAGGCGCCCAAGGTGGAACAGGTCATCTTCGGCCCCTTCACCTTCTCGGTGGTGCGCAAGGAGTTGCGGCGCGGCGCCGATCATATCCGGCTGACCGACCGCGAGCAGGAGATCATGATGCTGTTTTCCCAGCGCGCCGGCGAAACCATTCCGCGCCATGAACTGGTGAGCGACGAGGCGGAAGTCGGCGAGCGCACCATCGACGTGCAGATCAACCGCCTGCGCCGCAAGATCGAGGATGACCCGTCCAATCCCGTCTGGCTGCAGACAGTTCGCGGCATCGGCTACCGGCTGAGCGTGGACTAACCGATGATCACGCGGCTGGGTATCCATGGCAAGCTTTGACATCCTGCGGCGCACCCGCACGCCAACCGGCGACACGACGTGGAAGCGCACCGCCCGCTGGCTGCGGCGGCGGTTGCCGATGGGGCTGTATGCCCGGTCGTTGCTGATCGTCATCATTCCAATGGTGCTGCTGCAATCGGTCGTCGCCTTTGTCTTCATGGAGCGGCATTGGCAGCTGGTGACCCAAAGGCTGTCGGCTGCCGTTACCGGCGATATCGCCGCCGTTATCGACCTGATCGATAAAATGCCCGCCAGCGATTATCCCGACGTCGTCCAGATCGCCCGTGACCGGCTCAACCTGCGCATCTCGATCGAACCCGACGGCGAACTGCCGGCGCCACGGCCAAAACCCTTTTTCGAAATCCTCGACCAGATTCTCAGCGAGGAGATTTCCGAGCAGATCCGCAAACCGTTCTGGATCGACACGGTCGGCAATTCCGATCTCGTCGAAGTCCGCATCAAGCTCGACGACCAGCGCATCCTGCGTGTCTATGCGCGCCGCAGCCAGGCCTACGCTTCCAACACCCATATCTTCATCGTCTGGATGGTCGGTGCCTCGCTGGTGCTCCTGACCATCGCCATCCTGTTCCTGCGCGGACAGATCCGGCCGATCCTGGCGCTGGCCAAGGCGGCCGAGAGTTTTGGCAAGGGCCAGAAGATCGACGACTTCTCCCCACGCGGCGCCGAGGAAATCCGTCGCGCCGGTCTTGCCTTCATCCAGATGCGCGAACGTATCGAGCGCCAGATCGAGCAACGCACGGCCATGCTGACCGGCGTCAGCCATGATCTCAGAACCATCCTCACCCGTTTCAAGCTGCAGCTGGCCCTGGCCGGCGACAGCGCCGATCTCGACAACCTCAACCAGGACGTCGAGGACATGCAGAGCATGCTGGAAGGCTATCTCGCCTTCGCCCGCGGCGAGGCGGAGGAGGATGTCGGTCAACTGAAGCTCAGCGACCTGATGAACCGGCTGACGCTCGAGGGCGAACTGCATGAAAAGACGGTCACGACTTCGGTCGAGGGTGACGATAACATCCGCGTCCGTCCGAACGCCTTCACCCGGCTGGTCGCCAATCTGGCATCAAACGCCTATCGCTACGCCAACACCGTGCATATCGACGCCAAGCACAGCAACAAATGGCTGACGATCACCATCGATGACGATGGCCCCGGCATCCCCGAACGCTCCCGCGAAGACGTCTTCAAGCCGTTCTTCCGGCTCGACGAGGCCCGCAATCTCGACAGTTCGGGAACAGGGCTTGGCCTTGCGATCGCGCTGGACATCGCCAGAAGCCACGGTGGCAATGTGACGTTGGCAGATAGTCCAATGGGTGGATTGCGGGCGATGGTCCGGGTGCCGGCCTGATCACCGCGAATTGGTGCCGATCAGTTCAACCCGAAACGTATTTATGAATAATGGAATTGATCAGGGTTTGGTACGGAATACCTTCCTGCAGCGCGCGAGACTTCAACTGGGCAAGATCAGCCTTGGAGACCCGCAGGGAAATCTTCTCCCGATCCTCGCTGAATGTTACCCGGGCGGTTGCTTCCAATTCAGCGCGGCGAGCAGGCGTCAGCTGGCTCTTGAGAGGCGAACTGCTATTTTCAAGTGCCTCGATCAGCGACGCTTCTTCGTCGTCGAGATAAACACCGATTTCAGGCTTGTTCGACATCATCTTCTCCCGGCAAATAAACCTGTCTAAGCCGTCGGCTTGGAAATGCGGTTTTCAGGAACAGGTTACCATCCGCATCCCGCACATAGGGAACCGCATACACATACCCTAAGAACAACACGACGAGCATCCGTTGCTTCGGACACTTTTCGGCATTCGGATGCTCTATGTCATCCAGCAAACCACCGGCATCGATCGCGGCAACAATATCTTCAAAACAGACATGCCGATCCGAATGCTCCTTCAGGGCTCGGTTTTTATCGATGCTCCAAAGAAATCTCGCCATAGCACTATTGTATGGACAGAGTATGGCTTGTCAAATCCGTGGTCGATCAAGTTGCGGCGGGCAGATTCTCAACGCGAATAGGTGCCGATCATCCCGCGCCGTTCGTTGAACCGGTGCCAGGCGTCGATGCGTTTTGGGTGCTTTGCCCGCATCACGTCGAGCGGGGCGAGAAGCCGCCCTTCCCGTTGCCAGTGCGCATCGAATATCTCGATGATGCGGCGGTTCGGCCAGGGTTTGTTGACGATCGACAGGAGCGCTTCGAAAGCTTCGTCCTCGTGGCCAGAACCGAAACGGTGGGCGAGGATGCCGTAGGCAAACGCAGTCGAGCGGCTGACGCCCGCGTGGCAATGCACGATGCGGCTATCCTGCTTTTCGATTGCAGGCAGAACGACATCGAAGAACGCGGTGACGGCGTCTGGAAAATGGCTGGTGGCCAGCGCATTTTCCTGATCGCGCAGCCGCACGACATGGTGCTCTGCATTGGAGATGCGCGGAACGTGCTCTTCGGCCAGCTCCGGGTCGAGTAATGAAACGACATGTGAGGCCGACCAGTCTCCAGCGACCATGGCCGCATCGCGCAGGCAGGTGACGCGGATGAAGTCTCGAACGGCGCTCTGGTCCATCGTTATATTCCCTATAGGAGACGCTTGCCGTTCGGCACCGGCTTGTCGGTGGCAGCAAGCACGATCGCGCCCGCTTCGTCCTCAAAGCCCAATGTCAGGACTTCCGAGCGGAACGGGCCGATCTGGCGCGGCGGAAAATTGACGACGCCGAGCACCTGGCGGCCGATCAGGCTTTCCGGCGTGTAGTGGGCTGTGATCTGGGCCGACGACTTCTTGAAGCCGATCTCCGGGCCGAAATCGATGACGATCTTGATCGCCGGCTTGCGCGCTTCCGGAAAGGGCGATGCCTCGACGATCGTGCCGGTGCGAATATCGACGCGCTCGAAATCGGCGTAGGTGATGGTCTCTGTCATGGAAAAAAGTCCTGAATTAACCGGCCAGTTCTTCCGCCCGCTTGCGGGCTGCGGCAATCGCCTTGTCGAACAGAGGCTGCATGCCGTCATCGGCCATGAGAATATTGAGCGCCGCCGCCGTGGTACCGCCCGGAGACGTCACGTTCTGGCGAAGCTTCGAAGCGTCGTCGGGGGACTGGTGCAAAAGTTCACCAGCCCCCGCGACGGTTTCCCGTGCAAGCCGCATGGCAAGGTCCGCCTGAAGACCGGCCTTGCGGCCAGCCTCCGCCATGCACTCGACGAGATAGAAGACATAAGCCGGGCCGCTGCCAGACACGGCGGTGACCGCATCGATATCGGCTTCGGTTTCGACCCATTCGACCGGGCCGGATACTTTCAGCAAATTGTGGACGAGATCGCGCTGCGCGCTGGATACTGCACCATTGGCAAAGGCGCCGGTTACGCCCCGGCCGATCATGGCCGGCGTATTCGGCATAGCACGTACCATGGCAGCATCGCCGAGATGGGATTGCATAAAGGACAACGTCGTACCGGCAGCAACGGAAACCACAACTGTTTCAGGGCCAACGAGGCTCTTCAACGGCGGAAGCACGGTGCCCATCATCTGCGGCTTGACCGCGAGGAACAGAACGCCAGCCTTGAGATCTGCTGGCGCCATTGTGACATGACGCGCACCGTTGTCGGCAATCAGCTTGGCCATGGCAGGCGGCGGACCGGGATCGATCACCAGCAGATCGGCACCGGAGATGCCGCTCTTCAGCCAACCGGCAAGCATTGCGCCGCCCATATTGCCTGCACCGATGAGAACGATTGGACCCGAGGCATGCACAGCCATCGTCATGCCTCGCCGACGGTTTCGAACATCACGGCTTCGACGGCGCTCTGCGCATCGACACCCGACCAGACCACGAACTGGAAGGCCTGGAAATAGGATTCGCACGCCTCAAGCGCGCTGGACAGCAGAACCTCGACCTGCTGGTTGGTCGGCTCGGCACCGCCGGCCAGCAGCAGCGACTGGCGGAAGATCACCACGTCTTCCTGACGCCAGAGGTCGAAATGCCCCATCAGCACCTGGCCGTTGATATGGGAGAGCAGCCGGATCACTTCGTTGACGCGGCTTTCGGGAACCTTGATGTCAAAGGCGCAGGCAAGATGCAGCGCCTCGAATTCTTCCATCCAGGAGAAGGAGACGTGGTAATCGGTCCACTTGCCTTCCACCGTCATGGCGATTTCGTCCTCGCCAGAGCGCTCGAAGGACCAATCATTATTGGCAGCGACGAACTCGATCATATCGACCGGGTTCGATTGGCGCTCAAGTTCCAGTTCCATCAGGCTCATGCATCACCCCAAAAGTCCTGGTGCAGACATGCGACATCGTGTTCACACACGAGGACTGCAAACTCAAACACCAGAAACAAACATTTATGATTACCGGAAACACGACCATCCTGGCTGACATACCCTGCCCGGAGCTTGCGTGATCCGTTTCGAATCATCATTTAAAATCAGTGTATAATGCCGGAGTCCGCATGAAAGCCCCCCGGGTGAAAAATAGCGCCGGTGGTTGTGGATAGGCTCTCTTAAATTGATTCAGCACCCGTTCTTAAACGACTCTGCCATAAGCGTTTTTCGGCAGTGTCCACAGGGTGAAAGATTTATGAAAAACGCCGTGCGGGCAGCCCTGTAAAAGAGCCCCTTTGTACCGTCCCGGGACACCTGCCCCGCACTCTGGTCAAACGCGGCGGCACAGCGAGCGCCACCGCGTTGATTCTTATGACTTGCCGCCGTCCGAAAGGCGCGCTTCCAGCGCTGCGATACGGGCGAGAAGCGCGTCGTTTTCCTCGCGCGCTTTCAGCGCCATTTCGCGGACGGCCTCGAATTCTTCGCGCTTGACGATATCCATGGAATTCAGCAGCCGTTCGCCCTGGGCGCGAAAAACCGTTTCCATTTCCTTGCGCACGCCCTGGGCCGCACCCGCCGCGTCGGTCATCAACTTGGCAAAATCATCCAGAATACGGTTTGCACCTGTGCTCATCGTCTCGGTCTCCCGTCTTGAACGTCCATTGCCCACTCTGAGGGCTTGAAGAGGAGGTAGGAGCACATGCGGGCTGATGCAAGGAAAAATACCGGTGATGTCAGCCTTTCGTGAACGCAGCTTGCCTTGACCCTGCCCTGCCGCAGGGCCATGTTCCGGCAAAACAACCGGCGGAAATGAAGCAGACCTTGGAAACAATAGCGACACTCTTTTCGATCATGCCCTTTCCGGAAATCGATCCGGTGCTGATTTCACTTGGTCCCTTGCAGATCCATTGGTACGGCCTGGCTTACGTGGCGGGCATCCTGATCGGCTGGCAATATGCCCGCAGGCTGGCGCGCAACACGGCACTTTGGCGTGACGGCTCCCCCGCCATCACCGAAACGCAGCTCGATGACTTCCTGCTCTGGGTCGCGGCCGGTATCGTCGGCGGCGGACGCATCGGTTACATCCTGTTCTACGACCTGCAGAGCGTCATTGCCAACCCGCTCCGCGCTCTGGAAATCTGGAACGGCGGCATGTCCTTCCATGGCGGACTGATCGGCACGATGATTGCCATGATCCTGTTTGCCAAGCGCAACAAGATTGCCGTCTGGAGCCTGTTCGACATCGTCGCTGCCGTCGTGCCGATCGGGCTTTTCTTCGGCCGCATCGCCAACTTCATCAATGCCGAACTGTGGGGCCGGTTGTCCTCCGCTCCTTGGGCCGTCGTCTTTCCGACCGGCGGCCCCTTTGCCCGTCACCCGAGCCAGTTATATGAGGCAGCGCTTGAGGGCCTTGTGTTACTGACCGTTCTTGCCGTGATGATCTATTACCGCCATGGACTGAAAACGCCTGGCCTCGTCTGCGGCATCTTCGTCACCGGCTATGGCTTGGCGCGCATCTTCGTGGAATTCTTCCGCGAGCCGGACGCGCAGCTCGGTTATCTCCTCGGTGGCTGGTTGACCATGGGCATGCTGTTGTCTGTCCCGATGGTGTTGATCGGCCTCTGGGCCATCCTGCGAGCCCGGCGCGCCACTGCCGTGACCGCGTGAAGGGGCCGACATGACCACGCCGCTTGCGGACAAGATCAAGGCCATCATTCTGGCCAACGGCCCGATCAGCGTGACCGACTATTTTTCGCTTTGCCTGGCAGACCCGGAACACGGTTACTACAGGACCCGCGAACCTTTCGGCCAATCCGGTGACTTCATAACCGCGCCGGAGATCAGCCAGCTGTTCGGCGAGATGCTCGGCATTTTTCTGGTTCAGGCCTGGCAGCGGCATGGCGAGCCGTCTCCGGTCAATATCGCCGAGATCGGCCCCGGCCGCGGTACGATGATGGCGGATATCCTACGCGTCGTCGCCAAGCTATCGCCTGCCCTCTATGAGGCGGCCCGCGTCCATCTGGTCGAGACCAGCGAGCGGCTGCAGAAGGTGCAGCAGCAGACGCTGGTTGCCCACAAGTTCAAGATTTCGTGGCATGACAGCTTCGACACACTGCCGGACGGTTTTCTGCTTCTGGCAGCCAATGAACTGTTCGACGCCATCCCCATCCGCCAGTTCGTCAAGACGGCGCAAGGGTTCAGGGAGCGGCTTGTCGGCCTTGATGCAGGCGGAGAACTGGCATTTGCGGCTGGTGTCGCCGGCATCGATCCGGACCTGCTTCCAGCATCTGCCCCGGCAGCTCCGCTCGGAACAGTGTTCGAAGTCGCCCCTGCCCGCGATGCGGTGATGGCAGCGCTCAGCGAACGCATCCGCACCCATGGCGGAACGGCTGTCATCATCGACTACGGCCATATGGCAACCGGCCTTGGCGACACCCTGCAGGCTGTGCGCGACCACCAGTTCGATCCGCCGCTTGCCCATCCGGGCCTGGCCGATATCACCAGTCATGTCGATTTCGAGCAGTTGGCCCGGCGTGCCGTAGCGGAAAATCTGCAGATCAATGGGCTGACCTATCAGGGCGACTTTCTGATCGCGCTTGGCCTTGCCGAACGCGCCGCAGCCCTTGGCCGCGACAAGAGTGCCGAAACCCAGGAAAACATCCGCTCCGACGCCGAACGGCTGGCCGGCGCCGGTGAAGGAAAAATGGGCGAATTGTTCAAGGTTCTGGTCGTCAGCAGCCCGAATGTCGCGCTTGTCCCCTTCCAGAAATAGCGGCACCCAGGACGCGCCGGCGACGCCCGCTGTCGTTTCGGTGGATTGACAGAGACCCACCCTTGAGGCCAACATCCGGCCAAATCACCTGGGCTGACGCAGCCGCCACGCCCGGAAAACCCACCGCATTGCAGCATATCGAAAAGGCAAAACAACCGATGAAGGATGATGCCTTGCTCTCCCCTGTGCAAAGCCCCCTTCTCGCCTCGAGAGCGGGAAGCGCGATCAGACATGGCTACTTCACCCGTCAAGGCGGCATCTCGGATGGCATCTATCGCGGCCTCAATGTCGGGCTTGGATCGAGGGACGAACGCGTCCGTGTTGAGGAGAACCGCGCCCGTGTCAGCGGGTGGTTTGGCGCTGCGCCGCAAAAGCTGGCAACGGTCAACCAGGTTCATTCACCCGACGCCCTGATTGTCGATGCAAGCTATGACGGTTCACGGCCGCAAGCCGATGCGCTGGTAACCGCGACGCCCGGCCTTGTCATCGGTGTGCTGTCGGCCGATTGCGGCCCTGTCCTGTTTGCCGACGCGGAAGCAGGCGTGATCGGTGCGGCGCATGCCGGCTGGAAGGGGGCGCTGACCGGTGTGCTGGAAAGCACGATCGAGGCGATGATCTCGCTCGGCGCCCGCCGGGCACATATCGCCGCCTGTCTTGGCCCCTCGATCAGCCGCCGGAATTACGAAGTCGGCAGCGAATTCGTCGAGCGGTTTCTGGAGAAGGATTCCAGCTACGCGGCCTTCTTCACGCCCTCGCCACGCGAAGGCCACGCCATGTTCGACCTGCCGGCACTGACCATCAGGCGCCTGACCGAAGCAGGCGTCACGGCAGAAAATCTCGACATTTGCACCTATGCGGACGAGGAGCGCTTTTTCTCCTATCGCCGGACGACCCATCGCAGCGAGCCGGATTACGGCCGGCAGATTTCTGCAATATCCATACGGGAGGCATGACATGGCACTGCATTTTACGCAGGACGAATTTTCGGCACGGCTGGAACGGCTGACGGCCAAGATGAAGGAAGAAAAGCTGGCCGCCATGCTGCTGTTTGCGCAGGAGAGCATGTACTGGCTGACGGGCTACGATACGTTCGGCTATTGCTTCTTCCAGACGCTGGTGGTCAAGGCCGATGGCTCGATGGTGCTTCTCACCCGCTCGGCCGATCTGCGCCAGGCCAAGCACACATCCAATATCGAGCGCGTCGAAGTCTGGGTCGACCGGGTGAACGCCGATCCGACGATGGACCTGAAGAATCTTTTGAGCGATCTCGACCTGCTCGGCACGCGCATCGGCATCGAATATGACACCCACGGCATGACCGGCCGCATCGCCCGGCTGCTCGACCAGCAATTGACCAGTTTCGGCGAACTCATCGATGCGTCGCTGCTGGTCAGCCGTCTGCGCCTGGTCAAGAGCGCTGCGGAGATCGTCTATGTCGAAAAGGCAGCAAGCCTTGCCGACGACGCGCTGGACGCCGCCATTCCGCTGATCCACGCCGGCGGCAGCGAAGCCGCCATTCTGGCCGCGATGCAGGGCGCCGTGTTTGCCGGTGGTGGCGACTATCCGGCCAACGAGTTCATCATCGGCTCCGGCGCCGATGCATTGCTTTGCCGCTACAAGGCCGGCCGCCGGACGCTGGATGCGCAGGACCAGCTCACCTTGGAATGGGCCGGTGTCAGCGCCCATTATCACGCGGCGATGATGCGCACCGTCGTTGTCGGCGAGCCGACCAACCGCCACCGCGAACTCTACAGCGCCTGCCGCGACACCATCCAGGCGATCGAAATGGTGCTTCGCCCCGGCAACACGTTCGGCACCGTCTTCGACGTTCACTCCAAGATCATGGACGAGCGTGGTCTGACCCGGCACCGGCTGAACGCCTGCGGCTATTCGCTCGGCGCTCGCTTCTCGCCGTCCTGGATGGAGCACCAGATGTTCCATATTGGCAATCCGCAGGAGATCACCCCCGATATGTCGCTGTTCGTCCATATGATCATCATGGATTCAGACAGCGGCACGGCAATGACGCTGGGTCAAACGTACCTCACCACGGACGGGGCGCCGAAGGCATTGTCGCGCTATGGGCTGGACTTCATCTCTGCTTAGGAAAATTGCTCTATCGTCCTTGTGAACGGCGGAAGAAGGTGGGGCCTTCAAGGCATTCCGTCATCGAGGAACCGGACGGTAGGACAATGCACAAGCTGATCATGCTTTTTGCGAGCCTTGGAATGATTGCAGCCCTGACCGGCTGTAACAGCATGGATGATCTGACCCCGCAGGTCGATGTCGGCGCGGGCACGTTCAAGTCTCCGCCGGTCAACCAGTCCGATCTCGACTCCATGCAGACGGTTGACGTCGCGCCGCAGGCATCGGCGCCGGTACAAAGCACGCAGCTTGCCTCGCCCGAACAGGAAGGCTTTTCGGAAGGCCCGACCGGCACGGTGATGGCGCAGGGCGATACCGACTATACCGATCCGGCCGGGTCACTGGATGCACAGGCCGGGCGCCTGCGCGAGGGCCAGATCCCGGCACAGGAGCAGCAGATCACGCGCAGGCCCGTTGCCGCCGAAACAGTACCCGACAACGATACGGCGCCGAACGGCCAATCCGCAGAGCCAGAACAGCAGGTTGCCGAGCAGGAGCCGCAAGCCCAGCCGCAGAAAAGTGCGGCCATCGCCCCTGCTGCTGCCGGCACGATCCGCTTCCTGCCGATCATCGGTGCGCCGGTGGAAGTCGTCACCCCGCTGTCCAAACAGCTCGGCGCCGAGGCCCGTGCAAACGGCCTGACGATCAAGGCCGCCTCCGACACCAGCAGCCAGCATATCCTGAAGGGATATTTCTCGGCGCTGAACGACGGCGGCAAGACGACGGTCGTCTATGTCTGGGACGTGCTGGATGGCACCGGAAACCGGCTGCACCGCATTCAGGGGCAGGATACGGTGGATGCGACTGCCGCCGATCTCTGGTCCGTCGTGCCCCCGCAAACGATGCAGAAGATCGCCACGAAGACGATCAACGAGTATATGAGCTGGCGCGACGCCAACGCCGGATGAGCACGGCGGGTCCTGGAATCCGCCGCTGTGAGGCGAAATGTCGTCACTTCGCCACGTTTGGACAAATCTTTTTAGGATAAACCACGCTGCAACGCGGCAATCCTCTTGCATTCAAAGTCAAGGGCGTTATGAAGCGCGCATAAGCTTGGGACGATCGAGACCTGAGCTGGCTTACGGAATTTGCGCGGACGAAATAGCCGCGCCAGCACAGGCGGACCATCGATGAAGGTTTTCGCAGGCAACTCGAACCGGCTCCTGGCCGAAGCGATCTGCAATTATCTCAACCTGCCCCTGGGCAAAGCAACCGTCAGACGGTTTGCCGACCAGGAAATCTTCGTGGAAATTCAGGAAAACGTGCGCGGCGAGGATGTCTTCCTCGTCCAGTCGACCTCGTTTCCGACAAATGACCACCTGATGGAATTGCTGATCATGACCGACGCCATGCGCCGCTCATCAGCCCGCCGCATCACCGCCGTCATCCCTTATTTCGGTTATGCCCGCCAGGACCGCAAATCCGCTCCGCGCACGCCAATCTCGGCCAAACTGGTTGCCAACCTGATCACCGAAGCCGGTGCCGACCGCGTTCTGACGCTCGATCTGCATGCCGGACAGATCCAGGGGTTCTTCGACATTCCGACCGACAACCTCTACGCCGTGCCGATCCTGTCGCGAGATGTGAAGGATAACTACAATCTCGAAAACGTCATGGTCGTTTCGCCCGACGTCGGCGGCGTGGTGCGCGCCCGGGCACTGGCCAAGCGCCTCGACTGCCAGCTGGCGATCGTCGACAAGCGCCGCGAGCGTGCCGGTGAGTCCGAGGTGATGAATGTCATCGGTGATGTCACTGGCAAGGACTGTCTGCTGATCGACGATATCGTCGACTCGGGCGGAACGCTCTGCAATGCTGCGGAAGCTCTGCTGAAGAATGGCGCCACCAGCGTCACGGCCTATATCACCCACGGCGTTCTGTCCGGTGGTGCCGTTGCCCGCGTCACGTCGTCGAAGCTGAAGGAACTGGTGATCACCGACTCGATCCAGCCGACCACGGCAGTCCAGTCTGCGCACAATATCCGCGTCATCTCGACAGCCAGTCTGATCGGCGAAGCGATCAACCGCACCAGCCAGGAAGAATCAGTCTCCAGCCTGTTCGATTGATCCCCGCACAAGACGGATCAATCATGCCGCCGCTTTCTCGGCTTCCGCCATAAGCCAGCTGGAAAAAGCGGCCATGGCGGGTGTCACTATGACCGACTGTAGCCGCGTCAGCCAATAGCTTCCCATCGAAACGCTTGTGCGGAATGGCTGCACGATGGCGCCAGAGACGAGATGACGCTGGAACATTAACGGCGGCGCCAGTCCCACCCCATCCCCCTGCAGAATTGCTTCCATCATCGCCAGCGACGTGTCGAAGACGATGCTGCTGCGTATCTGCCCGGGCTCCTGCACGCCCGCAGCCCGAAACCAGCGTGTCCATTCATCCGGCCGGTAGGAGCGCAGCAGCGTCTTTCCGATGACATCGGATGGCTGCCTCAACGTCTCGCCGACCTCCGGCGTGCAGAGAAGCGATAGAGGAGCGTCGAACAGTCTCGCAGCCTCCGTTGCATGCCATGCGCCGCTGCCAAACCGGATCGCAAAGTCCAATCCCTCGGCGGCAAGATCCACCCGGTTGTTGTTGGTCGAAAGACGCAGATCGATAAAGGGATGCTTCTGCCGGAATGACGGCAACCTTGGCAGCAGCCAGCCGGCCGCGAACGTTCCGACCGCACCGACAGCCAAGACCTCCTGCAGTTTGCCGCCACGAAACCGTTCCACCGCATCGGCCATGCGATCGAAGCTGTCGCGCAACACCGGAAGCAGGCTTTCGCCCTCGGCCGTGATCATCAGACCGCGCGGCAGGCGACGGAACAGGACGACGCCCAGTTGCTCTTCCAAACCCTTGACCTGATGGCTGACAGCAGCCTGCGTCACGTTCAGCTCGATTGCCGCACGCGTGAAACTGAGATGCCGCGCCGAGGCTTCGAAGGCACGGAAGGCATTGAGCGGAAGATGCGGGCGAACCATGAATAGACCAAATTTTTCTAATGCCTGCTTTGAATAATCGTCCTTTGTGATGGGGTCAAACTCTTGCTACCAAAACCCATAAATCAACGAAAATAGAGGAAATCGGTATGAAAATACGATCCTTCATGATGGGTGCGCTGCTGGCGGGACTGTCTGCGAGCGCGGCAGACGCCAAGATAATTTGTACGGTCATCAGTGACGCGGATACAGGCGATATCGTCGTCCAGAATGGCAATTGCGAAGAGCGCTTTACGCCCGCATCGACCTTCAAGATCCCCCTCGCTGTCATGGGTTATGACTCCAGCTTCCTGAAGGATGCACACAACCCAACGCTGCCCTTCCACAAGGGCTATGCCGAATGGGGTGGCGACAACTGGAAGCAGCCAACCGATGCAGTCCGCTGGCTCAAATATTCCGTCGTCTGGTTTTCGCAGCAGATCACCGCTTCCCTCGGCGAGGACAAGCTTACGGAATATGCGCGGCAGTTCCGCTATGGCAACGCCGATTTTTCCGGTGACCCCGGCAAAAACAACGGTTTGGAAAGGGCGTGGATCGCATCGTCGCTGAAGATCTCGCCTTTGGAGCAAACCGCCTTCCTGCGGCAGCTTATCAATCGCGAACTTCCTGTCAGCGACGCAGCCATCAACAAGACGCTTGAGGTCGTGGAAGGCAAGACACTGCCATCGGGATGGGCTGTACAGGGAAAGACCGGCATGGCCTATCCGCGCAACGCCGATTACAGCTTCGACACGAAGCATCCCTGGGGCTGGTATGTCGGATGGGCAAAGAAGGACGGCCGGACACTCGTTTTCGCGCGTCTCACCCAAGAGGAAAAAGCGATGAAGGGAAGTGCCGGCGGACGCGCGCGCGATGCCCTTTTCGAGGAATTCCCGTCCCTCCTCGCGACGGATTGAGAACTCTAGGCATCAGGCTCTTTTGACAATTGGAACGGCGCAGGCCTCGCCGCCTGCAAACAGGCGCGAGCGAGTGAGAAACCGCCGTTCGCGGCCGTTGTCGAGCGAAAACATCCCGCCCCTGCCCGCCACCACATCGATGATCAGCTGGGTATGCTTCCAGACCTCGAACTGGCTGGCGCTGATATAGACGGGCACGCCGCCAATCTCTCCCAGCTTGATATCGTTGTCGCCGACAATGTAGTCGTCCGCCGGATAACACATCGGCGATGAACCATCGCAGCAGCCGCCGGACTGATGAAACAGCACATCGGGATGATCCTGCTGGATCTCCCTGATGAACGCCAGCGCCGCGTCGGTGGCGAGCACGCGCGGTTCGCCCTGGATGGTGTCGGTCATTGTCATTTCCTTCCAGACCGCATGAGGTCTGCGGCGCACTCGGATAAACTCCCTCCCCCTTGTGGGGAGGGTTGGGGAG
>UCKS01000093.1 GCA_900473045.1 Hyphomicrobiales bacterium
GTTTTTATGGGGCAACTCCAAAGGGTTAATTCCTTTTTTCTTCAAATGCCTGACATTAACCGTACTCACGCCGTGGAACGTCCAGCGCCTGTGAACCTTGGTATAGAGATCACTCTTCCCGGTCAGCGTCAGACACCAAATGTTTGGCAGATTCCACTCGCTTCGCTAAAAGGATTGTCTCGATCTGTCGGTGGTCTGCTTGCCGATTTTCAGCCTCCCCTGTTGGTGAAGCTCAGCCAGTCCACTTTCTATCGGCATACCTTGCTCGACAAGAAGCGATTTGATTTCGGCAATAGTCTTTGTCAGACCCGACCAGAAGCTCGGTCCCACGCAGTTTTGTGGGCAGATATGAATCGTTTTGACATGACATGATCGAGCACGGGCCAGCGACTAAGAACAATTTAGCCCCAGGCTCATGATCAGCCCTCCGCTTTCTGATTGACGATAGACGTGGCAATCACAATCAGCGCCAAATCGGCAGCCTGTTTCTCATCCAGACTAGACTGAGGTATCTCTGCAGCCTCCTCGTAGCCAAGTTCAAGAGCGCAGGTTGGCAAGCTTCCGTAGCAGACCTGCTACGCGCGGGCGGTCGCTATGCTCAACCGCAGTCTATCCGCGACTGAACCGGACAAAACCTAGCAGTTCTGGAAAACTACCGTCGGACCGTTTTTGGGATATATGGCCGTAATTAGAGACATCGCACTGTAGCGACGGATTATGAGTTGCTCACCGGCATAGGCTTCTAAGAGCCCGCTGAAGCCAGAAAATGAAGTGGACGCAGGTGCGCCGGAGTGCCGATAAAGCGTCAATTGGTCAGCGCAACGTCATAAAATTCTTTGAATAGCGCGGCACTGCGAAGACCTGACCGGCTCAATACGACAATGTTGGAAACACTTAAGGTTGGCAAAAAGCCGCCGCCCCAGGGGGCGACGGCTTTTTGTTGTTATCGAAGGAAGAGTTCGAAGACGGATGGAGCGTAATAGTAGCCGTCGGTATGGCGCCTGTAACCACGACGATGCTCCCGATAGCCACGATGACCATTCCAATATCCGCGACGGTCTTGAGGTCGCTCCATGCGATCATGCCGGCGATAATTCCTACTGTCGCGATCGTAACGATTTTTATGGCGTCCCGCCCGGTCCTGGCGATCGTTTTGGCGTTTCTTCCAACGAGGCTGATCATCGTCCCTGTGACGATACCGAGCGAGTTGCACGTCAGAAGTGACTTGCTCCTGCGTTGTAACCGGCGCAGCGGATGCCGGTGTGAACGACGTCAAGCCGACAACCACCGCTGTGGCGGCTGCGCTCAATGCTGAGACAATTCTATTCGTAGTCCGTCCTTTCAAGGTTTGGATGGACCTCGCCGCGGGGCAGCTCCGACCAACGGACCAGCTCGTCGACGTCCAGCAGATGGCC
>UCKS01000002.1 GCA_900473045.1 Hyphomicrobiales bacterium
GTGCGTACAGCGGAAGGCAAACTCTATCTTTATGTGGCAATCGACCGGACCAGCAAGTTCGCCTTCGTCCAATTGGTCACCAAAACAGGCAGGACATCAGCGTCCGCCTTTCTGGTCGCGCTGCTCGCGGCCGTGCCCTACAAAATCCATACCGTCCTGACGGATAATGGCATCCAGTTCACCTTCCCACCGCGTTATGCCGATGGCCCCACGGCCACCTACATGACGCACATGTTCGATATGCGTTGTCGTGAGAACGGAATCGAGCACAGGCTCACCAAAATCAAACATCCCTGGACCAACGGCCAGGTCGAGCGGATGAACCGAACGATCAAGGAAGCGACTGTCAAACGTTACTATTACGACAGCCATGCCCAGCTAACCGCAACCTCCACGACTTTATCGACGCCTACAATTACGGCCGCCGACTGAAGACACTGCGAGGGCTCACTCCGTACGAATACATCTGCAAAATCTGGGCAAGCGAGCCAGAAAGGTTCACACTTGATCCGCACCATCAAATGCCGGGACTAAACACCTAGATCGCAGACGAACATTTATCGACATTTTACGCTATCGTTAAAAAGCATGGCGACTGTAAAACAAATCCTATAGTGCGGGTATCGCATCGCAACGACGAGAAAACGGGAGGCCCATAGGCCTCCCGCCAAATTGCACGCCGAGTCAGCGCTTATCGCCGCCGCCTTGCTGGCCGCCCTGCTGACCACCTTGGCCGCCGCCTTGCTGGCCACCTTGGCCGCCGCCTTGCTGGCCACCTTGGCCACCACCCTGCTGGCCACCACCTTGCTGGCCGCCTTGGCCACCCTGTCCATTGTTCATCTGAGTTCTCCTACCCTGAAGTTTCCACTTCGTCATGCGAAGTGAGTATCAACTTCAAAACAAGTGTCTGGTTCCGTAAGTGGAAACTTTATTAGACACTCCCGGCTCCTGACCCACCGGGCCAGTCAACCCGAATGCTGGGTAGGAGCTCAAACCCATGAATTTCGCCTTGAAGGCATAGGAACCATCGACAACGCTATTTGGCCGCAAGCGACAGGTGATTTGCGAAATTTTCCGCTATTACTCGGCGCCTGATATCTCGCAGGCACCCGCACTGAGTGAGATTGATTTGTGCAGATTGTGAAGAGTGGTCCGTACACTGTTCCTGTGCAAGACCACCAAACAGCGCAAAGACACGAACTACGATACCGTCCGCAAGACCGAGATTGAGGTCGAATACGAGAGCGCCGGCACGGTCCGCAAGCAAGGCACTCTCGGCATTGTCCGCGAATAACATGGGAAGAGGCGGCTTCGGCCGCCCCTCTTTTGATTTAAGTTGGACCGCTGCGTTGACAATCTCAGTCATTCTCCGATTGACACGCTGCGACCTCGAAACATTAAAGCCATAAGACAGCGTGTTTCCGCGAGCCGCAAACGCGTTGGCTGGTACGAGCGGATCCTAAATAGTGTGTTGTCAAAGATCTATGCGGTATTTCGAGCGTTGGAACAAATCGACCCCAATCTACTTTCTCGTCCATGAACACACACCGCCAGCTCCTCACCTTATCCGCCGCTATTATATTTAGCAGCCAGTCTTTTGCCGCCTCGATCGATGCCCAGGCCGTCAACACCGCGGCCATCGCCTCCCTTCCGACAGAAGCGCCGCTCGAAAAACCGGAAGACGCTGACCCCACAATCGTCCACCTTCAGATTTTGTTGGATCGCGCCGGCGCATCACCAGGCGTGATCGACGGTTATTTTGGTGACAATCTTGCAAAGGCGATCGCCGGCTTCGAGGCTTTGCAGCACCTTCCGGTCGACGGAAAGCTGGATCCTGAGGTGCTTGCGCTGTTGACCGACGAGGTCCCGGCGGTCCAAGCCTACGCGATCACCGCGGATGACGGCAAGGATATCGTCGAAAGCATTCCCAAGGACTATGCGGGCCAAGCCAAGATGGAACATCTAGCCTATACCAGTATCGCCGAGAAGCTCGCCGAACGGTTCCACATGGACATTGGTTTGCTCAATACACTCAATCCGACCGCAAGGTTCAAGTCCGGCGAGACGATCGCTGTCACGGTCCCGGGCGCTCCCCGAACCGGCTTGGTCAAACGGATCGAGGTGCATCGGAAGGCGGCGCAGGTGTTCGCCTATGCGGAAGATGGATCGCTGCTCGCCGTCTATCCCGCCACGATTGGCAGCGAGGACACCCCGTCACCGGCCGGCACGCATAAGGTCAAAGGCGTTTCCCGAATGCCCGTTTATACCTATAATCCCAAGATCAACTTCCAGCAGGGCAACAACAAGAAGGTCCTGGAACTGCCAAGCGGCCCGAATGGTCCAGTTGGCACAGTGTGGATCGACCTTACCGAGCCGACCTATGGTATCCACGGTACGCCTGAGCCGGAACTGATCGGCAAGGTAGGCTCGCATGGCTGCGTTCGGTTGGCCAACTGGGATGTCGAGGAACTCTCCGGCATGGTCAAGCCGGGGGTCGTCGTGGAGTTTGCTGACTAGCGGCTGTTTGCCGAAACGCCTTGGAGTTTAGTCGGCTGCCTTGCCGACGGTCTCTGTAACACCGCGCTCTCCATCGAATCCGGCGATCCGGTCGTCGAATTCCGCAATGTCTGATGCT
The DNA here is from genome assembly GCA_900473045.1 of Hyphomicrobiales bacterium. Classification (GTDB taxonomy): domain Bacteria; phylum Pseudomonadota; class Alphaproteobacteria; order Rhizobiales; family Rhizobiaceae; genus Pararhizobium. The sequence goes on from UCKS01000002.1 coordinate 2,636, forward strand.
CTAGTCCACGTTGAGCTCCGCGCGGATGATCAGGATGATCACGGATATCCTTACCCACACCATCAAGCCGATCAACGCGCCGAGCGTACCTTAGGTCGCATTGTATTTGACGAAGTTCTCGAGACAGAAAGATAAAAGGATTGAGCGGCCAGCCACACGAACCACATGTCGGCACACGCTTCCCTGACGAAGCTCCGTGTCGAAGTCGCGACGCCCAGCGCCTTCTACAAAAAGGTCATCTAGGTGCAAAGTGATTCAAGTCTGCAGCGCTTAGCCGTCACAGCCTTCTTACAGTTTCGAAGGCCGGTTGCTTGCCTTTGAATTCCTCGCTTTTCACGATGGCCTCCGGATATGGTATCTCGGTCCGTGTCCTTTAAAGTTAGCGCCGATTACTGCTCGGCTATCATCATCTTCACGTGGCCGAGGTGCGTCTCGAGACTTGGAAGCGTCTCCTTGGCGAAGCCGACCAAGGACTGATCGTCGCCCGAACCGGCATAGGACCGGAACAGAGCAACTGCTTCCATGTGGGCCTGCGCCTGCATGTCGAGATAGAGCGTGTCAAAACCCTTTCCCTTGGCGGCCTGAAGCTGATCAAGCATCTTCTGGTGCTTGGGTTCGAGAATGACCGGTTCAGCAGGCACGCCGCCCTTGGCTTCGAGGGTCGCCTTAAGTTTTTCGCCAGCCTTCTTGTGATCGGAAATGATCATGTCGGCGGCCTTCTTGATGCCATCCTGATCGGCGTTCTGCTTAGCCAGTTCGCTGGAACGGATTTCGAATTCGTTGGAGCTCGGCACCATCTTTACGAAGCTCGGCTTGTCCACGACCATAATCGGCGAGGCATCTCCGGCCGGTTTCGGTTTCATCGCCTGAGCAATGAGGGGGTGAGCCGATAGCGCCAGGGCGACGGCTGCGAGCTGCAGAGTTGAGAATTTCATGAGGGTTGCTCCTTAGCGGCTAGTCATTTCTTGGCGAAGGCCTTGGTGAGGTCGGCATTGGCGGCGTCGACTGCAGCTTTGGCCTTGTCCAACACCTTCGCCATGCCAAAGAACTCGTGGGTTACGCCATCTACGTTGATGAGGTTCACCGCGACACCCGCTGCCTTCATTTTCTCGGCATAGCTTTGGCCCTCAGAGCGCAGGGGATCGACTTGTGCGGTGATCACCGTTGCCCCCGGTAATCCCTTCAAATCAATGCGACCGACAAGATTAATACGAGGGTCCGAGGTCTGGTCCTTGGATTTAAAGACATTCGACACAAACCATTCCATGTCCGCCTTCCCGAGTGGCGCGGCGTTTGCGTTCTCTTGATACGATGGCGTATTCATGTCGTTGCCGGCGATCGGATAGACCAGAAGCTGATGCACGGGCATAGTGGTTTTCTTTTCCTTGGCCATCAACGCGACATTGGCGGCGAGGTTGGCACCGGCACTTTCACCTGCTACCGCGATGCGGCTCGCATCACCGTTCAGCGTGTGAATATTCTCGACAATCCAGATATAGGCTGCCCAGGCGTCGTCATGCTGCGCCGGGAATTTGCTTTCCGGCGCATGATGATAATCCGCCGACACGACGATCGCCTTGGCGCCGAGCGCTAAAGCCCGCGGCGTGGCGTCATAGGTGTTGATATCGGCAACCACCCAGCCACCGCCGTGGAAGTAGAGAACGACCGGAAAGGGTACCTTCCCTTCCGGGACATACACGCGGGCGGGAAGCGCACCCGCCGCATTCGGAATGGCGATATCTTTCGTTGCGACTTTCGATTCCGGATAGGGGGAGATTTTCTTGTCGCGCTGGACGGTGCGTGCGGCGTCCGCGGAACTTGCCTGCGTGCGGGCGTCGGAGACGCTCAACGTGTGTAGGGGCTTGGCATCCAACCCCTTGAGCGCGTCGAGCACAGCCTGCATCTGCGGATCGGGCTGCACCTGCTGCGCTTGCGCCACGGCAGCGGAGGAGAGAATAACAACGGCAAGGCCGGCGGCACGAAGATTCTTCATTGAAACGAACATGGTTTTTCCTATCAAAAGGGCGGGAGAAAGGCCAAGCAACCATTACTGTTTCGGGGGCTCGATCTTCTGTTCGTAGAGGCCGATCAGCTCACCTTTCGCCAAAACGTGCCCAGACGCCGCGGTAAGGAATGCATCTCGATCGGAGGTCGGCGGAATGTCCAGCATGGAATCCAGCGCCACGACCAGGAAATGATAGTGGTGCGCAGGATCACCCACAGGCGGCTTCGGTCCGAAATATCCGTGGGTCCCGGAGCTGTTGCGGCCCTGCAGGACACCTTCTGGCTCGACGAGACGCAACTGCTCCTGGAGACCCTCTGGAAGGCTGTTCAAGGTCCCAGGGATATTCCACACGACCCAGTGCACGAATGGCTTGATCGGCTTGGAGTCCGGGTCTTCCATAACGATCGCGTAGGACACGGCACCCGGGACCGCGTCCCAGCGCAATGATGGCGACACTCCGTCAGCATATTCGCTTTGCTTCATGGGAATGGCGCCGTTCGCACCAAATTCGCTCGACGACACCTTGAGGGCACTCTTGGCATCCGTCTCAGGACGGTCCTTGGCAAGCGAGACACCGACGCCCTTTGCAGCCTGCGCTTGCATGACGCTTGCAGGCGCCGTCTTCTGCTCCGTCACCTTCTGGGCGGTCCCTGTATAAGCGACGCGATAGATCACGCCATTTGTATCATCCGCCATCAGCAGTGATCCGTCCTTGGCGACCGCAAGGCCCACCGGACGGGCAAAATGCGTCTTGCCGCCATCGGTCAGGAAACCTGTGAGAAACGGCTCGATCGATTTCGGCTGACCGTTTTCGAAATGGATACGGACGATCTCATAGCCTGACGCCGGATTGCGGTTCCAGGAGCCGCGCATCGTGGCAAAGGCGTCGCCTGCATATTCGGCAGGGAATGACGTACCGCTGTAGAATTTCATCTGCATGGGGGCTGCGTGTGCGGTATAGCCGAGCGCCATCGGCACGCTCTGCTCACGCCACTGCTCCTTGGTCAGCCCCCCGACAGGCGTTGACTGCGGATAGATGTCACCCTTGCCATAGACATGTGGCCAGCCGTACTGTTTGCCCCGTTCGAGCTTGTTGAGCTCTTCCGGCTGCACCTCGTCGCCGAGAAGATCAATCCCGTGATCGAGACCCCATAGTTCGCCGGTCTGGCGGTTCCAGTCGAACCCGATCGTGTTGCGCAGCCCGGATGCGAAGATTGTCCGGCTTTTGCCGTCGGGCGTAGCGCGCAGGACAGTGGCGTTCTCGGCATTGCTTTCGTTGCATGCATTGCAGGTCGAACCGACGCTGATATAGAGCATGCCGTCGGGACCAAACGCCATGACCCGGTTCGGATGCTGTCCAGAGTCCGGAAGGTCGCCGATGATCATCTCGAGCGGTCCGAGCGTACCGTCCTGCTTGATGTCGGCGACAAACACCTCTTTGACGGTGACAAGATAGAGCTTGTTGTCCTTGATCGCCAGACCATGAGCCTGGGCACGGGAGACGACCTGCATCGGTGCCTTGTCGGCCTTGCCGTCGCCGTCCTCATCCTTCAGCAACAGGACGTCGCCTTCCTCGCGGCGGCTGACATAGACGAAACCCCGATCGGATACGGCAATGATGCGGCTGTTGCCGAGGCCCTGTGCGAATGGTTGCACAGTGAACCCTTCCGGCACTTTCAACTGACCGATCCGGTCGCTCGTCGCCGGCAGCTTGTTCGGTTTGAAGACGCTGGTAGTGATCTGGACTTCCGTACCGTCGCCCTGTTGAGCCGATGCTTGGTGGGACATTGACAATATAACGGCGATCGCAGCAGAGCCGAGAAGTCCAGTTTTCATTACAATTGCCTCCGTTTAACTAAAGGGGCGAAACCTTCCCGAACATCATTTGTTCCAGTGCGGCACTCAAAGGGGGGTAATTTTCTGAATCACGTTCATACACGTGATCCTTAGCTCTATAGCCATCTCGATTTCGCTTACTTTTAGTCACCCGGATACCGAGAGTTGCCCTGATCACGGTTCGTCTAGAAACGCATCCCTGCACTCCAACGCCTGCTTGAAAACATCAATGGCCGGCCAAGCCAAATAAAAGATCCGATAAGCAGGATATCGGCGGCCAGGACCTGCTCGCGGATCTTCGGCCAGGCATTGCCCTCGTTTTCATCTGAGGTCACGCCTGTCTTGATGTCATGATCAGCCAAGCGGATTGTTTCTGTCTCGACCCCGAGTTTCTTGAACTCTTCTGCGAGGCAACCCGAGCAGATTGTCTGTCGAGGAGTTCTCCGGCCTAAAGTTGACCTCGCAATGTGCATGCACCTCAAACTCGACGTTAAATACGGCCACACAATTGTCATTAAATGCCATTAATGATGTCACTTAATGACACTAGGAGATGCCATGTCGGACCGTTCCGAAGCTGCGCGGCTCACTGTCGCCCGAGCTGCGGCGCGCTTGTTCATCGCGCACGGCGTAGCCGCGACCCAAGGAGGTGAGATCGCCAAAGAGGCAGGGATCTCGGAGCGCACCGTCTGGCGCTATTTCCGCAACAAGGAAAGCTGCGTCGCGCCCCTGTTCAGCCGGTCGTGGGCAAATTTCGCCGAACAGATGCGAAGCTGGCCGCGCGACATCTCACTGGAAGCTCATCTGGCGACATGCTTCGACCTTGAAAAACGGTCACCGGACGAGCTTGCCGATGCGATCATCATCGTCCGGCTGATCGCGATGGTCCCGGACGAACCCGACCTTCGCTCGATCTGGCTGCTGTCCTATCATGATGGCGAGGACGCATTGGCGGCGATCATTGCCGACCGGCTCGACCGATCGCGCAACGACTTCGCCGTCAGGCTCTGCGCCGTCGCTACCATGGGTGCCGTCCGCACAATCGACGAGACAATCAGCCTTGCCGCTATCCGCCATCGCCAGAGCTTCACGACTGCGGAGGTGGTTGCCCGGATGGCGGAGGCGATCCGCTCCGTCAGCAACCTGCCCTTCTGCGACCCGGTGGGACCGAAGCTTTTCGGCATTCGCCCGGCCAGCCCCGTCGAAGGGCGGGCGCCCTGAACTCAGCCCAGCTGACCTCAGACCCACGAAACTCAGACCGGCCCATGCCGTTCACTACCGCCAATCCTGTTCGATGCCTGCCCGGCACCGGCCTGAACTGCGTTGGAGAAAACCATGTCCCACATCACCTATCCGCGAACCAAGCGGATCGACGTCGCCGAGGAGCATTTCGGCCAGACGGTCGTCGATCCCTATCGCTGGCTTGAAAACAGCGCCCCCGACGACGCCAGCGTCGCAACCTGGATCAAGGCGCAGAACGAAGCGACGCGCGCCTGTCTGGAAACCCTGCCCGGCCGCGAGGTGCTGCGGAAACGCATGGCCGAGCTGCTCGATTACGACCGCCACACCGCTCCATTGAAACGAGGTGACCGCTACTTCTTCACCCTCCACGAAGGGTCGGCAAACCAGCCGTCGCTCTTTATGCGCGACAGCATGGACGGCGAAAACCGTCTGTTGATCGACCCCAACACCTGGTCGAACGACGGCGCCGACGCGCTGGCCGAATGGGAGGTATCCGATGATGGCAGACTGATCGTGTTCGGTTTCCAGACCGGCGGCGAAGACTGGCGCAGGCTTCAGGTGCTGGACGTTGACGCCGGCAATGTGCTGGAGGACGAGGTCCGTTGGGCGCGCTTCACCAAGATCGCCTGGGCCCCGGACAGATCAGGCTTTTTCTATTCCCGCTTTCCCGAACCCGAGCCAGGAAAGGCGGCGGTCGCCGGCGTTGCTGACCACGCTGTCAACTTCCACCGACTGGGGACGTCACAAGGCGAAGACCGGCTCATCTATGCCACCCCCGATCGCCCGCACCTGCTGCACATGGCCGACCGTGTCGCCAACGGGCGCTATCTGCACATCATCTCGACGCCTGGGTCGAACGAAAATGCGCTCACCATCGTTGATCTGGATGCGAGAGACTGGACGCCACGCACCGTCGTTGCCGATCTGGAGTCCGAATGGACCGTTTTCGGCAATGACGGAACACGGCTCATCGCGATCACCACCCACAGCGCCGAACGCCGCCGCGTGGTCTCGCTGGACCTGGCGCAGGACGCGCCACAACCGGTAGAAATCATTGCAGAAGCCCCGGACAACGCGGTGCTCAACGATGCCGCCATCCTCGGCGGCCGGCTGCTAATCGCCTATCTCGTCGATGCGAAGACGGAAATCCGGCGCTTCACGCTGGACGGCAGGCAGGACGGTGTCGTCGCCCTGCCCGGCTTAGGCTCGGCCGGCGGCCTGCGCGGCGAAAGCCGGGAGGTCGAAGCGTTCTTCGTTTTCACTAGCTTCGACGCGCCGACGGCGATCTATCGCTACGATGTCGGCACGGGCGCGGTGACGCCCTGGGCCAGCCCGCAAGTGCCGGTCGATCTGGAAAATTTCGTCGTCGAGCAACGGTTCTACCGCTCGAAAGACGGCACCGAAGTGCCGATCTTCCTCATGCGCCGCAAGGATACGACATCCGCCGCCCCGACCTTGCTGTACGGCTACGGAGGTTTCGGCATTAGCCAGATCCCCTACTATAATCCGCTGCAACTGGCCTGGGTGGAACAGGGCGGCGTGCTGGCGGTCGCCAATATTCGTGGCGGCGGCGAATATGGCCGTGCGTGGCATCGCGCCGGAAAGCGGGAAAACAAGCAGAATGCCTTTGATGATTTTATCGCTGCCGGTGAGTTCCTGAAGCAGGCCGGCATCACCATGCCGGACGGTTTAGCCATCCAGGGCGAGTCGGGTGGCGGACTGCTGGTCGGCGCCGTGACCAACCAGCGGCCGGACCTCTTCGACGTCGCCCTTCCCGGCGTCGGCGTCATGGACATGCTCCGCTACGACAAGTTCACGGGTGGCATTCTGTGGAGCGGTGAATTCGGCAGCCCTGCAGAGGAAACGCATTTCCACAACCTCATTCGGTATTCACCCTATCACAGCATCAAGCCCGGCCAGAACTACCCGGCGATCCTTGCCACGACGGCCGACGCAGACGACCGCGTCGTCCCGGCTCACACGTTCAAATACGTGGCGGCGCTCCAAGCCGCAAAGCTCGGACCGAAACCGCTGTCCTCCACCAGACGATGTGTTGCATCATGTGCGGTGCGGATCCGCATACCATGGAGGGTGGCGACCCGAACATTGCCATTGCGGTCTCGTCATTCCCGCCAGATGGGGATTAGCAGCCATTGTATGGGTTGCGCCTTGCTCGATCCGGCTCACCCCTTTGTCCGAACTGCACGAACAGATGGCTGGATGTCTGCGGCGGCACTGACCGACCGCCGCAGACGCTCGTCACGACTGCCGCTCGGTTTGACCGAGCAGAGGCAGTTTCGACAGCGCATCACGCAGCGCGATCGCATCCCATGGCATATATTCCGTAATACCCAGTCCGACGACCTCGACCTGGCTTGTGACGTCCGACAGCAATCTAACCACCTGGGCCAGCGTCATCCGGCCCGCCTGAATGTCATCATCGGTCGGCGCGGGCGCGCCGGGTTTCGTAAAAGTCAGCGAACGAAACAGGCTCGCGTCGAGGACATCGAGGTCGAAATGCACCGCCACGTGCTTGGCGCCGGTTGCGCGCAGCCAGGCAAGGACAGGCGCGCTGTCGTTCGCCAGTTCCTCGGGCCCTAGGCGCTGGATCTGCAGGCGATCGGTAAGCTCGTCCTCGAACTTCTGCAGTTCCGAATACTGATCCGGGAGCTTGCGCCAACCTGCAACCATCGCATTGCCCGGTTTAACAGGCGCCTTCACGGCGGAGAGAAATTCCGGATCCCCCTGCCCCATCAGACTACCGAGCACATGCGCATGAGAGTTCGCAAACACCTTTGGCGAAAACAGGTCGCTGTGCGCATCGATCCAGAGCACGGCGAGGTCTCCACCATATCGTTCGTTCAGATAGGCGAACGGCGCCAGGTCGACGCCACAGTCTCCGCCGAGCACAACAATCCGGTCCGGCTGGTGAAGGTCGATGCGTCGGCGGGCGTCCTGAAACTGGCTCACGACAGCATCCCGCGCCAAAATCCCGTCGCTGACTTGCAACGGTTGTCCGCCCGGCGCTGCGACGGTAACTTCCTCCACGGGTCCGTCGGCTTCCGGGGCGAGCCAGTCCAGCAGTCTCGAGCCAAACATGTAAGAGGGATCGCCTCCGCCCTGCCATTGTGGAAAGAGTAGACGAAGGGTTTTTCTACTGCTCATCTCATTCTCCTTAAACAACCTGAGTAATTAGATGTAGTGTCCAGAAAATCCCGAACTACCCGTTATTGGAGAATGTTGAGATACACTGTCGCGCGCAGTTTTCGCATAAAGGAGAGGTCGTTGGGTGGGGCTAACTTAAACGATATTGCCGTGTTTATGGCAGTAGCAGATGCAGGAAGCTTTTCCGCGGGCGGGAGGGTGTCAGGATTGACGCGGTCAGCAGCCGGCAAGGCTGTAGCGCGCCTGGAGGACAGGTTGGGCGTTCGGCTACTGAATCGAACGACCCGTGCGCTGAGTTTGACAGATGAAGGACGCTCTTTTCACGCGCACGGATTGCGCGTCATTGATGCTGTCGATCAGGCAGAAGCAAGTGTCGTCAGTCCGACTGGCGTGCCGCGCGGGGTCCTTCGCTTATCGGCGCCACATGCGTTCGGCCAGCGCGTCATTATGCCGTTCATCGAAAAGTTTCTCGGACAGTGGCCCGGGACACAGATTGAGGCGAGTTTTACCGATAGGCTGGTCGATGTGGTCGAAGAAGGTTTTGACCTTGTAATCCGGTTTGGCGGAGCCTCCGTTGACAGCCGTCTCATCTCGCGCGTCCTGGCGCGGGACCGGTACTTGCTTGTGGCTTCCGTCGATTATGTTGCCCGACATGGCCAACCGAGAAGCCTCGACGAATTGAGAAACCACCAATGTCTGGCCTTCTACAGCCGGGGACAACGGCAGCAGTGGCGCTTCTCAGATGTTGACGGGAACCTGGCCACTATCCAGATTCGAAATCGGCTAAGGATTGATAGTGGAGAAGCTCTGCATAATGCAATTGCTCGCAATCTTGGTATTGGTTTGATACCAAGCTTTCTGGTCGCGGAAGACGTGAAGACAGGTCATTTCGTGCACCTTTTGCCTGAAATCCTTACAGAAACGTTCGAGATCAATGTGATCTACCCCGACAGGCGGCTTTTGGATCCGAGGGTTAGACAGTTTGTTGATCTGCTGTCATCCGGTGTGCGCCTTTGATCGAACCGGCTGCTAACAGCTGTCAGCGCTCTTGAGGGTCACCAAGCAAATGTCGCGTATAAGATAGAACAAACTCGGAAAATATTTCTGTCTGCTCAGATCCCGAATCATCTTTCGGTTTACGCGCTTCGATAGCGAGCCTGACGCGTTCACGAAACTCAGCGTCGTCTCTACTTACGATCTCTACCAACCCTTTCGTGATGGTGTCGCGGACCAGCCGCTCCGCCGAATGGCGGAGCTCTTCCTTATTCCTGAGATCTTGCTCAGAGCCGGGATCATTCGGCAGCTTTGTGTTATGATAGCTTACGTCCTCTCTTTGCCAGCCGCGGGCGATCGTTCTACCGACGTGCAGTATTCTCGACGCTATCTTAACGTCACCACCTGTCTCAGTTTCTGTGTCAGCGCCACACGCGACCAAAAACAATCGATGAAGGGCGACGAACGCGTAATATTCGTCGCCGCGCCGCCTAGCAGGATGTCCGAGGGAAGGGTCGTCTGCCGCCTCTTTTTTCGCCGTTTCAACGGCGAATGAATGGCCTTTTCCAAAGCATGTTGTATGCGAAGACCCGCATCAGTGGGCGTATCTGTCATGGTTGCTCCTGACTACAATCAAGCACCGTCAATGTCGCGAAGGCGGGGATCTGGAGCGACGAGCAGGCTTGTCTTTGTGCGGAACAAACGAGGCAGCAATGCCATCGCCTTCACAAGATTGCCGGAACGCGTTTGCTCTTGCCGCCTAAAACATCCCGTTTGCGTTAGCGGATGCTTTTGGAAGAACTTGGAGCACGTCCCACTGCTCGACGATTTTACCGCCCTTGTCGCACCGGAATATATCTATTGCAGCATAGTCATCGCTACCTGGCCAGTCCTGGCGACAATGTACGACAACCAGGTTTCCCTCGGCGATCACTCGTTGCATCTCGACGCGTTTCCTTTCCTGTGCCATCCGTTCGAAATAGGCGATGAATCCGGCCTTGCCGCTTTCAACATGGGGATTGTGCTGAATGTAATCATCACCAACGTAGCGCGCGACAGCCTCGCGAGGCAGGCAGTCGTTAAACATCTTTTTGTAGAAAGCGATGACATTGGCCTTGTTCTGTTCGATATCGATCGTCCCATCTCCATTCAAGCAACGGTCGGTTGGGCAGGTACTCTAACGGTCCGCGGTACTGGGAACCCGTACTGTCATCTCGACTTCGATTTGCAGTTCCGGAGTGAACAAAGCCTGTACACCCAGAACGGTGACGCTCGGCATTTCGCCATTCAGGAGTTTCTGGATCTGCGAATATGCCTCGGTAAACCGCTCAGTCGTCCCATTCACCACATGGATACGCAGCATCAGGATATCGGCAGGTGCCGCCCCGAGTTCATGAAGTGCCGCCTGAAGGCTGTCGACGACCAGAGCGGCCTGCCCACCATCACTTATCGGTAGGGTGGCGCCGTCCTTCGATGCAGCGACCTGACCAGAAAGCATGGCAAGCCGTCCCGGCTCGGCGATGCTGATTTGCGAATGACCATTGACGGTGGAATCCCACATGGTCGACGGATTCCGGCGCGTGACGTTGTTGGACATGGAAATCTCCCTTTGGTTTGGAGCATACAGACGTCTTGGGGGAATTGGTTTCCCGTCAGCGGGGACCAAATGTTAGCAGACGATCTGTGAGGGTCGCTTCGCGCCAACAGTTTCAAGTAGCGCAGGTGCAGACGGTATCGCCACAGTTGCCTCGGCCTCCTAAAGATGGGGGCCAAGGAAGCTGCGGATGATCTGGGCGATCTCGCGTGCGTGAGTTTCAAGAGCGAAATGGCCGGTGTTCAGAAGATGTACGTCCGCGTTCGGCAGATCGCGTTTGTACGCCTCGGGCCCAGCGGGGACGAAGGCAGGATCACGACGACCCCATACCGCGAGGAAGGCCGGTTGAAACCTGCGAAAATATGCTGAAATTCAGGATACCGCTCGAGATTGGTCCGGTAATCCAAAACAAGATCCAGCTGCATTTCTTGCGCCCCCGGCCGCGCCATCAAGGCAATATCGAGCATGTAGTCATCGGGGCTGAGCAGACGGGGATCAGCCCCCGTACGATACTGCCAGTTCTCGATCACGTCTGGCGACAGCGTTGACGGCAGGCTTCCCGTGTCTCGGGGCTGGGGTCGCGCCAGTAGGCCTGCTAAGCGTCCCACTGGTCAGTACAGCCCTCAATATAGGAGTTGCCGTTCTGGCTGGTGATCGCAGAGACGCGTTCCGGATGCGCTGCCGCGAGACGCTAACCGGTCGGCGCGCCATAATCGAACACGTAGAAGGCATAACGATCGAGCGATAAGGCTTGTGTAAAACCGTCGATGACTTTGGCCATGTTGTCAAACGTATAGTCGAACTGTCCCCGCTCGGGCGCTTCGGTATATCCAAATCCCGGAAGATCAGGCGCTATCCGATACTTTTCGGCAAGCAGCGGAATGAGATCGCGGAACATGTGACTGACGCAGGGAAGCCATGCAGAAGAAGCAGAACCGGAGCATCCCCCGCGCCTGCTTCCCGATAGAATACGTTCACCTCTCCGACCTGCTGTGTTATGTAGCTCACCGTCATGTCCATTCTCCGTTACTGGCAGGCATAGACCGACGTTCATCCGTGGACCTCATGCGCCGTCTTTAGAATTCAGATGGATAAAAGGACGCTTTTTTCCAGTTCCAGCGCGCGTCGTGCTGCGGGGCGTTCGACCATCCGGTTCCTCATGGCAACGATGTTTTCCAGTTCCATGATCGGCAATCCGAGCTCGCGACCCAAGGGGAAGAACACCAGGGCATAGGGGTCGGCAAGGGTAAATTCATCACCCATCATCCGCGGGCGGTCGGCCAATGCGCAAACCCTCACATGATAAAAGCGGAGCCTGTCCGGTCCCGTCAACTCACGTGGAAACAAGTGTATTCACAGATAGCTGTGGCGGCTGGACAACCGACGCAAGGGCGATGGCGGGACGTTGAGAACGATTTGCTAAGCACAAGCGATGCTCCAGCCTTCCAGCACAGGGAGCCTCAGATACGCAAGTCGCTGACGTCGCTTGAAATCAGCGCTTTCAACACGCCTGCCGGGGTGTGCTCGCTGTGTTCCACCGTGGCTGCCCGCGCTTTTCACTGTCTCTGAACCGCAAGACATTGACGATATGCCGATGATCATCATTGGTCTCGTGGTTTACATCCCGGCTGCGGGCGCCAAGATAGAAAAGCAGCGCGCATTCGTCCATAGTTCGCACGTTCGCAAAAAGGCGGGACACGTGGTTCTCCTTACTGGAATTTCCGGGGCGACCGCATACGGAAACGCTGGCGATACTCGGCAGGGGTAAGGCCAATAATGCGGGTGAAGACTTTCCTGAAGGAGCTGGGATCGCTGTAATGAGCTTTCCAGGCGATCGCATCGACTGGCTCGCTGGTAGACTGCAGCAGCCCACGAGCCCTATCGATACGCACACGCTGAACATACTCGCCTGTCGTATGGCCAGTTGCCTTCTGGAACCTCCGCATGAAGGTTCTCGGCTCAAGACCAGCGTGGTCTGCCAGAGCAGCAAGGCTCATGTCCTTCCCACCGCTGGCTTCAAGCCAGTGTTGGACCTTCTGGATTGCGTCGTCACCATGGTTGAGACGGGGAGAAAAGGAACTGTAGTAGCTTTGTTCTCTGCCAGGCGGATCAACGAGGAAGACTCTCGCGGTTTCCATCATAATCGCCGGTCCGAGAAACCGCTCGATCAGTATCAGGCTAAGGTCGATCCAGGCCATCAGGCCGCCAGCCGTTAGAATATCGCCATCGTCAATGATCAGGCGGTCGGTGTTCACGTTGATGTCGGGGAAACGGGAGACAAGGTGCTCCTCGTAGGTCCAGTGAGTGGTCACCGTTCGGCCAGCGAGTAGTCCTGTCTCCCCTAACAAGAAAGCGCCGTTGCAGATTGAGCACAGGCCCGCGCCTCTTGAATACTCAGAGCGGAGCCAGTCCGCGTAATACCGCGCCTCAGTCCTTGGCAACGGACCGCCGAGGCCCGGAGGGATCACAATTACAGTCGGCCGGTCAGCTTTTCTGGCAGGGTCGGAAGAGAACACTCTTCTGGGCGCATCATCTCCGTCTGCCCGTATCCAATGGCTCACACCAAGAAACGGTTCGCTGACGTCGTGCCGCTTGATTGCGATGCCTACGGCGGCCAATAGTAGATCAGTCATTCCTAGCACTGCCGCAGTCTGAGCGCCCTCGTAGGCGACGATTCCGATCTCGGCAAAACCCGCAGGTTTGTCCATATCGCCCCTCTCTTTGTCACTAATGCCACTCATATGGTCCACACGCGGCTGATAAAACAAGGCATATTTTGGAAGAGGATATCCTATGAGCAAGCGCGCCATTATCGTTGTTGACCTACAGAACGACTATTTAACGACCGGAAGGTTCCCCTTGGTAGGAATAGATGCCGCACTCGAAAACGCAGTACGCGTGGTCGACGCGGCTCGCCGCTCCGGCGATCTGGTCATCAATGTCCGCCACGAAAGTCCAGCCGATGGACCGTTCTTCGCGTCAGGTACGGGCGGAGCAGAGATCATCTCCAAGATGGCTCCGCAGGACGGGGAAGCGATTGTCACCAAGCGATACCCTAACTCGTTCCGTGAAACCCAGCTGGCCGAATTACTCGCTTCTGCTGGTGTCGAGGAAGTTACAGTCGTTGGCGCGATGAGCCATATGTGCATCGACGCGACCGCTCGAGCGGCCTCCGATCTCGGTTTCAAGACGACGATCGTGGAAGACGCCTGCTCTACTCGCGACCTGGAATTCAAAGGCGAAATTGTTCCCGCCGACAAGGTCCACGCCGCGTATATGTCCGCGCTGGCTTTCGGATACGGGCAGGTTGTTTCAACCGAAGACTATCTTGCGAAGTGATCGATGCCGAGTTGACGGCGGTTGAGAAGCGCGGCGTCAACTACCGCCCTTCCGGCTTTGAGCCGATGGACGAGAGCGGGGCTATTACAAACTTTGTGCAGGCGATTTCGGTTCGAGGAACTGCAGAAACCCAGACCAATGAAAAGACCCACTGAGAGGGTCAGTGGGCCTCCGTTCTGGGAAATAACATGCACTTCTTCATCTTCGTGGGCATGCACTAAATTGCATTGCTCTGATCCGAAATTTGACACTGCTTCAGATCAACTTCAGAATGACGCAACACCGTAAACAATGCGTTAATGCTGTTTTAGCAGCGATTGATTTACTTGAAGCATCTGCACGAACGGACTGCCTGGACGCCCACTCGCATCGCGGACTTACAAAAGGTGAGCATATCGGAGAAGCGAGCATAGCGGTGGCGCAGCCACGGTTCCGGCATTCGCGCATGCAACTTCGGTTCCCGGGGCCGCCGCAGGAGATTGAGCATCCCGCCGCCGGCAAGGCGGAAATCGGGACCGACTGCCCCCGAAGTTGCATTCCTTTTCCGGTCTAACGCGCGCGCATGAGTTCCGAGGTCCCCTGCTTCGATGGCCTGACCAAGGAGCGGGCGATATCGATGATATCGTCGCGAGAGGCCGTCGGATCCTCCATGTTCCAGGCAACCCCCATGCCGATCCTGAAATCGACACCCCTCACCTTTCGGAGTTCGAAATTGCGATTAGGAAAATCCCTCGTCCATTGCGGTGCAAAGCCGATGCCAAGGCCGGCTGATACCAATGAGATCAGTGCGAAGGTGTCGTCACAGCTGTATGCGATGTTGCGGGCAAGCTCGTGCTCGGCAAACATCTCGGCAAAGTACCGCTCGGTATAGGAGAGGTTCTGGCGCGAGAACGAGATGATCTTCTGATCCCGCAGGTCCTCGATGCCGATCTCGGCCAGACCCGCCAGCCGGCTGTCCTTGGCAACGGCCAGCAGATATTCGTCATTCGCCATCGAAAAAAACCGCAGGCTACCGATGTTCTCCACTGGCCGGATGAAGCCAAGATTGATCTGACCGGTTTCCAGACTGCGGATGATGTCACTGGTCGAGCCGCTCTGGATCTGCAGCTGTATGTCGGGATATTTGCGGGCAATCTTCGACAGGAAGGCCGGCAGCACGCCAATGGTGGCCGGATAGATGGTGCCGATCCTGATCTTGCGAACGGTCTTGCCCGCAGCCGAGCGTGTCGCCTGCGCACTCATATCAATATCGCTCAGAATCCGCACACACCGGTCATAGAAGGTTTCGCCGGCAACCGTCAGCTCGACCCGCCGTGTCGTTCGCACAAACAGCTGCACGCCCAACTCCCGCTCCAGCGCCTGGATCTGCGTCGACAGCGCAGGCTAAGCAATATGCACCCGCGCGGCTGCCCTGCCGAAATGCAGCTCCTCAGCGACTGCAACGAAATAGGTGAGTTGGCGCAATTCCATACCATTAAATCATCTTCGCTAACCCACGCCCAGGCAAAGGCGTGGTGGAAAACGGGGAGCGACCACCCAGGCCAAGGCCATGGCAAGACCGGGGGGAATGGACAGTCCCGGGGGCGGTGCGATGTGCTTCCTGCGAGGCACCTTAATCACAACCCGTACAGGCGAGGTCTTCATTGAGGACCTTCAAATCGGTGATCGCGTCGCAACAGTGGGCGGAAACGTTCGGGCGGTGAAATGGATCGGTCGCCACTCCTACAAGCGAAGCGACCCGTCCTGGAACGACGGCGTCGTGCCGATCCGCATTTACCGGCACGCGCTTGGCCCCAACACGCCTCATCAGGATCTCTATCTGTCTCCCGGCCATGCTCTTTTCATCGGTGGCGTATTGATTAGGGTTAAGGACCTAGCCAACGGGACTTCGATCACGCCTGCGCCTCATCGCGAGACGATCGAATATTATCAGATCGTCCTGGATAGCCATGATGTGATCCTTGCCGAGGGTGTTCCGGCCGAGACGTTCCTTCTCACTTCCAACAACATCGAGGGTTTCGCCAACTTCCGTGAATTCGCGCGCCTCTATCCTGGCGATCAACATCGTTCCATGGTGCCG
This sequence comes from Hyphomicrobiales bacterium, assembly GCA_900473045.1. GTDB lineage: Bacteria > Pseudomonadota > Alphaproteobacteria > Rhizobiales > Rhizobiaceae > Pararhizobium. Next base: position 18,890 of record UCKS01000002.1, read on the forward strand.
TATGCGCCAATTGTCGGGCTGGATTCAGGCCGAGAGCACCTGAAGGCGCTTCTACCCCGTAGCGTTCGTCGTGCCTTCAAGCTGCGTGAACCGGTTCAGGACATCTATGGGCGTATCGCCGATCGCGCCGGGCAACTCGCAGGTCAAGACCGCAAGCAATGAGGACGGCGTCATTCGACGAGTGACGGCGCTTAGCCCTGCTACCTGGGAGGGGTGCGGGGCCGAGACGCGTGTGCTCCCGACCGCTTTAGGGATCAATGCGCTTACAGGCGAAAGCGCTATGCCAACCTGCGCACCAGTAATTGCGATCAGGGCTTGACGTTCTGCGGCTTCGCACCAAGTCTGTGCGAAATGACTTACGATTGGGATGGAAGGCGAAATCGGCTTGTGAGGGCAGCGCGCATTGCGACGGGAGCTGCCCTCGCGCTGGCAATTATGGGATTGCCGTTACTGGTCTTTGGCTGATTCCGGCTAAGGCAAGCCATTGACAAAAGATTTCCCCACCGCTCATTCCCACAGATGTAAGGCACTCAAATCCGGGACATTGTGGAACCTGTGCACCAGCATTTCGATTGCCGCAAACGCTGGCTCCGGTTCTTCCAGCGCATCAAGCGTATTCGGTCCTGGCGGACGTTGAGCGGAAATCCGCAACGATGGCGACCAGTCGCCTCTGGGCAAATCAAGCGAGGAAGCCCGCTGCAAGTCGGCCCGCGATTGCGATGAAGTGGAAAAGTTGCGGGGGCGCACCGGTCGTCCCGCTCCAAATGTCATCGGAGAACGTCCGAGTTGCGAAGATTGCGATGGCGATCGCGGTCAAAAGGGTCTTCTGTCCCTGCGACCTGGCAAAGCGAGCACTCCAGCCGAAGGCTCCGACCAGCAGGTTCCAGTAGAGGGTGAAAAGGTCTCGTTGCAGGCAGGGGGTATTGCGAACCTGAGAGACTGCTTGCAGCTTGCAGCAATGGTTGAGATTAAATAATCGGCCGCCATCTGTGTCCGAAGACAAAGGATTTCATTTCTAGAAACGTGATGGACCTTAGACTTACTGATCCTTTCGCGCAAGGAAGAAGGCTTCCCACGAACGATGCGGCCGGCCATGCGAAGCCCCAGCAGTATTAACTTTGATCAGGTCCGTTGAGAATGCGCCGCAGCGGGCGGTGCTAACGCGCGACCTTCTCGATAGTGATGACGAATGCGGTGGACGATCACGAAGGGTGGATGGCCCGTGGACATGGTCTCGAGCTCGCCGCGACGGACAGCGACGATAATCTCATTGTGAAAAGCGCCTGGGTTTCGAACGGGATCAAAGCTCGCTTTAATCACATGAAGGTTTATCGACCTCTTGTTGCCCGGTTTCTCTATTCCTAAATCATCCGCGCCTAGCGCTACGAAAGGAGGAAACGATGGCATTCGAAACTTTCAATCAGCCTATTTACGTGCAGCAGAAACACTTCAGCCAGGAGATCACCGGGCTCGACGACGTCTTTGATTTCCTCGACGAATGGCAGGAGGATAGGCGCGATCTCGTCTACGAGGTAATGGTTGATGCATGTAGGAAGGCAGCGACCGGCCACCTCCCGCCTCAGGCTATCGCGGATAACTTCCGCCGCTTTCTCAAGAGGCACGGCAAGCTCGCCGACGTGAAAGACGTCCCAGTGCATCTGGGGCAGGCCAATGAGCAGAACGCATTGGGCATGTAGCTGTATCGAGGGTCCAGGCGGGCGAGGATGGCAGCCAGAATCGGCATCTCGCATTGCCGAGCATCAATGACTGGACAAATAGAAAGGTATGGGAACTTGTCTGGCGCCTTCCTTGTGGCGGTGCCAAGCAGCTGGTTCCTTCAGCGACGCGCAATTTCCGGCTTCACTTTCCTAGCCGGAGAAAAGAGGGTGGTGAGCTGCTCGGCGAACAGAGATCCTCCCGCTGCCATGAGCATTAAAATCATCCCGGTAACACCCACCGGAGTTATCGTCTCACCCGCCAGCAACGTGCCAACTCCAACGGCTATCGCCGGCGAGACGAAAGCAAAGCTGCCGGCTCTTGCCGGGCCAATATCGCGCAACAACTGCATGTAAATACTGTATCCGATCAGCGAACCGAAAATGACAAGAAACAGCCATCCAACAATGACCTGCCAACTCCACACCGTCGTCATGGAGCTAAGTGCATGGGGTTCGATCATCAGAGAAAGTGCAAGAAGAGCACTGCCGCCTATAAATGTTGTCGAGCCGGACAGGAACTTACTGCCATAGTCCGATATTAATGGGCGCGCGAGAACGGAACCCCACGCTGACGAGATCGCTGCCCAGGCCACAGCGAGTAGGCCGAACAAGGTCGCGGAACTCGTGTCCGAAGCCGTGATCTCGGGAGCGAAGAGAACAGCCAGCCCAATTACGCCAAGCGCCATGGCTCCGAAGCGAACCGAGCTCCACCTCTCCTCGCCCATGGTAATCCCAAATGTCAGCAAGGCCAGTGGCGTCAGGGACATTTCCAGAACAGCAGCCGTGCCGGATGCGACAAACTTCATTCCCCAGAACAAAGGCCCATAGCAAAGAGTGATCATTAACAAGCTGACGGCCAGCAGTCGCGCCAGGTCCCTCCTACCCTGTGGAAGGGCGACAACGCCTGTGGCCGCACTCCATCCCAGTAGGACGATGCCGGCTACAATGAAGCGCGTTGCCGCAAACAGCATTGGCGGCACGGTGTTGACGCCGACCTTGACAGCGATCCAGGTCAGGCCCCAGACGAGACACAGGACGAGGAATTTGGTGAGGTTGCGCGCCGACGACATCAGACTTATCCTGTTCTGTAACGGTTTATACCAACTATTCCCGTTACAAACTAAGCGACAACCAACCTTGTTCCGAAGATGATATGCCCACGTCAACAACCGATATGCCGCTGAGCGGCGGCCACCCCGCCCTATATTTTGCCAACACGGTCGACAGCCGGCGGGGGCGATGGGGACCTGATCTCCTGAAATCGTACGTTGACATCATCGTCCTGGCACAACGAATTGGCCTTATAGACGAGGAACAAGCGGGCGATCTCGTCGCGCTATGCAAAGGCCACCCGCAGAAAGCCGCGGCCGCGTTGAAGGAAGCGGTGCAACTTCGGGAGTCGATCTACGCGTTTTTCTTGTCGGAAGACGCACGGCAGCCATATCCGAACGAGGCATTCGAAGTCGTCCATGACTTCGCGAAACGGGGTCGTGCTCGCCAGGTCCTTTCTAAAGCAAACGATGGCTTCAAATGGTTGCAGCCGCTCACAGAACTGACCGATCTTGTTGACCTCTTCGCCGAGGCAGCGACCGAGTTGATCACCAGCCGTCACGACCGCCGCCCGATCCGAGAATGCAAAGGCGCCAATTGCGGCTGGTTATTTCTTGATACATCCAGGAGCGGACAGCGCCTTTGGTGTTCGGAGGCCACCTGCGGCACCAACGAACGCGTCAAAAGGTTCCGAAAGAGGCAACGAGACCCCTGAGCTGACACCCAGCAAGTCGATCCGAGAGAGCACGACGACGGAAGCTGCACGTCGTTGTGTCGGCTGAATTGCCGCCATCTCGACCACGTGGTCGCCACTCCACGTATGGCGACCTGCCGCCCTTTGACGATCACGCCGAGTGTGCCGCCCAATATAACCTAGAGAGCGTTGCCTTCGCTGTGCTGCTGGATCAATTCATGACCCTTCGAGTGGATAAAGGCGAGATCGCGCTCAGCGAGCGCGATCCGGTCAGGTAGAGTGCCGGGAGCCGGATCTCAACGGGCCTCGTCATGCAGGGATTATCTGACGCGGTTTGAATGGCTGTAAAGTTCGCGAAGTGTCGAGATCGATCTGATCCGGGCGCCACCTGTCGCATCAATCATCTGGCCCGTCGTCCAACGCGCCTCGTTTGACGCGAAAAAGGCGATGACGGCGGCAATGTCCTCCACCTGTCCGACACGTGAGAAGACCGAGAGGGCTTTTGCGCCGGCGCGCGCATCCCGGCAACGCCAGCCACTCGGCATTCATATCCTTCTCAGTTACACCCGGCAGCACGGCATTGACCTCCCGCGAGCGGCAAATTTTTCAGCTACTTAGGCATCTGGTGCGGCATAGGCATATTCATGGAACTTGCAGGCATAATTTAATGGTTTGCGCTCGCCCTTTGCCCTCCGGCGCCAAGCAAAAGCTGTCCTAAGTAGGCCCGTTGCCAACCAGAGGGGCAAGTCGGGGTTGAAGGTCGTTTGCTGTGACAGCAGGTCATCGCGTGGAACAAAACTGTCGGTCGATAATTGTTGTTTCGTCGAGCGACCTCGCCACACCGCTCGATACCGAATAGCCAACTATGCCAGGTCCTGTTGCCACCAGGACCTGGCTTTTCGGAACAAGTCCGATGGGAGAATGGTCTACTGCCAGCATAAAGACACCGTCGGCGCCGGCGACCGTTGCCAGTGTTCTGTTGGCACGAATAATCTTCGCCCGCGTAGCCACCATCGGTAAAGGCATGCAGCAAAAAGCTGCTGGCCCTAAGGAAAGGCGGCCCAAGCCGCAATGCCGCCGCAGATGATAAACATAAGCGGTACCGCTAAAAAACGAGCCATGCCGATACTGGTATTCATGTGCCCGAACAAGCAAACGACCACGCCGGCCCTTGTCCGCCGTCAGGCCGAACAAATTAGGATCTCCTTCATTCACCACGTGAACCAGCCATTTGGGAGGACTATGCTGATGACTGATCTCAACGACAAGAAAATTTCACCTGCAGACGAGCGAATGCTGCAGGATGTGATCGCGTCCTGGTGCGAGGAGCGCAAGGTTGCGTTACATGATCAACGAGCCGAGATGGCCAGGACCGAAATGATTGAGCTATATCAGCTCGGGGTGACGGGGCACGACACACTGCTGGAAATGATCAGTTCGATCTAGCCCCTCATCTTATAGGTCGACGGAAAGCCTATCCTGTTGCTGCGTTTTCGAGCGGTGGCTTTCGTCCTCCACCCGGCTGCGGTATTTTTAGAAGACTTCCTCTGATTGCCAGCCCTTTTTGTTGAAATGCTTGGATCACCCGCGGTCAAGGGGGTCACGGGACGGCCATTCTAGAACGATCTCGACTTACCGTTATCGGCAGAACGGTGGATACACGGGGAAACGACGTGGCGGAGATGCTTCGGATGAATCACGCAGTTAGGAAGGAACGGCGTTGGCCACAATGGAAGCTGCCGCCCGCCCCGAAGTGGAATCACGCCCGGCCGATCCACTGCTATCGACCGACGAAAACCCTGCAATCGCGCAATGGCACAATTCCATTTCAACGAATGAAGACCTGTATCGTGGATCCGCCTAGACGGATGGCATCGATGTCATTCTCCGGAAAAATCCGGGTTCCTAGTCCAGTAGGCAAAGCAATATCATTGCCGGAAAAGTTCGCTCTTAACTGCAGGGTCTGTTCGCCGAGTTCCCAGTCGATGTAGATGCAGCGCTCCGCTGCATCGATAACATGTCCCGAAAATCCCGGTGCGTGGCAGAGAAGCGGGACGACTTTCTCCTGACGCAATCTGATCAGGTAGCGAATATGCTGTGCCCATGCTCGACCACCTTCGGTCTCGGCCTCACGCCAGTCGAGCGTGCTTGCTAGAAACGTACCAGGATCATTCGGATCAGGGATGTCGGCCTCCGACGAACCGCTTGGAAAGCCGCCGAAATTTGCGGCCTCCTTTGGCCGATTTGTCCGAACAGCCTTAGCGATGTCTCCCTGGTAATCAGCGAAAAAATGGAAGGGTCGAAGCGACAGATGGTCGTCACCCATAAAGAGCAATGGGATTTGCGGGGCGAGCAACAACATCTCCGTCAGCGCCCGATAGACATGGCGATCAATGCCGAGGTGCAACCTGTCGCCAAGCGCGCGGTTTCCGACCTGATCATGGTTTTGCAGGAAGTGGATGAACGCGGTGGGCGGCAAAGATTCAGTTGGCGGCGGATCGTCACTGACGATCGGCTTGCCGGGGTTCAGATAACCATAGGCCATGGCGTGCCGAACCTTGTCCCAGGCATCGTCTTTGAACGGCTCATAATAGCCAACCCCCTCCCCTGTGACTGCGACATGCAGCGCGTGGTGAAAGTCATCGTTCCAGTCGGCCTTGAAATATCGGCCTCCCTGCTGGTCGACCATCAAATCTGTTCCGTTTGCAGGGTTCTCGGTAATGAGATGGACATGCCTGCCAACAATTTCATTGCGGACGGTTCGTGCGATCTGCTCGAGAATATGGACATCGCTGCCATCCTCGATCTGGTCGATGGCATCGAACCGAAGGCCATCCAGCCGAAAATCGCGCAGCCAATAAAGCACGTTCTCGATGAAGTAGGCGCGGACCTCCGGCTTCTCATACGCAATCGCGTCCCCCCACGGCGTGGATGCGCCTTGGCGGAAGAAACCAGGGGCGTATCGGCCGAGGTAGTTTCCTTCAGGTCCGAAGTGATTGTAGACGACGTCAAGGAAAACCATCATGCCAAGCCCATGGGCAGCATCGACTAGAGCCTTGAAGTCGTCGGGTGAGCCATATGCGGAATGCGGCGCAAACTGAAGGACGCCGTCATATCCCCAGCCACGGTTTCCGGGAAAATGCGCAAGCGGCATGATCTCGATCGCTGTGAAGCCTAGTTGGGCAAGGTGTTGCAACCGTTCGAGAGCGGCCCGGAAAGTCCCCTGCTCTGTAAACGTGCCTATGTGGATCTCATAGACGATTGTCTCTTCCCACGGCCGACCCGTCCAACCGGTTTTCTGCCAAGCGTGACTGTCGGGATCCGTCAAAATGGACGGCCCATCAAGAGGGCCCGCCTGTTGTCTTGAGGCCGGATCACCAACTATCCGCCCGTCCTCGAGTGCGAAGGCGTAACTGCTGCCTATTGTTGCTTTCGTCTCGACATGGTGCCAGCCGTCTTGTGTCCTCGCCATCGGTACGTCAAGCCCGTTGAGAACAAGCATGATCTCACGTTCCGCAGGAGCCCAAAGTTGAAACCTGTGACTCCCTTCTGGAAGAGCCCGCGGCCCCCAGTGCCGTGCGTGCGTGTTTGCTGGAAAGCGAATGACATCCGCACTCATCGCAGCAATCCCTGCCCGCCATCGACCCAGATTGGTGATCCGGTGATGTGCCGGGCTCTGTCTGACGCCAGAAATGTTATGACTTCGGCTACGTCTTCGCTGCGCCCTGGCCGGCCTCCCGTGATGGGTACTTGTCCTTCCGGCCAGATCACTGGGATCGCCGTTTCTTCTTCATGACGCAACGAAGTGTTCGCCTCGATATTCGTGTCGATCTCTCCGGGGCAGACGGCGTTGATGCGGATATGATGGCGCGCCAGTTCGAGAGCGAGCTGTTGAACCATAGCTACCTGTCCTGCTTTGGTCGTCGTGTATGCGGTCGCACCCGGTGTTGTGAACGTTCTCGTTCCATTGATCGAGGAAACCACGATAATCGATCCTCCGCCTGAAGCCTTTAGAAGGGGAACTGTGGTGGCGATCGTCAGGAAGGTCCCGGTGAGGTTCACAGCGATCGTCTTGTTCCATTCCTCCAGGCTTAGGTCGTCGATCGGTGCCCAGACTCCGTTGATTCCAGCGTTCGCGACAACCACATCCAAACGACCGTAACGTTTGAGGAGGACTGCGACCGCTTCCCGCATCTGCCCCTCGTCCGAGATGTCGGCATTGAGTAGCACTGCGTCGTGGCCATTCGTTTCAATCTTCCGAACCACGTCTTCCAGTTCGTGTCCGCTATGCCCCAGGGCTCCGATTGCGTAGCCATTGGCGGCAAGGGAGAGAGCAGATGCCCTTCCAATTCCAGACCCTGCTCCTGTGACCAGCGCGACCCGTTTCGCCATTTAGCTTTCCCCACATTGCGCGATGATCGCTGAAACTATCGGGTTTCGGTTTGGTTCCGGCGCGAGTGTTACATCAGGAGCCTGTTTCGCTGTGTGGAGCGGCGACTGGCTTGGATTCTGGCGAACCTCTGAACCGTAGGAAGATCGACAGCACGACGATGACGGCAGTCGACAAGAACTCGCTCTGCCAATTCTGCAAAGACTCGAACCAGAATTGCGCGCTCCCCAAATGACCGATCATCGACGTTGCGGGCTGACCGTGCAACACGGCTTCGGCGTTCTCCGCCTCGGCGCTGTACTTGAGGTGCAGGACGAATGTCAGAACGAAGAGCGAAGCCAACGCGATGCCGAGCGAGTAGGAATACGCAGTCCTCATCCATCCTCCAATTCGAACTGGCCACGGTGCTTCTGGGTCACCAGCTTTGTCAGCAGGATCCCCATCCACCTCGGCGGGCCCGTCCGGATCCTTGGATTCCGCCGAGCCCCGCTGGAACAGGAATGCGGTTAGCATTACGTATGCCGACATTTGCAAAAATTCGGATTCCCAGTTCTCGAACAGGGATGACAAGAAGTGCCCGGATACAGCGTACGCGCCGAGACCGATTTGCGCCGACTCGTGCTCGGCCAGTTCATGAGTGTAGACGGACCAGCCTGTCAGCAGCATCCCGCCGATAGTCGTGATCGATAGGACGACCAGCACGATGGTGAGGCCGTTGTCTTTCAAGAACTTCATGGTTTTGCCTGCAAGGTAAGATGGAATTCTGGCTGTAGATATGGCCGCCAATGGCCTCGACAAGAGCGCGGTAGCACCTCCGGAACTAATGTCGCGCTAGGGGATTAGAAGAAATCACGCCGAATGGGTCGGCGCTCTGAGGAGATTTCCATGATCCGCCGCCAACTGTTAACCGCACTTGCCATTACCGCGTTCGTACCGGCACTTCTCGCTGCCCCGCAGGCGTTCGCCGCCACAGCGGAAATGGGCGAAGCCGAGAAGAAGCATGCCGACATGACCAAGAAGGTCGGCTCGCTCTCACTTGCCACCAGCCGGCTTGCCGTTGAGATGGCGACCATTGACATGGTGAAGATGTTCGCCAAGTTCGAAGTCGCCGAGCAGGAAACGATCGCCGATATCCTGAAGTCGATGGAGATGGAGAAGGCTGAGGGCGCGCTCAAGGCCCCGACTGACGCCGAGGTGGAAGGGATGCTCGATCCGGCTGGTAGGGAAGCTCTGGCGACGTTGAAGGCAGTGAATGGAGCCGGGTTTGACAAAGCCTATGTGGCTGCGCAGCTCGACGGCCACAAGAAACTACTTACCATCCAGGAGGACTACCTGAAGGTCGGGCAGAACCGCGAACATCTCAGTGTCGCCAAACTGGCGCGCGGTATGATCAACGAGCACATGGATCACCTCGGGATGCTCAAGGCCTGATCCCCCGTAACGAAGGGGCTGCGCGAACGCGCGACCCCTGATTCCTGAAAGTTATTCGATGCCATTCACCAATTCCGCCAAATCCGACGCCCACGCTTTGTTTGACGACCAGAGGCCCTCGCCCAAAGGACTTACCGACGACGATGTTATCGGCTTCATCAGCGCCATGTGCTACCGACCGATGGAGGATGGCGAGATGGTCATTCGGCTTGCTGGCGAGGATGGCGCGGTCATCGACCTGCGAACCAACCCGGTATGCGCCGGGCGGCTGGCAATCGCGTTGCTCGATCTCATCAATCATAATGGTTGGTTCGACATCGACCTTCGTGTCAGCGACCGGGGCTCCGAGGTCGCAAGGATCAAGCCGATGGACCGGCCGACGTTTGTCTGCGATCCCGCAAATGACTGATGTGGTTTACGACTGCGTCGTTATCGGAGGAGGACCAGCCGGGCTGACGGCGGCAATCTATCTGGCGCGCTACCGCCTTGATGTGATCGTGATCGACAAGGGCGAAAGCCGTGCGGCGACCATTCCCCTTTCCCGCAACCACGCTGGCTTTCCGGTTGGAATCAGCGGGCTCGATCTCCTCTGCCGAGTGCGTGCGCAAGCGGAAAAATATGGCGCGACCCTTCGACAAGGCGGTGTGGTAACGATCGAAAAGGACGGAAACGTCTTTTCCTTGAGAACAGCCGCCGGTGAAAACGTTGCTGCGCGGACGGTCCTGATTGCCACGGGTGTTTTCAACCGCCGCCCAGCGATGCCTGAAGCCATGCACGATGATGCGGTCGCGCGCAGCCTTCTGCGATATTGTCCAATCTGCGACGCGTACGAGATCACCGATCAGAGGGTAGCAGTGATCGGAACCGGAGACCGGGGCGTCAATGAAGCTGTGTTCCTGCGGAGCTTCACGGAGGACGTGACGTTGATCTCACCCGCACTCGAGCATGAGCTGACGCAAAACATATTGCTCGTTTGAAGAAGTACGGAATCGCGATCGTCAATGGTCCTGCCGAATGCATCGACCTTCACGAAAAAGCCATTTCAGTTCGGACATCTAACGGGACGATGGCTTTCGCGGCAGTTTATCCGGCCCTCGGTTCCGACATACATTCGGAGCTTGCTGCATTACTCGGCGCTAAGCGCACCGACGAGGGGTGCGTCATTGTCGATTGTCATCAAAGGGCGAGTGTTACGGGGCTATACGCTGCTGGCGACGTCGTGCTCGGTCTCGATCAAATGAGCCACGCAATGGGGCAAGCAGGCGTGGCCGCGACCACGATCCGCAAGGGTCGGGTCTTTTCAACAGCTGCAGAACGGTGCGCGCGGGATCGACTCGATCTCCAACTACCAAACTGAGGCTACGACCGAGACCTGGAAAATGGTGCGACCACTCAGATCACGCGCTTCGACACTCAAGCCTAGGGTGTCACCGGTCATTTCCGTTCCCAATAGAGTGGCGGCAAGAATGCGTTTGGCTTCATCCCGAACCTGACACTCGTGCAGGAAGTATCGCCCAGCCGTGTCTTTGTGAACGCTTTTCCCGTCACTCCGATGAAGATAACGAATGTCATCTAGCGCTGCCTCGGATCGCGATAAATCGGACCAAACCAAAGCACAATGACAGCCGCTATCAGTGGGGTAGCACCGGCAAGAAAGAAAGGAAGTGTCATCTTTTTCGTCCTGGATGAATATCTGGTGGCTCGAGACTGGAAAATTCATATGCACTGTAACTGAACTTAGACTGGCTAAAGTTGTTCCGGTTCAGTATCGTCCCGTCGGCTTTCGCCTTTTCGATCGAGTAAGAGCAGCGCGACCCCTCAAACCCTGGTTGAGAGGCAGGTCAAATCGAACCCATCAAGTCAGCGTCGGCTTACCTTTTTCGCCGAAGAACCAATCGGTCGCAAGGTCGGGTCCGTGACATCCTTTGAGTTCTGCTCGCTGGATTCCCGCACAGGCGGCTCAAGCTTGGGATCAGCCTTTTGCTCCGGCGTGGTGGGCAGGGCCTCGACATCGACTTTGTTTTCTTTTCGGTGATCCGGCATGACAACTCCATTTTTCCACATTGAAAACCCATCTGAACGGCGGGAGCTAAATGTCGAGCATACCGGCCTCGATGCTTGCCGCAAAAAACGCCTCGCGGACCACTTCGACAGGTGTCCGTCTCTGGAGCGCGTTCAGGCATTGACGACGGGCGTTGTCGTAGTGCGATCCGGTATCTGCCGGCCAACGATAGGTCAGGTGGTTCAAGGCCTCTTCCGGGCCATGGACAGCCTCGGCAAGTCCCCTGCCTACTCTGATTCGAACTGGAATCTGCCACTGCGCAGCTTGCAGGTGAGTTTGCATCGGTCGTCCTTCCGTTTGATTGCTGGCTCAACTCCGGCTGCGGAGGTTGGTTGCTGTACGAAACTGGACAGTTCGAGATTTCGCGCGCCGTCCACATCACGGGCGAACCAACAATTCTACTTCTGTCGGAAACCGACAGAACGCGACGCAATCATCCGGACGGGGGTCGTGGACGTTTCGACATTCAGGCCATGCCCAATGGTTAGGCGGTTGGCGGGACACCAGATTTTTGATGAGGTTGGGGCAAGAATGTTAATGGCTGAAACCGACCCTGCACGCCCAACGCAGGCTGTTTTCCACATTTGACGCCATCCTCAAGCCAATCCTACTCGAAGCCACCATTATAGAGAGAGTGCATTAGCGGAAGCGGCGCCTTCCTCGACGTACTCCACGTCCGCTCACCAACATCGCGATCACCAAGGTCGAAATCATCGCGACAACAGCTCCGACGGCGACCCGTTGGCGAGTTGAACGCAAGCCTCCGTCAACGCCTCCCGGCTTTGAAGACGGAGCGTAGCGATTGCCGTCCGTTATCGGCACATCTTCTGCACTTTTGAGATAGGTTCACATGAACCAGTTCATGAAACGGGGCGTCAACGTCGGGGCAAGCAAATGGTTACTTACCAGATTGGTCGGCGCGCCGACGGTTGTGGTGGCCACGGGACGCTCGCTGACACGCACGATCGCATTCGCGACCTTACGTGCGTCAAAGACGGGAGGAGGGGCCGAAAGCTTCTTGCCGGTGTAATTTCCTCCGTGGCTGATGCCGGGCGTATCGATGAACGAAGGGTAGAGGTCGCAGACGTGAATGTCGAGCGGTCAGACAGTTCCGCCCTTAACGCCTCCGAAAACCCTTTAAGGCCAAACTTGCTGGCACTGTACGCGGAAGCATAGGGCGCCGCTGCAAACCCTCCCAGTGAGATCATGTTCACGAAGATCCGGTGGCCCTGCTTCAGGAAGATCGGAACAGCAGCGTGAGCCTCATTAATCTGTCCAACCAGATTGGTTGAGATGATTTGTTGGTGCGCTTCGATCGGTGTTTCCTGGAACTTGCCGACAGCACCAACCCCGGCGTTGCTGACCGAAACATCGATTCGGCCGAACGCCGCCGCCGCAGATGCCAACTCCGCGACCTTGGAGGCATCTGTGACGTCTGTGGGAACGACAAGCACGTCCACGCCTAGGGCACGGCAGTGTCTCGCAACTGGCTGCAAGGCAGCAGCGTTTCGAGCCGCGGGAACCAAATGCATGCCCCTTCTTGCAAAGCCTCGGCGGTGGCTTCACCGATACCGCTGGATGCTCCGGTGATCACTACTAGCCTCTTTGCGCCGTCCATCATCTTCTCCGTTATCGTCGGCTTCGTCGAATTCGACGTTCAGACCATGAGCCGCAAGGCGAGCCTGCATAATTTTCGCCATGGCGTCGAGGAACGCATCGACGCCATGTTCAGCCTCAAATGTTCTACAGGCATTTTCGAGGTCGTTCCTGGTCATGCAATTTCACCTAAGCTGTCAGCACGACCTTGATGCAGTTATCTTTCTTGTCTCTGAAGGTTTCATACAGCTCGGGACCGTCCTCCAGCTTCGCCCGATGAGTAATGATAAAGCTTGGGTCGATTTGGCCTTCCTCGATGCGCCGCAGCAGCTCTTGAGAATAGCGGTTTACATGAGTCTGCCCGGTGCGGATGGTCAGACCCTTGTTCATGGCCGCCCCGAAAGGGATCTTATCGAGGAACCCGCCATAGACGCCGGGGACCGAGACAATGCCGCCGGGTCGGCAAGCCATGATCGCGGCACGCAGGGCGTGCGGCCGATCTGTGCCCAGCAGCGTCGCGGCCTTGACCTTGTCGATGATGGCATCCAATGAGGCGGTTGCATGGGATTCCGCGCCAACCGCATCAATGCATTTGTCCGCGCCATGGCCACCCGTCATTTCCTTGAGCCGATCTGGGATCGTCGCATCTTCGTCATCGAAGTTGATGATCTCCGCTCCCGCTTGCTGAGCCAATGCCAAGCGCTCAGGGACGTTGTCGATCGCAATCACACGGGCGGCACCTTGCATGAGCGCGCTCTTGATGCAGAACTGGCCCACTGGCCCGCAGCCCCAGATCGCCACGATGTCGGTGGGCTCGATCTCACAATTGGCAGCCGCCATCCATCCGGTTGGAAAGATGTCCCCTAGAAACAGGGCCTGCTCGTCGCTCATCCCATTGGGAATGATAATTGGCGAGACATCGGCATAAGGCACACGAACGAATTCTGCCTGCCCGCCTGCGTAGGCCCCTGTCAGATGAGAGTAGCCAAAAAGCCCCGCAGTGGGATACCCGAACGCTTTTGTTGCATTTTCGGCGTTGCGGTTCGTCCGTTCACATACCGACCAGTTTCCTCTCCGGCATTGCTGGCACTCGCCGCAGCAGATTGTGAAGGGAACGACGACGCGGTCGCCCACTTTAAGCCTCTTGTTGTCCCCACCGACCTCGACCACCTCACCCATGAACTCATGGCCGAGGATGTCGCCCTTCTCCATGAAGGGGATGTAGCCATCCATAAGGTGGAGATCGGAGCCACAGATCGCGCAAGCGGTCATCTTGATGACCACGTCACGGCCATCTTCGATCCGGGGGTCCGGAACGCTGTCGCAACGAATGTCACCCTTGCCGTGCCAGCAGAGTGCCTTCATGGAAGTTCTCCTCAGTTGTTTGTGGCGTCGGCAGTGCCGAGTTCGCGGATTTCAGTTGTCAGGGCGAGAGCGATGGCCAGGGCACCGATGATGTACACAGGCCAGCGAGCCTGATCGGGGAAAGTGAAGGCCCACGGAGCCAGCAGCATCGCGACCCCGAAGATCGCATCGAGAAATAGATGGAAACGGACGCGAAGAAAGCGGACGATCCCGAGTTCGTAGTCGGTCATCAAGCTGTAGACGAGGACAGCCAGACCCATGACAATGAGGAAAATCCGGGATGGTCCGCCCAGGCCGAGCAGATATGGCAAGGCGATCACGAGCAGACCGACAACGTAGTCAGCGATGCCGTGGAAGAGGGTTGGTATAAAGCGCATGGCATGTCCCCAGCAAATTAATCTGTGCCCAAAACTAAGCTTTCCCGGTTTGGTTCCAGCAGCTGAGGGTCCGAGCCGCATCGGTGGGAACCAAATGGCGCCTTTGTAATTTGATTATCGAAGGGCCTTGCCGAGGGCCGCGATACCTGGAGAATATGATGGTGCAGCAGATACCACTCGACAGCGACGACCGAGCCGATGAAATTAAACGTGACGATGGGACGCGTGAGATCGCAGCGGATCTTGCCTATCTTCGCACGATCATGGCGAACGTGATCTACGTCGGCTTACCTGGAGCTGGGGACCGAAACTGGGTTCTAGTCGATGCAGGGGTGGTGGGAGGCAAGTCCACCATCAAAGGCGCAGCGGAAGATCGTTTCGGCGCAAACGCGCGGCCGGCAGCAATTATCCTTACACATGGTCATTTTGATCACGTTGGATCATTGGAGGATCTTGTGGACGAGTGGGATGCGCCTGTCTTTGCCCACCAACTTGAGCTTCCCTATCTTAACGGGAACGCGTCCTATCCTGATGGCGACCCCAGCGTAGGCGGCGGATTGATGGCAAGTCTGGCAGGCTTTCTCCCTACCCGTCCGGTCGATGTTTCGACGAGGCTTTCTTCTTTGCCGGACGATGGCAGTATCCCATTTCTGTCCGGTTGGACCTGGATTCACACACCTGGCCATTCGCCCGGCCACATCTCGCTTTGGCGCGAACGTGACAAGGCTCTGATCGTCGGCGATGCGTTTATCACGACGGCTGCGGAGTCCGCCTATGCGACCGCGTTCCAGACGCCGGAACTTCATGGGCCACCGAAATACTTCACGATCGACTGGAAGAAGGCCAAGACATCCGTCGAGTCTCTGGCGGCCCTCAGTCCTAACCTCGTGATTACCGGGCATGGCAGAGCGATGGAAGGTCCTGACTTGACCCAAAAGCTGGGCGACCTTGCCCGAGACTTTGAACGCATCGCGGTTCCATGGCAAGGTCGATATGTGGAGGCTCCCGCCAACGCGGAAGATGGAACGGCTTATCGGCAACGCTAGTCACCGCGACAGACAACGTCCGGAGACAGACTTCATTTCGATGCGACGTTCTTCTACGAGCAGTTCAAACGCCGACGATGGACCCCGTTTACGACTGATCTTGTCCGCACGACGGAACGATCACGATGTCCAGAGTGAAGAGGTCGCTCTAGACTGGGCCAAGCTCTTCGTGTTATCGAACAGAGCCCGGCGACCGGTTTCTAATGTTGATATGATCGGGGATGGAGCATGTCTCGTCAGAAACTGCGCGAGGTAGTTTTGCGGCTGCATCGACCCGGATCAGTTCACGAAAGCTAAGCCATCCATGGCGCCGAGCAAAATAGCTGCGAGCTCATACGAGCAGGTCATTTACCTTCCTCCCGTCAGGAACTCTCGTGACAAACGTAGCAGCACGCCGTTTGGACACGACAGCGTTTCCCTGAACGCCGTCCTTGCTCATATCGATGTTTCCAAGGTCTAAAGGCTCCGGCTGTCTATTGCTGGATGCCACCCAGGTGCGGGGAATGATGACGTCTTCGAATCTACCGACATTTTTTATCCTCCTTTGCCGGTCAAACTTTTTCAGATACTTCGAGGTCCGACGTGAGCGAGAATTTTTCTCGTTTCTATTCGGACAAGGCGACCAGTTAAATTTTGGACAGAAACGCTTCCGTCGTCGTCACTTCGAGTTGAACCGAGAAGCGGTCACCCAGCAGTTCCAGTCCCGCGTCGTGGGTGTCGTCGGCTCCGCTACAAACGGCGTCCTTCAAAAGAACGACGCGGTAACCAAGGTCGATCGCACCGAGTGCCGCAGCCAGGACACAGACATCCGTCTCGCCGCCAGTCAAAACGATCGTGTCAATGGCGTCACTGGATAGAAGTTGGTGAAGACGACCATCGACCCACGGCGAGTAGGTCATCTTGTCAAATACCCGAGCGGCCGGGACCAATGCTCTGAGCGAGGGGATGATGTCAACGAATTCGGGAGCGAGATGCTCCGTCGTCATCATCCACCATTTTTCGTAATAGTCACGCCACATGCCCGGCATATCGTTTGCTCGCGCCGGCGGCGTGAACCGCGTAAAAACCGTGTGCGTCGGATGTCGGCCGGCGAGTTCTTCGATTTCCGCTGAGACTTTGCGCATCCAAGGGACCTGCCAAGGCGTGTCTTCAGCAAACATCCGCTGCATATCGACGCAAAGATGCACCCACTTCTTTTCCAACGGCTTTCTCCTTTGGCACTGAACTTCTTTTGACGGTTCAAGTTCCATGGCTCAAGGGGTTGCTTGGAACATTGGCGTTCCCGGAAAGTTTATGGTGTCCAACAAGGAGAACCAACATGGCCGAAAATGAAACCCGCGAAATCTTCGTTACAGGACTGAAGAACGCGCACGCAATGGAAAATCAAGCGCTTTCAATCATGAAGCCGCAGCTGTCGCGCATCGAAAATTACCCTGAAGTGGCAGCCAAGCTCGAGCAACACATCCGCGAGACGGAAGGTCAGATCGTGCGAATCGAAGAGGTCCTGTCGGGTCTCAATGAAGATCATTCCGCCCTTAAGGACATGGCGCTTTCCTTTACAGGCGCTATGGCGGCGATGGGCCATACCATGGCAGGTGACGAGATCCTCAAGAATTCCTTCGCCAACTTCGCCTTCGAGAATTTCGAGATGGCGGCATACAAATCGCTCCTCACCGTGGCGGATGCCGGCGGCTACGGTGCGGCGACGTCCGCGCTGCAGGCGAGCCTTGCCGAAGAAAAAGCGATGGCGCAGTGGCTCGATGAAAACCTCGTATCCGTGACGACGAAGTTTCTCTCGTTGCGAGAGGCGGGAGTGAAGGCAAAGGTCTGAAAGACGAAAACATTCACGCCGACTTTGCTCACCGACTACAAAATACGTTGGCGGGAACATTCTATGAAAATGGGCGTTGAGTCGCCGCAACGGTTTCTACCAAAGGAGGACAGAATGGCCGAGAAGACATTGAACGACCTTTTCCTTGATACGCTCAAGGATATCTATTTCGCCGAGAAGCAGATCCTGAAGGCTCTTCCGAAGATGGCGCGTGCTGCGCAGTCGGAAGAAGGCAAGGCAGGCTTCCTCCAGCACCGCGATGAAACGCAGGGGCAGATTGAGCGGCTGGAGCAAGTCTTCGAACTGCTGGGCAAGCCGGCCCGTGGCAAGACCTGCGAAGCCATCCAGGGCATCATCGCTGAGGGCGAAGAGATCATGGAAGAATACAAAGGCACAGTCGCACTTGACGCCGGCCTCATTTCTTCGGCACAGGCCGTGGAACACTACGAGATAGCCCGCTACGGGACGCTGGTCGCCTGGGCCAAGCAGATCGGTCTCCACGATGCCATCCCGCTACTTCAGGCAAATCTGGCCGAGGAAGAAGCGACGGACAAGAAATTGACTGAACTTGCAGAGGCATCCGCGAATGTCAAAGGCAAGGGCAAAAAGGCCGCCTAATGCCGACATCGTCTCCTGAAAGGCCGCCAAGTGGGCGGCCTTTTTCTCATGTGTACTCAATGACTAGGAGAGACTGATGGCCAAGAAGCCTTCAACACCCAAAATTTCATCTGCAAACGCGCCAATATCCGAAAAACCTGCCGCATCTGCCAGATCCAATCCCGCGACCACCGTCACCATTCACGACCAACAGCTTCATCGCGGTGAAGGCGGCGAGCTGCATCAGTTTGCGGAGGACGGACATCCTGTTCTGACGACCGCCCAAGGTGGTCCAATTGCCGATGACCAAAATACTCTGCGCGTCGGCGCGCGCGGCCCTGCACTCATCGACGATTTTCATTTCCGGGAGAAAATCTTCCACTTCGACCATGAACGCATTCCGGAGCGCGTGGTTCACGCTCGGGGCTACGGCGCCCATGGATTCTTCGAAAACTACGAATCCCTGGCCGCCTATACTCGGGCCGACCTGTTTCAGCGACCCGGCGAAAAGACGCCTGTGTTTGTTCGGTTCTCGACGGTTGCTGGCAACAAAGGCTCAGCCGATCTGGCGCGCGATGTGTTGCGGTCAAGATGTACACCCAGGAGGGCAACTGGGATCTGGTTGGCAACAACATTCCGGTGTTTTTTATTCAGGACGCCATCAAGTTTCCGGACATCATTCACGCTGCCAAGCAGGAACCCGACCGGGCGTTTCCGCAGGCGCAGACGGCTCACGATAATTTCTGGGACTTCATCAGCCTGACGCCCGAGAGCATGCACATGGTCATGTGGATCATGTCCGATCGCACTATTCCCCGCTCGTTCCGCTTTATGGAAGGCTTTGGTGTCCATACCTTCCGCTTCGTCAATGCCAAGGACGACTCGACCTTCGTTAAATTCCACTGGAAGCCCAAGCTCGGCCTGCAATCGGTGGCCTGGAACGAGGCCGTCAAAATAAACGGCGCCGATACAGATTTCCACCGCCGCGACCTCTGGCAGTCGATCCAGTCAGGTAATTTTCCCGAGTGGGAACTGTGCGTCCAGCTCTTCGATCAGGAATTTGCCGACAATTTCGATTTCGACATTCTCGACCCGACGAAGATCATCCCGGAGGAGATTCTGCCGGTTCAGCCTATCGGCCGCCTTGTTCTCGATCGGATGCCCGATAACTTTTTCGCGGAAACCGAACAAGTCGCGTTCATGACGCAGAACGTTCCGCCGGGCATCGACTTCAGCAACGATCCTCTGCTGCAGGGCCGCAACTTCTCGTACCTGGACACGCAGCTGAAGCGACTGGGTGGTCCGAACTTTACCCATCTACCCATCAATGCGCCGAAGTGTCCGTTTCACAACTTCCAGCAAGACGGCCATATGGCCATGCGCAATCCTGTTGGCCGAACCAACTATCAGCCAAACTCTCATGGTGAAGGGCCGCGGGAATCTCCGGTGCAAGGTTATCGGCACTTCGCGTCTGAAGAACAGGGTCCGAAGGTTCGCTTGCGTCCCGAAAGCTTCGCCGACCATTACAGTCAGGCACGCCAGTTCTACATCAGCCAAACGCCTCCCGAGCAGCGTCACATCGCGATGGCGTTGACGTTCGAACTTAGCAAGGTCGAAAATCCGGTGATCCGCGAGCGCATGGTCTCTCACCTGATGAATATCGATGAGACACTTGCGACCACCGTTGCCCAGAAGCTTGGCTTTCAAGCCATGCCGAAGCCGGCGGACGCCGCCATGCCGACACGCCAGGACCTTGAACCATCACCGGCGCTGAGCATTATCGAGCGCGGCCCCAAACGTTTTGAGGGCCGCAAGCTTGGCATTCTCATCACGGATGGTGTGGACGCTGGGCTGCTCAAGGGTTTGACTGCGGCAATCACCCAAGAGAAGGCGGTCTTTGAACTCATCGCACCGAAGGTTGGCGGCGTCACAGCATCTGATGGCAATTGGGTGGAAGCCCATCACATGATCGATGGCGGACCGTCGGTGCTGTTCGACGCGGTCGCGTTATTGACCTCGGCTGCGGCGATCGATGATCTTGTAAAAGAGGCGACGGCGCGTGACTTTGTCGCCGACGCCTTCCAGCACTGCAAGTACATCGGCTACGACCAATCGGCGTTTCCATTGCTCGAGAAGGCAGGCATCGCTGGCGATCTCGACGAGGGCGTCCTCGCGCTGCCGGGAGAAGATGGTCTTGCCGCTTTCGTTTCTGAGCTTGGCAAGCTTCGCGTTTGGGGCCGTGAACCATCCGTTAAACTTGGTAAGGCCTCTCCGCCCATCAAATAAGCTCATGCTCGGGCGCAGTGAATGTGCCGCGCCCTATGGTTCCGACGCGACATTCAAAAGAGGTTCTAAGGCACATGCCTAAAACCGCGTTCAACTCCGAGATTTCCGATGACTCAATCCACGTAAGATTGCCTCATCGTCGGTGGTGGCCCAACCGGCCTAACGGCGGCGATCTATCTTGCTCGCGATCATCTCGATGTAATGGTAATCGAAGATTGGCGCAGCCGTGCGCCACCCAACCAGTCCCACCGTGTTTAATTCCGACGAGGCGAAGCAACGTCAGTCCCCCAGGTGCAGATGGCATCGGCCAGCCCGTCGAGACAAGGGGAAATGAGCGCGCTGCCGGGCCAGTGTTCGTCCTGTGTCAGATGAGGTGTCTGGTCGGACGTTCCCTCCGGTCACGGCGCGCCCCTCCCACGCGTCTTCCGGCACCAGCCCTTTAGGGCCGCCGGCTTGGAAGCGAGGTGCTGTGAGAGGGCCTCGCTTCCATCGCAAAAAAAGCTTTCCAGCTACGAAACAAGTTTTCGCCCTCCGAGTTTCGCTGCACACACGGAGGAGATAGTCATGGAAACGTGATGGTTACAGCCAGTGCAAATTACGACCAGTCAAAGCGGCGTGCAGACCGTCCACGGCCCGTTCGCGGCCCTAATTTTCTTGTTGGACGACTGGCCCGATATGCGCGGGGCGGACTATGTGAAAGCTAGAAGCCTCTGCCGCGCTGCAATCGCAGGGCGAAAAACGCCAGAAGAAGCGCGAGAGGTTTTCATCAGGGCCGCAAAGGAAGCCCATCTGATGCATTGATGAGGTATTCTCATTCAAATCAACGAGTTCGGTCGCCGGGTGATGTGCGGCCTTCCGCCTGTCACCGGCGCCGTAATATTCCAATACGCTCAACAGATCCGATACGCTCTCCACAGTGCGACCAGAGAGCAGGCAGCAGACCGCCTCGATCCGAGCGATCTTTCTCCTTGCTCAACTCGCAATTGACGTCGTCTCGCCATTGCGCTTCGCCCCCGGAAGCAGGCGCTCAAAAATAGCTGCTCCGTCGACCGTCTCCTCGCATACGATGCGCCGGTCCTTGTGTCCTGATCTTCCTGATTATCGATCATCACGTCATCCGCCGCCCAGAACTTAACGTCTAGGCTATGTGCCTCCTGTCCACGCCGGCGGGCGGCTGGGTATTGCTTGGACCGGTTACTTCAGTAATCAGTGACATCGCCCTCGATTGACTTTTCTCGTTCTTTTGCGCGAGGGACGACAAGGGTAGGACATGGTTCCAGATTTTAACCCGGAAAACGTTCGCCACGCTCCGCTGGCCACAGCCGGTTGCGATGCGAAGGTATTGAGGTAAAAAGACCCCGCACGAAGCGAGGTCAATTTTTGCGGGAGACTAACCAGGCGTCGATGCTGTTGGGCTGCGGCAATCGACGACATGATCAACGGGAATTATCTTCTCGAGGGCGCAGTTTGCCGGATGTCGTCGAGGAGCGCGTGAGAGTTAAAATCCTCGAGAAAAGCCGACAAGCCTTTCTCGAGGAGTGATCGGGGCGCTGTAAGCGAGCGAGCGAACGGCTGCGATCTAAATCTAAACCATGGCCGCAGGAGATTGTTCCCTGCAGTCCTCGCTATCGCGCTGCGCTTCCCGGCAACGGTGAGCAGCTGGTAAACAGCGCATAGGTTTCTCGTCCAGCTTCTATGAACGTCTCTATTTTGAAATCAATCACGATCCGCAGATCCCGGATCATCCCAGCCGAAATCACACGGGAAGCGAAAGTGAGATTATATTCGCGATCCAACGCAGCCGGCCAAGCATCCCACTCCATTCCTACAGGCGCGCCCTATACAGATGTTGTCGACGAATTGGGCAGGGGCGGCGCCGTTTTCACGGGCATGCCAGTCTCGAGGTTGGCGGCTATAAACGCCGTACGTACTCCAACGTTCTCCTTCAGCAGATGCTAACCGGTTCAATCCTTGCTTGCAGGAGAGAACAGCCTGCTTGAAGCACTCACCTCGTTTCTGCGACTATTCGTTTTCCAGAAAATCAAGCGCGTCATCGAGGGTGCCAATGTTCGATCCATCCCCGCGAAGGGTAACTTTTAGCCGTGGTCCCAAGAAAAATCACGCTTCCTCATGTTATCTCCTCCGTCATCCTACTTGGAATCCGTCAATCCAGACGACGTTATATCAACTTTGATTTCTGGAAGTGGTTCCCTCCAAACCGGCTCATTTATTTCAGTGTATGACACCGGACAAAACCGTCATCCAGTTGCGGCTCGTTGGCCACTTCTAGCGAACCTGAATACCTTGAGACGGGTTACCTGCGTCACGTATGTCCGGAAAGGATATTTTTGCGCTTCTACGACCGCTGCGGGAACCTCTCATAGGTCTGGGTCGTTCTCCGATGCCAATAAATCAGGAGATCGACATGCCTCAAGACAATCGCCCCATGCCGCCCCAGCCGAAACAAGAGCAGGCCCCCCCAGGCGAGACCAAGCTCATGCAGCCGGTGCCTGATCATGGCGAGGAGTCGTACAAAGGGTCGGGGCGCCTGGAAGGCAAGGTAGCGTTGATCACAGGTGCAGATTCCGGTATCGGACGAGCGGTAGCCATAGCATTCGCACGAGAGGGTGCCGATATCCTGGTTTCGTATCTGAGCGAGCACGAAGATGCCGAAGAGACGGCCCGCTGGGTCCGGACGGCTGGTCGCCAGGCTTTGGTCGCACCCGGAGACATCAAGAGTGAGGCCTTCTGCAACGCATTGGTGGAAAGGGCAATCGAGGAACTGGGAGGCATTGACATCCTCGTCAACAATGCAGCCTTTCAGCGAACCTATAATTCCATCGAGGAAATCTCTGCCGACGAATGGAATGAGACCTTCCGGACAAATATCTACGCCCCCTTCTATCTCTCTAGGGCGGCGGTACGCCACATGAAGGCTGGCAGCTCGATTATCAACACGACATCAATCCAGTCACGCCAGCCGTCATCCTCCTTGCTCGCCTACGCTTCAACGAAAGGTGCCGTGTCCAACTTCACAGCCGGACTGGCGGAAATGGTTGCCGGCAAGGGGATACGCGTCAATGCGGTTGCCCCTGGCCCCATATGGACGCCGCTCATCCCCTCAACGATGCCGCCTGAAAAGTCTGAATCGTTCGGCAAGCAAACATTGATTGGCCGTGCCGGCCAGCCCGCAGAACTCGCAGGAGCTTACGTTCTTCTCGCATCTGAGCTCGGCAGCTACATGACGGGCGCGGTCATCCCCGTAACTGGGGGCGAGATCATGATTTAGATCCGCCCAAGAATTACTAAACAACGCCTGTTCATAGGCGGGACGCCGCTAGTTTCCTGGAGTGTAACGCATGCAAGTCTTGTCCGCCGCATCCGAGGTTTATCCGCTCGTCAAAACTGGCGGGCTGGCGGACGTAACGGGTGCGCTTCCCAAAGCGTTGACCCCGTATGGGGTCGACACCCGGACGGTCATGCCCGGTTATGCCGGCACCCTGGAAAAAGTGGTCGACGTGAGACACGAGGCAGACGTGGAACTGCTCGGCGAGGCCGCAAAGTTTTACTCCGGTCGTCATGATGGGATAGATGTTATCATCGTTGACTGCCCTGTCCTCTTCCACCGCGATGGCGGCCCGTATTTGGATCGGGAAGGAGGTGACTACAGCGATAACTGGAGACGCTTTGCCGCCCTATCATCTGCGACGGCCCAGATCGCCGCGAATGGACTTCGCGGCTGGCGGCCAGACATCGTTCATCTACATGATTGGCAAAGTGGGCTCGCGGCTGCGTATTTGAAGGCGATTGGCGCACCGGTACCCGTCGTGCTTTCGATCCACAACCTCGCATTCCAAGGTCAGTTCTCGCCAGAAGTCTTTAGCGAGCTTCAGTTGCCGGCTGAATTCTTCTCGACGGAAAAACTCGAATACTATGGGGGCGTCAGTTTCCTCAAAGCTGGCATAGCCTTGGCGGACGCCGTCACGACCGTAAGCCCTACCTACGCGCGGGAAATCCTCACCGAGGATTTGGGAATGGGCCTCCAAGGTGTCTTGTCCACGCGGCGTGACAATCTGACAGGCATAGTCAATGGGATTGATATGAACGTCTGGAACCCCGCAACGGACCCGTACATTCCGGCGAACTACGATAACCGCACTGTCGGCCGCCGCGCCGCCAATCGTGCTAGGCTGGAAGAGCGCTTCGGGGTGGAACAAGGAAGCGGGCCGATCATCTCAGTGGTCAGCCGCCTGACCTGGCAAAAAGGCATCGACCTGTTGAAGCCTGTCATTCCAGGAATTGTCGACCGCGGCGGAAAGCTGGTCGTCTACGGCCAGGGTGACCCTGCCCTCATCTACCCGCTGATCGAGGAAAGCTGGCGGTACCCTGGAAAAGTGATTGTGCATGTCGGCTTCTCGGAGGCGGATGCCCACCTGCTACATGCGGGGAGCGATATCGTCATCCAGCCCTCGCGGTTCGAGCCCTGTGGGCTCACCCAGCTATACGCGCTTCGCTATGGCGCCGTACCCATCGTGGCGAGGACGGGCGGCTTGGCAGAGACCATTATTGACGCCAACGAGGCTGCGATGGCGGCGCGTGTCGCGACCGGTTTTCAATTCCAACCCGGCTCCGTCGAGGATCTTTACCATGCCATTGACCGCGCTTTAATTGGCTTCAATCGGCCGTCGTTCTGGCGCAGGCTGCAGACGCAGGCGATGAA
The DNA here is from genome assembly GCA_900473045.1 of Hyphomicrobiales bacterium. Lineage (GTDB taxonomy): Bacteria > Pseudomonadota > Alphaproteobacteria > Rhizobiales > Rhizobiaceae > Pararhizobium. The sequence continues at coordinate 44,053 of UCKS01000002.1, forward strand.
AGCGGATTTCTCGTGGACCCGCAGCGCCGGCCGGTATGCCGAGCTTTACTCCAGTCTTCTGGACGGGCGCCCCCCGAGGGCGGAGCTGTTTGAGAACCGGGCTGCGGTCGTCGTTAATCAAATTGAGAACTTTCCCGCGGCCCGAGGCCACTTCGTCGCAAGCGCCAGAAGTTTTCGTGCGAGTTCCCACAGCCGCTCTAGGGCTGAGTGGGTAAGGGTGAACTGCAATCACAACACAGCAAGCGGCTAAACACGTTTCAGTGGGTGGCCGATTTGCGTTTTCCCCGGAACAAAAGTCTAATGCCTCAGTTTTATGTCCCGTCACGCCTACAGAATGAGCGGAGAATCCCATGCCGACTATATGGCGCGAGCCCGTAAAAATCCACGACCTAAAAGCGGCGATGTCCGGGTCGACGGCCTTTTGGAAGCACTGGTAGTACTGATGGACGAATGGCCAAACCTGCGTGCGGGTTATGTCAAAGCGCGCAGTCTCTGCCGCGCTGCGATCGCCGGTCGCAAGGATGCCGAGGAGGCCCGGGAAATTTCGTGGTCGCAGCGAACGAAGAAAACCTGTTGCATTGACAGAGCGACGATAACCTGTGGTCGTTACATATGGAGAATCGATGAGCATTTCCTGGAAGAAACCCGTTGAGCTACAGTTTCCTAGCAGCGGCAAAGTATCCGTGAGAGGGCCGCAAGAAGCCCTGGATTATCTTTTGGCGATTTGGCCGACGGAAGAGGGAGAGCTCTACATGAAGTGTAAGGTGGCCTGCATGGAAGCAATAGAGGGCGTCACCCCGGTCGAAGAGGCCTGTACGATTTTCCGATCCGCCGCAGCAGAGGTGGGGATTTATTCGTCGGGGACCCGATCAGGTTCACAACCTAATTAAGCGAATTTGGCGACGTGACACAAACCGCATAGGATCGGACAATGCATCCAGTGAAACCCCCAGTTTGTGACGGCCAGTATGCAGCGCGCAACTCTGACTGTGTAGCGGCGTTGGACGGTAAGGTTCAACAATTATTTGAAGAGGCGTTTCGTGCGGGTTGGACGACAGAAGAAACGGCGGCGGCGTTGCTTGAGATTGCCGAGCGTCACGCAAAAGTCGTGTCAAATCAAGGAAATGATGAATAGCCCTAATTAAGGAGACCGCTACTCGGCACCCGACTCGGACGGGACGATCATCCGCCGTTCAAACTGTGTGACATCCGTTGCAGCGGTCAGAGGCAAGGATCGATGGATGGTCTGTAGTTGTCATGACTGTCCTTTTGGCTTCTGCTGGGTCGTGGCAGAGACTACGAGGTTGGTGAACCTCTTTTCGGAGATGGAAGCAACAAATGCCCTTTGTGTATTTCAATCGCTGTGATGGTAAATCGTTCCGTCGCGACCTAGTGGGCACGTACTATCCCAGCGATACCAGGGTTCGCGCGGAAGCCAAACGCATTTTAGCTGAGGCGCTTTTGCAATCCGAGGGGACGCAGGAGACGATCGGATTGAGCGTCGAGGCGCGTGACCTGAGCGGGAAGACACTATTTCAGATTTCGGCCGTAGGGTGCAAGTGGTGACGTTGCAGTACAGCACCTCAGCGATCCTCGCCCGATCGGAGGTAAAAAGCTACAGCGAGCATACACTCACCCGTGCAGTGTGGGCTCGTGATCCCATCATACGATGACATTTCGCAGGAACTCCTCGGTGGTTTGTAGGGCGAGCTCAACCGAGGATCTGTCGCCGAGTAATTTCAACGATGCGTCGTGTGTACCATTCTCCACTGCGTAATCCGTCGGATAGCAAGATAATCGATACCCAAGATCGATTGCTCCAAGCACTGCGTACGGGACGCGGACATCTATCGCGCCACCCGTGATAACAAGAGTCTCCACCTCTTCAAGGACAAAGCTAGCATGGAGACCACCTTCGATCCAAGGCGAATAGGTACGCTTGTCAAGATCTTCGCCTGGGGCGCGAGTTTTTGCCAGCGATGGCACGAGTTCGACCAGTTCTGCCGAGAGATTTTCTCTCGTCCGCATCCACCACTTGGATTAGTAATCTTGTCGGTGCCGCGCATATCTCGCCCGTGCACGGCGGAACGAAGCGGGTGAAGATCGATCTATGGGGAAATCGTCCGTATCCGGTCCGGAGTGCGCCGACAACTGCGATAAGTGCTTGGCCTCCGCTTTTCTTAATCTGACGCGCAGTTTCAAATCTGGCATGAGAGCTCCTGTTTCCAATGGATGAGCGCCCTCTTGTCGGGACGACCGCGACCTTGGTGATCGCGATGCGGGTAAGCAGAGGTACTTCGGGAAGACGCCGCTGCCGCTGACGGGATCTGCGCGTCGTCGAGGGCATCGTAGGCTTATGTGACGCTCTGGGCGGAACATCTCTCCTCGTGTGAAGTTGAGTGCTCACAAAGGAGACGATCATGAAACACGAAACGCCAAAAGCCGGTCGAGCAGGCACAACCGACCAATCGCCACGCTGGGAAGGCCCGAAGAAACGAGGCCGCGCGGGTATTTGCCTGCCGTAGACAACCCGGAGACCGATCGGGATGCGCTCGGTGAAAATCTGAACGACCCGGATCGATCGAAGGTAACAGATGCGGGTAAAACGAAGGGAGATCTATAATGCCAATGTCAGGAAAAGACGAAACCTCGGTGGAGGTCATCCACGGGGATGCCGAGGGCCAATACGCCAAGGGCCTCGAACATAGTACCAACAACGGCGTTGCCAGTGCCAAGCCGAGGGTAATTACGGGCTCCGACGATGCGACGGCGCACAAGGCTCCCCCAGGTAAAAAGCCAGTCGCTAAGGACTGGGACCTGAACCACGATGAGCGAGAGATGAACGAAGGCGACTTCCGAGGCTAGCCGATGGGGGAGCATATATCTCGGAGAATGCACTTTCCGCTATCAGCAGGGATCCTGTTAGGCCTGGGCATGGGCGGTTTCTTTGATGGCATTGTTTTGCATCAGATCCTCCAATGGCACCATATGGCGACAAGTGCAACGAGACCGTATCCCGGGACCAGTGGATCTACTGGGATGTGGGATTTCTGTTGTCGGGTGCAGCGATGTTGATAGGCGGATGGATGATGTTGTCACGTCGACCGCAGATAGACTGAGTTGCCGCATAAGTTCGTGTTAGCAAAGACTTCAAACGGATCTGCCCGCGATGCCGGTGCTGCGCATCGACATTTTTTAATGAGCCCTTTGGTTTAGCGGCCGGCTAGCCGCGGGCGGTTTAGACAAACGCTTGGACTTGGGTGGGCTCACACCGGTGGTTATGCGCCCGTTTGAAGTAATCGATAATTAAACTTTTCCGTAGCGAGACATCTCACGCGACCAGCCGCCTCCTATGGCGCAGGATAGCAAAAAGTGGAGTACGATGATGCCCGTCCAATCAGACTTGGACGCCGCAGAATTCGCAGATACTCTGACGGTGATGAGCGACGACGAGTTGTTCACATGCACGGGCTTAAAGAAGAAAGCGAAGACATCCGCCCCGGCGAGCGCGCCAGTTTCGCGAGAAGCGGCTTGGTGAAAGCAGGGTTCGCTAGCGGGAACCGGAACGAAATCACAGTGAGTAGCGGAATGATCTGGAGGGCGCTACTCGCGCCCTCTGTGGATGAGCCTAGGGGCTGGTCTTGTCAAGTTGGATCTCAACTATGAGGAGCGAGAAACGGCGAGGATCGAGATTTAAGGACAACTGTATAGGGCTGGATTCCAAAACCTAATCCTTTGTCAGGCCGTGAACACGTACATTGTGGGTGCGCAAGGTGCCCAGCGTTTTTTCTGCAAAGCTTTTTAGCGGACCGCCAGGGCTGTTTTTAGCGTAATTTTCAAATAGCCTAACCGCGTCTTCGTGAGCAGACACTTGAGTTGAAAGATATGCCTGATCGAAATCTTTGTCAGAAGAGGACTTAAGCGCTTCCAATTTCTGGAAGTGTTCGTCGTCCAGGCCCGCCGCAAGCTGCACATGCTCTTCGCCTGCAGCGTTTGCAAGAGCTACCCCTGCCCGTTCATGGTCGGAAATCATATCAGCTGCGAACGTCTTGGCGACGGGGTCTCTTCCACGATCCAGAACCAGCTTAGCGGCTTCGATCTCAAACGTGTTTGATAAGGCTGCCTTTTGGGCAAAGGCTGGAGGTGTTGGAATGTCACCCTGAGCGCTACAAATGCCGGGAGGAATGGAAAAACTCAGTGTCATTGCCGCTATGATGACAACCGGCCGGGAAAAAATCTTCATAATTCGTACTCCGTGTCGCCTAACCACCGCCCAGCCACTTGGTTCCATAGAATGATGCAATAAGGGACGTCGTCGCTCTGTTTGTTTTCGAAGACGGAACTGCGAGCCTGCTCAAGACACGGCACAGGTCTCGTTAACGCGTTCGCGCTCTGCAACGGTATTAAATCCGGGATGTCTCTCCGCTTCTCATTATGAAGGAGAGTTACCGCATTCGCCCAGGGGTTGCGCCGACTCTGCTCAACTTCGTGGCTGGCTTATCGACGGACCGCCTCCACCTTCACCAACCTCCAGCATCCCTGTCTAGGCTCGGATCGTAGCCGGACGTGTCGGTTTTGCGATCGTAATCGGGCCCTCGTTGGGTCAATCGTCAGCCCTTGTTTAACTCTGTCTGATTTTTCTCATTGACGACTTTCCGGAGCATTTTAAGTGCCTGGTGGAAAGAACCCATTGCTCGTCAGTCCCCAGGTGCTTTGTGTTCATCAATGCTCCAGCGGACGCTCCAAGCTCCGATCTGCTCACGATCAACTTCGCCTTGGTTAAAAAGAGCAACTCCCTGCTCGCCTACGGAATGCGTCACCGGAGTGGCAGAGAGGTTAGCAAGAAGGTGCAGTATGTTGTCTCGGAACCGCCAGCTTACCGCGATCGCATGGCCAACCGTTTGATAGGATGCCTGTCGACCCGCACCATGAGCTAGCAAGGGAACAATCGATTTCCGCCTTATCGATAGCAAGTCGCGGTACAATTCGAGGTACTCGTTCGCACCGCTAGTTTCTTCCCAGTTCAACTTGGAATTGCGGAAGGTGGCTTCATCCGTCGGATCCAGTGCGTCATCGCCGTCGAAACCCGGCAGCCGCGAGAGCTCCTCTCGCCTTCCTTGCCGAACCTTTTCGTTCAGCTCAGCAGCAAAGTCGCAAAAATACGGAAATGGTGCGCGGGCACCGCACTCCTCTCCCATGAAGATCATCGGGATTTGAGGCGCAAGCAAGTAGACCGAGGCGAGCGCTTTAAGCCTTTCGCGAGATTGAGCGGCCACGACCCTGTCCCCCTCTGCGCGGTTGCCGATCTGGTCGTGGTTCTGAATGAAGGAAATAAATGCCGTCGGGGGCAAATCGGCACTCGGCGTGCCCCTGTCTTTCCCCCGATAATTCATGTGCTGGCCTTGGAAGACAAAACCCTCGGCCAAGGCCTTGCCCAGTTTGGCAGGGTCGTCAATCGCGTAGTCCTCGTAATACCCGAAGGTCTCCCCGGTACCATCAACGTGCAGCACGTGATGAATGTCGTCGTTCCACTGCGCCGTATAGAGGAAGGGGCGTCCATCGTCGTTTCTTTCGAGCAGCGTCGCGTCGTTGTCCTCATTTTCGACGATCAGATGGATGTTTCGTTCGGGAGCTGCTGCCCTGGCCCTATCGGCGATCTCGTGAAGAATGTGCCGTTTGCTGTCATCGTCGATCGCATGTACCGCATCGAGCCGTAGACCATCCATCTTGAACTCTTGGATCCAATATTCCGCATTCTGCACGATGAATTCACGCACCCATTTCGATTGCTCTCCGTCAAAGTTGAGCCCATTGCCCCACGGTGTCTGATGCTTGTCCGTGAACAGTGGCGCATAGGAAGGCATGTAGTTTCCATCTGGACCGAAGTGATTATAGACCACGTCCAGGAAAACACAGATGCCGCGCAGGTGCGCTTCGTCGATCAGCTGCTGCAAATCTTTCGGTCGGCCGTACGCGCTGTCGGGAGCGTAGGGTAAAACGCCGTCGTAGCCCCAGTTCCAGCGGCCAGGAAAATCGCTGATGGGCATTATCTGGATCGCCGTGACGCCGAGATCCCTGAGATGGTCGAGACGATCGATCGTCGAGAGGAAGGTTCCTCCCTGCGTAAACGTACCGACGTGCAATTCATAGATGACTGTGTCTTCCCATGGACGACCATACCACTGGGTACATTTCCACTGATAATGGAGATCGGCCAGTTCGCTCGGGCCATGAACGTCGTCAGGCTGATGGCGAGACCCCGGATCCGGAACGACGAGGCCGTCGGCCAGGACGAAGCCGTACTGTGTGCCCGGTCCCGCATCTGACACCTGTACGATATGCCATCCTTCGTCGCGCCGGTTCATGACAAGGTCACCGCGGTCCACGATCCGCAAAGTTACCTGCTCCTGAAGTGGTGCCCACAGCCTAAAAACGGTTGTGTTTTCTGTTGTGACCGGCCCGAAGTCGAACCTTGCCATGTCGGCCTCCTGGAAAGTTTCGAGATAAGGTGCGCCCTTGAACTATCGCGTCGTCGATCTGTTCCACTGCTCATAACGGCTCCGGAACAGATATCGATGCCAAGAGTTACAGGGCGGCACGGCCCCCAGGAGAAACATATGATCCCTTCCGCCACTTATCGCCTGCAGTTTCGAAACGGTGTGACATTCGATACAGCGATTGATCTCATCCCGCATTTTCAGAACCTCGGCATTACCCATCTCTACGCCTCACCGATCTTTAAAGCTGTCAAAGGCTCGACACATGGTTACGACGTCGTGGACCCCAATGAGATTGATCCGGCAATTGGCGGTCGCGAAGGATTCGAGCGGATGTCGAGCAGGCTGAAGGAAGCGGGCCTGGGTTTGATCATGGACATTGTGCCCAATCACATGGCGGCATCGGTTGAGAACGCATGGTGGCGCGATGTACTTCGTCATGGAAAGCACAGCCCGTACGCACGACATTTCGACATCGATTGGTCGAATAAGTTGACGCTACCTGTCCTTGGCAAAGATCTCGGGCCGGCGATCGCCGCCAACGAGGTTCGACTCGTTCGCGATCCTCGAGATCGCTCGCTGGCCGTCGCGTATTTCGAGACCATGTTTCCCATAAGCGACGAAACCGCAGCCATGGTCTCTGCAATGGTCAACCGAGACGACTCCAAACTGGATGAGATTTCGAGCCGCCCCGAGGAGATGCAAGCGCTTCTTGCAGCACAACACTGGATGCTGATGCACTACAAAGAGGCGGCGTCGAACCTGAGCTACAGGCGGTTTTTTGAAGTCGCGGGCCTCGTTGGAATGAAGGTCGAAGACGAACGGGTGTTTCAGGATACCCACCGCCTGATTCTGGATCTAGTAGAAGCTGGGCGAGTACAAGGACTTCGGATCGACCACGTGGATGGGCTTGCCGACCCGAGTGGTTATCTCGACACTCTTCGAGAAGCGGTCGGACCGCAGACGTACATCACGGTCGAGAAAATTTTGGGACCTGGCGAGAGCCTACCCACACAGTGGCCCGTTTCGGGAACGACGGGATATGAATTTATCTCCGCCCTATCGGACCTCTACATTGATGACGATGGCGTGAAAACGCTGCAAAATGCCTATGCAGCGATCGCGCCTGAAAGAGCAGACTACCGGCGTGAACTCCGCAAAGCCAAGCGAGAAATGGTCGAGCGAAACTTCGCAGGCGAAGTCGACAGGCTGGTGAAGCTGGCTTCGGCAACTGGTGCAGGGATCGACCCGGCCGTTTTGCTGGAGGCTATACGCGAAATGCTGATCGCCTTTCCGGTCTACCGCACTTACGGTTTTGAAGGCAGGCTTTCCGCTGAGGACAGCCAAGTCCTGCGCAAAGTCGTTGATGAGGCACGCCGAATGACGCCCCATGAGACCGGCGTCGACCTAATCGCGGAGATTATTCTTGGAGAGCTTAGAGGCGACGCAGCCTTTGAGTTCCGCGTCCGCTTCCAGCAATTGAGCGGTCCGGTTATGGCAAAAGCTTTGGAGGACACGCTATTCTATCGGTTCAACAGACTGATCGCCGCAAACGAGGTCGGTGGAGAGCCAGACAAGGCCCCAGGCGGCCTCTCAGCTTTCCATTCCGAAATGATGATCCGCTCGAAAACGCAGGCCGCCGCGCTTTCCGCCACAGCGACACACGACACCAAACGAGGCGAAGACGCGCGTGCACGGCTCTATGCTCTGTCGGAAGCGCCGTCTCGGTGGGTCGCAGGCGTCAGCCGATGGCGCGAATTGAACCGATCCGCTATTGCCGATTTGCCCGATGGAAGTGCCCCAGAGTCTAACATCGAATGGATGCTGTACCAGGCGCTGGCAGGCGTCTGGATGGAAGGAGGAGCTGACGCGCAACCGACCAATCTGCGGGAACGGTTTGTGGGTTATGTGAAGAAGGCGGTCAGGGAAGCAAAGCTTCGCACGGGATGGCAGGAGCCAAACGAAGACTACGAAAAGGCTGCGGTCGCTTATGCGGACCGACTGGTTTCGCCGGAAAACGAGGTCTTTCTCGATGATTTCAACCGCACGATAGCACCATTTATCGACGCAGGGTTCATCAACAGTCTTTCCCAGACGCTCATCAAACTGACAGCTCCCGGCATCCCCGATATCTACCAGGGAACTGACGGTGTCGATTTCAGCTTGGTTGACCCAGACAACCGCGGACCCGTTGATTTTGCTGCGCTCGCCGCCCTCGCCGCGGGCGAGGGTGACAAACTGGACGCGGAAACCAAGCGGATCGACATACGGCGCCAAAAGGCTCAACTGATCCGAACGGTGGTGAACCTGCGCAGGCGAAATGCCGAGCTTTTCAATCAAGGTGGATATCTTCCGATAGAAGCATTCGGTCGACGAAAGGATAACGTTATAGCTTTTGCGCGCATACTCGATGGAAAATTTGCGATCTCCGTGACACCACGAATGGTCTACGGCCATGTCGTTTCTAAAACGCTGCAGCTTCCTCCCGAGTTCTGGGATGATACTGTCCTGCAAACGCCCACGACGTTTCGATGGCCAAGTCGAAACGTCCTCTCCACCCAAATTTGGGCGCAGAAGGAAATGCTACTGTCCCAGATTTTGAAGGATGTTCCTGTGGGGCTGTTTATCAGTGATTTGGCCGAATGCGATTAGTGTCATCCGATTGCTTCCAGTAATTATCCATCCATGGGGAGATGTCCCCAAACCCGCTCGATGGTCGATACCGAACTCGAAGTTAATTCCCTTCATGAGCCGGGCTTTTTTCTCGGAACAAGTATGGCGGCGCAGTTGCTGCCGGCAGGGATGTCCCCTTCAGCGCCGGTTGCCGCCGGTCCGGCTCCGGATAGCGGGCCAGCCAGTGGCCCCGACGCTGGCCTTGGGGCTCTTCTGAGAGCAACAATATTTTTCTCACGTTGGAACGAACTGCAAACGTCAGGTTGGAAACCCCATCGGATTTTGGTCCCTCGGTCTGTCATGGCGCGCTCCTTTCACGCGCCCCGGCTGACGCCTGTTAGGGCACATTCAAGCCGGCTTGGGAGCGAGGTACTTTGAGAAGGCCTCGCTCCCAAGGCGTCGGAAACTGCGTGGTAGTTCGGAACTTTCGTTTGCTTTCTTAATTTCGTGATTAGCAACCATCGAATGGAGCAAGTCATGACTGATCGTGAGCACTTAATCAAAGAACGAGCTTTTTCATTATGGGAAACCGAAGGAAATCCGGATGGGCGCCATGAGGATCATTGGGCGCAGGCCGAACGCGAGATTGACGGCGGCAACACTGGATCCCTTGCGGCAGACACTCCACGCCCGCCTGAAATGGATTTAGAAGCAATACCTCTGCCCGACCAAGTCGGCTCTAGTGAAGGCCAAGACATGCCGCCGGCGCGAACGGGCCAATCAGCACACAAGAAAAATCCCGTCGAAGGCGCAGGCCTCGATAATCCAATTCATCACACAGGCCGGCAGCCGATCGACCCGCTGGCAAAATAAGCGTTTCGTACTTGTAACCGATATATTCGAGTGTCATTATATACTCAAATGTTCCCTGAACGCGATATCCCGCGTTGCCACACCGCAGCCAAAAACTGCGGCGTGGCATTTTCAGGGGCGCCCTTGGAGACTTATCAAGGCTGTGAATTTGCAGACCCCAGTAAACCGAGTGGTTTCAAGTGCGAAGACCATGCACGGAAACGGCGGCGGCCCAGCCGAGGCAACCCCAAGGAACCAACGACCTAGCTGTGCGCTTTGCCACGTTCAATAGAAAGAACCCGTCGTGAACCGCGGAATTTACATCGTTGGACATGTCGTGATTGTCATCGCTATCTTGTCGTTCTTCGGACTTCGTCGATAGTCGCTTGGCATTACCTGAATTTGTAGCCGCGGCTTTGGCTGCGGCTTTTTTTGGCGACCACATGATCTTCCAGCCTAGCCAAATCGCGGCAAACGGCGCGCAATGATTCTCAACACAGACGCTACGCCGATCATAACTGTGAAGCCGACAATCGCTCCTGCATAATTGGGCAGCGGTCTCTGTGTTACCAGGGGCTGAGGCCGGCGAAATCTATCCGTCTCATCTCGAAGATGGGCAACATAGGCGGTGAGCCGGCGAATCTCTTCAGAGTTGAATAATCCACCATCGCGTTTACCGCAGAACTTGAAATCATCGATCGGCCGGGAGGCATGCACAGACCATTTAACCCAGTCGAGAGGTGGAACCAACGTCCGGTCGGTCAGTTCAGTCTTACCCAGCCCGCCACAACTCAAGGACTGAAAATGGATTTTGCGCTCGTCATCGGTTATCTGGCGTCTCTGTGCTCCGTGACCAGCTTCATTCCTCAAGTCTGGAAGGTCGTCAAAACAGGGGACACCGCTGCAATCTCGGCCCGAATGTACGCCCTGACCGTCACAGGCTTCGCGCTTTGGTCGGCGTTCGGAATGATGCGCGGCGAATGGCCGATCATTTTGACCAACACGATATGCTTTTGCCTCTCCGGTTTCATTCTCTTGAAGAAGCTCCGCAGATGAGGACTGCTTTGGGTCCAGCTCCATCCGAATGCCTCATTGCAAGACCGCAACATGTCGAGGTCTACCGCAAACCTGGCGAGTTTGCCGGATGGCCCGCCAACTATGGTTTGTGGATTTGGGGCAACGAGGTCGTTGTCGTTTTCGTCCAAGGCCTGATGGGTAGCGAAGGAAAGATCCATGCGCGCGACCGCAATCACCCGTTCCGCCCTCTTCAAGCTCGCAGTCTTGATGGCGGCACGACTTGGACAGCGGAACCATTCAGTGGACACGTTCCCGGTACTGAAACACTGTCTGCGGACGAACATGTTGTCGAAGCACTGCGCGCTGGCAGCAACATTATACCGGGGCGTGACCTGCTGCTATTGAACATTCCAATAGATTTTCTTGACCCGGAGACGATAGTCATGGCGGCGAGGACGGGAATTCAAGGCGGCGCGGTCAGCTGGTTCTACGTCAGCCGTGATCGTGCACGAACCTGGCAAGGGCCTCACGCTTTCGGTGATTTCGGGTTGCCAGGGATAGCAGCCCGCACCGACATCATTCCGATCGCGCCAAACGAAGCTTTGTTGTTGCTCACGGCGGCAAAAGCCGATGGTAAAGAAGGACGCATCTTCTGCGCGCGCACGTTGGACGGAGGACGGAGCTTTTCTTTTCAAGGCTTCTTAAGGGACGAGACGGATGGCTACGCCATTATGCCGTCATCGGTGCGGTTACCTGAAGGACGAATAGTGACGGCGGCTCGACGAATGGGAGCGGGAGAGGAAGGCTGGATCGACATGTTCGCGTCCGGTGATCTTGGTATCACTTGGAGGCAAATCGGCGGGCCTATACCGACTGGCTTCGGCGGCAATCCGGGGGCACTGCAGATCCTTCCAGATGGCCGGCTCGCCTTGCTTTACGGGTATCGCGACGAGTTCTATGGAATTCGACTGCGCATGAGTGGTGATGGAGGCCGTACATGGTCTCCCGAAACGGTTGTTAGGGGCGACGGCGGGTCTCCGGATCTCGGATATCCGCGCGCTGTGGTGAAGCCGGATGGTTCGCTGCTATGCGTTTACTACTTCAACGAGGAGGAAGACGGCGAGCGTTTCATCGCCGCATCAACAATCACGCCGACTCTTGGCACCGGCATCGAGAAAGCTGCGCACAGACACAGATCGGATTCGTGCTTGGAACCCGATTCCGTGCCGCACGTTTAGGTCACGACTAAGTACGTGCCAATATGATGAAGGGATCGCCATGCCTCCGATGCACTCAATTCACCGACCTGATGGAGATATGACTTTGGACAATTCCGTTGAAGCGATCCGCCCGTCGTTTGACGAACTGGTCCGACTGGCAGATATCAGCGTTGAGACCGCGGCTGGGCCGGATATGCCTGAAGCGCTCGTTGCCCTTCCACGAAGGGCAGAAAGCGTTGGATGGGCATTTGACATCGCACAGGAAGCCATAAGGAAACTTGCGCACGAACATCTTGGCGCGCGGGGTGCGTTCAGCGACTAATGTGAGCGCCTGATAGAAGCTCGGCTCTCCATAATAGCTGAGATGACCGTCCAACAAAGACACTGGCAGCGGGTTACGCCCTCAAGAGTTTCGCTAGTCGCTTTGCGTTTTCTATGGAGTAGCCGGCGGAAGTGCTGCGCGGCGAGTGAGAGTGAGCGACGCGATTTGGCATATTTTGTTGGAACCAACCGCCGAGAAAAAAGTTCAGCCGTTGATCATGGTGTCGATTGAGGCGTTGAACGCCATTCTTAAAGACATCAGCATCGCAGCGGAATAAAAACTCGCCATCAGTGAAGGTGACGGGCTGTTGAACGTTGCCGGACTACCCTCCCGGCTTGGCCGACGGTGCTGGTTGCGTACCCAGCAGCGTGCTATAATGCGGGGCGCGTCGGCTTCTCCATGGATTTGGTTGCGGAGGTGGGATTGGAGCCTGCGGCCTCTTGGTTATGAGCCAAACGAGCTACCTGGCTGCTATACTCGGGCGCCTAGGCCAAAAGGAACATTTTCCCCCGGTCTTCGTTGGCTGAATCCTAAGGAGTGGCCACTATGGGCAGAGGTAAAGCGATAATCGCCATCATCGTCAGTCTGATCATGCTTGCTGGGCTGATACTGCTTCTGCCAGGCCATGATGATGCACCCCCTGGACAACCATCCCCACACGCGATCGATCAGTCACCGTAAGTGGCTAGACGCTGCCCGGACTCGATCGGATGGAACGCAAATCGTGCTGATTAGTTTACTCCGTCAAGGAGGTGAGCACCATGCACAGCGCGACTTGGGCCATCGCTCTACTTGGCGGACTAGGCATTGTCATATCTGCACTCGTTTATGGCGCGTTGATCAATCGCCGAAGCGACTTCGTAATGAAGCCGACCAAGCAGGAGAAGGCCGATGAGATGGCGATACGAAGAGAACTGCTTCGCGATTAACAGTTCAGGCTCCGCAACGGAACGGGTGAGAGATGAAACCCAGAACCCTGCTTTACCTTGTTGTGGTCGGCGTGTGCGCTGCCTTGGCCCTGCTGGTTTATAATGCCCATTACAACCCCGTCTCCATGAGCGGCACCGGCTTGCCAGCTGTCACTGATCAGCAATAGCTGCCCGCTGAAAAGCTAGCCATAAGGGCGTGCTGACCACTAGGAGATTTCCGGCCAGTCGCACGGCCGAAATACGACATCTGCCGTAAGTCCCAGCCGCGACGATCGTCTTAGGCAATGTTGCCCCCCTCCTTGGCGGGACGTTCGAACCTAGGAGACAAACAATGAAAATCATTATTGCAGCAGGGGCAGCATTCACTTTTGCGGGTTTTGTATACGCCTTCGTTCAATCGACGTTTATCGAGAGAAACGCTGGTGTGAAGGCAACCGACCAAATGGAACAGGCATCTGGCCCGGCAGAAACCGCGGCGTCACATCTTATCCAACCACGTCTGGACGGCAGATGAAATACCGCTGCGGGAGATTTTCAAGGACAGTCCTGTCGGTTTGATCGTCAATAAGTCGGTCGTGATAGACTAATGTAAACCCGGAACTCGGGTTATTTGGCAAGGTAAACGTTGGCCAGCTTTATGTGGCAAGCACTCACTATAATCCTGTTGCGCAATATCGGGATAGCAACGTTCCTGAATGGCGGTGGAACCGCCTCCCCGGCTGTTAGTTTCTGGTGGTCGGGAACAACGGACGGTAAGCGCCTGGCAGGTGGCAATGAGCGATCCGTTGTTGATATAGAAATCGTGAGGCTCTCATGCGATCGAAACCAGGCTTGCCGAAAATGAAACCCTATATGGGCCCCGCCGGCGGATGGGGCTCAGCAAAGTCCGTGACCGAAATCACACTCAGGGAGCACATCGCTTTAAGGGCGCCCGGTTTGCTTTCGGAGCAGAACAAGCCGGACGGCTATATGTGCGTGAGCTGCGCATGGGCAAAGCCCGCCAAAACCCACCCGCTCGAGTTCTGCGAAAACGGCGCAAAGGCAACCGCGTGGGAGGTCACCTCACGACGGGCCGACCGGGCGTTTTTCGAAAACTACACGATCACTGAGCTGGAGCAATGGCCCGACCATGACCTCGAGGAACAGGGACGGCTGACCCATCCGATGCGCTGGGACCCGGTCACGGATCAATATGTGCCCGTGACCTGGACCGAGGCCTTCGAGGAGATCAGCCGGGAACTGCGCGCGCTCGATCCGCGCCAAGTCGATTTCTATACATCCGGCCGGGCATCGCTCGAGACAAGCTATATGTATCAGTTGTTTGCGCGCATGTATGGCAGCAACAACATGCCGGATAGTTCGAACATGTGTCACGAGAGCTCATCTGTGGCACTGCCTGAGAGCATCGGCGCGTCGGTTGGAACGGCTATTATTTCCGACTTCCAAAACACCGATTGTATCTTCTACATCGCTCAGAACGTCGGCACGTCCTCGCCTCGCCTGCTGCACGATCTCCAGGATGCCGTCGATCGCGGGGCAAAGATCGTTACTTTCAACCTGTTACGCGAACGCGGCCTTGAGCGCTTCGTCAATCCGCAGTCGCCCGTGCAGATGCTGACTGGCCAAGAAACCAGGATTTCCTCGCAGTATTATCAGGTGAACAATGGCGGCGACATCGCCGCCCTGTTTGGCGTCTGCAAAGCCCTGATCGAGGCTGATGATGCGTTGACAGCATCCGGTGCAAGTCGCGTTGCAGGCGACGACGCCAAGCCAAAAGATTCCGACAATGCAGCGATGGTGGCATTTGCCGCCTCGATCGCGGCCGCAGACAAGAAGCATGTTCTGGATCACGACTTTATCCAGGAGCATACCACAGGCTTTGATAAGTTTGCGCAGGCCGCGCGGGGCCATCCGTGGGCGGAACTGGAGCGGGTATCCGGCCTCACCCGCGATGACATGATGCAGGCTGCGGCCATCTACGCCAAAGCCGACGCGGTGCTGATGGTCTATGGCATGGGTCTCACCCAACAGCTCATGGGCGTCCAGAACGTTCACATGGTTTGCAATCTTGCCCTTTTGCGCGGCAATATTGGCAAGCCGGGCGCCAATATTTGCGCCGTGCGCGGACATTCGAACGTCCAGGGACAACGGACGGTCGGAATCACCGAGAAGCCGGGTCTGGCACCGCTCGACAAGCTGTCCGAACTCTATGGTTTTGAGCCACCACGCTGGACAGGCCGGTCGACCGTCGAAACATGCGAGGCGATCATGAACGGGCAGTCGCGGGCTTTTATTAGTCTTGGCGGCAACTTCTTGAAAGCGGTGCCCGACACCGATGCCATGGAAGCGGGATGGCGCAAGCTGCGCCTGAGTGTTCAAATCGCCACCAAGCTCAACCGCAGCCATGTCGTCCACGGTGAGATCGCTTATCTCTTGCCATGTCTTGGCCGCATCGAACGCGACGAGCAGGCAACGGGTCCCCAGGCAGTCTCGTTGGAAAGCTCAATCGCCCACTTCCATGGTTCGCGCGGAAAGACAAAGCCAGCAAGTCCAGAGCTGTTGTCAGAGCCTGCGATCGTTGCTGGCATGGCAAAGGCGACGCTTGCCGAAAGCAGCGTTCCCTGGGACAGCTGGGTCGGCGATTATGCCGAGATCCGCGATGCGATCGAACGAACCTACCCGGAGACCTTCAAGGATTTCAACAAACGGCTGTTCAAGCCCGGAGGGTTTGCAAGGCCCTTGCCGGCGCGCGAACGCAAATGGGTGACCAAAAGCGGCAAGGCGAACTTCATCACGCCTGAGAAACTATTTCCTGACATGTCGACCTCTGGAAGCGCAGACATTCTGCATCTGGCGACGCTGCGATCCAACGATCAGTTCAACACGACGATCTACGGCTACAGCGATCGCTTTCGAGGGGTGGAGGGCACGCGAAGCATCGTCTTCATGAACCGGGAGGACATCACCCGGCTGGGCTTCATCGACGGGGAGACAGTGGACATGACGACGGCCATCGACGAGGAGACTGTGCGCAGAGTGACCGGGTTGCGGATCATCGCCTACGATATTCCCAAGGGCTGTTGCGGTGCCTATTATCCCGAAACCAATCCTCTTTTCCCGCTGGCGCATCATGATCCGAAGTCGAAAACCCCGGCCTATAAACTGCTTCCCGTACGCCTGAGCCGATCCATCGAGACAAGCGATCACAGACAATACTGAAAAAAGGGCGAGGCGTATACCATGGTCAGGGGGAGGACGCTTGCAAACCGGCTGCTTTTGACATCGGCACTTCTGGCCTTGACTGTTGGCTGCGGTTTTTTAGGCTGGATGCGCCAGCCCCGGGAGCTTCGCACTAATCCACCTGTTCTTGCAGATCTTTCCCGGTTCCGCCTGATGTCCAACGGCATTGGCGGCGCTCCGCCCGAAAGCTATTTTGCCGAGGCTGAACCTTACGAAAACGACGCCTATAATCTTAGCCAGGGCAAGCGGCTCTATACGTGGTTCGGCTGCGCAGCTTGTCACGGCGACGGGCGTGGCGCCGCCGGGCCGTCGTTTCTGGACGGATGGTGGCTTTACGGTCCCGAGATGGTGTCGATTGTCGCATCGATCCGCGACGGCCGGCCGCATGGAATGCCGGCCTTTCGAGACCGGATGACCATCGAGCAGATCTGGCAGCTCGCAGGCTATGTGCAGACGATCGGCGCCTACTCCGCCAAGGTCGCGGCAACAGGGCGAAACGACGGACCCCAGACCCGCCCTTCCGAAAATCGCGCGCCGGCAGTGATGCTCTTCGAAGAGGGACCGGTTGGCGTCAATCCGGACCAGGGGCCATCCCCATGAGAATGAGCCCGATCATTTGGATGTCGACGATAGCGATCATCTCCGGATGCACCGGCAATCAGTCGGCGATCAATCCGAAGGGCGCTCCTGCCATCCACATTGCCCATCTGATGAGCGGCATTGTCGCGGTCTGTACATTGGTCTGGCTGCTAGTGATGGTGATGCTGGTTTGGGCGTTGTTGCGCAAACGATCCGATGCCGGCGAGCAAGCCCGTGAAAGAGGGTTGACGACGACCGTATCGGCGGCCGTTGGGGCTACAGCCGTGATTATCGCGGGCATGACGATTGCAAGCTTTTATACAACGCGCGATATCGGCATCCCGGGAGAAGCAGCGCTGACGATCACCGTCAGAGGGCAGCAATGGTGGTGGCAGGTGATCTACGCCGATCCAGATCCTGCACTTACCTTCCAGACCGCCAACGAAATCCATATCCCCGTTGGGCGGGATGTGCACGTCCAGCTGGAAAGCACCGATGTGGTGCATTCGTTTTGGGTCCCCAGCCTTGCCGGCAAACAGGACCTCGTGCCGGGACGCACCAACAGCCTTCTTTTGCGCGCCGAGCGGCCGGGTATCTATCGTGGACAATGCGCTGAATTCTGCGGGTTGCAGCACACCCATATGGCGATGATGGTGATTGCGGAGGACCCCGAGTCCTTTGAACGCTGGGCAGTCGCACAACGCGGGAACAGCGTCAATCCAGGCAAACCCGACGCCGTCGCCGGCCAAGTTGCGTTTATCGCAAAACCCTGCGCCGCCTGCCATACGGTTCGCGGAACGCCAGCGATGGGCACCACCGGGCCCGATCTCACCCATGTCGGCAGCCGAAAGACGATAGCGGCCGGCTTGCTTGAGACGACACGCGGGTCGCTTGCGGCCTGGATCGCCGATCCGCAGACATTGAAACCTGGAAACAACATGCCGATGGTGCCGCTAACCAGCGTTGAGCTGAAAAACATCTCCGCCTATATGGAGAGTCTCAAATGACCCCGTTAGACAACGTCGCGGACCTGCGCGATACGGACTTAAACGATGTCGAGCTGGACCGACGGCTGGCATCCACATGGGCGACGCCGAAAGGAGTTTGGGGTGCGCTCTCGACGGTCGATCACAAGATCATCGGTCGTCGGTATATAATCACTGCCTTTGTCTTTCTGGCGCTCGGTGGAATACTGTCGCTCGCAATGCGGCTCCAGCTGGCGCAACCCGAAGCCCGGTTTATCGGCCCGGATCGTTACAACCAGATCTTTACAATGCACGGCACGAACATGATGTTTCTGTTTGCGGTGCCCGTCATGGAGGCGATGGCCGTCTACCTCGTGCCGCTGATGGTCGGCACCCGTAACATCGCCTTTCCCCGCCTCAATGCCTTCTCCTACTGGATGTATCTCGCCGGCGGACTGCTGCTGTGGATCGCCTTTGCAATCGATACGGGTCCTGACGTCGGATGGTTTGCCGACGTGCCATTGTCCGGCCCGCAATATGCTGCGGGTAAGCGCGCCGACATCTGGGCGCAGATGATCACCTTTACTGAAGTATCGGCGCTTGCCGTCGCCGTCGAACTCGTCGTCACCGTGTTTAAGCAGCGAGCGCCGGGTATGTCGCTAGACCAGATCCCCTTGTTCGTGTGGTCGATGCTGGTCACATCGTTTCTGATCATCATGGCGATGCCTGCCATCATGATCGCCAGTACGGCCCTTATTCTCGACCGGCTTGTCGGGACGCAATTCTTCAATCCGGCCGAGGGTGGGGACGTGCTGCTCTGGCAGCATCTTTTCTGGTTTTTCGGCCATCCCGAAGTCTACATCATCTTCCTGCCGGCGGTGGGCATGGTCTCGACGATCGTCGCCACCTTCACGCGGCGCCCGGTGTTTGGCTATCTCGGGATGGTGATGGCCCTGATTGCCACCGGCATTCTCGCATTCGGGCTATGGGTCCACCATATGTTCGTCGCCGGTCTCCCGCGGCTGGGGGAAAGCTTTTTCACGGCCTCCAGCATGGCCATCGCCATTCCGTCCGGCCTTCAGATATTCTGCTGGCTGGCGACGATCTGGGCCGGTAGACCGGTGTTCAAAACACCGTTCCTGTTCGTGATCGGCTTCATGGTGATCTTCGTCATCGGCGGGATGACGGGGGTCATGGTAGCATCCGTCCCCTTCGACACGCAGGTTCACGACACCTATTTCGTGGTTGCCCATTTTCACTATGTCCTGGTCGGCGGCGCGGTCTTCCCCTTGCTTGGCGCCATTTACTACTGGTTCCCGAAAATCACCGGCCGCATGATGAACGAAACCATTGGCCGCTGGGCATTCGGGTTGATCTTCACCGGTTTCAACCTGACCTTTTTTCCCATGCATATTCTCGGGCTCCAGGGCATGCCGCGCCGCATCTACACCTATCAGCCGGAGATGCCTTGGTCGGGCCTCAACATGTTCGTCAGCCTGAGCGCCGTCATCCTTGCAGCCGGTTTCCTGCTGTTCTTCATCGACGCCATCCGCAGTGCCCTGTCCGGACCGGTAGCGCCTGCCAATCCCTGGTGCGCATCGACGCTGGAATGGGCGACGTCGTCGCCGCCCCCGGCGTATAACTTCAGCCGGATGCCGGTGGTCGGCAGTCTCGAACCGCTGGTTGACAACTCCGGCGCGCTTCCGGTGGCAAGCGGCCTCTTCGTCGATCGCCGCGAATTGGTGGTGACCAGCGTCGTTGGAGCGCTTCCGGAGGCGCGCGAATCCTCGCCTGGCGATTCGATCTGGCCGCTCTGGTCTGCACTTGCCACGACCGTCCTCCTGATCTGGTCGATATTTACGCCCTGGGCGGTGGTCTGGGGATCCGTTCCCCTGGCTATTGCCCTGACGGGCTGGTTCTGGCCGAAGGGCACGAAGGAGGACGACGCATGAAACAGACCATCGTGCTCGATCTGTCGAAACTTCCCCCCCATGGCCTTGGTACCGCCAGCCTGACCTGGTGGGGAACGCTTGCCTTCATGTTGATCGAAGGGACGGGTTTTGCACTTGCCATCGCCGTCTATCTCTACCTGATGAGCCTGGCGCCGCAGTGGCCGCTTCATGCGCCCGCACCCGATCTATTGGCGGGCACGGTGCTGACCTTGCTTTTGATCGCAAGCCTGTTCCCCAACATTCTTGTTGCACGCTGGGCGAAAGCGCAGGATTTGCGAAAAGTCCGCATCGGGCTCATTGTCATGTCTCTCCTCGGCATAGCACCTTTGATCGTGCGCGTTTTCGAGTTTCCGGCAATGCATCTCAATTGGGACCAGAACGCCTATGGCTCGATCGTCTGGGTAATGCTCGGGCTTCATACGACACACATTCTGACCGACCTGATCGACACGCTGGTTTTGACCGCCCTCATGTTTTCCAGGCATGGCGACAATCCGCGCCGCTACGGCGATATCAGCGACAATGCCATGTACTGGAACTTCGTGGTGGCGACCTGGTTGCCCATGTATATCTGTCTCTATTGGGTACCGCGCCTATGACGAGAACCTGGATGCGATATGGCGGACTTTCCGTCCCGCCTCTGGCCTGGGCCGTGGGGACGCAGCTTGGCCAGATCACCCCCTATATCGATTGCCGTCAACAGATGGTTTGGACACCCGCCTTTTGCTCGGCCCTCTTGTTGATTTCTGTTGCGGGCACCGCTGCCTCGCGCCTCGCGCCGCCCCCCGTCGGGCCGACTGAGCGGTTTGTCGTCGATGCGGCGGTTCTGATTGCGTCCGCCTTTGTCTTTGCGCTGGTATTGCAGGGAGCGGCGTCGATGCTGCTGGATCCATGTCAGCACTAATATGCGCGCTGATCTTTCTAACGATAGCTGCGCCGGTAATGGCGCATGGTGACGATGATCACGCGGCGACCTTGAGCTGGACGTTCGATCCGTGGATCGTGCTACCGGTTGCCATGATCAGCCTTCTCTATGTTTCAGGACACATCAAGCTTTCGCGCCGGTCACGTCTCTCTGGTCCAATGCGTTGGCAAGACCTGTTCTTCTGCTGCGGAATGCTGACTTTGGCGGGTGCTCTCATCTCCCCACTGCATTGGCTCGGAGAGCACCTTTTTACCTTTCATATGATCGAACACGAGGTCGTCATGGCCGTCTCTGCACCACTGATCGTGCTTGCGCGCCCGGTGGGCCTTCTCTTGTGGGGACTGCCAAGGCGAGCGCGCCGGGCGATTGGCACCCTTATGGCGTCTCCTTCCATCCGCCGGGCATGGGACTGGTGTGCCGGCGGCGGGGGCGCGACGGTCATTCACGGCGCGGCCATCTGGGGATGGCACCTGCCTTTTCTTTTCGACGCCGCGGTCACAAGCACCACCATGCATCGCCTTCAACACCTAAGCTTCTTTGTGACCGCGCTGCTGTTCTGGTGGGCGGTGGTCTGGAAAAGTGAATATGGCACTGCCGCCTGGCACCTGTTCACCACGATGATACACACTGGTATTCTGGGCGCCCTGATGGCCCTGTCGCCCCGCGTGCTTTATGCGGCCCAGACCAAGACCGCGTCTGACTGGGGACTGACACCGCTGGAAGACCAGCAGCTCGCGGGCATGATCATGTGGGTACCGGCCGGGACGATTTATGCGGCGGCGGCCCTGACGATGACAGCTCTATGGGTCGGCCGCTCCAGCAAGGGAGGAACCTAATATGCCCGATGTGCTCGGCAATCCCTCGCTTCGAAAGGTTCTTCTTGTGGGCGCCGGCATTCTGGCCGGCGTGGCGACGTTTGTCGTGGCAGACGTCCTGCACGACAACCATACGAAAGCCACGACAGCCATGGCGCTGACTACCGGCGACGCTGCCCGGGCACCGGCGATCTTTCGACGTTATGGATGTTCCGGCTGTCACGCAATCCCTGGCATCCCGGGCGCCGACGGGGTCGTCGGCGCACCGCTTTCGGATTTTACCAGGCGCGTCTATATCGCCGGCGTCCTGAAGAACAATTCCGATAATCTCGTCACATGGATCGTTTCACCGCAGCAGGTTTCGCCGCAAAGCGCGATGCCCGATACAGGGATATCGCCGCAGGAGGCAAAAGACCTCGCCGCTTACCTCTACGCACATTGATTATGGACGCGGGGTCGGCAAAGGCGGGAGCGACTTGATATAGCGCGCGATCGCCGCACGGTCGCCCGTGGGCAGCATCGCAGTGTTTGTCACCACGTCCGCCATCGATGATCCCACGCGACCATGGCCTGGCGTATCGCCTGACGTTAGGGTCTTTGCGATATCCGCCTCGCTCCAGTCACCCAGCCTATCTTGGGTAATGTTTGGAACGAAGCCTGTTCCCTGGGGATCCACGCCCCCGGCAAACCGTGTGGCCCTTCGGATCGCGCCAAACACGTTCCGGCTGGAATGGCACTCGGCGCAATGGCTCAGGCTTTCGACCAGGTAAGCGCCGCGATCGTGCAACGGATCACCGGTAAATCGGGCCCCCGTCTGATGCTCCTGAAAAAACAGCAGCTTCCAAAAACCCACGAACCTTCGGATGCGAAACAGGACCGACGGGTGGTGCAGCGGTGCGCGACCGGAGACCTTTGGGAGGGTCATCAAATAGGCATGGAGATCCTTTACATCAGCAACCGTCATGCCCGTGAAACTCGTATAGGGAAAAGACGGGTAATAGTGCTGGCCTTTGGGTGACACGCCGCCGATGAGCGCGTTGGCAAGATCCACCACCGTCCATTCGCCGATGCCGTCGATGGCATCGGGGGAAATGTTCGGCGGCCGGAATGTCCCGAAGGGGGAAGCGAGCGCCAGCCCTCCGCCAAGCCTCAGGCGGTCAGGTTGCCCCGGAGTTGCGTGACAGGAAGCGCAATCGCCAGCGTTGAAAACAAGTTGGCCGCGAACCGGATCTCCCGACCCTTCGAATTGGCGATCTCCTGGCGCAAACGGTGGGCTGGCCCTGGTCACGACCCAACCGGCCGCCACTGCCAAGAGGCCGGCACCAAAGACGATCGCTAAGCCGTACTTCCACCCCACACGCATATTCTCTCCAGCAACCACCACGCTTCGACCGTCAGGCAGCGAACCTCAAAAATTGCTCGGTCGCCATCACCATTTCGTTTATATCTTGCGGAGAAAGTCCTCCGTTGACGAGATTTCCAATTACACAGAGAAACGATCGCCTAGCAATTCGAGCGAAGCGTCGTGGGTATCATCCGCTCCACTACAGACGGCATCTTTCAAAGGATCACGCGGTAGCCAAGGTCGATAGCTCCAAGGGCCGCAGCCAGGACACACACATCGGTCTCCCCGCCCGAGATCGCGAGAGCCTCCACCCCCTCCCCCGCCAAGACACGGTGAAGTTCGCCGGTAATCCATGGAGAATATGTCATCTTGTCGAAGATCCGGGCCGGCGGAACCAAGGCCTTCAATGACGGGACGAGATCGACCATTTCCGGACCCAGCCGATCCAGGGTCATGTTGTCCCATTTCTGGTAGTAGCTGCGCCACATGCCTGGCATATCCTCTGCTCGCGTGGGCGGCACGAAACGCGTGAACACCGTGCGCTTCGGATGGCGCTGCGCGACTTCCTGTACCTGAGGCAAGACGTCTCTCATCCATGGGACATGCCAGGGCGTCTACTCTGCAAAGATTCGCGGCATATCAATGCACAAGTGGATCCAGTGACTGTCTTTCATCATTTCCTCCGTCCGACGCGAACCATCATCACAGACGTTGGTTCCACGTGACGGGCAAAGCTTCACTCCGCCAGTTCGTCGATCGGCGCCACGGGCAGGGCGCGTTTGTGTCCGCTCGCCCAATACGTCTTGAGAATACGCTGCCGTGCGGGTTCTGTGACCGCCTTCCCTTCCAGGAAATTATCGATGTCATCGTAGGTGACGCCATAGACCTCTTCATCGGCACGAAGCGGCGCATCTGATTCGAGATCCGCAGTCGGTACCTTGAACACCAGCTCCGACGGAGCGCCCATGTGCTCAGCTATGGCCCTCACCCGTCGTTTGGTCAGGCCGGCAAGTGGCAATATGTCAGCGGCTCCATCGCCAAACTTGGTGAAGAACCCCATGAGAGCTTCAGCTGCCTGATCAGTCCCGATCACCAATCCGCTGGTTGACCCAGCCAGCGCGTACTGCGCGACCATTCGCTGGCGTGCTTTGATGTTGCCCAGATGAAAGTGTTTGCGAGCCGGCTCTATCAAGTCCTCTCCCTCGACCATGACCGCTTCGAGCATGGCGTCTGCTGCCGGCTTGATATCAACTGTTACCACACGGTCCGGCGCAATGACGCCGAGCGACTTTTGTGCATCTGTCTCGTCGGCCTGGACCCCATAGGGTAATCTCACTGCAATGAATCGAGCATCGTATCCATCAGCCCGCAGTTGCGAAACCGCGGCTTGCGCGAGTAAGCCAGCGGCAAGAGAATCGACACCGCCGCTAATTCCGAGAACGAAGGCACGGCACGATGCATGGCGCAAATAGTGGCTCAGAAAATCGATGCGACGCCGAACCTCAAGCGCCACATCGAAACTGGCAGTGACCCCAAGGGCTCGTGATATTGAGTGCTGCTCGTTGTCCATTTCCGACCCCTAGGCTGTTTCCTTTGTCGTTATCTGCACGAGGGATCACGACATCGAAGACTGCTCTTTTTTCCATTCGCGGTAAGGCGTCAACTTCTGCCCGGGGAAGCGCCGTTCAATTTCTTCTTCCACAAGCGCAATTCGGGAGAGGTTTTCCTCCCGATCGCTGGCGTCGTCTTCGCTACGGGCGTCCAGCGCGCTCATCGCCCCAAAGACCTCATCACTCGTCATCGCCTCAAGTCGGGTCGCGAAATCCGAAACATCTTCGTTCAAAATGTCATTGGCTGTCATCACACCTCTCCTGCATGTCCTGAAAACCATAGGAACCTGAAATTGTTCCACGTCTCGGAACTCGACGGCATTGCGTTGGTTTAGGGGCGATCAACAACAGGAGCATTCGCTATGAAACAACCCTCATCCTCGCATCCATCCTTCTAGCGACGGCCGGATCCGCGGCCATGGCACAGTCCACTGCCGAAAAGACCGGCGTCAACTCCGTCATCGGCGTCGCACCGAAGACCGAAGATTTTGTCCTCGAAGCTGCCAGCAGCGACATGTTCGAGATCGAATCCAGCAAACTTGCCGTCGAGCGCGCGAACGAAAAGACCAAGCCATTCGCCCAGCAAATGCTGACCGACCATCAGAAGACAGCTGACGAGTTGAAGGCCCTGGTGACGTCCGGAAAGGCCAAGGCGACCATCCCGACTGCCATGTCGTCCGCCCATCAGTGAATGCTGGACGATCTCGAGAAGCTTCAGGGCGAAGAGTTCACGAAGCAGTATCACTCCGACCAGAGGACGTGCACGAAGACGCGGTCGATCTGTTCAAGCGCTACGGCGACGAGGGCGAGAACGCTGAGCTGAAGGCCTGGGCTGCAAAGACTCGGCCGGCGCTCGAGCATCACCTGCACATGGCAACAGAGATGAATAAGTAACCCATAATCCTGCCCCCGCCGAGTTCGTCTCGCGGGGGATTTCTTTGAGGACGCCATGCTGAACGGCTACCACGCCTCTGGCGAGCAGTTTTCGCCTAGTCAACTCCTGGACTGCGTCCAGGCTGCTGAGTGTGCTGGTTTACAAGCCATCATGACGTCTGATCACCTGGCACCGTGGAGCGAAAGACAGGGGAACTCCGGCAACAACTGTGCTTGGCTCGGGGCAGCGATGGCGAAGACGACATTGCCCTCGGTGGCCTCGCAATACCAGGAGGGTGGCGTTACCACCCCGTCGTACTCGCGCATCTCATAACGACCCGTCGGAAATGTTTCCGGATCGTCTGCGCTGGATCGCAATGGGAAGCGGCGAAACCCTCAACGAAAACACCGTGGGACGCAGTTGGGATCGCATGTGCGAGCGCAGGAGAGGCTCATTGGCGCCCCGATGCGGCCATCGCACCCCATTCAGGCATTGGCGGCTGAGCTGCAAGGCCTAGGAAGCCCAACCCAGCCGCAGTCAAAATGATACTCGACATGTTTAGCGTCAGGCGGATGATGATGGACGGCGCGCAGAGCGGCACGATGTGGCGCAGAAGGATGCGCGCCATCCCTGCTCCTTGGAGCTCGGCCGCCACGACGAAATCGGCCTGGCGGAATGGCAGTGTCTCGGCACGTGCCAATCGGGCGATCGGCGGCCAGACAGTGAGTGCAATTGCGATCACCGCATTTTCGATGCCGGGACCGAGGGCCGCAGAGAAGGCGAGTGCTAGAACAAGACTCGGGAAAGACAGGAAGATATCGGTGATGCATCAGAACAATATCGACCCAGTCGCCCAGATAACCGGCGGTTGCACCGATGACAAAGCCGATCGGGCCGACGATCACCGTCACCAGGATGCTGATATAGAGCGTGGTCCGGGCGCCGTAGATCAGGCGTGAGTAGACGTCACGGCCGAATTCACCGGTTCCGAACCAGAAGTCGGACGACGGCGGACGCAGCGCCACAGCAAGATCCTGGGCGATCGGATCGTGGGTCGAGAGCAGAGGCGCTAACGCAGAGACAATCACCAGCGCCACGACAACGACGAGGCCGGCGAGCGCAAGCGGGTTGCTGATGAGGCTTAGCCACAGGACATAGGCCTTGTGAAGGCGCGCTTGGCGAGTGGAGGAGAAATCCTCGCTGATCAGCCAGTCGTGCAAGTTGCCAAAATATCGAGTTGTCATTGTGTTACCGCGTACGTGGATCGAGGAAACGATAGACGATGTCCGAAAGCAGATTGATCGCGATCGATATGAGACCGATCAACAAAACACTGCCCAGCACCGCATTCATATCGGCAAAGAACAATGCAGACGTGAGGTATTGGCCAAGGCCGGGCCAGGCGAACACCGTCTCGATTAGCACCGTACCGTCGAAAAAAGCAATCAACGCTGTCGTGGAAGAGTTGGTAAAGCAGGTGGCGGCGCGCTCGGAGAAAATCAGCGTGACACGAACGGGCGAGACCGTAACGGTTAATGGCGAGATTGACGTCGACGCACTCGTTATGGTGGTCGTTGGGTCAATGGCCGGCGGTCCGTAAAGTAATTGCCACCAGATGACCATTGTATAGGGATTCGATGCCCGTGGAAGCGAGGTTTTTAGTGAAGAGGAGATTGGAAGACGCTGGGTACTCTCCCAGCGGCGAAGCAAGATGGCGCGATGTTCTTACAGCTTTTCGTAAAACACGTTTAGCGTCGAAACCTCAAGGCCAAGCTTTGTCAGGGACGCATGCGCCGTCATCCGGCCGGGCTCGTGTAGCCAGAACCAATCGTTGAAACCGACGTGGAGGTCGAGCCGTCCTTGGTTGGAACCTCCCGGGTGTAAGTCCAGTGGAAGGCGTTGCCCTGCTGCTCTCCGCTGGCCAGACCCTGAATATGCGTTTCGCGCCCTTCGTACGATGTTGCCGATCGCTTGATGATCGTCCACACCAGCGTATCCACGTGACCATCGTCGAATGTATAGACCTCTCGCAAGGCAAGCGTGTTCGCCGAATGATCCCATCGTCCCTCCGCCTCGATCGAGAAGCGGTTCTGCAAACCACCGACGCGTCCCATGGTAATACCCCACCCACGCAGCTGACCATTGAAAAACTCTTCCAGAACGAGGGGTGGTGTATTAGAGGCAAAGTCATCGATGTTCATGAGCGTCATCCTGATAGCTGGCGATAAAACGGGCACAGATTATGGCTGACCACCACCGCCCGCCGCGCCATAGACCTGTCCCGTCGCATAGCTGGCCTGAGGATCGGCGAGCTGCACGTAAATCGAGGCGAGTTCGGCCGGCTGGCCCGGACGGCTAAGCGGAGTGTCGCCGCCGAACTTCACGAGCTTCTCCATTGTCGCACCGCCACTGACCTGCAGCGGCGTCCAGATCGGACCCGGTGCCACACCATTGACGCGGATTCCCTTTGGGCCAAGTTGCTTGGCCATCGACTTGGTGAAGTTCATCCCGGCGGCCTTGGTGATAGCGTAGTCGACCAGGTTTTCCGACGGATCGTAGGCCTGCTCGGACGTCGTCTGGATGATGGCCGAGCCGGGCTTCAGATGCTTGAGGGCTGCCTTGGTCAACCAGAACATCGCGTAGATATTGGTCTTCATCGTCGCGTCAAAGGCTTCGGTGGTAATGTCGGACAGCGAGGCGGCCTGTTGTTGCCGCCCTGCGTTATTGACCAGAATATCGAGGCCACCGAGTGCCTTGACTGCATCCTCGACAAGCTTTTCGCAAAAGGCCTCGTCCCTGAGGTCGCCTGGCAAAGCGATACCCTTGCGGCCTTCCTTCTCGATAAGAGCAATGACGTCTTTCGCATCAGGCTCTTCGTCGGGAAGATAGTTGATTGCGACGTCGGCACCTTCGCGCGCATATGCGATCGCAGCAGCTCGTCCCATGCCGGAATCGCCACCGGTGATCAGCGCCCGCATACCTGTCAGGCGGCCAGAGCCTTTGTAAGACGTCTCACCGTGGTCGGGCTTTGGGGTCATTTTGCCGGCCAGGCCAGGAAACGGCTGAGACTGCTTTTCGAACGGAGGCTTCGGATACTTTGTGGTCGGATTTTCCATAGTGGCTGCTTTCGATGAGGTTGAGGCCGCCTGCCCAACAAAAGGAAATGTCGAGGCGGCAAGTGTCGCGCTTGCAGCGGCAAGCACGGAGCGGCGAGTGAGTTTCGAAACAAGATGGTCCATTCCTCAATCCTTGGACGCTAGTTTTTGCCGGAGCCTGGCTCGGCCATTTTGGCATGCTGATGGGCGAGCACGCTCGCCGGTGTGACGTTGGCAACAGCGGCCTGAAGCTTGTTCTTCCAGCCGCTGACAACGTCGCCTTCGCCATCCATCATTGCCTCATAGCCTATCCTTGCGACGTCGACCGGATCGTCCTTCTCGGCCTGACCGACGGACGTATCCATCAGATCGGCACGCTTGAAGAATTCGGTCTCCGTGGCCCCCGGCATCAGGCAGCTCACCGTGATGCCCGTATCCTTGAGCTCTTCCCGCAAGGCAAAGGAGAAGCTGTTGATGAAGGCCTTGGTACCGTTGTAGACCGCCTGATAGGAACCGGGCATGAAGCCGGCAATTGAACCGGTCAGCAGGATCCGGCCCTCGCCGCGACTGCGCATCAGATTTCCGACCTGCTGCACCAGATAGATGGTGCCGACAATATTAGTATCGACGACCTTGCGCGCCTGGGCAAAGTCCTGGTCGAGGAAACCCTTTCCCAGCCCGCGGCCCGCATTGGCCATCAGCAGATCGACGGAGCGGCCGGACGCCTCGATGGTCTCAAGAAGCCGGTCGACCCCGTCCATGGTAGAGAGATCGGCTTCGATCGCATCCACCGAGGTTCCAAATTCCTTCAGGCTGACTGCGGCCTGATCGATGCGGGGTTCGTCGGCTGCAATGATCAGATCGTAACCATCCTGAGCGGCACATTTGGCCAGCTCGTAACCGATCCCTGTCGAGGCACCGGTCACGACGGCAAGGCCTTTTCCCGTTTCAATCGCCATGCTGTATCTCCTTACGGTTTGAGAACGACTTTGACGCAGCCGTCCTTCTTTTCGAGGAATGTCTTGTAGAGGTCGGGTCCGTCTTCCAGGCCTCCGGTATGGGTGATGATAAATGAGGGATCAATCTCGCCGTTCTGGATGCGTTCCATCAGGATCGGCAAGTAGTGCTGAACCGGTGTCTGGGCCATCTTGAACGTCAGGCCGCGATTGATCGCCGACCCCATCGGGAGCTTGTCGAGGAATCCGCCATAAACGCCGACGATCGAGACCGTGCCGAAGTTTCGGCAACAATGGATCGCCTGGCGAAGAACGTGCGGTCGATCCGTGCCCATGAAGGTCGCGACCTTGATGCGATCGATGCGGGCATCCCAGCTTGCGGATGGATCGGATTCGGTCCCAACGGCGTCGATGCAGGCGTCAGCGCCGCGGCCATTGGTCAGTTCCATGATCCGGTCGTAGATGTCCTTGTCCATATAATCGAGCGTGATCGCTCCGGACTTTTCCGCGAGCGCCAGCCGCTCCGGCACGGTGTCGATAGCGATGACCCGCTCCGCTCCAAGGATGAAGGCTGACTTAATCGTCATCTGGCCGACAGGACCGCAGCCCCAGATGGCGATCGTGTCGCCCGGCTGGATGTTGCAGAAATCGGCCGCCATGTAGCCGGTGGGAAAGATGTCCGAAAGAAACAGCACCTGCTCGTCGCTCAAGCCCTCCGGAACCTTGATCGGCCCGACATCTGCGAAGGGAACGCGCAGGTATTCCGCCTGACCGCCGCTGAACCCACCCAGCAGATGGGTATAGCCGAACAGGCCCGCAGGCGAATTGCCCCACATCTTGGTGACTTTTTCCGGTTTTGGATTCGAGCGTTCGCAGCCAGAGAAAAAACCGCGCGTACAGAAAAAGCATTCGCCGCAGGCGATCGTGAATGGCACGACCACACGGTCGCCGACTTTGAGCTTCTTGTTGTCCTTGCCGACCTCGACCACCTCACCCATGGTTTCGTGTCCCATGATGTCGCCGCTGTGCATATCGGGCATGATGCCATTGTAGAGATGAAGATCGGAGCCGCAGATCGCGCAAGCCGTGACTTTGATGATGGCATCACGACCGTCCTCGATCTGGGGGTCGGGAACGCTTTCGCACCGGATATCATGCTTGCCGTGCCAGGTCAGTGCTTTCATCTATTTGCTCCAGGTCGAGTTTTCTCTTCGCGCGGGCTCTCCGCTGCAAACGACAGGTCCTTAATGTTGTTCCTTGGCGAAGTGGCCTGTACGGAAGCGCACGGAAGACCACAATTCGAGCAAAACCCAACTTGCAGGCTTTACGGAAGGAACTTTGCGGGCGGGACGTCGTTTTCGTTGCTTCATCGAAGCAAGAGGAGATGTCCCATGCCGCAGGGCGACAAATCCGCATACACCGACAAGCAGAAGCGCAAGACCGAGCATATCGACGAAGGCTACAAGGACCGTGTCGTTTCCGAGAAGGAAGCCGAACGCCGTGCCTGGGCCACCGTTAACAAGGAGAGCGGCGGCAGCAAAAAGTCAGGCTCAGGTCGAGGCCATGCCGAAAACCACGCGTCTTCCAAGAAGGGCGGGCGCAAGGGCGGCGCAGCTGCTGCGTCGCGCACCAAGGAAGAACACGCTCGGCCTCAGCGAAAAAGGCTGCAGTCACTCGCAAGCGTAACGAACACCATATGCATCATTGACAGGATACGGCGTCACGACAGTGGTACCGTGTCTTCTATGGAGGAACCCTCATGTCGAAGAAGAAATCCAAGCAAAAGTGGTCGCAGGATGTGACCGAGAAAAGCGATGCAATGGATCTGAAGGGCGGTGTCTTCAAAAAGCGCAGCGCGAAGAAGATCGCAGACTCGCTTAAAGCCTCGGCCGAACATAGCGACCGTCGCAAGGCCAGCCCGTTCCGGTCCGCCATGTCGATGCTGAACTTTTATATCAACCGCGCTGGCAAGCAATTGTCGAAGTCGAGGGTGGCGACGCTGGACAGGGCCAAGGACGAGTTGCGCAAGGATTTTGGCAAGGAGCCAAAACGCTGATTATCCAGTGCAATGGCAGCCGCGGCAAAGAAAGGCATCAGAAACTTGTCTGGCTCCGGATGACGGTGCCAGTAAATCGGTGTTACCGCCCCAAATCGTAAGATTTCAACCCGCCTTTGTCTCACGCCTGTCGAGCTGGTCGATGTGCTCCTTAATCTGGCCGCACCCGAATTTCGTGACGCTGAGCCTTCCGCCCTGTGGCGTGTGAGACCGCTCTCGCAATCTCCGCCGAGGCAGGTAGATGGCATCATAAGCTGGCGCAGCCCGTATTAGCTGTGTAGTAGGTCTTTGAATGCCAGAGTGAAAAGCAGGCCACCGCACTCATCACATACCTCAAACACTTGATCAGTAACGGGCATACCGAGGGCGATTTCTTCAATCATCATCTCCCTCGCGGCCCGTATCGCTTCACGGTGGGCTGACACTACGTCCGGTAGATCGACACCATCAGTGTCCTCCTCAAAAGAGTTAGCTTCGCGAACGTTGAAGTAGAAGTGGGTCATGGGAGCGTCCTTTCCGGACAATCCATCGAGCAACACAAAGGCTTAAGATTCCTCTGTACGCTATCGTACCATCTTTCCGCATTGCGGTCAAAACTGGGAAGCTAAGCTCGCGTCGGCCGTCGCGTCAAAAAGCCCTGCTTGTGGAAACCATCGCCGACGTCATCAAGCGGTCCAAACCCTACAAATGCCAGAATTACTTCCAGGCTGCTGGGTTTGGTAATGGGAAATTGCTCTTATCGGGCTGGAAAAGCTTCCGGTCATTCTCGCAAGCGTCCCATGATTAATCACCGCCAACGGGCGGCGTGTGAAACATTGGTGTGTTCGTCCACGATCGCGCCTCTTTGAGGTGCCTCGATGTTCGGTTTCGTACGAAACACATTTGACTCTGGACAGAATACAAGCTCTCGGTAATTTAGTAGGCGCGCAATCTCAGAGATACTCATTCAGTAGATCAAGAAGAATCCAACGGTATGCGCGGGAGGAGAAATCAATGTTCCATTCGATCGTATCCGATAAGAAAACCAGCAGTCCTCTTCGTCACAATGATTTTCGGGAAGAGTGCGCCGAAGACCCGGATTTTCGCATCAAAAAGACCGCCGGGCCTCTCTGGGAGATCAAGGCCTTGTCCCTGACTGCGGCAACTTGGCTGAGGTCCAATTTCGATGGACCGGCAGAGTTTGGCAACAACGAAATCAGGACAGATCTTGCCGGCGCAAACCGTTTTATGCTGAAAGCCCGTGGCCAGTGTTATCGGATAGAATATATTGGACCGCTTGGCATCAACATCTTTTAGCCGTCAGCAAGCATCCCAGCCCTCTGACGGATATTGCACCGCAGCGCGCCGAAGCGCTGCGGTGGGCAGTCGATATCAATTTGGACGCGTCTCCGCGGCTCACATGTGCTGGGTCAAGAGCCTTTAATCATCCACGGCATGTTTCCTTTCGTGTTCCTTCGATATCCAAGTCCGAGCCCTTTCGCGTGAACGGGCCTGTTTCCATTGCCGGTTCCAACTCACATACGGTCGCCGTTTGAGGGCTGCACCATGATCCCGCTTGCGTTGCGGCAAAGGCTCAGGAAGACGCGACCATTCTTACTGCCGGCGTTTGAAGCCATATCGCGGATCGGTTCGGCCACCTGGATCCGCCAGGAATAATCGTTCCTGGTAGATTACAAAAATCTGGTTGCGCTTCTATCAAACCGCCTTGAGAACAGCTCCTTCAATGACGACGCCTAAGTTCACGTATTTCCACAAAGCAATCAGCAGCTTTCGCGCGAGCACCACGATCGCGCACTTCTTCATCAAGCCACCGTTGGATTGCACCTTAGCTGTGAACCAAAGGCTGAGAGCTGATTTTGGCTGATGTCGCAACCAGAGCCAGGATAGCTGGACCATTGTGGTTCGTAGTCGCGGATTGCCAGCCTTAGATACGCCTTGCTCGCGATCGATCGTTCCGCTTTGCCAAGGTGTCGGTGCCAACCCTGCATAAGCAGCAACCTGTCGTCGGTTATCAAAGTGTCGGAATAGGCGTTCTGTCCAAATGACGGCCGCGAATTCTGAGCCAATACCTGTTATGTTGCAAAGCATCGCCGCTTCCGTATCTGCTAATGTGATCGTGCCATGCGTCTCCATCGCCAGCAGCTTATCCCGCTCCTCCTCCACCGCTGTAATTTGCGCCAGCAACAGTTCGAGGCGATCAAGTTCACGGCCTATTTGAGCTTTCATATGGGCTGGTAAAAGGCGGCCATCACCCGTCTGAAGTTCGGTCAGTCGGGTGCGACGGTTTTTGCGTAGCGGCTCGTAACCGCTGATGCCCTGGGAAAAGAATAGACATTTAATGCGATTGACGTGTTTGACGCGCTCCGCAATCAGGATCTTGCGCTCTCGGCAGACCCGACGGCAATCCTCTTCCTCAGGGCTGGGTGCTTTGACCATTGCGCACACGCGTGGCTCTCCACGCTTGAAAGCCGACAACGCTCGGACCAAGGCCTCACCGTCCAGTCTGTCGGTCTTCGCTCGCCGCCGCCTGCGCGAGGTCGCAATTGAAGCTGGATCGACACCATAGCTTTCTATTCCGTTCGCCTTCAGCACTCGATCGATCCAGAAGCCGTCAAGTCCGGCCTCCTGAATTGTGACGATCGGAAACTGATTGCCGGTCCGGGATTTTACCTTTGCCTGGAGCTGGGCAAAATGTGCCAGCAATGCGGGCACATCGCCGCCACTTACCGTGTGCTTCGACATCTTCTCGCCATTGCCCGGCGACAAAGATGTGATCAGCCAGGTCGCACGGCTGAGTTCCAATGAAATGAAAATTCCACCAAGATCAGTGCGGATAGCGGCTGCGTATGCGGTTGGGAAGTTACAGCGTCCATGGCAGCGTCTCCTAAAGGGTGGGTGCGTTATTGCAGCCTCACTTTGCCAGAGCGACGGCCGCTATTCAGTCCCCATGGGATCTTACTGCAAATCACTCTGCTGGAGGGACCCGCCCCGATCGTTCTGACCTCTATGCGCGTCCGCCTTGGACTTCAGCGCATAGAAATTGCTGGCATACAGCCATCCATCATTCCACGCGCGATATTCGTCGCTCGCCGGTGAGTAAGGATTGAGACCCTCCGAAAGCCAGACCCGCGGATCGCTCTTGAACGCTTCCAGCGCCAGATTGAACGCTTCCTGATATTGTTTCGACGTCAGCATTAACTCCTCCTTGCTTCTTTCCCGACGGCAGCCGGCTTCTAACTCATCGGTTTTGATTCAGGTCGACGACCACGCGTAGACCCTTCAATTGCGCACCAGCACAACGAGGTCCCGTTCATCCGTCATTCTGATGGCCTTTTCATCTCACGGAGTTTTTCCAGCGAAATCATACTCCGACCGCAACCGGTCTGCTTACTCTGTGCGGTTTTCGAACGATGGGCGCCGGAATAAAAAATCTGAATGTCAAACCGGGATTTTCGTGGGATGGTTAGAGGATCCAATCGCTGGCAGTCGATCGGAATCTGAGGAAAGATATTGGGCTCTCCTCCCCCGGAGAGGCCTTTTTGTATCTACGCCTCCGACAAGGCAGCCGCTGCTCCCATCCGAACAGCTGAACCCGTGCCAAAGTACGCTAACGTACAGCGGACCCTGTTTGCGCTTGGAGGCAGCGGGGCGTATGGTGAATTATTGTCTTCGCTGATGTTTGGGTAGTGGACGATAGAGAGACGCAGACAGTGCTCCCGCCCGTAAGAGGCGAAGCCATGTTCGGATCCAATTCCCCGCAGAACTTACTGATAGCCGCGATGCGCGACGAGGATGTCCGCGCGCTGCTGGAACAATCTGAAACCGTTGAACTTTCGGTAAACGACAACATCGAACAGCCTAACGTTCCGTTCGAGCACGTGTATTTCCCAGCTGGCGGCGTGGTATCCGTCGTTGTTTCCGCCCCGGATGGCAAACGCATTGAAGCCGGCGTGATCGGTCGGGAGGGCATGACCGGTTTTTCGGCCGTCCAGGCTGCCGACCAGTCGCCGCACCAGACGTTCGTCCAGATGAAGGGGGCCGCGACACGCGTCAAAGTCGGAACGTTTCGTCGCGCACTGGATCATAGTTCGCACCTTCGACAGCTTATCGGGCGCTATGGCCACACCTTCAACACCCAGATTGCCTACACCGCTTTGGCCAACGGAAAAGCGACCGTCGAGGAGCGGCTCGGACGTTGGCTGCTGATGTGTCAGGATCGCATTGGCAAACCTGACCTGGCGTTGACACACGAGTTTCTCGCCTTGATGCTCGGGACCCGGCGTCCGGGCGTTACCGACGCCCTTCACATGCTTGAGGGAAAACACCTTATCAAATCGACACGGGGGATCTGCCTCGTGACCGATCGACAGGGGCTCATCGACCTTGTCGGCGGGATATACGGCGTGCCCGAGGCAGAATATGACCGGCTTATCGGAACGGAGTTTGATCAGGCCGTGGTGAATACTCGTTCCGACCAGGTCGTAGTGGCAAGGATCGACCGATCACCCATTTGATCATCGGATCGGGGGATATTGCTAAACCGTGGTATTGTCGGCGAGGAACGCAATGCCCGCAGCCGTCAGGCGATAGGTGCGAAACCGAATCTCTCCCCGAGAGACAACCAGTCCCCTTTCTTCCGCAATGATACCGGTCTTGAGACCCACATTCGCAGGTGTCTTTCGCCACCGCGACGGCCTGAGGTGGGCCAGCAGCAACAGCAAGCGGACCTGTCCGCCCGGGCCGGTCACAAGGCACCTATAAGGCGGTTATATTCGCGCTCGGGCGTGCCGTAACATCCGCCAGCCATCTCCAGCAATTTCGCGCGATCGCGAATATGGATCGCGCCCCGCGTGGCCTTGATCGCCAGCGCACCTTCAAGAATGTGCAGATGATCGGTCACCCCCGACCGACGCACACCCAACATCAGCGCGAGAAATTCGTGCGTCAGGGGCATGTCATCTACGCGCAGACGATCGTGGCACATGAGGAGCCAGCGAGCGAGGCGCTCACCGATGTTATATCGGCCATTTGCCAAGGCGGAGTGCGCAAGCTGCAGTTCGCAGCAATGGACGTAATGGAGGAAAAGATCGCGGGAGGGGCTGTGTTCATCCATAAGACGGTGAAGCGCGGCTACGGGTGTTCGAATGCCCTCTCCTCTCACCTGCATGAAGGTTTGATTTGGTGTGGTGTCGAGCCGGAGAATGCAATGCGCGCCACTTAAGCCTTCGAAGCCGACATGACCTATCTCAATGGCTTCATCATCGTCGGTTCTTGCGACGACAGACCCCAGACCGCTCTCAAGAAAATAGACGTGACTGGTCTTTTGATCCGCTTCCACTTGAAACGACCGCAGTGGAAGATCGACCCGCTCCAACGTTGGCTGGAGCACCTCAAACGCCTCGGAGCGGAGCGCCCTCAGAAGGCGGTTTTGTACCGCTCCCTGGTCAATCGATGCCATGGGAGGCTTCCGTTCGGGAAGGAGCCCGTTCTCAACGATCATCGGAGAGACAATTGCATTCGAAGTTTATGCGCTGGAATTCCTGATTTTGATACGGGTCGATGCTACTCTGTACGGTTTCGACCGACCAGCTGATTTGTCCCGCGAACCGAGACAACCAGGTACCAATCGATAAAGTAAAGGGTGGGGCCAATCCCACGAGAGAGCTTGCAAGGGGCGGAACTGATCGCACATTCCGAGACTTCTCCGCGGAACAAGTGCTGGTGCTGTTGGTTGACATGCTCCGTAAGAGAGGAGACCAACATGGAGGCTCTACCGCTCCTCGTCGTGAGCGCACTGCCTTTAGTCGCTGCCGTCGTTCTTTTGTGGAATGGTCCCCCGAGGCACAATCGACCCGGGCCGCCTTGGTACCGGTAGATATGCCCTTCGTCTATTTTCACCGCAGCGACGGTAAGGCCTATCATCGCGATCGACAGGGCCGCTATTTGAAAGGTGTCGAACAGGCAAAGGCCGAGGCAAAACGCATTCTCGCACGTGAGCTGACGCGGGCAGAGCCAACAATCGACACCAGCGGTTTGAGCGTCACAGTCGAAGACCTCAGCGGTCGCACTCTTTTCATGATATCGGCTATCGCCACCACGTGGTGAAAACAAATGGTTTAACGCGTCGCGGCGAGGTCACTCTCATCCCGGCGGAGAATCTCCTGTGCCACCGAACCCGACGTCGTCCAAGGGTGGGCA
Source organism: Hyphomicrobiales bacterium (assembly GCA_900473045.1). GTDB lineage: Bacteria > Pseudomonadota > Alphaproteobacteria > Rhizobiales > Rhizobiaceae > Pararhizobium. The sequence continues at coordinate 82,113 of UCKS01000002.1, forward strand.
TTGCGAACCGATGTCATCACGGGCGTCACGCGCACTAGTCCGCATGAACAGACCAACCAACAGTCGAGAGAAAGAGCCATCTGGGCACTGTACCCGGCACCATTTGGAGGCACGGAAAGGGACCGAAAGTCCGATCGGCCTCACCAGTGCTAGCTGTCGACAGAGCCGCTCGTTATCAGACGCGTGCCCAAGACAGGCGATGAGCCAATTGGCGATGATGCAGCGATTGTGTCGTCACCACTGGCATGCCTGCCTCGAGACATGCAGCTACAAACGCCTCGCGGGCCAACTCAGTTGGTGCCATACCGTTTAGGCCTTGCCGACAGGTCAACACGGCATGGTCATAGCGTTCGCCACGCTTCTGAGGCCATTCGTTTTCCAGGAAATCCAGTGTCTCGTAAATACTACCAAATGTTCGATCCATCCCAGCGCGAAGTGTGACCTTCAGCGGCTGGATCCAGGGAATATCGCGCGTGCTCATCGTCGCTCCTCCTATCGAACTATTTTCTCGCAAGTTGCACTCCGGCTACCACCTTAAAACCGGCGCGACGGCGCAGCCATTGGGAGGCCAAGCGGCCTCCCATATTTGACCATGAGCACAGTTACGACCGGCCGCCCCGTTCGCTGCCACCATTACCGCCACTCGAGGACTGTCCGCCCTTTTTGCCGGCTTCGGCTGCGCGCTCCGGATCGTTCTTGAAGTTGCCGCCTGACGCTTCACCGCCCTTCGAGGCGATTTCGCGCTGCTTATCGTCATCCATCGACGCAAAGCCGCGTTTTGACGTATCGCCAGATTGCTGGCCTTTGTTGCCTTGGCCCTGCTGGCCACGGCTTCCCGATTGCTGGTTAGGCATTTCATTCTTCTCCTGTTTCGAAATCCGTCGTTCGAGACGACGCGGTATCAACTTTGATTTCCAGAAGTGGTTCCCGCGAACCGCATTATTTATCGGAGTGTCTGAAATCGGACAGAACCGGCCTGGGTTTGCATTTTTAATAGTCGGACCAAGCCGTCGGCGTAATTTATGGATTGAACCTGAAACCTGTCTGCAACGGGAATACCGGAGGATAGATCGTGGAAAAAATGGGAAATAAACGGCGCGCCCGAGGGGCCTCGCCGCGGGGCTGTTTTGAGCAAAGCAAGCAAGAGGCCCAGTTGATCATCGACTCTGAACGGGAACAACGACGCAAGAAAAGCGAGGCGCTCAAGATCCTTCGCGTGACAAATTCCGCGAGGGCTGCCCCAGACTCTGAATAAAGCCCGCTGGAAGCGGTCCCATGGGCCAGAGTCGGAATTACAATCGGGTCGGTGTTGTTTCCGCTTTCGACCGAAACCAATTGTTCCTTGAGAGCCAGCCGATGCGTTCCTCAGGCGCGTGTAGGTCTCGAACCGCGGCACTGAGCGTTGGGCATGGCCGCCACCATTCGTCAAATGACCAACGACGTTGATCGTGCGTCGATGACCGCTTGTACCGGGTTTTCGAAACGGTCCCGGCGCTCATTTCGCGCGCTCACGCGAGACGACAATTTGCCGCCTCACTACACCTTGAGTCTTAGGTGCACCCCCGCGATACTGACGCTTCGATGTGGCTAACCTCATCTTCGATGAGAACGGAAATCGTCGGCCAGCAACGCCCGGCTGGACCTCTTGCAAATTCGACCTAAAGGAACCCGGCCTTCCATGTACTCAGCGCAGTCGGCTCAACCGCATTGACGACGGGTCGCTAGCTACCCAACATCAAGCGTACATTCGAAGGGGTGGTCGAAGGAGATACCAACGTACCCCGAACCACACTGTTATGTTGCGCGCTGCCCTGGCACTTCTCCGCGCCGGTGTATCGAGCGATCAACGTCAACAGCGAGACGCAGGGATCCAGTATGCAGATGAAGCGTTTCCATACGATGCCTGACCAGAGTGGTCACCGGCACGATTAAATCTCACGCCACCCGGGCGGTCAGGGTTGCTTCAAAGTGCCCATACGTTTGGCGCTTAGGTAATTGAGACAATCAATTAATTCGTCCACCTCTTCGAGGTCGAGACAGTTCAATTCAATATCGGCGAACCATGCTGGTTGTCCGGTGAAGATATCGATCACCGACCAGAACTCGTCGCGGCGGTTCTTCCTTACCAGATACCTGACCATGGTTTCGTCCCATCCATCGGCATCAATGAGTTTTCTCTAACGTACGCCGTGAGCTTTTGTTCCTATTTCCTGGACTCCAATCGGTAGACCGCTCTCAAAAGTTCCCCCTCTTGGGCACGGAAGCAAAATTGGCAAAATCTAGAAGGGATCGAACCTCGACACCAACGTTGGACGCCGTGGCGCGTCAGATCGACCGTATCATCTCCAAAAGCGTGTCATGCCCAACGACGCCAAGATGGTAGAGCCCGTAAACCTCAGTACGGGCTTGCTCTGCCTTCGGATCGGAGATCGCCAGCCCTCGTTCTTCGCACCACGAAGCAACCACATCCTGAAGCATTCGAAGGTCGGCGGGCGAGATCGGCTGTACAGGGGAAGCGGTGTAGGTCATATTCTTCTCTTCGGTGACGGGGTTACTCGCAACAAGGGCGACGCTCCTCCGCTTTCCATTCGGGCAACGGACGCGACAACGCCGTCGATACATCTTTGTCTTTGAGGTTGATCACTTCGAAGACGCCACATCGGCTGCAGCGCTGCGTGCGCATCGTGTAAAGCTCCTAAGCTCGGCGGAGCATTTCGATCAACTGATCGGGAAAGCGCAGGCCGAACTGAAACCACTCAATCAGCTCGACGGCCGCTTCCTCTGTCCGGGGTCGCTGATGTCGACTCGCTCCTCGCAAGACTGGGTGCCAAAGACATGTCTGGCAAGAATAAAAAAGTATCTTACTGTCGCCGCAGCATTTCGATCAGCTGGTCGGGAGACTTTATGCCGAACTGAAACCAGTCGATCAACTCGATCGCGCCCTGCTCAGCTCGCTTCGATGTCAGATCGATCCCCTGCTCACGACACCAACACTTCAAAGTTGATTGAAGCATCTCCAGTTCGTCGCTGGATATCGCGGCGCTTTGAAACGCATAAACGTGCTGCATGTTCATGCCTCCATCTCAGGATTTATCTGAACACCGGGTCGCAGTATCTTGACCGCAGCGGTGCTCGGTATAAACGATTTTCGGACACTACTGCGCCGGGATCAAACGGATTCTTATTCTGTACGGTTGCCGACATTTTAGGCCTGCGTGGCGAGTTCTTCGTTCCGAAATTGCTATCTATTCGCCGGGAAGAAGCGCACAGTCTTTTGGGTCGCCCGCAGGCGAACTTGTCCCGCGAACGGTCGAAACCGTACAGAACCGCGAGGAATATGGCGCTGGGCGCCGCTTTGTCCCATAAAACCTGTCATGAAGTCATGGCGTTTGGTGTGAGGCCGAGCTCCAACTCGATTGGAGAATCGAATGCCGCATCCTTTGCAATCCGAAGTCCGTAACAGGCTTCTCAAAGTGATCTCTCAGGAAGCCTTCGAAAGCTTGCGACCATATCTGGAACTCATCCATCTTGCTTTAAAACAGTCCTTGGTTGAGCCAAACGTGCCAAATGACGCCGTTTATTTCCTGGAAAGCGGTCTAGGGTCAGTCGTCGCCCAGTCTTCTGACGGGGAAACTGTGGAGGTCGGGCATGTCGGTCGTGAAGGAATGGCTGGATACCACGTCCTGTTGATGACGCCGACCAGCACACACAGGACTTTCATGCAGTCGATGGGATCGGCATTCAAGGTTTCGGTAGACCCGTTCATGGCGGCGTTGGAAAAGCACCCGCAGATGCGTAACCTGCTCCTGCGCTATGTCCATTCCTGCGAGGTTCAACTTGGCCATTCGGCGCTCGCTAACGCCCGTTACAATATGCATGAGCGGTTGGCCCGTTGGCTTCTAATGTGCCATGATCGCCTGGAGGGTGACGATCTTGCGCTGACGCACGAATTCCTCTCCCTGATGCTTGGTGTTCGCCGCTCTGGCGTGACAGAGCAGCTCCACATTCTGGAAGGGCTGCATGCCATCAAAGCAACGCGGGGAAACATCCGGATCGTCGATCGCGCGAAACTCGAAGACGTGGCGGGCGGTTGCTACGGCGCGCCGGAGGCGGAGTACAAGCGACTGATCGAAAACCAGGATGCGCGCAGTATCGGCCAGTTCCAGGTCTAGTCGAAAGCCTTCACTGCTTCCGAAAACGGCAGTACAGCAAGGACCTCCCCTGCCTCGTTGCAGATCGAGATGCTTCTGCCGAAAATGGTGTGCCCCTCCTTTATAGCCGTGCTCATCAGGGAACGGGCGTCTGCGATCGCTTCTGACCGCGCATGGTCTAGATCGCGAAGTTCGGTGCCTTCGGGGTCAAGGATCGAGCCATTGGCCGTGACAATGTTGAAGTAGTACCGCGGCACGCTGCCTCTCCACACTCCGTCCGGCTCGGTCGCGCGGCAGACGTATTGTACCAAGGATACGTGGCTTGCGGCAACCGCCAATAAGCGAACCTGGTCAGGATTCGAACTCGCGCAACGTACGCAAAGCGAAGGCACGGTTTAAAGGTTTGGGAATGAAACGTGCGCCTTTAGGAAGCACCCCGTCGAGTGGTATCACTGCACCGGACACGACGAGGATTTTGACATGTGGCCAGCGCTCGCCGACATGCCGGGCGAGCGCGATCCCATCCATTGTTCCCGGCATCTGGATATCCGTTACGAGGAGGTCGAAAACCGCGTGTGTGTCGAGATATGCCAGTGCTTGATCTGCGGTGGTTGCCTCAACGACCTGATAGCCGGCATCCGTGACGATATCAGATGTGTCCAACAGGATGAGAGGCTCGTCGTCGACGACGAGAGCGATTGGCCGGGCAGGAACTGCGACGCTCTCTTGGGTCATACCCTACAATTCCCAGCCGCACGTTTCGTTCCGTTCATTTCTCAGTTTTCTGTACGGTATCGTACGTTTTTATATTACGTCATTACGGCGACTGTCAGGCCGAACGAGCCCGGACTCGATAGAGGCTCCGAATATCGAAGCCGAAGCCCCTCCAAGATCAACGCAATGCCGCCCAACCCGCGGCGGCATTACCTCCAGTCCACATCAACGCGTTCTGGGAGTCCATGATGACGACAGTTTCGAGCCGTAGCTTCACTTCGCTTACCGCAACCATCCTGCTCGCTGGATGTCTTTGCCATGCTGCAAGCGCCGCAGATGCGACAGCACCAGACGAACAAACGGCTCGACAAGACACGGTCGACGAAGCAGTCCCGCTGATCGCCATTGAGGGCAGCAGCGAATTGCAGATGGATGCCGGCATCGGCAACAATGGCACCACGTCCTTCTATGCGACGGTCGAACCGGAAATCACGGTCAACCTTTCCGACGCATTTCGCTTGTTCGGCCATTTCGTCTTCGAACCGGTCCTTGATCCGATCGAGGGACAGACGAATGTCCTCCGATCACAGCGCTTTTATGCGGAAGAGCTTTATGCCGGACTGACCGCCGCGCAGGTTAAGGTCGCTCTCGGCAAGATCAATCCGGTCTTCGGCGCAGCCACTGACGATGCACCAGGCATCTATCTTCGACTTCGCCGGCAGTTACGACTTCAAAGGCGCACTGGGACTGGGGACAAAATTCTTTCTCACCGAGGACACCATCGGGAGCGGCGAAGGTGCCCTGACGGTGAAGCAGACAATCGACGCCCCGTGTTCACGGCCGATCCGAGCGTGTTCAGCCGCTTGTTGTTTACGGATCGTGGTCAGTTCAATTGGCAGGACGCTCGCGTCGGTAGCACGATCGTTGATCCTGCTTCGGCCCTTAAAGGGGTGGCTCGTGTGCTCGCAGTATTTTCATAAGGCCGAACAGGGTACGCTCGACCGCGACTGGCATGCCCCTGCTGCGCATGACGGAGACCGCGACTGACTCTCTTTAAATACGAATTGGGTCCCTGTCCTTAAATATGCAAGGCCAGCACCGTTCGTCGCCATTTTGCGAATCCTGAGCCCTTCTTGATTCCACGCTTACAAAACCTTAAACGAAATCCATACCGTTTTTTGGAAGTGGGCAGTCATGAACGAGTCAGAACCGCTACGCCGACCCTCCTCGCGTGAGCGGTTCCTTGAAGCTATCGTTCAGAGTGCGATCGACTATGCGATCATCTCTCTTGACCTCGATGGCTTGGTCACGAGCTGGAACGAAGGCGCTTTCCGGATTTTAGGGTGGAGCGCCGAAGAGATGATCGGGATGCCCGCGACATCTTTCTTTACCGAGGAAGACCGGGCAAATGGCGTTCCTCAACGCGAAATGACCGCGGCACTTGACGAAGGTCACGGAAACGATGAGCGGTGGCACCTGCGCAAGGATGGGACTTGCTTCTGGGCTTCCGGCGAAATGATGCCTCTTAGAGACGAAAACGAGGCCGTCGTGGGGTTCATCAAGATCTTGCGGGACCGCACCGAACAGCGCGAGCAGGCCGA
>UCKS01000020.1 GCA_900473045.1 Hyphomicrobiales bacterium
AAGTTTCTTATAAGTGGCTGATTTTAATAGTATATTTCGAATTCACCCAAAATACACGCCAGAATCCGGCAAACCACACCCAATCCACGAGCAGGAATGTTGTCCAAATGGTCAAAATCAGGAACAGGGCATCGACGAGGTAAAAGCGGCTAAAGCGCCCTCACGCTATGGTTCACCTTGAACTTGCGCTTCTCCAGTTCGGGGAAGAAATCGGCAGCCGTAAAATATTCCTCCGGCGCCCAGACACCGGGGCGATTCGGGTTCTTCAAAACCAGCTGGGCGGCGATCGACGCGCTCATCGACGTGCCGGCATCGACATAGGGCGCATACATCTCGTCGGGCGTAACGATCACCTCATAGCGAACCTCGACCGGCTTGCCGTCCTTTAGCCCCCTGCCGATGGCGAAATGGATCTCCGAGCTTTCCTGCTGCGGAATGCGGTGCGGATTGCGGGCGATGTTGCGCTGGATGACGGCATTGAGCACATCCAGCGGCTTGACCGAGACACCGCCGACTTCAACCGGATCGTTGAAATCGCCAAAGCCTGCTTTCACCAGACCAACCCAGGCTTCGTGCTCGCGGTGCGGCAGATGCAGTTTCCAGGTGAACTCCTGGATGCCCTTGTCGCGAATGCCATCGGCAAGCGGCACGGTCAGCTGTTCGGAATGCGGTGAATACATGAATTCGCAGCGTCCCCAGGGTTCCGGCAGGTCGAGCACCTCCCTGCCCGTCATCGGCGCGCATTCTACATGCTTGCCCCTGAGGAACTGCATGCTCGGATGGGCATATTCGGCCAGCACCGTCGAGACACTATAGGGCGGCATCAGGATCGGGTTTTCGTCGCCGGTCAGTTCTGCTGCCCAATAGAGGCTGATCTTCTCGATCGTATCGAGTTCGTCGGCCACCGCCCGGCAGATGACGTTGGACATACCGGGATCGGCACCGACGCCGACCACGGCGGTGACGCCCGCCGCCTTGAACCGCTCATGTTCGGCGATCTGCTTGACGGTGAACGTACCGAGCCCGCCAAGATCCATATAGGCGACCCTGGCTGATAGTGCCGCCTCGAAGATGGTCATCTGGAAACCCAAGAGGGTGGGCACGCAGTTGATGCAGAGATCGGCACCTTCGATCGCTTCCGCCAGCCGGGCCGGGTCGGTGACATCGAGATCGAACAGCTGAAGCCGCGGATCGCCCAGACCGGCAACAAGGCTTTCCATACGCTCGCGCGATGTATCGCAGATGCGGATCGTCGAAATATCGACAATGGCGCGGTCGGAAACAAGGTCGCGGACGATACCGGCGCCCATCAGGCCGGCGCCACCGAGAATGGAGATTTTCATAAGCTAGGCGTCCTTTTCGAATTCTTGGCCCGTGGGCATCCATGTCTTCAGAGAGCGAAGCCCCCTCATCCGGCGCTTTGCGCCACCTTCTCCCCGCTGAGGGAGAAGGGAAGTCTTCAGACGTGCTTGCGGCCGCCTTCTTCGTAAAACCAGCTGTCGGGATAGGGGTACCACCACGCGTGGACGACCGGCTTGTGGTCGATGATCACCATTTTCGAGCGGCGGAAGGCATCAAGCCCCTGGCGGCCGAGTTCGCGGCCCATGCCGGATGCCTTCCAGCCGCCGAAGGGCAGCGCATCATTGTCGATCATCGGGTTGTTGACCCAGACCATGCCGGATTCGAGACGCTCGGCCGCTTCCATCGCTTCCTCCAGGCTGGTGGTGAACACCGAAGCGCCGAGGCCGAAGGGACTGTCATTGGCAAGGCGCACAGCCTCGTCGAAATCCGCGACGCGGGCGACGGCGGCGACCGGGCCGAAACACTCCTCCTGCATGATCGCCATCTCGGGTGTGCAGCCGGTCAGGATGGTGGGTTCATAGAACCAGCCGACCGGCTCGCTGTCGGGGATTTTGCCGCCGAGAACAACGGTTGCGCCTTTGGCCCTGGCATCCTCGACAAGCCGCATCACTTTTTTGCGCGCGGCTTCGCTGACCAGCGGACCGATCTCGGCTCTGGTCAGGCCGTTACCGACACGCAGGCGGCGGGCTTGCGCAACAAATTTCTCGATGAACGCATCGTGGACGCCATCGACCACGAAGAAACGTTCCGCCGACGTGCAAACCTGGCCGGAGAGATGGAATGCGGCGGTCACCGCACCGGCGGCGGCGACGTCGAGCGGCGCGTGCGCGGTGATGATCATCGGATCGCTGCCGCCCGCCTCGATCACCGCAGGCTTCATCTGGCCGGCCGCCGCCGAGGCCACGGCCCGGCCGGCGGCGACCGAACCGGTGAAGGCGACGGCGTGGGTGAGCGGCGAGGCAATCAGATATTGCCCGACCTCGGCACCACCCGGCACGCAGGCGATCAACCCTTCCGGCAAGGCTTCGAAGACAGTCATGAATTCCAGCGTCGACAATGTCGTCGCCAGCGCCGGCTTGATGATGCAGGCATTGCCCGAAGCCAGCGACGCTGCCACCGTCCAGCACATCAACAGGATCGGGAAATTGAACGGCATGATATGCACGCTCGTGCCGAGCGCTTCATAGCGCGCATACTGGAACGACCCGGCCTGCGTCGTGCCCGCCACCTTGCCGGCCTCGTCGCGGGCCATTTCGGCGAAGTATCGAAAGGCACCGGCGCAATTGGCGACCTCGCCGATCGCTTCCGGATAGGGCTTGCCCATCTCGCGCGACATCAGTTCGGCGCAGGCCCGCATGTCGGTGGCTTCGATCCGGTTGGCGATCCTGTGCAGGATGGTGGCCCGGCTCTTGGCGTCGAGGCGTTTCCAGTCCGATTGCGCCCGTTTGGCCGCAAACAGCACGGCATCGAGTTCGGAAACCGTCGTTTCGGCAAACACGCCCTCGTTTCCAAGCGTGGCGGGATTGATCACCGTCTGACGCTCACCCGTCGCCTTGATGTAGACCGGGTGCCGGTAGAAAACGGGCTCGGCTGGATTGAACATGGTGTTTTCCTATTCGGAGACTTCGAGCTTGTGGTGAAGAGACCCCTCACCCTAGCCCTCGCCTCGCAGGCAGGGAGAGGGGATGACCGAGGTTGCCGCAGATCCCTTCTCCCCGTCAAAACGGGGAGAAGGTGGGCGACAGGCCGGATGAGGGGCAGCCTGTGAGTTCGTGAGAGGAAATGCCTCAAACCTCACCGGATCATGTAAACCTTCTTGATCGTCTCATGCACGGTGCAGACGCCCTTCCAGTCCTGCGGAAAGAAGGCTGCGGTGTCCGGGGTGATCTCGATCACTTCGCCGCTTTCATGCACGTAGGTGCAACGGCCTTCAAGGAAATGGCAGAATTCGTCGCGCGTCACGTGGCAATCCCACTTGCCCGGCGTGCAGACCCAAAGCCCGCATTCGGACTGGCCGTTGGGACCCTTGTGGATCAGTTTGCCGGATGTCCGGCTTTCCCCCTCGATCATCGTCGAGATAACACCCCAGTCCTTGAGGTCGGTCTGTTCGAGCGGCTTGCGCATCAGTGGCGTGGCGGTCATGGCGTGTTTCCTTTCGTCTTTTATTTGGGACGCGGCCGCGTTTGGAGAAACGCGAAAGAGCCGCTGCAGTAGTCTCAAGTCCGGCCGGTCAGACCAGCATGTAGATGTTGCGCATGGTTTCGATCACGTGGCACTCGCCGGTCCAGCCGCCGGGAAACATCACCACCGTCCCTGCCTCGACCTCGATGACCTCGCCATCGTCGGAGCGATAGACTGCATGGCCGGTGACGAAATGGCAGAATTCATCACGCGGGATCGATAGCCGCCAGCGTCCGGGCGTGCAGACCCAGATGCCGGATTCCGGCTGGTTGTTCAGCCCCTTGTGCACGAGGCGGCCGGTCGATTTCGATTGCCCCTCGACGCTGTCGGGTTGCAGGCCCCAGTCGACGAGATTGTCATAGATCGTGGCGTTGTAGATGTGGGGGGCGGAGGATGACTTGGGTTCAATCATGGAGACACCCCCCCTCTGTCGGCGACGCCGACATCTCCCCCACAAGGGAGGAGATTGGCCGCATCTATTGCGCCTGCCTGACATTGAAGCCTGTGAGCAAAAAGAATGATCTCCCCCCTTGTGGGGGAGATGTCACGTAGTGACAGAGGGGGGTATCCGCACACCGGACGAAATGGCCGTATCTCACCCATGGAACGTCTCCGTCTGTGCCAGCTGATCGAGAATGGCGGCTGCCTTCTGAGGGCCGTTCTGCGACTGCATATGGGCGCTGGTCGCGGCGAGTTTCGCCTTCATCTTCGGATCGTTGATGCAGGCATCAAGCCTTGCGGCCAGTTCATCGTCGGTCCAGTCGTAGCGGGGCATCTTGAAGCCATGGCCGGTTTCATCGACTCGCGTCGCATTGTCGTGGCCATCCCAGACATAGGGCATGATGATTGCTGGCTTGCCGAAATAGAGGCACTCGGTGAACGAGTTGTTGCCGCCATGGTGGATGGCCGCATCGATCTGCGGAATAACGGATGGTTGCGGGAACCAGCTTTCGACAATGATATTACCCGGCAGGTCGCTATACTGCTCCTTATAGTCTCCGACATTGACGAGCGCGCGATAGGGCAGCTTCCCAATTGTGGTGATCAGCCGTTTCAGAAGGTCGGTATCGCCGGCGCCAAGACTGCCGAAGGATATATAAAGAAGAGGCTTGTCGTTGTTCTCGGCAAAGACCGGTATGTCGTAGGACTTTTCCTTGCGCACGCAGCCTTCGAGATATTGGAACTGTTTCGGATCGAGCGGATGTTCACGGTCGAACTTCACCGATTCCGGATAGAGCAAGAGGTTCATGAAGGGCGACGCCTCGAAGAACTGGCCGATCGGATAGGCCGCCTCCCCGGTCGAGGCGAGGAAGGTGTTGAAATCGTCATGGATCGGTTTGATCACCGAGTTGAATTTTTCGCGGTAGGCGGCATGACCGGCGAGATCGTCCTGGCGGCACCCGGACAGGTGCGGTGGGATGTTGTCGTCCTCAATTTCGTTTTCCGAGCAGGAGATGATCCGCACCCAAGGCTTGCCGAACTGCTTGATGGCCGGAAACAGGATGACGTTGTCGACGCAGATGAGGTCGGGCTTGATCCGGTCCAGAACACCCGGCAGATCCTTCTGCGCCCATTTGGCGCTGTCGACGATCGCCTCCCAGCAGTCGCGCACGTAATTGCCGATCTGGTCGTAGGGGCTTTTGCGGAAATTCGGGATATGGCCGTTGATAAAGTCCTCCCAGAATTTCGCCATCTGTTCTGGCGGCATCGGCGCCGAGAGGTTCACCGGATAGGCCTCGAACCCATAGCCCTTGTAGACATCGACGAAGCCGGGGTCGGACAGGAAGACGGCCTTGTGGCCAAGCGCCTCGACAGCCTGCGCGATACCGACGGAATTGAGCGCCGGACCGAAGGCCGCTTCCGGAAAGAATGCAATCGTCTTGGACATCAGTTCCCTCTTGTTTTCTTTAGTCCTGAAAAATCCGGCAGCGTGCCGCATCGAACTCGAGCGCGACGGCAGAACCCGTGTGCACCGCATCCCCGCCGGTTGTCGCAACGCGCACCTGAAGGGGTAATGCCGATAGAGCCGTCTTGACATAAAGTTGCCGGTCGAGACCGTGATAGGCGGCATCAACGACGGTTCCCGCGATCCCGGTGCCTGTCGAATTCAGCCGGATGTTTTCCGGCCGGATGGCCAGCACCGCATTGGCACCGCGTTTCAAACCGGCGGTATCGCAGGCCAGCGCCGCGCCACCGGCACGGAACTGCCCGTCATCACCGATCTCGCCCTCGATGAAGTTCATGACGCCGATGAAACCGGCAACGAACCGGTTGGCCGGACGCTCATAGACTTCTTCCGGCGTGCCGCATTGCAGGATATTGCCATCCTTCAGCACGGCGACACGATCGGCCATGACCAGCGCTTCTTCCTGATCATGGGTAACAATGATGAAGGTGATGCCGACCTCGTGCTGCAGCCGCTTCAACTCCAGCTGCATCTTTTCGCGCAGCTTCTTGTCGAGCGCGCCGAGCGGTTCATCGAGAAGCAAAACCTTCGGCCGTTTGATCAGCGCGCGGGCGAGAGCCACACGCTGTTTCTGTCCGCCGGAAAGCTCGGCCGGCTTGCGCTCGGCCAAGGCCTGAAGGTCCGTCGTCTTCAGCATCTCCTCAACGCGCGCCGAAATTTCGGGCTTGGCAAGACGTTCCATTTCGAGGCCATAAGCCAGGTTCTGCCGAACGGTCATATGCGGGAACAGGGCATAGGACTGGAACATCAGGTTGAGCGGCCGCTTTTCCGGCGCCTGCCCGGTGATATCGTTCCCTGCCAGCCGGATGCGGCCTTCGTCCGGCACTTCGAACCCGGCGATCATCCGCAACAACGTCGTCTTGCCGCAGCCGGACGGGCCGAGCAGCGCGAAAAATTCGTTCTCTCTGATATCCAGCGACAGGCCGTTGACCGCGATGGTCTTGCCGAAGCGTTTGACGACATTATCGACCGCCAGAACCGGGGCTTTGAAAGAAGTGTTCATCGGGTCATCTGTTCTTTGTTCAGCCATTGCGAAAGGAGAAGTGCAGCGGCGCTGACGCCCATGACGATGGTGGCGAGCGCATTTATTTCCGGCGTCACGCCGAAACGGATCATCGAATAGATCTGCATCGGCAAGGTGATAGAGGAGCGCCCGGCGCCGGAGGTGAAGAAGGCGATGATGAATTCATCCACCGACAGGGTGAAGGCGAGCAGCGCACCGGCGATGATGGCCGGCAGCAGGACCGGAAAGGTAATCCGCCAGAACGTCGTAAATGACGAGGCGCCGAGATCGCGCGATGCCTCGACAATCGAAAAGTCAAAATTCTTCAAGCGGGCACGCACCACCGAGCAGACGAAGGCGAGATCGAAAATCACATGACTGATGATGATCGTCGAAAGGCCCATCGTCACGTTGAGACGCGAAAACAGGGTGAGGAGTGCGACCGCCAACACGATATCAGGAATGACCATCGGCGCGAATGCCAGTGCTTCCAGAGTGGTACTCTTGCGTTTGCGGGTTTCCATGCCGATCGCCAGCATGGTTCCGAGAACGGTGGCAATCAGCGTTGCAAAAATCGCCACGACCAGCGTATTCCAGGCGGCACGCAGGATATCGCTGTTGTTGGCGAGCGAGACATACCAGCGCAGCGAAAAACCGGACCATGTCGTCGGCAGGCCGCTGGCATTGAACGACAATAGCACAAGAACCGCGATCGGCAGATAGAGAAAGCCGAAAACCAGCACGAGGATCACCCGCCCGGTCAGTTTGGTGCGCAAGGCATCAGCCATTGGCCGTCTCCTGCTTTTCGCCGCTGAACCGCGCCGAAGCGCGCGCCTGCAATAGAAGAAGTCCGATCATGATGGCGATCAGCACCATGCCGAGTGCCGCACCGAACGGCCAGTCGTTGGCGGTGAGAAACTGGTCGTAGACAAGATTGCCGATCATCTGGAACCGGCCGCCACCAAGCAGCGCCGGGGTGACGAAATTGCCGATCGACAGCACGAAGACGAACACACCACCCGCTGCCACGCCCGGCATGGTCAGCGGCAAGGTTACGCGCAGGAATGTCCTCACTCGGGAAGCGCCCAGATCGCGCGATACCTCGATCAGTTCGCCGTTCAGCCGCGACAGGCTGGAATAGATCGCGAGGATGACGAAGGGCAGATAGTTATAGACGAGGCCAGTGATCACGGCGCCCTCGCTATAGAGCAGAGCTAAGGGCTCGCCCTCGTAGCCGAACCAGCGCAGAAGATTGTTGATCAGGCCTTCGCGGTTCAACAGCACGATCCAGGCATAGGTACGGATCAGGTAATTGCTCCAGAATGGCAGGACGGCAAAGAACAGCAGCAGCGGTTGCGTCCGCTTTGGCGCCAGGCAGATGGCATAGGCGGCGGGATAGGCGATCAATATCGCCAGCAATGTGGCAAGCCCCGCGATGCGCACCGATGTTAGAAAGATCTTTGCATAAAGCGGATCGATAACGCGCTGAAAATTCTCCGCCGTCAGCGTGTATTCGATGCCGCCGTAGAGCCCGCGCGTCAGGAATGCGTAGGCCAGAATGATCAGGCACGGAACGACCATGAACAGGACGAGCCACGCGACGGCAGGCAGAGCCATGAGATTGGAACGAACCGTCTGCGAGGACAAGAAGAGGTCTCCGGGATTTAGTTACCCCCTCTCCCCGCATGCGGGGAGAGGGCCGGGGTGAGGGGCTGCACCCACAAACTGAGTGTTTCGCTTTGCCCCTCATCCGCCCTTCGGGCACCTTCTCCCCGCTTGCGGGGAGAAGGAAGAAAGACGGATCAGTTCGCCGCCTTGATCTCGCTGACCGCACGCGAATACTCGCGCTGGGCGTCGCCGAGGTCCTGCAACTCCTCATATTTGACCAGCGTTTCCGGCGAGACACCCATGGTCGGGTATTTCTTGATCAGCTCCGGATCGAGGCTTTCCATGGCCGGCTTGTTGGGCACTTCGTAGAAGATGTTGGAGGCCGCCCAAGCATGGTTCTTTGCCTCGAGGATGAAGTCGAGGAACTTCATCGCGGCATCCTTGTGCTCGGAATTCTTCATCACGACCATGGTATCGATCCACAGGTCGGAGCCTTCCTTCGGCACGACGAACTTGATCTTGTCGTTCTCGGCAATACCGTAGTTGCACCAGCCGTCCCAGGCCTGCACCAGCGAGGCCTCGCCGGACACCAGCTTGGAGAAGAAGGTCGTGTCGTCATAGGCGAGCAAGCCCTTTTTGGCTTCGATCAGGGCGTTCTTCGCTTCCTCGATCTTGGCCGGATCCTTCTCGTTGACCGAATAGCCTTTGTAGAGCAGGCCGGCGCCCATCAGCCAGCGGTCGGTCGACAGCATGGTGATCTTGCCCTTCAGCGCTTCCGGCGGATTGAGCAGATAGGACCAGCTGTCCGGCGTCCCCTCGACCAGATCGGAGCGGTAGCAGAGACCCGTCGTGCCCCAGGCATAGGGAATGGCATAGGTGTTACCCGGATCGAACGCCAGCTTGGTTGCCTGCGGATAAAGGTTCTTGAGGTTCGGCACCTTCTCCGGCCCAAGCGGCTCAAGCAGGCCCTGACCATTGAGGATATGGGCGAACGGCGAGGAAACGAACACGACGTCGTAGCCCTTGCCCTGGCCCGCCATCAGCTTGCCCATGATCTCTTCGTTGGTGGCGTGGTTGACCACCTCGATCGTCAGCCCGGTCGCAGCTTTGAAGGTCTCGGCAATATCGGGCGCCATGTAGCCGGCCCAGTTGGAAATGACGAGATCGGCCGACAGCGCCGTGCCTGCTGAAAGAACCATGGCTGTCGCGGCGAGACCGGCCAGGCGCAATTTCACTGACGTTTTCAAGGGTAGTCTCCCGTTGCTGGCGCAGCCCGGATGCCAAGCAGATCTTGGGCCACCACCGCATGCGAAAATACATCGTCCCGGAAGGTATTGCGGCAATACGCAATGCCTCACCCGAGGGCTCAACCTCTGTTCCCAAAGCGGTGCGCCGGTTATCCGGTCTATGTCTCGCTTCGTCGGGCAGTATTATTTATAAAAAAAATACGTCAATACGAAATCGTACCAGCGACGAAAATTTAACAAATGCTCTTGCAGGCCTTTGGTAGAAGATGCAGCATGCGCAATACTCTATGGCATTCAAAGGTACAGGCGATGGAAGCAGAGGCGAAAAAGGTCAATCATCGCCATGTTGAACTGGCGCAAAAAATACTCGACATCGCCACAGAACGCGGCATGAGCCGTGGCGAACGGCTGCCGGAACAGGCGCTTGCCTCCCGATGCAACGTCTCGCGCACCCCGATCCGCAAGGCGTTGCAGTTCCTTGCCGAAAAATCGATCGTTACGGCAGAGGCCGAAGGCGGTTATCTGCTCGCCATCGATCCCGCCTCGTTCCCCGGCCTGGAGGATACGACGCAGCCAGCCGAGGAAACCGAGCTTTACAACGCCATCCTGCGCGACGTCTCGGCCGGACGCATCAGCGATTCCCAGACCGTCGCCAGCCTGCAGCGCCGGTACGACGCATCCCGCAACGCGGTGCAAAACGCGCTGACACGACTGGCCGAAGACAATCTGGCGGAACGCGCCGCCGGCCAGCAGTGGATGATCAAGCAATTCGCCATCAGCGGCGATGCCATTGCCAAGAGTTTCGAATACCGCCTGTCCTGCGAACCACTCGCTTTGACCATGCCCGGTTTCCGCCGCGATACTGCTGCGATCACATCGCTCAGGCAATCGATGGAAATCCTGCGCTCGATGACGGAGAGCGGTTTCGACCAGAAACTGTTCGAGCGCACGGATTTCGACTTTCACATGCTGATCGCCAGAAGCTGCGGCAACCCTTTCATGTCGGAAGCGCTCTCGAGCCACCACCGCCGCCGCCGCTCCAGCCAGCCACCGGTGCATGTCAACGCCTTCCGGCTGATGCAGTCCAACATGGAGCATATCCAGATGCTGGAACAGATCGAGCGCGGCCAGCTTGAGCTTGCGGCCGACCTGATGCGCGTGCATATCCAGCTTTCCCATTCGCAGCGGCCACGCCTTGCCGGGCGCGGCGTTCCGCCCGTCTTCAAGATCGTGGGCTAGATATTTGGTGCACGCATGAGCCAGCCCAAGGTGATCGCCTTTTTCCCAGAAGCCAGTTACGGCGCAGCGCTGAACTGTGTCGGCATCGCCCAGGAACTGCGCAGGCTGGGCGCCCGCCCGGTGTTCATTTGCCATCCCGGCTTTCGCGGCGTGTTCAGCGAATATGGTTTTCCCGAATATCAGCTGCAGCCGGCGGGCGCCGAAAGCCAGACCGATTGGACCGACTTCATCAACCGGCATCAGGACGCGTTTCGCCAATCGCCGCTGGAGCAGGTGAAAAGCTATGTCGCCCCGACCTGGGACGCGATCGTCGATACTGCGATCGCAGCGGAAGAGCCGCTTCGCCAGCTGCTGGCGCAGTTGAAGCCTGCGGCCATCGTGCTCGACAACGTCGTGATGTTTCCAGCGATTGCCAATGCCGGCGTCCCGTGGGTCAGGGTCGTTTCCTGCGCCGAGACGGAAATCCCCGATCCGCTGGTCCCGCCCTATCTCTCCGGCTGCGGCGGCAAGCCCGGCACGGATTGGTCGGCATTTTCACGCACCTATGCCAAGGCGGTGGCACCGGCCCAGAAACGCATGAATGCGTTCCTCGCCGAATGCGGCCTCAACCCGCTACCTGCAAGCGAGTTCCTCGAAAACTCACCATACCTCAACCTGCTTCTCTCCCCGGATGCCGTCCGCTTCGAGCGCGAAAACCCGCTTGATCCGCAAAAATTCGTCTATCTCGACGGCTGCGTCCGGCAGGAAGCGCCGTATACGTTGCCGCATTTCGCCTCGCATCAGGACGCGCCGCTGGTTCTGGCGAGCTTCGGCAGTCTCGGCGCCATGGACGTGTCGATGATCAAGCGGATGATCGGCGTCTTTGAAACCCTGCCCTACCGCTTCATCGTCAATGTCGGGCCATGGCGCGACGACTACAGCCGCATCCCCGACAATGTCTTCCTCGAAAGCTGGTTTCCGCAGCCTTCCGTCGTCGAACAGTCGAGCCTGTTCATCCATCACGGCGGCAATAACAGCTTTTGCGAAGCGCTCTATTTCGGCGTGCCGTCGCTGGTCATGCCGTTCTGCTGGGACGGCCACGACAACGCCCGGCGCGCCGAGGATGTCGATGTCGGCAAGAGGATCGACCGTTACCGCTGGACGGACGGCGAGCTGGCCGCGACGATTACCGGCCTGCTCGACAATTCTACGCTGAACGATACACTTGCAGCCAATTCCACGACGATGAAAAAGGCCGCCGGCGTGACGGTGGCCGCCAAGGCGATACTTGATCTGATTTAAAGAAGGACGGCGACATGCAGGACAGGCTTTATATCGACGGTGCGTGGGTAAGGCCTGAGAAGGGCGGCACGCTGGATGTCATCGACCCCGCCACCGAACAGATCATTCACAAGGCCCCGGCCGGTACCAGCGGCGATATCGACAAGGCCGTGAAGGCCGCCCGCTATGCCTTCGATTCCGGGCCCTGGCCGAAATTCACCGGCACCCAGCGCGCCGTCTATCTGCGCGCCATTGCTGCCAAGGTTACCGAGAAGCGGGAGTTCCTGGCCAGGCTCGAAGTGGCCGACAATGGCAAGCCGCTGCCGGAAGCGCTCTGGGATATAGACGATGTCGCCGGATGCTTCACCTATTATGCTGGTCTGGCGGAAGAACTGGATCATCACCCGGAAGAAACCATTCCGCTCAGCGAACCACGCTTCTCCTCGCGGGTGGTGCGCGAACCGCTGGGTGTTGTCGGTGCCATCACGCCGTGGAACTACCCGCTGCTGATGGTTTCTTGGAAGGTCGCTCCGGCCCTGGCCGCCGGTTGCACCATCGTGCTGAAACCCTCGGAACTGACGCCGCTCACCGCGCTCGAACTCGGCGTCATCGCCGAGGAAGTCGACCTTCCGGCTGGCGTGCTCAATATCGTCACCGGCACCGGACTTCAGGCAGGCGAACCGCTTACCGAACATCCGTTGGTCGATAAGCTCGCGTTTACCGGATCCGTTTCCACCGGCCGCAAGGTGATGATGGCCGGCGCGCAGGACATCAAGACCGTCAGCCTCGAATTGGGTGGCAAGTCGCCTTTTGTCATTTTCGCCGACAGCGATATCGAAAAAGCCGTCGAATGGATCATGTTCGGCATCTTCTGGAATCAGGGCCAGGTCTGTTCGGCAACCTCGCGTGTGCTGGTCGAGGCCGGGATCTACGATGCCGTTGTTTCGCGCCTGTGCGAGGAAGCAGCCAGGATCAAGATCGGCAACGGCATGGAGGACGGCACCCTGCTCGGGCCGATCGTCTCGAAAAGCCAGTATGACAAGATCACCTCGGCAATAGACCGCGCCCGCATCGATGGTGCCACGGTTGCTTACGGCGGCAGCCGTCCCGTTGGCCTCAATAGCGGTTATTTCCTCGAACCGACAGTGCTTACCGACATGAGCGAAGACAGCTATGTCTGGAAGGAGGAGATTTTCGGGCCGGTCGTCTGCGTCAAACCGTTCAAGGACGAGGATGACGCCATCCGCATGGCCAATGACAGCCGTTTCGGGCTTGCCGCCGCCGTGATGTCGAAGGACGTGATCCGCGCCGAACGCGTCGCCGAAGCCTTTCGCGCCGGCATCGTTTGGGTCAACTGCTCGCAGCCCACGTTCGTCGAAGCCCCCTGGGGCGGCTACAAACAATCCGGCATCGGCCGCGAACTCGGCCGCTGGGGTCTGTCGAACTATCTGGAAACCAAGCAGATCACCCGCTTCAACAGCGACGAGCCGTGGGGATGGTATATCAAGGAGTGAAGTGCGCGCCAGATAGGCGCCCTTATCGACTCGAGCAGGACAAGCTGTCCTGCCCTTTACCTTTCAGCATCATCGCCAACCAAGGTTAGTAAGGCGAGATGCACTGACGCCGACCGCCGTTATACGGCTGGAACGTATTGTCGTAAGCCCGGTACGAGCGATATCGCGCATAGCACCAATCGGCATGCGACCCCCCGGTCCGATAGTAGCGCCGGTCACCCTCATAGTATCTGGGCTCATAATATCTCGGCTGCGCCAGAAGGCCTCCGATGATCGCGCCTGCAGCCAGACCACCAAACGCTGCGCCGAAGTTGTCGTCGTAGTCACCGTAATAGCGTCGATGGTTGCCATAATTACGATAATAGCGTCGATCGCCATAGTAGCCGCCGTTGCGATAATGACGTCTTATGTAAGGGCCACGATTACCCCCATAGCGGCCGATGCCCCAGGAGCTGCGGTAGGATTCGACCTGTAGAACATCCGAAGCCTGAATCTTCGAACGTTCGATGGATGGAAATGCCTGTGCCGGCACAACGCTTGAAAAGGCGGTGGCCAGCGACAGACCAATGATTGCGAACATCTTCATGTGAATCACCATTTTGCCTTTCCGGGAGGAAACGTTTCAAACAGTGCTTTGTGCCATGGCTGCACGAAAAAGTGATACGAATGATACTGCAGTACTCCCGCCCGCGCGAGTGGCATTTTTGTCTCCGGGATTTCAATCCAGACGCTTGAATGTCCATTTGACGGTAAACTCGCCGCTGCGCTTCAGCTTGGTCTTCGTGCGCACCCGCACCGGACCGCCCAGCGCAGCTTCTGCATCTTCGAACGCCCGGCGCGCCTGCGCCATTGCCTGGTGATAGACACTGTTGTCGCGCTTGGGGCTATCGGCGATCGCGTTGAGAAGGGCAATCGTATCGAGCTTGTTTTCGGCCATGAATGGGGCAGGCTCCTTATCGCCAGGTCGGGGCTTACATTCGGTCTTTGTCGCGACGGCGAATACAGAAGGGTTCAATACATCAACCTGTGCGACCTTCTCAATGCAAACATCCGGGCACCGGGCAGGACAGCGGATGCTGCCCCGCCCGGGTCGATTATCCCGGCATTTTCGGGCGGCCAAGCAAAGCCAACGCCGCGAGGACCACGGTTGCCATCACGGAGGAAAAGACCACGAGTGGCCATGCCGTATCGCCCTGCAAGGTGACCACCGCCAGCGTCCCGACAATGCCGACGATCAGGCTCTGGATGCAGAAATAGAAGGCGACCGCCGATCCGGCAATATCGTCAAAGCCTTTCAACGCTCCGTTGGCTGTCACCGAAACCGCAAAGACGATACCGATCGCCATCACCCACATCGGCACGATGAAGGTGAGGAAAGAGGCAGAACCGAATATTTGGCCGATGCTCAACAGGAAAGCCCCCAGCAGCAGCATTGCCATACCTCTCGCCAGACTGCCGGGAATTCCCCATTTTGCGACAAACTGCCGGGTAAAGCGCGTGGTGATGATCATCGCGCCCGCCGCAGTGGCGAATGCCAGACTGAACGTCACCTCCGAGAAACCCGCACCATCGATCAGGACACGAGGAGCGGTCGAGAAGAACACGAAAAACGTGCCCATCGCCGTGCTGAATCCGAGCGTATAGGTCCAGAACGCAAAGCTCTTGAAAAGAGGCAGGATCGAACGGCTTGAGTTTACAGCAACTGCCGGCCGCGTTTCGTGCCAGCCAAACCAGGCATTGACCAGCGCCAAAATCGCCACAGAGCCAAGAGCGGCGAAGATCGCGCGCCACCCCAATCCATCGGCGATCAAGGCACCCGCAATCGGGCCAAGAGCCGGCACGAAGGACAGCATAGCGCTGAAAAGACTATAGATCACAGTGCTTTCCGGACGGTCCGCATAAACATCACGAACGGTCGCAAACGTGGCCACCAGCGCCGCGGACGCCCCGGCGGCCTGAAGAAACCGGAAGACGATGAACAGGGTTGCCGTCGATGATGCCGCAAGGCAGAACGACGCAACAGCGAACAGGGCCGCCCCGCCGATCAGCACCGGGCGCCTGCCGATACAATCGGAGAGCGGCCCGAACACGATCTGCCCAACGCCGAGCATGACCATGTAAAGGCTCAAGCTCAGCTGAATGACCGCCGGGCTGGTGTTGAGAATCCCGGGCATTGCAGGAACGATCGGAAGGTAGATGTCCATCGCCAGAGAGGCGAGGATATCGAATGGGGCCATCAGCAGCAGTGTTGCTGGCAAGGAACAGGCCCAGACACGAGAGTTTGTAGGCATGGAAAAACATCCGCTCAAATGAAGTACATTTGGCGGCGTCTGCCTGTCAGCTTAAACTGAGATTGGTTCGACAGAACGCCGCAACAACATGAAGGGTTGTTGCGGCGTACTTATCTGCAGATTTTGCAGTCCCCATGCGGATGCTCCAGGAGCCGAAATTCGATGAACGCCCTATATCAAAATCGGAGCGTGCAAACAATGGTGCCGCAGATGTGGATAATTGTGCTACCGACTCCGCCCTCGGAGCCGGCATATATTTCACTGTTGGTCACAGCCAGCGTTTGACCTCGCCAAATGCCAATATCCGGAAAGCGGCATGCGCTTGTTTTATCGGCGGGGAAAATATGCCACCAAGGCCGTCATGCGTTCGCAGTCAAATCAGCGAGTATCAATGATCCGTTTACTTGCACCCAATCCCGTCCGTCTCAACCTGCGCCGGGTGGCAATCGTGTTAACAGCCGTTTCGCAGCTGGCGGCCTGCGCTTCGCGTCCGGCGGATGCGGTTTTGCTGCCGTCGAGTGCCGCAGGTGGTGAAAGACAGATTAAGCTTCTAACAGCCACCGACAGAACGAAAGATGCGGATGGGCAGGGTTTTGCAAGCGGCCGTGCCCAGTCGATGGCGTTCGAGACCTATTCGATCTCCATTCCTCCCACGCATCAGCCGTCGAAAATCGAATGGGCGAAGGGCAAGCCCAATGCCAAGCGCGACTTCGTGGTGACGAAGCGGACCACCATCGACCGGCAGGCGTTTCTGGCTCAGGCGGGAATACCGGCCGCCGACGGCTCGGTCGGCCTGTTCGTTCACGGCTACAATTACAGCTATCAGGAGGGCCTGTTCCGGCTGGCGCAGATCGCTGCGGACGCAAACACCGGTTCGACGCCGGTCCTGTTTTCGTGGCCGTCGGAAGCCGCCGTGACCGGCTACGTGGCCGACAGGGACGCCGCTTTGTTTGCCCGGGACGACCTTGTGGCCGTCATCACCGGAATGTCGCGCCAGCCCAAGGTGAAAAAGTTCATCCTGTTCGGGCATAGCATGGGCGGGTTCCTGATCATGGAAGCGCTGCGGCAGCTGAAGCTCGAGGGCCGTGGCGATGTGCTCGACAAGCTTGTCGTCATCCTGGCCGCACCCGACATCGATGCGGATGTCTTTCGCAAGCAACTGACGGTCATCGGACCGCTGAAGACACCGCTGACACTGTTTGTGTCCAAGGATGACAAGGCTTTGAGGATTTCCAGCTTTCTCGGCGGCGAAAGACAGCGCGCCGGCAGACTGGATGTCGACGACCCCGTCGTCGAGGACGCCGCCGCGCGCTACGGCATCAAGGTGATCGACATCACCTCGGTCAAGGCGGACGACAGCCTTGGTCACGACCGCTACGCCAACCTCGCTGCCATCGGCCCGCAGCTCGTTTCTCTCGAGAACCGCGATGGGGTCTCATCCAGACAGACCGGCGCCTTCGTTTTCGATGCGGCAGCTTCCGTGGTTTCCAGCCCGTTCCGGCTGGCGAAAAGGGTTATCGCGGGGCAATGATCTGACATTGTAGCCGATGACAGGCGGCGGCGGCTTGCTAAAAACCGCCGCCTGCCGTGAGCCCAACGCCGCTATTCCGCCGCTTCCGCCCTTGGCACTGGCACATAGTTCAATATCGGCCCCAGCCAGCGTTCGACCTCACCGACCGGCATATCCTTGCGCGCGGCATAGTCCTCGACCTGATCGCGCTCGACCTTGGCGACACCGAAATAGTAGGCGTCGGGGTGGCCGATATAGATGCCGGAGACGGAGGAGCCGGGCCACATGGCGAAGCTTTCCGTCAGGGTCACACCGATTTCGTCTTCGGCTTTCAAAAGATCGAATAGCGTTGCCTTTTCGGTATGATCCGGCTGCGCCGGGTAACCGGGTGCAGGCCGGATGCCGGCATAGGGTTCACCGGCCAACTCGCCTGGAGCGAAAGTCTCGTTCGCCGCATAGCCCCAGAGTTCCTTGCGGACATATTCGTGCATGCGCTCGGCAAAGGCCTCGGCAAACCGGTCGGCAAGCGCCTTGACCATGATAGACGAATAATCGTCATTGGCCCGCTCGAAGCGCTCGGCAATCGCCACTTCCTCGATGCCGGCGGTAACGACGAAACCACCGAGATAATCGTGCTTGCCGCTATCGACAGGCGCGACAAAATCCGACAGCGCGACGTTCGGGCGGCCATCGCGCTTGGCCATCTGCTGGCGCAGCGTGAAGAAGGTGGCACGCTCTGTTGCGCGGGTTTCGTCCGTGAACAGGCGGATATCGTCACCGACGACGCCGGCCGGCCAGAAGCCGACGACGGCTTTTGGCGCGAACCATTTTTCCGCGATGACCTTGGCCAGCATCGCCTGCGCATCGGCAAAGAGTGCACGGGCGGCTTCGCCCTGGCGTTCGTCGTTGAGGATTTTCGGGTAGACGCCCTTCATCTCCCAGGTCTGGAAGAACGGGGTCCAGTCGATATATTCAGCCAGTTCCGCAAGATCCCAGTTCTGGAAAACCCGGGTACCGAGGAAAGACGGCGTTTTCGGCTGGTAGGTATCCCAATCGACTTTTTGGGCATTGGCGCGGGCCTTTGCGAGTGGCAGGCGCTGCTTTTCCAGCTCGTTGCGCGCATGCGCATCCGCAACCTTCTTGTATTCGGCCCGCACAGTATCGATGTAGCCGCCCTTCATTTCCGGCGACAGCAGGCTGGAAACCACGCCGACGGCGCGGCTGGCGTCGGTGACATAGATCGCCTGCCCCTGGTTGTAGCGCGGGTGGATCTTGACCGCTGTGTGGACACGGCTGGTCGTCGCGCCGCCGATCAACAGCGGAATATTGAACCCTTCGCGCTCCATTTCGGCCGCCACATGCGCCATCTCGTCGAGCGAGGGCGTGATCAGCCCGGAAAGGCCGATGATATCGACTTGTCTTTCACGCGCGACCTCGAGGATTTTTGCAGAGGGCACCATGACGCCAAGATCGATGATTTCGTAGTCGTTGCAGGCCAGAACGACGCCAACGATATTCTTGCCGATATCGTGAACGTCGCCTTTCACCGTCGCCATCAGCACCTTGCCGGCACTCTTGCGCTCGCCAAGGCCACCACCGGCCAGCCGTTCGGCTTCCATGTAGGGCAAGAGAATGGCAACCGCCTGCTTCATCACGCGGGCTGATTTTACCACTTGCGGCAGGAACATCTTGCCCGCCCCGAAGAGATCGCCGACGACGTTCATCCCCGCCATCAGCGGGCCTTCGATAACGTGCAGCGGCCGCTCGGCATTCTGGCGGGCTTCCTCGGTGTCGGCCTCGATGAACTCGGTGATACCGTTGACCAGCGCATGTTCAAGCCGCTTTTCGACAACCCATTCGCGCCATTTCAGGTCCCGTTCCTTGGCTTCCTTGCCGGCGGTGCCCTTGAAGCGTTCGGCCAGTTCCAGCATGCGCTCGGTCGAATCGGCGCGGCGGTTGAGAACGACGTCCTCGCAGGCTTCCTTCAGCTCTGGCTCGATCTGGTCATAGACCACCAGCTGACCGGCATTGACGATACCCATGTCCATGCCGGCCTGGATGGCGTGGTAGAGGAACACGGCATGCATCGCCTCACGCACCGGCTCATTGCCGCGGAAGGAGAAGGACAGGTTGGAGACGCCGCCGGAAATATGCACATGCGGCAACGTTGCGATGATCTCGCGCGTCGCCTCGATGAAATCGACGCCGTAATTGTTGTGTTCCTCGATGCCGGTGGCGACCGCAAAGACGTTCGGGTCAAAGACGATGTCCTCGGGCGAAAAATTGGCCTGCTCCGTCAGAAGCTTGTAGACGCGGGTGCAAATCTCGACCTTGCGGGCCTGCGTATCCGCCTGCCCCTGTTCGTCGAACGCCATGACCACGACGGCGGCGCCATAGGCGCGGCAAAGCCTTGCGTGATGCAAAAAGGCTTCCTCGCCTTCCTTCATCGAGATCGAGTTGACCAGCGGCTTGCCCTGGACGCATTTCAGGCCGGCCTCGATGATCTCCCATTTGGAACTATCGATCATCACGGGAACGCGGGCGATATCCGGTTCGGCGGCGATCAGGTTGAGGAACTCGACCATCGCCTGCTTCGAATCGATCAGGCCTTCGTCCATGTTGATGTCGATGATCTGGGCGCCATTGGCCACCTGATCGCGGGCGACATCGAGCGCCGCCGCATAATCGCCAGCTGTGATCAGCTTGCGGAACTTGGCAGAACCGGTGACGTTGGTGCGTTCGCCGACATTGACGAAGGGGATGTCCTTGGTCAGCGTGAACGGCTCCAGGCCGGACAGCTTCATCAGCCGTGGCACGTCGGGGATTTCGCGGGGGGCATGTTTGGCAACAGCCTGCGCGATCGCCCGGATATGGGCAGGCGTCGAGCCGCAGCAGCCGCCAACGATGTTGACCAGGCCTTCGCGGGCAAAGCCCTCGATCTGGGCAGCCATTTCGTCCGGCGTTTCATCATACTGACCGAACTCGTTGGGCAGTCCGGCATTCGGATAGGCGCAGACGAACGTGTCGGCGACGCTGGAGATTTCAGCCAGGTGCGCGCGCATGGCGTTGGCGCCAAGCGCGCAGTTGAGGCCGATGGTGAAGGGGTCGGCATGGCGCACCGAGTGCCAGAACGCGGTCGGCGTCTGGCCCGACAGCGTGCGGCCGGAAAGGTCGGTGATCGTGCCGGAGATCATCACCGGCAGGCGGATGCCCATCTCGAGAAACACTTCCTCGGTGGCAAAGATCGCCGCCTTGGCGTTCAGCGTATCGAAAATGGTTTCGATCAGAACGATATCCGTGCCACCGTCGATCAGGCCGCGCAGCTGCTCGGCATAGGCGATGCGAAGGTCATCAAAAGAGACGGCGCGAAAACCCGGATTGTTGACGTCAGGTGAGATCGACGCCGTGCGGTTGGTCGGGCCGAGCGCACCGGCCACGAAGCGGCGCTTGCCATCGACCTGCTGCGCCCGCAATCCGGCGCGGCGCGCAAGACGCGCGCCGTCACGGTTCAGTTCATAGACCATCGCCTCCATGCCGTAATCGGCCTGGGCAATCGAGGTCGAGGAAAACGTGTTGGTCTCGAGAATATCGGCGCCGGCGATGGCGTAGTTGTAGTGGATTTCCTCGATCGCACCCGGCTGGGTCAGCGTCAGAAGGTCGTTATTGCCCTGCAGATGACATTCGCAAGCACCGAAGCGGTCGCCGCGAAAGTGGTCTTCGCCAAGCCCGAGCTGCTGGATTTCCGTGCCCATCGCGCCATCCATGATCAGGATGCGTTCGCGGGCCGCCGCTTTCAGCGCGGCCATGACTTCGGACCCATCCGGCTTGGGTAAAACGGCACCGAAAAGTGCATCAATGGCGGACATGGGAAATCTCCCGTTCTGAAAACGACAACAAACTGCAAACCAGAGATCACATAAAGATATCTTTATGTCAATATATGAGTTCGTTATTTGATCGCCTTGGAAACAAGGCGGCCCGCCTCTGCTTGAGCCGGGCCGTTTGAAAAAAGTGAGCAGATATATCGGCTTACAACCGCTTCAGGCAGTCGTCCAATTCATAGATGGCGCACAGGATATGGTAAAAGCTGCTGGCCGGCGCCGGTTCGTCGACGAAGGATCCGTCAGCCTTCTGTTTGTCGCGCCAGAGGCCTTCGACCGGCGTATCGAGAAAGCTCTGCAAGGCGGTTGCGGCGCGAACGGCCGATCGCAGGTAACGTTCCCGCTCCTCACCCTGCGTCAGCGCTGCGAAATGGATTGCCGACTTCAGCCATTCCGTCTGCGGCCACAACCGGGCAATCGGATCGACAACCGAAAAATCATCCAACAGCGTCATGACGGCCACGTCGCGTGGCTGGGCAATGCCATATTGCTCGCCGATTTCAAACAGCCGCCGGGCTTTGACCAAACCATCGGCATTGCCGCGCCGCTCGGCCCAGCGCAACAGAAGCCAGGCCCATTCGAACTGGTGGCCCGGCTCGACGATGCGGCCCTGGTCGCCGGATATCGGTGCCCAGTCGTGATCGAAGAATTCACGCAACGCGCCGGTTTCCCGGTCGATGAAATGCTCCATGCAGAGGAAGGCGATCTCATCGGCCAGATTGGTCCAGGCCATCGTATCGAACCCGCCCACCGTCTCGCTGGCAAGGCATGCCTCGAACAGGTGCATATGCGGGTTGGAGCCGAGCGGCAGGCGGGGAGGATTGTCTTCCTCGAACCCCATCGAGGGATGTTTGCAATGGGCCTCGAGCCGGTCGCGCAACGCATTGCTGCGGTCGATCATCTCCGCCTTGCGGCCGGGAAACACCTGCGCCAGATAAGCGAAAGCCAACAGCGCGAAGGCCTGATTGTAGAGATCGAACGACGCATCGATCAGATTGCCGTCCGCATCCGCCAGCGCGCCATAGAAGCCGCTTGGCTGCAGATAGACCCGATCGAAATAGGCAAGGCCATCGGTAGCAGGCGTCTGCCAGTCGCCGGGCCAACCACGTCGCCCGGCTTCCGCAAAGCAATAGACCTGGCGTGGTTGGACGCGCGAACGGCGGTTGGCCCGCGTCGGCTGACCCGCCATGTCGATCGTTTCGACGAAGCCGCCGCCTGTCGCATCAAAGCCCTTGTCCCGCCAGAGCGGCAGCGCCTTTTCGGAAAGCCATTCGTTCAGTTTCGCGGAAAAACCGGCAATATCCATTGGCATCTGTCCGTCCACTCTCATTCGCCGAGCTTGAGCCCGCCAAGATCCTTGCCGAGAAGCTGGGCAAGCGCTTCAACGACCATGATGTGATCGTCGCGCTGCGGCAAGCCCGAAACGGTGACCGCGCCGATACAGCCGGTGCCCTTGACGACAATCGGGAAACTGCCGCCATGCGGCGCGAACTCGGCGTCCGGCAGGCCGAACTTGGCGGTGATATCGGTACCTTGTTTGGCAAGGGAAAGACCGACGGCATAGCTGCTTTTGAGGAAACGAAAGACGCAATTGCGCTTGCGGCGCACCCAGTTCGGATTGTCCGGCGTCGAGCCTTCCAGCGCCGTGTAGAACACCGGCATGGAAAACAGCGTTACATCGATGACAACGCCGAGCTTGCGCTCCACCGCCATCTCGCGCAGCAACGATCCCAGCGCCCAGCCCGTCTCCAGACCGAAACTGTCGAATTGTAATTCGTTTTCCTGAAGGGCAATCCGCTCCAGATCCGCGTCGATACTCATTCCGCTCTCCCTTGTCTTTTTAGTCGTTCCAGAGCCATGCGGCACCGCGCACGCCGGAACTGTCACCATGCACAGCCTTGCGGATCGGCGTCTCGAAACTGTCACCGAAAATGTACTTGACGATCAGGTCCGGCAATTCGTCGTAGATCTCGTCGACATTCGACATGCCGCCGCCGAGCACGAAGACATCCGGATCGACAATATTGGTCAAAAGCGCCAGACTGCGGGCGAGCCGGTCGACAAAGCGGTCGTAGACACCGGTCGCCACCGGCTCGCCATTGCGCTTGTCGGCGATGATGTCGCGGCCGCGCCGCTCAACGCCCGTGTTCAGACGATAATC
Organism: Hyphomicrobiales bacterium; assembly: GCA_900473045.1. Taxonomy (GTDB): domain Bacteria; phylum Pseudomonadota; class Alphaproteobacteria; order Rhizobiales; family Rhizobiaceae; genus Pararhizobium. The sequence continues at coordinate 23,224 of UCKS01000020.1, forward strand.
GAGCTCCACGCCGGTACCGCAGGCATACATGTCGAGGCAGCCATGTTTGCCGCACCAGCATTTGTGGCCGGGATATTCTTGCCTGGTCATCCAGGGCAACGGATAGTGGCCGATTTCTGCGGCAATGCCCTGATAGCCGGCATGGACATGCTTGCCGATCGCCAACCCGCCGCCATGACCGGTCCCGACAATCACGCCGAACACCGTATGCGCGTCCTTGCCGGCACCGTCGACGGCTTCCGAGATCGCCAGACAATTGGCGTCATTGGCAAGCCGGACCTCGCGGCCAAGCGCTGCGGCAAGATCGCGCCCGAGCGGCTGGCCGTTCAAAAGCACGGCATTCGAGTTTCGCACGATGCCGGTGCGCGGATTGGGGCTGCCGGGAATACCGATACCGATCGTGCCCGTTTCGCCGGCCGTCTGCTCGGCGGCCGCGACAAGCTCCTGTACGGCGCGGATGCAGGCATCATAGCCGCTGGTCGGCGTGGCGATGCGATGCCTTGCCCGCGTTGCGCCATCGCGATCGAGCGCGATGACTTCCATTTTCGTACCGCCCCAATCAATTCCAATGAACATGCCGGATCAAACTCTATGGGTGTCGTTGTCAAGGCGGCGCCGTTACGGCCGGGTCTCCTCCCCGTTTCGCCGCATCCTGCTTAACATCGGAAAAGCATCGGGCGCCAGCCCCGGCCTGCGTCACGCACGTCAGAAAGGCCTGTTCGCAGAAAACCGCCAAAAACCACACCGGAAACACTTGGCTTCCGCGCCCACCTTTTGTAAGGGTTCTTCAGGCTGGTCCCATAGCTCAGCAGGATAGAGCGCAAGATTCCTAATCTTGAGGCCACTGGTTCGAATCCAGTTGGGATCACCACTTATCTTACCGCCATTATATTTCCGGGAAGACACACAACGGGACGAACCCGCCTCCTCCGTCCGGCAGGCAAGGCCCTCGTGCCGCGATTTCAAGTTCGGGCTATGCGGCAAAATAGACACATCTATCAGCCTGCAATTGCAACGCCGCTCACTATTTTCATTGTCTTTATTCGCAGCGGGCAAGCCTCGTGACAGTATAGTTGGCGATAATTGTCTGTGTCGATTCCGATCGTGTATCAATGAGGGAGTATGCTGCCGTGAACAGACCAATGACCATCAAAGCACTGGCAGCTGTTGCCGTCCTTCTCTCCGCAACGTCTGGCATGGCGGCGGAGCGTGGGACAGGATTCTATCTGCTCGGCTCAAAAGGCCCCGCAGCCGGCATCGCACCCCCACCAGGCCTATATTTCCAAAATGACATCTGGCTGTATGACGGCAGCCTGGGCGGCAATAAGCAGTTGCCGACAGGCGGAAAGCTCGCGGCTGGGGTCGAGGGACAGGCTGTGCTTGCCGCGCCGACCTTGCTCTGGGTACCGGAGGATGAGGTCCTGAACGGCCGCCTCGGTTTGGGATTGACCGTCCCATACGCCTGGATGAAGACGAACGCAGATGTGACGATCGCCGGCCCGCTCGGCGGAGCAGCGACTGGTGAGGTCACAGACACCGTATTCACCATGGGAGACCCGCTGGTTAGCGCCAGTCTGGGTTGGGATGCCGGCAACCTGCACTGGCAGGTCGGTACCATCGTCAACGTGCCGATTGGCAATTACCAGGACGGCCAGATTTCCAATGTTGCCTTCCATCACTGGGGCGCAGACGTCAACGCCGCGCTGACCTGGCTTGATCCGGCAAGCGGCTACGAACTGTCCGGTGCGCTTGGCATGACGTTCAACGCGGAAAATCCTGCGACGGACTACAGATCAGGCAACGAACTGCATTTCGAGTGGGCCGCCTTGAAACATTTCGGGCAGAAATGGGATCTGGGCCTGGTCGGTTACGCCTATCGCCAGACCACGGGCGACAGCGGCGATGGTGCGCTACGCCCGTTCAAGGGCACGGCAAATGCGCTGGGCGCAACGATCGGCTGGAACTTCGCCGTTGCCGACCAGCCGGTTTCCGCCCGCATCAAGTATTTCCATGAATTCGGTGTCAAGAACCGTGCGGAGGGCGATTCTGTCTTCCTGACGATCGCGCTGCCTCTGAACAGTCCGAAAAAGAGCACCGCAGAGTGAGGCCGCCAAACTCGAAATAGTACGTCCGAAAACACAACCGCGAGCACAGTCAGCCGGCGCGCACAGCGGGCCTTTTGACCGCACGACGCCCGCCTTGCGGGTTGAGCTGGGGAAGCGGGGACACGGCGACGCTGCGCCCAGGAGCGCGAACCTTCTTCCGCCACGTCATGAGAACCTGCTTCAAGGCCGCTCGATCAAGTGCCGGATGGTCGCGATCCGCACCGAAGAGTTCACTCTCCAGTTTGCGGGTCTCCCTGGAGACGCCTTCATCTCCAGATGCCGATGCCCAGGCCGCTATCGATCCGTATCCTGCGGACCGTGTCCAGTCTTCAAGGCTACGGTAGATCGCGACGGGGTTGTCGGACTGGATACAGACGATCAGCCGCTCGAATTTTTGCCGCTCGGAACTGCGGCGAGCATCGCGCAATGTTCGGAGCATTCTTCCCACCCAAGGCAGCAATTGGAAGAAGGCATAGCCCGCAGCCGCCAAACCACCGATGGTCGCCAACACTATCAACACGACCTTTTTAGACAGCCAGGCTTGAGTACCCTGATGATCTTGCTGCTCCAACCGGGGTGCCAGCCCTGTGGCCGCTGGAACGGATATCGCGACTTTCACGGGCTGAGCCGGAAGCGTTGCAATTTCATTGGCCTGCGTATCGATATCAAACCACGGATACGACACGGCGGGGATCTCGAACGCACCTGCGGTCTCGGCGACATAGGTGATAGTTTCCGTCCGGGTGCTTCCCGTTGTCCGGTCCTCGGCCGCCACGCCGTCAGCGATCTGTGGAGACTTCGAATACTGTTTCAGGCCCTTGGCGGTCTCCACCGGGATGGCAGGGATCATCATCGCCTGGGTGCCTTCGGCAAACAGGTTGATCGTTCGAACCACAGCGTCACCAACCGTCAACCCCGATGGATCTCGATCAAACGACTGGGTTAACGTCAGGCCGCGCGCCGCAAAGACCAGCGTTGGCGCCGCGCCATCAGGCGTGCCCGCAACAGTAAAACTCACCTGTTGCAGAGACGTTTGACCGGGGACGGGTTTGCCGTCCTGCGAATAACCGAGCGTGATCACGGCCGGCGGCAGGGTGAACGTACCGGCTGCTTCAGGAACCACCGCATAGGTCCGGCGGATCCCGGCATATTGCACGCCATCGACCGTCTCCACCATGTTCTGCGCGCGCTCATCCGACAGGGTCACGATTGCATTTGGCAAATCGAACAGCGGAAACTGCGGCGGCGCTGTGAAAAAATCCGGCACGAAGACATCGACCGCAATCTCAACCTGCTGGCCAGGCACGATCGTGCCCTTGCCTTCAATAGCAACGCGCGTGAACGGTTCGGCGGCATAGGCCATTGATCCGAGTGTCAACCAGACTGCCATGACGGCGCGGAGCAGCATCATGGCCTTTTCCCCCCGGCTTCGATGGCGAACTTGCGAGCCATGAGGTCGGCCGGACTGACGATGATATTCTTCATCCAGAGCTCTGACGTCTGCTCGGCGATACTGATGGTGTCCGCCTTGCCCTTTTTGCCCTTGTCGTCGAACTGGATGCTGTCAGGCGGCAGGCCCGGTGCGTCCTGCTGCTCTTCCTCCTCATCCTTCTTCAGCTTCACCAGCTGTTCCGCGATGGTGAGATTGGCAGAGGCATCAGGCCATTGCGGCCTCTTCTTCAGCGCGGTCTTGTATGCAGTGACCGCCTCATCGAGCTTGCCGATATGCAAAAGGGCGTTGCCCTGATCATACCAGCTCTCCGCACTGTCGGCGGTAGCGAAGGCATCAAGCGCCTCGGCAAACTTGCCCGCGCGATAAAGAGACGCTCCCTTCCACATCGGGTCGGCAAAATGCGCCGCTGCAGCTTCGAAATCGCCTTTCTCATAGGCCATCCGCCCCTGCTGATCCGGTGTCAGCCACATGTCCACAAAGTCGGCGGCCAGGGCATTCGAGGGCAACAGGATGTGGGCGCAGAGGAGAACCGCACCAACCCGCACGATCCAACCCTTGCGGAAAGTCAGAGCGAAGAGCAGCAGCAACGGGCCGATCAACCACCATCCCGCATCCCGCCAGCGATCGCCCTCAGCCGCCTGTTTCTGCGCGAAGTTGGTGCGGATGCGTTGTGATACCCAGCGGACGTCGGTGTCGTCGTCCGTGAATGTCGCGACATCCACACCGGTGAGCGCGTGGAGGTTCTTCAATCCTTCGACGTCGAGCTTTGCGGCAAGCCGGCCCCCAGCAGGATCGGCTAGAAAACTGCCGTCCGCGCCTTTTACCGGCCCGCCTTTAGCCGTGCCGATGCCGAGCACGACGATCCCCTGCCTGGAGTTGAGCTTGAAGGCATCGAATGCCTTCTGCTCGATCCCGTCGGTCAGGAACAGGATGGTGCCGGGCACATCCTCCGAAGCAAGAGTGGCCTCGGCAAGAGCGAGAGCCTCGGCGGTATCCTTGCCGTCGACAGGCATGATCCGCGTCGCCAAAGCATCCGTGTAGGTCTCGATCAGCGACCCATCTTCCGTGAGCGGCAAAACCAGATGTGCCGACCCGGCATAGGCAATGACTGCCGTGCGTGCACCCGAGCGTCCGGCAACGATGTCCCTGATCTTGAGCTTGGCGCGCTCCAGCCGCGACGGGCTGACGTCGATCGCATCCATGGTCGGCGATAGATCGACGGCGATGACGAGGGGAGCCGTGTCTTCCACGAAAGGTGGCAACTCCCGCTCCCACGCCGGTCCGGCTACCGCCAGGATTGCACATGTCAGAACAGTGGCCAGAAGCCATGACGGACGCATACGGGATCCGGGTGAACGGTCGACGACCAAACTGTCGAGAAGATGCGGCTCGATCATCCCCTTCCACTGGCGCCGGGTATCGGCAGAGCGGGCCGACATCCAGACGATGATAGTCGGCACGGCAAGAGCTAGAAGCCACAAGGGTCGGAGGAGATGAAAATTCTCGATCATGCCGCAGCTCTCCGTCTGAAGAGACCCGTCAACCCGCTCAAAAGATAGTATGCGCCAAGGATCGCAATCGCTAAGCCGAGCGGCCAGTGGAACAGCTCGATACGCGGCCGCCAGGAGAGGTTCTTCTGGTCCTGCGGCGTGATCTTGTCGAGCGTGTCGTAGATGGTTGCAAGCTGCGTCTGGTCCTGTCCGAAGAAATAGCGCCCGCCGGTTTCAGCTGCGATCTTCTGCAACACCCCGGTGTCGAGCTTGTCTTCGCCGGTTGCTTTCGGATCGCCGATGCCTACCGTGTGAATGACGACCTTTTTCTGTTTGGCAATGTCGGCAGCCTTGGCCGGAGGCATGCGGCTTGCCGTGTCGTTTCCGTCGGTCAGAACGATCAATACCTTTTCAGGCACCGTGGTCTTTTCGAACATCTTGACGGCAAGTCCGATGGCATCTCCAAGCGCCGTGCGCGGGCCTGCAATTCCGGGAAGCGTATCGGCGATCACCGCCTGGACGGTCTTGTGGTCCATCGTGAAGGGCACGAGCGGATAGGGGGCATCGCCGAAGGCTATCAGTCCGATGCGGTCGACGGGGCGCTTCGCGACGAAATCGGCGACCACCTTGCGGACCGCATCCACGCGCGCCTCCGTGCTACCCTCCGGCGAACGGAAATCCTTGGTATCCATGGACTGCGACAGGTCCAGCGCCAGCAGCAGATCACGCTGCGGCTCGACTTTCTCGATTGGCGGTTCGACGAACTGCGGGCGGGCGATGGCGACGACCATCAGGCACCAGGCCAGTGTTTCGCAGATACATTGCGTCCAGCTCCGCCGGGCGACCACCGATCCTTCGGACGGATCAACCCCCGCAGCCTCGGTGACCTGCCGGAAGAAAGGAAGTCTTACGGACGCCGAGGTTTCGCGGCGCGCAGGCAGCAGCCACCAGACCAGCAGCGGCACCGGGATCAAAGTTAGCAGCCATGGAAAATCAAGCTGATACATGATGCCGCCTGATCCAGACCCTTGCCGAGGAAACGAAGGTCTTACAAAGCGTGTCGGGAATGCCGTTCAGGTCGCTGTCCGTGCGATATTCATCGCTGTCGAGAAGTGGCTGCAAGGCGCTGATGTCGCCCACCTTGCAATGGCGTTTTAGGAAATCGATCCATGCCGCTCCCGAAAGCGTCGCCACCTCCTCGCGTTTCCACGCCACCAGAGCAACGCGCTTCAGCAATTCCGCCAGATCGCCCACAGCGTCATTGCGGGTCTGCGGGTCGAGGATGCGCGGTTCGATGCCGTTCAGCTCGACAAGTGCCTGCCGGCGATAGGCGTTTGCCCGGTAACGCCGGAGCGCCCGAAGGACGAGAAGCAAAATCACCACCAGCAGGAGGACCGCAGCCAGTGCCCATCCCCACGTTTGTGGCATCCACGACACGGGCTCTGTTACCGCTATGTCTTTCAGCGATTCGAGAGCGACTCTTGTCAGAGGATCAAGGGGAGGCACCTTGTCCGGCTCCATTACCGCCTCCGCTGTCGCCACGAGGCCTGTTCGAGCAGCCGCCGGAGCTGCGGCGCGGTGTCTTCAGCCGCCGAAACCGGAAGCATCGGCAGGCCCAACTGCCGCTGCCAGTCGCGAAGCTCACGGCCGCGATCACGGGCAAAGGCCCCGATCGCTTGCCTGACATCGGCGCGCCGCAGCGACAGTTCCGCCTGCAGGCCACCGCCACTCACCACGATGTCGCCCGAAATCGGCAAATCAAGCAGGAAGGGATCATAGACCAGAATACAGATGATGTCGTTCCGGTCCGCCAGACGCAGCAAAGTATCCCGTGTCGTCTCGCTGTGACCGTCGAAATCACTGATCACGACGACGAGGTGATCGTGATGGGCAATGGCGGCGACACGGCGCAAGACGGTGTCGAGCGATTCTGGTGATGGTTTCCCGGAAAATCCGGCCTCGAGGCTGCCGTTCTGCGCCGCGATCTTGCCGGCAAGCGTGATCACCGCCTCGCGGCTGCGATGCGGCCGGACCTCGTCGATATCGGTATCGTTGAAGACGAAGCCTCCCACCCGGTCACCCGAGCCAAGGATGCGCCACGCGCAAAGCATCGCCGTCTCGGCCGCAGTCACCGATTTCATCGAGCGGCGGCTGCCGAAAAACATGTTGATCCGCTGATCGACGATAATGAGGGCCGGACGTTCCTTTTCCTCGCTGTAGACGCGCACCGCAGGCTTGTTCGTGCGTGCCGTCACCCGCCAGTCGATGGAGCGGATGTCATCGCCAGGCAGGTAGTCGCGCAACTCCTCGAACGTCAGCCCACGGCCGCGCATCGAGGACCGCATCCGGCCTGCAAGCTGTTGGTGACTGCGGGATTTCTGGACGAAGCTCAAGTCACGGGCACGCGCTTCCAGCGCCACGAGTTGATCGGTGGAGATATGAACGCCTTGCGTGCTCTCAGTCACCGGCATCGCCACTCCTTACGAAACCGCCACGAGTTCTATGATGCGATCGATTACCTTGTCCGGCGTGGTGTCCGAGGCATGCGCTTCGTAGGATAATATCAGCCTGTGGCGGAAGACGTCATGGACGATCGCTTTGACATCGTCCGGGGTCACATAATCGCGGCCCTTCAGCCAGGCATAGGAGCGCGAGACCTTGTCGAGACCGATAACGCCGCGCGGACTGACGCCCACCTGCAGCAGCTTGGCAAGATCCTTGTCGTAGCGATCCGGATATCGCGTGGCGAAAACCAGGGCGACGATATACTTCTCGATAGGGCCTGAGACTGTCACGGCACCGACCTCCTTGCGGGCCGCAAAGACCGCCTGCGGATCGAGCCTTTCGGGGGCGGCGATTTTCGCATGCGCTCCGGCATTTTCCTCGTCACGCACCAGCCGCATGATGGCGGCCTCCGAGGCCTCATCGGGATAACCGACCTCGACGTGCATCAGGAAACGGTCGAGCTGGGCTTCCGGCAGAGGATAGGTGCCTTCCTGCTCGATGGGGTTCTGCGTCGCCATCACCATGAACAGTTCAGGAAGCGGATAGCTCTTGCCACCGACGGTGACCTGTCGCTCCTCCATGGCCTCGAGCAGAGCCGACTGCACCTTGGCGGGGGCGCGGTTGATTTCATCGGCGAGGATCAGGTTGGCGAAGATCGGTCCCTGCTGGAACTTGAACTCGCCCTTGCCGCCCTCGTTGAAATAGATTTCCGACCCGGTGATGTCGGCCGGCAGAAGATCCGGCGTGAATTGGACGCGGGAAAGTTCGGAATTGAGGTTCTTTGCCAGGCTTTTGATGGCGCGCGTCTTGGCAAGCCCGGGAAGGCCTTCAACCAAGAGATGGCCGTTGGCCAGCAGCCCCAGCAGCAGCCGTTCGACCATCGCCTCCTGACCGATAATGGATTGGCCGACGCGCTGGCCAAGAGCGAGTATATCATCGCGTGCCGTCATACCGAACTCCGTTCAAGTGGACCGGACGCCCCGGTGAAGGTGCATCCGGAGATCATTGTCGTAGGAGCGGCGGCTGGAGTTACTTCTCTATGCCGCGGTCTTTGAAGGACTGGTTGATCGCCTTGTCCACCTGTTCGCGCACGCCCTCGATGTTGAAACTGGCGACACGCTGGCTCGGCGGGTACTTCACGAAGGTTTCGAGGAACGCGGCGCTCTTCAACTGCCCCTTGACGAGGAGAAAATCGTTTCTGACCACCCAGTCGTTGTACTGATCGGAGACGACATCGGCTCGTTCATAGGGATCCATCCGAAGATTGAAGAGCTTGGGAAGACGCCAGGTGACCAGTGGGGTCTGCCAGACCGCAAACCCGCCGGGTGCAGGCTGTTCCTTGAACACAACCTTCCAGTCGTCATAGCGGATGCCAACAAGATCGCCGTCGTCATCGAAATAGTAGAACTCGTTTCGCGCGCTCTTGTCCGTTTTGCCGGTGATGTAATCGAGCTGGTTGAAGCCATCGAGGTGGTTCTTGAAGCTCGTGGCGCTTCCTTCAGGCTTCCAGCCTGTCAGAAGGCGATTTTTCACATCGGGGTCGCCGGCAGCGGCAAGCAGGGTTGGAAACCAATCGAGACCGGAAATCATGCCGTTGGAGACCTCGCCCGGCTTGACGTGACCGGGCCAGCGGATGATTGCCGGAACGCGGAAAGCGCCCTCCCAGTTGGTATCCTTCTCGCTGCGAAATGGCGTCGTCGCGGCATCTGGCCAGGAGAACTGGTTGGGACCGTTGTCGGTCGCATAGACGACGATCGTGTTATCGGCGATGCCAAGCTCGTCGAGCTTGTTCAGAAGCTTGCCGACGTCGCCATCATGCTCGATCATGCCGTCGCCATATTCGTTGCCCGGCATGCCGCTCTGTCCGCGCATCGATTCACGCACATGGGTGAACAAATGCATGCGCGTCGTATTCATCCAGGTGAAGAAGGGTTTCTTCGCCTTGGCCTGGCGATCGATGAAATCGATGGCAGCAGCCGTCGTCTCGTCGTCGATCGTTTCCATCCGCTTGACAGTTAGCGGGCCGGTGTCCTCGACCTTTCCGTCGGCCGAGGCTTTTATGACGCCGCGGGGATTGTATGCCTTGAGAAACTCGGCATCGTCCTTCGGCCAGTTCGCGGCTTCCGGCTCTTCCTCTGCGTTCAGGTGGTAGAGGTTGCCAAAGAACTCGTCGAAGCCATGTTTGGTCGGCAGGTATTCGTCGCGGTCGCCGAGATGGTTCTTGCCGAACTGTCCCGTTGCGTAGCCCAGCGGCTTGAGTGCCTGCGCAATGGTAATATCGCCGGCTTGTAGACCAACTGTGACGCCCGGCGCTCCGACCTTGCAAAGCCCCGTGCGAAGGCAGGTCTGACCCGTGATGAATGTCGAACGGCCTGCGGTGCAACTGTTCTCGGCATAATAGTCCGTGAACATCATGCCTTCCTTGGCGATGCGGTCGATGTTCGGTGTCTTGTAACCGATGACGCCGAACGAATAGGCCGAGATATTGGTCTGGCCGATGTCATCGCCGAAGATCACAAGGATGTTGGGCTTTGCCGCCGCTGCATCCTGCGCCTGGGCGGTCGCGGTGGCAAAGGGCACGGCCATCAAGGACATGGCGGCTGCGGCGGTGGCGCTCAGCAGTTTGCGCGAAAGCTTACTGGTCATGATGGTCTCCCATCGCGGCGTGTTGAACGTCTCCGGTCATTACGGATCTCCTCTTCGCGGGACAGTCGGAACTGCCCTTGCAGGTCGCGGTTTCGACCCTGCAACTCTGATGGGAAAACGCGCCTGAGGAAGTACGTTACGGTAACAATCGGAACGTTCCGATGTAAAAAGGTCTTAGATCTGTCCGCGACCGGGCAATGACGCGGCTGACCGGTGGAGACAAACAGGCACGTTCACGCGGTTTACCATCGGGGCAACCAAAAGCCTGCCAGCTTGGTGGGGGTCATAACGAAACGGCCTGGAAGATAGGTGTGGAGCAATCGTCTGGCCAATTGCTAGAGCAGCGCCACCAGTTGGCATGCGCGATTTGCAGGGGGCACACGCGATCCCCCTGCAAGACTGTTCGCTCAAGGAGTATCAGTAACCGATACGCACGCCACCCGAATCAGAGGCGCCGAGGTCCGGTACCGGGCCGTAACCCTGGTATTTCGCGTAGGTGGTGTTGTTCGCGCCAGTGCTTGCGCATCCTGAAAGCGCCAAAAGCGCCAGCGCCGCAACGGCCATCAGAGACTTAAGGGGCATGGTTTTCTCCTGTCGAGGGAATTGGCCGGAAGGCCGGATGGCCATGGCAAATGTTCGTCTAAATCATCTCCAATGACAAGTAGGGTTATCCCCGTGAAAGGCGAGATAACAAACGACAGCGTAAACACAATTTGAAAAAGAAACAGTGCGGCTGGAAATCCGTGAGGGCCGGACAAAGAAAAAGGCCGGGTGAAAACCCGACCTCTCCGACCCGTCTCGACAGCGATTGCCAGTACATCCGTGGTCAACCGCTGGAAACGAATTCCATGAGCGCAATATGGCAAAGGAATGTAACCGTTTCAAGACACAGCGAAAAATAAGAAAAAATGGCGGCAAAGGTATCAGGCCGCATCCAGCGCCATCGTCAGATCTGCGATCAGATCGTCGGGGTGTTCGATACCAATCGACAGGCGGATGGTCGATTCCAGCACACCGATCCGTTGACGCACCTCCAGCGGCACGCCGGAATGGGTCATCGTCGCTGGATGACTGGCAAGCGATTCCGTGCCGCCCAGGCTGACGGCGAGTTTGAAGATCTGCAGCGCATTCAGAAACTTGAAGGACGCCGGCTGCCCACCACGAATATCGAAGGAAAAAGTCGAGCCCGCCCCGGTGCACTGCGCGGCAAATGTCTTGCCGAGCGGCGATTGCGGATCATGATAGGGCAGATAGTGAATGCCCTCGACCTTCGGATGATCGCGCAGGAAATTGGCGACTTCGAGCGCGTTGTTGTTGGCCTTCTCCATGCGGATCGACAATGTTTCCAGCGACCGCCCGAGCATCCAGCAGGAATGCGGATCAAGCTGCGTGCCGATGGCGCCGCGCAGCGCCTTGACCTGTTTCATCACCGATTTTGCACCGAGAGCAGCACCGGCGATGAGGTCCGAATGCCCCCCGACATACTTGGTCAGCGAATAGAGCGAGATATCGGCACCGTGTTCGATCGGCCGCTGAAAGACCGGGCCAAGCAGGGTATTGTCGCAGGCGACGATCGGTGTATGCCCCTGTTTCCTGCCGATCGCGTCGGCAATCCTGCGGATCATCGCGACGTCCACGAGACTGTTGGTCGGATTGGCTGGCGTTTCGATCAGGATCATCGAGATCCGGCCTTTCGCCATCGCTTCTTCAGCCGCCGCCTGCACGGACGCCTCGTTGACGCCATCGGCAAATCCGACCGCTGCAACGCCCATATTGAGGAAGGTCTTTGCCAAAAGCGTTTCGGTGCCGCCATAAAGCGGCTGCGAATGCAGGATCGCATCGCCCGGCCGGACAAACGCCAGCAGTGTCGTTGCAATCGCCGACATGCCGGACGAAAACAGCGCGCAGCTTTCCGTACGCTCGTAGACGGCAAGGCGATCCTCGACGATTTCGCTGTTGGGGTGATTGAATCGGGAATAGACCAGCCCTGCCCCTGTCCCTGCCGGCGGTTCGCGGCGGCCGGAAACAAAATCGAAGAAATCGCGCCCTTCTTCAGCCGACTTGAACACGAACGTCGATGTCAGAAACACCGGCGGCTTGACCGCGCCCTCGGAAAGCTCCGGATCATAGCCGTAATTCAGCATGAGCGTCTCTGGATGCAGTTTATGATTGCCGATGTGGGTCTTGGACGGATGTGGAGCGGTCATGACAGTCTCCGGATTTGATGCGAATGAGGCAGTCTACATCAATTTTCGCCACTGCTTCTTGCCAACTGACCGGTTTCTTCACCCAAAAATTGCGTCATCGCTGAAGAAAGGGCCAAACCCGGAAAACTCGAGTCATGGCGAATTGAAGCTCACGTCAACTCCGGGCCTCAACCGCAACAATCACTCCACCGCGCCGCTCTTGATCGTGGCGGGCACATTCATCTTCTTGCGCTCGCGGGCCATGTCGCTGACGGCGGCGCGCAGGCGGGGGTGGCGGGCCATGAAAATGTTGAAATCGCGCCGGTCGAGTTTGAGGAACTGGCAGAAATCCACCGCGATCACGTCGGCGGTGCGCAATCCGCCGCTGAGCAGCGCCATCTCGCCAAAAAAGGCGCCGGCTCCCAGCGGGATGGCGTTACCCGGCAAGCGGACCTCGGCGGCACCGGACGAGATGAAATACATCGCATCGCCGCGCTCGCCAACCCGGATCACCTTGTCGCCCGGCGAGGCCGAGGCCGGGCGGAACAGGAGGAGAAGCTCCTCGAGCGCATGATCGTTGACCTTGGAAAACAGCGGAAAGGTGTCGACCAGTTGCTGCTGCTTCAGCTGCTGCTGGCTTTCCTTCTCATCGCTCCGCGCCTTAATGAGGTCGAGTTCGCGGCTGAGTATTTTAATTTTTCGCTCGCCGTAGATCGGCACGCCGCCACTGAGCGCCGTCTTCAGCTTTGCCGCAGCCCAGAACATCAGCGGATTGAGGGTAATCGACAGGATGGCACCGGCCAGGATGAGGTCGTACCCCTCTTGCGACATCAGCCCCAGGGAAACCCCAAGCCCGGCGACAATGAAGGAGAATTCGCCGATCTGGGCCAGGCTTGCCGCTACCGTCAGCGCCATCGACATCGGATAGCGCAGCATCAGCACGAAGCCGGCGGCCATCAGCGATTTTCCAAGCGTGATCAGCGCCAGGATGGCAAGCACCGCCAGCGGCTGATCGATCAGGATGGTCGGATTGAACAGCATGCCGACAGATACGAAGAACAACACCGAAAAGGCATTCTGCAATGGCAGAGAATCCGCCGCCGCCCGGTGGCTGAGATGCGATTCGCTCATGATGACGCCAGCAAAAAACGCGCCCAACGCAAAGGAAACCCCGAAAAGCGTGGCCGAGCCGAAGGCTATGCCAAGCGCGATGGCGAGAACGGTGAGCGTGAACAATTCGCGCGATCCGGTGCGGGCAACCAGCGTCAACAGCCAGGGAACGATCCGCGGGCCCAGAACGATGGCAAGGACGGCAAATGCGCCGAGCTTGACCAGCGTCAGAACAATCGTCAGCGCAACAGGCGTCGAACCCGCTGCCGCCCCATGCGCCCCGGCCCCTTGAGCACCCAGCACCTCAGCGACGATCGGCAGCAGAACGAGCACCAGGACCATGGCCAGGTCCTCGACGATGAGCCAGCCAATGGCCACCCGGCCATTCGGCGAGTTGACCAGATTTCGTTCCTCCAGCGCCTTGAGCAGAACGACGGTGCTGGCGACGGAAATGCTGAGCCCGAAGACCAGCCCGGCGCCGAAGTTCCAGCCCCAGAGCGTACAGACGCCGATCCCCAGAAGCGTTGCAAGAATGATTTGGCCGATGGCGCCGGGAATGGCGACCCCGCGAACGGCGATGAGATCGGCTGCGGAAAAGTGCAGGCCGACGCCGAACATCAGCAGAATGACGCCAATTTCGGCTAGCTGGCTGGCCAATGCGGTATCGGCTGTAAACCCGGGCGTAAATGGCCCCATCACAATGCCGGCAACCAGATATCCAACCAGGGGCGGCAGGCGCAGCCGATCCGCGAAGTAACCGCACCCCGCAGCCAGCACGAAGCTAATCGCGACGGTTGCCACCAATGCCATATCCTGATGCACGCACTAACCCCCGGCTGCTTTCATGCTTATCTGATGTATTTGTATCGCAGGCCTGCAGCAAGCGCCCGAGCAACACCATATGGAGGGAAGGGCGTTATCATCGTCCCGGCTCCAAAGGAGTGGCTGTAGTGCCTGCTTGTGGAACAAGCCATCAATCCGCACGTTTCATGCAGAATTAAACAGGATTAATTACAATGCAAATGACCATGCGCGCCGTTGTCTTCGTGATCGTCGGTTCGATTCTGAGCATTCTCGTCATCAAATATGCCGACAACGATCTGAACGCTGCCGTGCCGATGATGGACCCCGCGACTGCCGCGGCGCCGGCCTGATCCGGCACCGATAAAAAACCGCCACAATCGATCGTCACTCGTATCGCTCAAGGAACGCACCACCTATGACCGGTGCATGCCTTGTTGAATTCCGGCCTAGGCAGGTCCGTTTCAGCCGGCAACAGGAGACGAAGTATGACGAAATGGCGCAACGAGCCAATGCTCCCCAACCACGTGCAACTGTGCCAGCGCGTCTTCGACAGGGCAAGGGCGGCCCGCAACATCGCTCCCGACAGCGACGCCAACGACCCGGTCGCGGCCCTGGTGCTGACGCTGTATCGCCACGGCGTCCGCGACGAGGAGGACCTGTTCGCGCGCGTTCTCCAAGCCCTGGACGAAAAGTCCTGAACCCGGTAGCTGGCCTCCCTCGCCACGTTAAAGGCTTGACCGTCGATTAATATTGATAAAAACTATAGACTATCAAACGGCCCGACGGTGAGGTGTCATGAACCAATTGATCGTCAACCCGATGACAGTATCCGGCGCCGCCGCTGGCGAAGGATTGCAGCAGCCGGTGGTCGCTATTATCGGCGGCGGCGTGTCGGGCGCGGCGACAGCCTTTCATCTTGCGCTGTCAAACCAGTCCCCGGCTCCGCAAATCATCGTGTTCGAGCCACGCACGTGCCTTGGCAAGGGGCTTGCCTACGACACGACTGAGCCCGCCCACCGCATCAACGTGCCGGCCGCGCGCATGAGCCTTTTGACCGACGAACCGGATCATTTTCTGCGCTGGATCACGGCGCATTCGGCAACGGCGGGCGATGACGAAGCCCTGCGGCCCGACGGCGCCCTGTTTCCCCGCCGCAGCGTGTTCGGCGATTATGTCAACGCCATGCTGCAGCCCCTTGTAGCCGCCGGCTCCGTCCAGCACCGCCGCAGCGCTGTCGCGCATGTGCTGCGCGATGGCCCCCGCTGGTCGATTATCGGTGACGATGGCGCGCAGACCTGGGCCGACATCGTCGTCATCGCCACCAGCCACCCGCCGCCGGTAGCACCAGGCCAGCTTCAAGCCGTACTGAAGGACCATCCCCGTTTCGTGGCCGACCCGACGAAAGCCGGAGCGCTTGCGGCCATCCGTCCATCGGACCGGGTGCTTGTGGTCGGCAACGGCCTGACCTCGGCCGATGTGATCGCTGCGCTGGCGCTGAAGGGCCACCAGGGTCCGATTACCGCGATTTCACGGCGTGGACTGCGTTCGCGCGGCCACGCACCGGTGGCGCAGGATCCCGCCGGCGACTTTGTGACTGAGCCGGCCTTCACTGCGCGGGCACTGCTGAAAAACATCCGCACTGCCATCCGGCAAGCGGGTGCAGACGGCCGGACCTGGCACGGCGTCATCGATCAGGTACGGGCGCAGGGCCAGGCGCTGTGGCAGGTTCTGCCTCTGGTGGAACGGCAGCGCATCGTCCGGCATTTACGCCCGTTCTGGGATGTGCACCGGTTCCGCGTCGCGCCGCAGGTGGAAGCAGCACTAGATGCCGCAATCGCGGAAGGACGCCTTGAAATCCTCGCCGGTTCGGTTGCGGCAAGCCGGATTGAGGCGGATGCGATCCACTGCACGCTGCGTCTGCGGCGGGGTCCCACTCCCGTCGAGAAAACCTACGACGCCGTGGTCGTCACCACCGGTCCTGGCCATGGCGGCATTCTCGGCAGCCAGCCCTTCCTCGCCGAACTCTCGCACAACGGTTACCTCGAACTTGACCCGACCGGCCTTGGGCTATTCTGCACCCGCAACTCGGAAGCCATCGGCCCGGTTGTGGGCGTAACACCTTCCCTGCTGATCGCCGGGCCGCTGGCGCGCGGCACGTTTGGCGAGTTGATGGGCCTGCCACAGGTGACCGACCATGCCGTGCTCGTTGCAGCAAGGATCGCCGAATGCTTGCAGGCGCACACGCCAACGACGGCGCAAAACCAGCTTTAAGGAAAGACTTTTCTTAGTCTAGACGATCTATAGAAATTATAATCTTATCTTTCCGCCTGACTTCTTCCACCCATGATCCGTGCAAAAAACGGAGCGTGCGATGGAAACCATCTTGCAGTATCAGCCAATCGTCAAACAAACGGCCGGTCGCCTCCGCAGCGATTTCGAAGCCATCGAGACCGCCCGGGCACTAGCCTCCGATTTCGCCACCCGCGCGTCCGATCGCGATGCCAATCGCACCCTGCCCTATGACGAACTCGACGAGATCGCCAGGTCCGGACTTCTGGCGATTACCGTTCCCTCCGAATATGGCGGGCTTGATGTCTCCAACGCGATTCTGGCGGAAGTGACCGCCATCCTGTCCGAGGCGGATGCGTCGATCGGCCAGATCCCACAAAACCATTTCTACATTCTCGAAGCGCTGCGGGTGGATGGCAGCGAGGACCAGAAGCGCTACTTCTTCGGCCGTGCGCTGGCGGGCGACCGTTTCGGCAATGCGCTTTCCGAACGCGGCACCAAGACGGTCGCCGACTACAATACCCGCATCACGCCGGAAGGACCGGGCTACCGCGTCAATGGCCAGAAGTTCTATTCGACCGGCGTACTCTTTGCCGACTGGATCACCGTTTTCGCCCTTGATCCCGAAGACCGGCTAACCATGTCCTTCCTCGCCAAGGGCACCGAGGGTATCGAGATTGTCGACGACTGGGATGGTTTTGGCCAGCGCACCACCGGCAGCGGCACCACCATCCTCAACAATGTCTATGTCAACGCCGATGCCATCGTCTTCCATCACAAGGGTTTCGAGCGGCCGACCACCATCGGTTCGGTCGGCCAGATCATCCATGCCGGTGTCGATCTCGGCATCGCGCGCGCTGCTTTCGCAGAAACGCTGGATTTCGTCCGCACCCAGAGCCGCCCCTGGAAAGATTCCGGCGTCGAACGCGCCGCAGACGATCCGCTGACCATCGCCAAAATCGGCGAGATCGCTATCAAGATAGAGGCGGCAAGCGCCCTGATCGAGCGGGCCGGCCGCAAGGTCGATGTCGCCCAGATGGACGCGACAGAGGCCAATGTCATCGACGCAACCCTCTCGGTCGCCGCCGCAAAGGTGCTGACCACGGAAGTGGCACTCGCCGCGTCCACCACCCTGTTCGAACTCGCCGGCACCTCGGCCACCCGCATCGGCCTCAACCTCGACCGCCACTGGCGCAATGCCCGCACTCACACATTGCACGATCCGGTGCGCTGGAAGGCCCATGTCGTCGGTAATTTTCACCTGAACGGCGTGGTGCCGCCGAAGAACGGGGCGTTGTGAGCGCTGGAGACGCTATCCGTTCAGCGCTCAACGACTGTGCGGACTGAAGGAAATGGTAGCCTCCAGAGGTGCAATTTTCAGCCTCCCATCGCCTTCAGACAGCCATTATCCTTTAACGAGTAATGTAAAAACCGGGCCTCATTGCAAGGCGCCCGGTTATCGTCCTTGGAAGATCTTGATCAACTTAGGCGTCGCTCTACGGCGTTTAAAATCAACCACATCCTGGTATTCGAGTTTTCCGGATCGGACTGCTTCAACGAAGCGGGCACACGCCAGCCGCGGTGCATCTTTCTCTGAAGAATCGATTATGATCGAAGCATTCTTGCGTTGCTGCGCAGTCCAGTTTGCCAAGCATTCTTTCATGGCAAACTGTCTTGCCTTTGCGCTGCCCTGAACTGTCGTAACGATGGCGGCGTATTCTTGCTTCGAAGGCGCACAGCCAGCAAGGATTGCGACTGAGAATAGACACGAAGCGATGTGGACGAGTTTCATTGCGACCTCCGATTGAATGCCAAACCGGTATCCAAACGAAATCTGATTCGCAATCTACCACCTCGTAGATTTAACAAGGGTATACGGTGGCGCTCGCTCCGTTCAGCTATACAAGCTCACCACCGGGATCCTATCGTTCAGCACGAACTCACCGACTTCCTTTGCTTTGTAGAACACCGGATCGTGCAGTGTGTGGGTGCGCACGTTGCGCCAGAAGCGGTCGAACCGGTATTTTTCTGCGGTCGAGCGGGCGCCGGTCACCTCGAAGACCCGGGCGGTGATGTCGAGGGCGGTATGTGTGGCGTGAACCTTGGCTGCGTAGGCTTCAGCTGCTGCTTCGCCACGTTCACGCGCGGTCACGTCCCTTCCCTTGGAAAGCGCCGTCTGCACCGCCAGTGCCGCGCTATCCGCAAGAGCCACAGAGGCCTTCAATGATGCGGTAAATTCGCCGACACGTTCGAGAATATACGGATCGTCGGCCGCACGCTCGACACCGGATGTGACCCAAGGACGGGTGGTGGTGCGGACATAATCGACGGCGGCAGCCAGTGCGCCCTCGGCGGCTCCCAGATAGAAATTCACAAAGACCAGCTGAATGAGTGGCGTATTGAAAGTCGCCAGAACTGGTGGAGGTACATTTTCATCTGCCGGCGGGGCGATAAAATCCTCGTCGTAAACCGGAAAATCATGGAACTCGACACTGCCGGAATCGGACAGCCGCTGACCGATATTGTCCCAGTCGTCATTAGTCACATACCCCGGCCGATCTGTCGGCACGGCGAAATTGGCAATCTTGCCCTCCAGCGTCGCATTGGCATTGATATAGTCGGACACCCGCGCGGCGGTGGAGAAGGATTTGCGGCCGTTCAGCACATAACCGGTACCACGGCGCGTCAATGTCAGGCCGGGGTCGCGCGGGTTGACCGCAGCCCCCCAGTAGAAGTTCTGCGCCACGGTCTCCGTGCCCAGCGCCTGTGCGCGCGCCTGATCCGCGAACGACCAGTAGATCGACTGGCTGTTGACATAGTGGTAGCCGAGCAGCTGGCCGATGGAGCTTTCGCCGCGCGCCAGAATACGGACGAGCTTCAGGCCGTCGACCCAATCGAGCCCGCCACCACCGCTGTCACGCGGGTGCAGGGCGTTGAGCAGGCCGGCCTTCTTCAGTTTGACGATCTCGCCGATCGGCGGGCGCCCTTCCCTGTCAAGGTCCGCAGCTTGCAGCGACAGATCGAGGGAGATTTCGGCGGCCCTGGCAAACAGGCTGTCGCGCGTGACGCCGAGACCGGCTGCATAGACAACATTGGATTGGCTCATGGGAAAAGCTCCAGTTTGAAAAGGAGGAGAGCGGCGGAACCACAAGCGGCTCCGCCGTCGCAACGCAAAAAGATCAGAACAGTTTGGCCGGGATCCAGCTTGCGGTGACGGCATCGCTGACGCTGAAGGCCGGGATCTTGGCTGCCAGTTCCTCGATGGTTTTGACACCGGCCTCGCGCAGGCTTTTCTGGGTCAGCAACGTCGGCTCGACAGTGATCTGGCGGGGAACGTCCTGTCCTGCAATTTCAAGGGCTGCGGCACGGATCGAGACGGCGCCAACCACGGCCGGGTTGGTCGCAACCGTTGCGACCCAGGGGCTGCCTTCCTCGACGATCTCCTGGATATCGGCAGTGGAAACATCGGCCGAGTAGATTTTCAGCTTATCGGAAATGCCAAGATCGGCCGCCGCCAGCTTCACGCCGCGGGCAAACTCGTCATAGGGCGCAAAAACCACGGTAATATCGGGATTGGCCCGAAGCGCGGCCTTTGCCTGATCGGCCGTGCTGGTCGCTGTCGTATCGCTGACATTGCCGAAGCGTGCCTTCTCGACGACGCCCTTGTTCTCCGCCTTGAACGTGTCCCAAACCTCGTTGCGGCGATCGAGTGGCGCGAAGCCGGCGACATAGACGTATCCGGCATTAAAACTCGTACCATTGTCCTTGACCGCCTGCTCAAGGGCCTGCTTTGCCAGTGCGTGATCGCTCTGCTCGACCTGCGGCACCTTCGGATTGTTGAGATTGACGTCGAAGGCGACGACCTTGATGCCCTTGTCGAGCGCCTGCTGCACGACATCGGCAAGCGATTCGGGAACGCCGTGATCGATCACGATGCCTTCCACGCCGAGATTGATCGCCTGCAGGATCTGCTCGCGCTGTTCCGCCGCGTTCTGGCGGCCGGGGAAGACCCGCAGATCGATATCAAGCGCTTTCGCCTGCGCCTCGGCTCCAGCCTGATACACCTGGAAGAAATCACCAGCGGAAATGTAGCTGATCAGCGCCAGCTTGACGCCGCCCTTGTCGAACGGGGCCGGTGCGCCGGCAACGCCATCGGCCTTGGCAGCCGAGACCAGCAGGAAGGGAATGAGAGCGGCGGTTGCCGCCAGACGGAGAATGGTTTTCATGGAATGCGTTCCTTCTGAAGACAATCGAACACGTCACCGGCAAGCAGCCAGCCCTTCTGGGGACGCAGTATCTATTAGATATTCAATCCATAAATTTAATAGACTAATTAGTGCCATTTTTCCGGCTTGGAGAGAAACCTGTTTCGCGGGAACTGGCCTGCGCGACAAAGTCCTACCGGCACGCCGCCGCATCATGACCAGTTTGCCTGTTCGGCGCGAACGTTCTGCCGGAACCCATCCATCCGCAAAGAAATTACCGGCGCAGCCGGTACTTCGCAAAGCTGTTCCGCCCGCTCAGCTGTCTTCAGCGGGAAATATATGACAAATTATATAGACTATAAGGATATCAGGATTTCCATCCATGCCGTTGCTTCACGTCGATGCGCTCAGCCGCAGTTTTCAGTCCACGCGCGCCCTCGTAAATGCGACGCTGATCATCGATGCGGGTGAGATCGTCGCCCTGATGGGCGCAAACGGCGCCGGCAAATCGACACTGGTGAAAATCCTCTCCGGCGTCCTGCCCGCCGATAGTGGCCTAATAACGCTGAACGGGCAGACATACGCCCCGCGCACTCCGGCAGAAGCCGCCGCCGCCGGGGTCGTCACCGTCCATCAATCGACTGATCTGGTCGGCGCCGCCGGGCTCAGTGTTGCAGATACGCTGCTTTTGACGCGCTTCAGCCAGCGCGGCCAGCCCTTCTTCGTCTCCCGCGCCAGCATCAGGCGGCAAGCGCAGGCAATCCTCGACATCGCCGGTTTCGATCTGCCGCTGGACCGCGACTTCGCCGACTTGACTGCTGCCGACCGTCAGCTGGTGGCCATTGCCCGCGCACTCGCCAACCGGGCAGACTTGCTGATCCTCGACGAACCGACCGCCAGCCTTTCCATTGCCGAAAGCCAGCGCCTGTTTAGCATTCTCAAGCGCCTGCGCGATGGTGGCCTCGCAATCCTCTATATCTCCCACAGGACCGCCGATCTGGAAGCAATTGCCAGCAGGGTGCTCGTCATGCGCGGCGGCGCAGTCGCTGGCGCCTTTAAGCGCCCAATCGATTTTAGCGCCGCCATCGAAACGATGATCGGCCGCAAGCTGCAATCGGCCCGGCCCGGCATTCGCCTCGCTGAAGGAGCACCGGTCCTCGAACTGCGCGACGCGCGGCTGTTGCCCGGCTCCGCGCCGTTCGATCTCACTGTCCATACCGGCGAGGTGGTGGCCATCACCGGTGTGCTGGGTGCAGGCAAGAGCCGCTTGCTCTCTGCGATCTTCGGCGCCGGCCGCCTTGCCGCCGGAGAGATGTATCTGGACGGCCGCCGGCACCGACCACAAACACCGGCGGAGGCGATTGCCGCCGGTGTCGCTATGGCAGCGGAAGACCGGCATCGGTCTTCGCTGATGCCGGCCGATTGGCCGGGAAGCTCGCTGGCAGCCACCATCAGCCTGCCGCATCTTGCCAAATGGTATCCGCACGGCCTGCTATTTGGCGGCCGCGAACGGCGCGAGGCAGAAAAGGCCATCGACCGCCTCCACATCAAGGCATCCGGACCGCTGGCGCCGATAACCTCGCTTTCCGGCGGCAATCAACAGAAGGTGGTTCTCGCCCGCTGGGAAGCGGAACCGAGCCGGCTTCTACTGCTCGACGAACCCTTCCAGGGCGTCGATGTCGGCGCCCGCCACGATATCATCCAGGCCATCCGAAGCCGCAGCGACCGTGCCACCCTGATCGCCACCTCCGATCCGGAGGAAGCTCACGAAGTTGCCGACCGCATTCTCATCATCGACCACCACAGCCTTGTCGCAGCGCCGCAGGGCACGCCATCCGACCTCCCGCAGGAAATTCACGCATGACATCGATCATTGACGAAACCGCTCCGCCGGTGCCGCGCAGCGCAAACACAAGCGCCGCAACATCGACCTGGCTTGCAGATCTTGGCACAACGTTGAGATCCGGAGCGGTCTTCATTCTTCTTGCCGCGCTGCTCATCGGTTTCTCCACGGCCGAGCCTGCCTTTGCCAATCTCGGCAACCTGATGAGCATCCTGCAGGCCGTTGCCGTCGTCGCCATTCTGGGGGCTGGCGTCACCGTCACGCTCGCCGTTGGCGGTTTCGATCTGTCGATCGGCGCGATTGCCGCCTCCAGCGTCATGGCCGCCAGCTATGCGATGATCGTCTGGGGACTTGATACCTATGCCACCGTACCGCTGGTGCTTGCCTTCGGGGCGTTGATCGGCCTAGTCAACGCCTTCCTCATCGTCCGGCTGAAGGTTCCCGATCTGCTGGCCACGCTGTCGATGATGTTCCTGCTCTCCGGCCTGCAACTGATCCCGACCGCCGGCCGATCGATCTCCGCCGGACTGATCCTACCGAACGGAACGACAGCCAGCGGCGCTTATGACCCCGCATTCCTTTTGATCGGCCGCGCCAGCCTTTTCGGCATCGTCCCGGTATCCGTGGTGCTGATGGCCCTCGTCGCCATTGCGCTCTTCGTTCTGACGGAACGGACCCGTATCGGCCGCCTGCTGTTTGCCACCGGCGGCAATGAAATTGCCACGCGGCTGGCGGGTGCATCGACGGCGCGGCTGAAGACGCTCGCCTATGTGATTTCCGGCACGCTTGCCGCCCTCGGTGGCATTGTCGTTGCCGCCCGCGTCGGGCGTGGCGACGTCTCCTCCGGCGGCTCGTTGCTGATGGACGCGGTGGCCGCCGCGCTGATCGGCTTTACGGTGCTTGGAAAACGGCGGCCGAATGTTCTCGGCACCATCGTCGGCGCCGTCTTCGTCGGCGTCCTGCTCAACGGCCTCACCATGCTCAACGCCCCCTATTACACGCAGGATTTCGTCAAGGGCGCCGTCCTCGTTGGGGCCTTGGCGCTAACCTATGGCACGGGCCGCAGCACCTCCTCCTGACAGTGTCCAACCGCCGGGATTTCGCCCATCCTGGTGGCTTCCACGTCCAAGTTTTCCGGCCGCCGCCCCATCTTTGGAAATTTCTTCCTCGGCAAACCCTTTAATACACTTATTCTATAGACATTATTTAATCGGGGATTGACCATGACACAGGAAAAACCGGCACAGGGCGTCGGCCGCCGTGACCTTTTGAAACTCTCGGCAGTCGCAGGTGCGGCAATTGCTGGCGCAAGCCTGATAGGCAACCGGACGGCCGCAGCCGCAGAGGAACTCTCGCTGAAGGGCAAGCGCATCGCCATCAGCGCCACCGGCACCGATCATTTCTTCGACCTTCAGGCCTACAATGCCCAGATCGAGGAAGTGAAGCGTCTCGGCGGCGAACCGATCGCAGTCGATGCCGGCCGCAACGATGGCAAGCTGGTGTCGCAGCTGCAGACGCTGATTGCCCAGAAGCCGGATGCTATCGTCCAGATCCTCGGCACGCTCAGTGTCATCGATCCCTGGCTGAAGAAGGCGCGCGATGCAGGCATACCGGTTCTGACCGTCGATGTCGGCTCGACCCATTCGATCAACAACACCACCTCCGACAATTGGGGCATCGGCAAGGATCTGGCACTGCAGCTCGTGTCCGACATCGGCGGTGAAGGCAATATCGTCGTCTTCAACGGCTTTTACGGCGTCACCCCCTGCGCCATTCGCTACGACCAACTCGTCAACGTCGTCAAATATTTCCCGAAGGTGAAAATCCTCGAGCCAGAATTGCGCGACGTCATCCCGAACACGGTTCAGGACGCCTTCACGCAGATCACCGCACTTCTCAACAAATATCCGGAGAAGGGCTTGATCAAGGCGATCTGGTCGGCCTGGGACATTCCGCAGCTCGGTGCAACGCAGGCGGTTGCCGCCGCCGGCCGCAACGAGATCCGCACCTATGGCGTCGATGGCAGCCCGGAAGTGCTGCAGCTCGTCGCCGATCCGAACTCACCGGCCGGTGCCGACGTGGCGCAGCAACCGGCCGAAATCGGCCGCACGGCAATCCAGAATGTCGCCAAGCTTCTCGCTGGCCAGACACTGCCGCGCGAAACTTACGTGCATGCGCTGATCGCCAACAAGGCCAACGTCAACGAAGTCACCAAGAAGCTCGGTATCGGCTGACGCCATCAAGCCTTGAGGCGATCCGGAGCATATCCGGATCGCCATTCCACATGGGTCGATCATCAGGACAGTTTTTCCATGAGCGCAGCTTTACCGGACGAAACCGGCGATGCCATTCATCTCGACCGGATCGTCAAGCGTTTCGATGGCGCGCTGGCGCTCAATCACGCCTCGTTGCGCGTCCGGCGCGGCACCGTGCATGGCCTCGTCGGCCAGAACGGCGCCGGCAAATCGACGCTGATCAAGCTGCTCGCCGGCCTGCATCAGCCGGACGAAGGCCGCATCGAGATCGATGGCCAGGCCTATGACAGGCTCACGCCCCACCGGGTCGAAGAACTCGGCATCCATTTCATCCATCAGGATCGCTTGCTGGTTCCGACCTTCACAGTCGGCGAAGCCCTGTTCCTCGGGCGCGAGCCGCGTATCACCGGCACGCCCTTTCTCGACCGGCGCCTGATGCAGCGCCGGGCCAGCGAAATCCTCGACGATTATTTCGGCGTCAAGCTGCCCAACAGTGCGCTGATCAGCGAACTCTCCACCGCCGAGAAACAGATCGTCCAGATCACCCGCGCGCTTCTCGACCAGCCGAAAGTGCTGGTTTTCGACGAGCCGACGGCAGCCCTTGTGCGCCGCGAGGCCGATATTCTCTTCCGGCTGATCCGCCGCCTGCGCGACGAGGGCGTGACGATCATCTACATCTCGCATTATCTCAACGAGATCGAAGAACTCTGCGACACCGTCACGATACTGCGCAATGGCGAAGACGTCGCCACCTTGCCGCTTGGCGAAACGTCGGCTGCGGCCATTGCCCGGCTGATGGTGGCGCGCGACATTGCCGACATGTTCCCGAAACGCAGCGTCACACTCGGCAAGGACATCCTGAGCCTTGATCACCTGTCGTCGCACGGAAAATACCAGGATATCTCCCTAACGCTGCGGCGTGGCGAAGTGCTCGGCCTGACCGGCCTTCTGGGCTCCGGCGCCAAAGACCTGATCCGCACGCTGTTCGGCCTGGAAACAGCGACCTCCGGGCAGATCGAGATCGACGGTCAACCGGCACGCTCGGCCAACCCCGCACAGGCCGTCGACCGGCACCTTGCGCTCGTGCCGGAAGACCGGCGCGGCAACGGTGTGGCGCTCGATCTCAGCGTCACGGAAAACATCACGCTGTCGTCGCTGAAACGGTTCACCCGCCTCGGCTTCCTGGATTTCAACGGCGAACGGAGCGAAGCGGATGATCTCATCCGCCGCCTTGAGATCAAGGCTTCTGGACGCAATGCGCTTGTGCGCACGCTCTCGGGCGGCAACCAGCAGAAGGTGGCGATCGCCAAATGGCTGAGCCGCCATTCCGAGGTCTATCTGCTCGACGAGCCGACGGTCGGCGTCGATATCGGCTCGAAGGTCGAGATCTACAATCTGATCGGCGACCTCGCCGCCCGTGGAGCCGGCATTATCGTGCTGTCATCGGACTTGGCCGAACTGATCGGCATCACCGATCGCATCCTCGTCCTCTTCCGCGGCAGCATCATCCGCGAATTCGTCTCGTCGCGGACATCACCGGACGACGTGCTTGCCGCATCCACCGGTTCCTCGGAGGTTCTCCGCCATGTCGGTTGATATCCAGCTCGCCCCCGTCATCCATTTTGAACCGGGCGCACAGTCATTCAAGCCGAGCCGGGGCGGCAATCTCGCCGCCAGTGCGCTGCGCGCCGGATCGCTGCTTGCCTTCGTTGCCATCCTTTTCGTCTTTTCACTGACCGCGCCATATTTTCTCAGCGTCGGCAATATCGGCAACGTGCTGGGCCAATCGGCTATCTCCGGCATCCTGGCCATCGGCCTGACCGTCGTGCTGATCGCCGGCGGCTCCAACGTCGTCACCGGCGGAATAGACCTGTCGCTTGCCGCCAATATGGGCCTGAGCGCCGCAGTCTATGCGACAACAGTGCAACTCGGATATGGCGATGCGGCTGCAGTTGCAGCCGCCCTCGTCACCGGCTTCCTGATCGGTGTGGTCAACGCCGCCGCCGTCGTCGGCGCAGGCATCGTGCCGCTGCTCGCAACACTGGCCGTGATGAACATCGTGGCCGGCCTCGAGCTGGTGCTGACGCAGAATACCGTCATTCCCGCCTCGACGCCGCTGCTCACGGCTTTGTCGTCCTCCGGACCTCTGGGCATTCCGGCACTTGCCTATGTGCTGCTCGTCTTCACGCTGATCGCAGCCGCCATCGTACAATATACGCCAGCGGGGCTGCGGCTCTACGCCGTCGGCGAGTTTCCCGATGCCGCCCGCGCCGCCGGCCTGCCGGTCCGCCGTTTGGTCGCCAGCGCCTTCATCGCCAGTGGTCTCTGCGGCGGGTTTGCCGGTGTGTTGTCGGTCTCCAATCTCAGCGGCAGCACCACGGGCTCCGGCGAGATGCTGCTGCCGGTGGTGGTGACCGCCCTGCTTGGCTCCGTCTTCTCGCGGCGACTGGTGCCGACCGTAATCGGTACGCTCCTCTCCACTCTGTTCGTCGGGTTCCTGGTCAACGGTTTTCAGCTTCTCAACATTTCAAGCGTGCTGGTCAGCGGCGTTCAGGGTCTGCTGATCCTGCTCGTCGTTTCGGCAACGACATTGCTGCGCAGGCAGGAGGCCTGATCATGACCTTGCAGACCTCCGCAACCGCCCCATCCATCCCTCGTGCCGTCATCGGCGTGATCGTCAACAATGCCCTTGTGCTGGCGCTCATCACGGTGTTTGCCATCTTCTCCTTGGCAAGCCCGACATTTCTCACCATCGCCAACCTGCAGAGCATTCTCGTTAACAATTTCACGCTGCTCGCCATCGTCGCCATCGCCATGACCTTTGCCGTCTCGGTTGGCGGCATCGATCTCTCGGTCGGTACGGCCGTCGATTTCGCCAGCTTCGCCTTTGTCTCCCTGGTTCTCGCCGGCCAGCCGGTCGCGGTCGCAGCCTTGGCAGGCCTTGGCGCTGGAGCTGCGGTCGGGGCCTTTAATGCTGTGCTGATTTCCGGCATCGGCATCTCGCCGTTTCTCGCCACGCTCGGCACGCTGTTCATCGGCCGCAGCATCCAGCAGCTTCTGACCAATGGCGGCAACCCGGTCTACCTGCCGCCATCAGGCATTCCCGAAGCCTTCCGCTTTCTCGGACGTGGCGCCATCGCTGGCATCCCGGTTCCGCTCATCCTCGCTGCTATCACCATCCTTGGCGCGACTGTGATCCTCACCCGCGCCCGCTTCGGCCGTGTCGCTCTGGCAATCGGCATCCAGACAAGCGTCGTGCGCTATTCCGGCATCGCGGCGCGCGCCCATGTCGCGGTGGCCTTCATTCTGGCCGGCCTGATCGCTGCAGTGGCCGGACTGATCCTGTCGGCGACGGTTACCGTCTACATCCCCTCCTCCGGCAGCGCTTTCCTGCTCAACGCCATCGGCGCCACCTTCATCGGCACGACGCTCTCGCGCCTCGGCCGCCCCAACATCCCCGGCACCGTGCTCGGCGTGCTGCTGCTCGGTATCGTCGCCAACGGTCTGCTGCTCACCGGCCTGAACTTCTACTGGCAACAGGTCGGCACAGGCCTGCTGATCTTCGCCGTGCTGGCACTAAGCTTCATCACCCGGCGCAAGGCCTCCGCCTGACGTCAAACTGAGGCTTTCGCCTGTAGGCGCAGGAATGCCAAGATTGGCGACGCTCAACGAACGGATCAGAGTGACACGAAAAACCGCCGGCACCCACCACCGGTGGACGGGCTCATTCCACTTTCGAGCAGGTGACGCCCGGGGCGTTGTCGCCCTTCCTTGTGTCGACCAAGGTTGCCTCGTCACCCTTCGTCCACCAGACATATTGCCCGCCCGCATATTTGGCGCCCGATCCAGAGAGCACGTTTGACGCAACCACGAACTCGCCGCCGATTGTCAGTGTGACCAGCGAGACCGGACCGGCATTGATATATTCGGCAGCAACGAATTTGCCCGCGCAGTCGTAACGTACAGCTTGCCGGTCTATCGTCCGGGCACCGGGAATATTGATCAGCACATCCGACGACACCGTATGCGGAGCAAGTCGCAGAGCCGTCTTTGAATCGGCTTTCGTCAAAACCAGCTTCGTTTCTTCGATCTTCCAGGACAGCCCGGTCTTCAGAGCCGCGAAAAACTTCGACTCCTGATCCATCACCGCCGGCACGCACATCTTGCGTGTCGAACCTGCAGGGCCAAAGACGAGTTCCCCGTCCTTCAGATCGAAGGTGCCGGTGTAATTGTTGCAGCCGGCAAAGCCGGAATAGGTGCCGTCATCGTTGATTTCCAGTGTCGTCTGCAGAAAGTCGATGACGCCGACGCCACCGATATCCTCGGCCAGCCATGTCCCCACCAGCGCGTTCGGCACCGATTCGGCCGCAACGGTAGAGACCGACGTGACGTCGATCAATACGCAGGAACAGGAAAGAAACAGCGCAAGTTTCAACATCAGGAACATCCTTTCCGGCAAACGGCAGGTGTGGCCCGCCCGCTGGGTCAATGATTCGCAGCACCTGCGACCCTATCGCCAACACCCGGAGCGAGGCTACCCTTGTTGGCATCAGCTTTCACCTGTAGAGCCTAACATGAAAAACAAAAAATAATGGGACTTGGCCATGACCTCCGGCGCGCAAGCCAAACGCCGCTTGACCATTCTGGGCTCGACGGGCTCGATCGGTACCAACACGCTCGACGTCATTCGCCAGCTTGGCGGACGCGACGCATTCGACATTGCCGCGCTAACCGGTAACGGCAATGTCGCGCTGCTTGCCGAACAGGCAAAGGCAGCAGGCGCCGAACTCGCCGTCACTGCCGATGAAGGCCAGTATGAAAACCTCAAGGCAGCGTTGGCCGGAACCGGCATCGAGGTCGCAGCCGGGCGCAATGGCCTGATCGAAGCTGCCGAGCGTGACGCGGGCTGGGTCATGGCCGCCATTGTCGGTACGGCGGGTCTTGCCCCGACACTGGCTGCAGCACGGCGCGGTGCTGACATCGCGCTTGCCAACAAGGAATGCCTGGTTTCCGCCGGCGATCTCTTCGTGGCCGCCGTCCACGCCGGAGGCGGTAAGCTGCTGCCGGTCGATAGCGAGCACAATGCCATTTATCAGGTGCTGGAAGAGCATCAGCGCCATGCCGTCGAGCGTGTCATCCTCACCGCATCCGGTGGTCCATTCCGCCGTTCGACGCTGACGGAGATGCGCGATGTCACCGCCGCAACGGCTCGGGCCCATCCAAACTGGTCGATGGGGCTGAAGATCTCGATCGACAGCGCCTCGATGTTCAACAAGGCGCTCGAGATGATAGAGGCCAAGCATCTTTTCGGCATGCGGCCCGACCAGATCGAAGTGATCGTCCATCCGCAATCGGTCATCCATTCGATGGTCGGCTATAGCGACGGTTCCGTGCTGGCGCAGCTCGGCTGCCCCGATATGCGCACCGCCATCGGCTACGCGCTGTCGCATCCGGCGCGTCCGGCGCTCAATGTCGAGCGCCTGGATTTTGCAAAGCTGTCGCGGCTTGACTTCGAAGCGCCGGATGAGGAACGCTTCCCGGCGCTGCGCCTTGCACGATTGTCCATGCAGCGCGGCGGCATGCAGAGCGCGGTGCTGAATGGCGCCAAGGAAGTGGCCCTGGAAGCCTTCATCAGCGGACATGTCGGCTTCCTGCAGATGGCCGAGATCACCGAGACCGTCATGGAGGCGATGACTGCTATACCGGCAGCATCCAGCATGGACGATGTTTTTGCCGTCGATGGCGAAGCACGGCGCATCGCAAAGACGATCGTCGACCGTGAGGCCGCTGCGGCCTGAAACCAGGTTAGACCGCGTAAACGGCCTCGACGATCTTGCCGGGGAACTCACCCATGCAGCCTTCAAGTGCATTGTTGCTCATGCTGAGCACCGTCAGCTCGTTGGCCCGATCGATGAACCAGCTGTGACCGTACACACCGCCCCAGCGGACTGTTCCGGCCGGCTGCGGCGTCAGCGCCTCTGCCGGATCCTCGACCACAGCGCCGAAGTAACCGAAGGAGCAGCCAGGATCTGAGACCAGCGCACCGATGCGATTGGAAAGGCCGAGACCCACCATTTCCGGCTTGAGAACGGCGCCGCCGCCTGAGCGCAATGTCTCCAGAAATACAAGAAAATCACCAGCCGTTCCCACCATGCCGGCGCCGCCGGATTGAAACGCCCTGGGATTGAATATCCGTGAGGGTGAAAAGCCGAGCGTCCAGCCTCCATCTCCCGGCCCAAAATAGGGATCGCTCATGCGCACAGCGGCCGGATGGGAATCAGCATAGGGCACGGCAAGCCGCGCAGGATCGGTGACATGAAACCGGCTATCGACCATCCCGAGAGCACCGGCAATGTATGTCACGACCGCATCTTCCAGCGATCCGCCGTGAACCTTGGCGAGGATCGCACCAAGAATGTCGGTTGCGAACGAGTAACCCCATTGCGTTCCCGGAGGGAAAGCCAATGGCACGGCATTGTGGCGGCTAAAATTGGCTTCGCAATCCAGATCTGTGTCCAGCAGTCCGCAGGTGATGGCTTGGTCGTCAGACAGATGCTCGAGCGCCAGATCATAGACAAGACCCGATGTATGAGTGAGCAGATGATGGATGGAGATATCCGCCGCTCCACCATCCGGCGCCTTTGGCTGGAACCACGGCAGGTGTTCGGCAACTCGATCTGACACTGCCATCAGGCCGCGATCGATCATCGCCAGGGCCGTTGCCGCAACGATCGGCTTGGTCAGCGAGGCCATGCGGAAAATCGTATCGAACTCGACCGGTTTGCCCGCTTCCCGGTCGGAAAAACCTGCTGCGCGGCGGAAAAGCGGTTGGCCATGCTGATAGGCAAGAACAACGGTTCCGGTAATCTTTCCGGTTTCGAGAAACCGGTCGATCACCTGATTGAGCCTGTGCTCGATGCCCATGCAGAGAACTCCTGAAAGACCGTCCAGAATCAAAAATGCGGATCATCTTTCGACAATCCGCATTGGAAATTCAAGCCTTTGGCAATGAGTCCCTGGCTTATGCGACCGCCCTTGCGAGCGCGCAACGTGACCAGAGCTGATGCAGAGCACCGACCAGATGATCGATATCGGCATCCGAATGCAGCGGCGTCGGCGTGATGCGCAGGCGCTCGGTCTTCTTCGGCACAGTCGGATAGTTGATCGGCTGAACATAAACGCCGCAATTGTCGAGCAGCAGATCGGAGATCCACTTGCACTTGGAGGCATCACCGACGATTACCGGTACGATATGGCTCTGATTGTCGAGATGCGGAATGCCGTTCTTGTCGAGCAGATTGCGCAGCCGGCGAACGCGTTCCTGATGAGCGAAACGTTCGACCTGGCTTTCCTTCAAGTGACGGATCGAAGCAACCGCACCGGCAGCAAGTGCTGGCGGCAGCGCCGTCGTGAAGATGAAGCCGGAGGCGAACGAACGGATGAAATCGCACAGTGCCGTGGATGCAGCGATGTA
>UCKS01000006.1 GCA_900473045.1 Hyphomicrobiales bacterium
GCATCGAAAATCGCGCTTACCTATCAGCGGACAAGCTATTGTTTCATAATGGAATTATAGAAAACGGGCATCGGCACGGTAAACTGTCCGGCTCACGTCAGAGCACGAAACCATGGCGAAGCCCGTCCTCGAAGAAGGTCTCTCCAGTCTTGAGTTAGTGAAACACCACCAAATATGGAGCAGCCCGATCAGCCAATCCTGTCCGCGGACACGCACGAAGTGGCCCTCGAATGCTGGCGCGGGGATAAAACGATACCGCAGACTCAATGCCCCGTGCAGATGAAGGCGCAGTATGGGTATTCGATAGTTTCTGGGAAAATGGTGCTGCTAGAGAGATTTGAACTCTCGGCCTCTCCCTTACCAAGGGAGTGCTCTACCCCTGAGCTATAGCAGCATCGTGCGGTCGGATCAGTGTTTGTCCGGCGCGAGCGAGGGCCTATTGCCATAGCTTGTTGCGGAGCGCAAGCCGCAAATCGAAGTTTTCATTGGATGTCACACTCGAAAGACAAGTGACACTTCCGAAGCCTGTGGTTTTGCGGTATCTGAGCGGTCATGCAAGATAACAACGATCAGACACGCAAAATCGCTGTACCCCCTGCTGCGGCTGGCAAGCTCGAACCGGGCCATCTCGAACCGGGGCATGAGGCCGAGCGGCAGGCCGAGGCGCGCCGCGAGCGGGCGGCAAAGACGCTGCGCGACAATCTTTTGCGGCGCAAGCAACAGGGACGGGCGCGGCGTGCGGGTGCCGCCGATGAAACATCTGGCCTGCCTGCCGCAAAAACGGACGAATCTGCGGAATAAACTGCGCCAGCACCATCGACCGGATCCGGGGGCGGGTCGCGATGGTCGGTAATGTCATCCCCGCAAGTTTGATGTCTCATCGGATTGGATGAAACATCAAGACGCGCCCAGTCACTACCCGTGTTGCTGCTGCATCCATGCGGATGCGCGTTCGGCATCGGTTCAATTTGCTTCTCATTTCACGGTGTATCCTTTATGGAGGCGCCAATCTCTTAAAGTTCGGACTATCAGGAAAGGCGGGCGGCGCCCGTAAGGTACCCTATGGATCGCATCAGAATTACCGGCGGCAACGAGTTGCGCGGCATCATCCCGATTTCCGGCGCAAAAAACGCCGCGCTGCCGCTGATGATCGCGTCGCTTCTGACCGATGACACGCTGACGCTCGAAAACGTGCCGCATCTGGCCGATGTCGAGCAGCTGATCCGCATCCTTGGCAACCATGGCGCCGACATTTCCGTCAATGGCCGCCGCGAGCGCCAGGGCGAAGGTTATTCGCGCACCATCCATTTCACCTCGCGCAACATCGTCGATACGACCGCCCCTTATGAGCTGGTCTCGAAGATGCGCGCCAGCTTCTGGGTCATCGCGCCGCTTCTGGCCCGCGAAGGCAAGGCCCGCGTCTCGCTGCCGGGCGGTTGCGCCATCGGCACGCGGCCGGTTGACCTGTTCATCGAGGGCCTGACGGCGCTCGGCGCCAATATCGAGATCGATAGCGGCTATATCAATGCGACGGCGCCGAAGGGCGGCCTGGTCGGCGCGCGTTATGTCTTCCCGAAGGTTTCGGTCGGTGCCACCCACGTGATGATGATGGCGGCAACGCTTGCCAATGGCACGACGGTGATCGGCAATGCCGCCCGCGAGCCGGAAGTCGTTGATCTCGCCAACTGCCTGAATGCCATGGGTGCCAAGGTCACGGGCGCCGGCACCTCGACGATCACCATCGAAGGCGTCACATCGCTGTCCGGCGCGCGCCACCGCGTTCTGCCGGACCGGATCGAGACCGGCACCTATGCCATGGCCGTTGCCATGACCGGTGGTGACGTCGTGCTTGAGGGCACCAATGCCAAGCTGCTCGACACGGCGATCGAAGCCATTCGCCGCGCCGGTGCCGAAATCACCGAAACCGAGAGCGGCCTGCGCGTCGTGCGCAACGGCGGCGGCATCCGGCCGGTGGATGTGGTGACCGATCCCTTCCCCGGTTTCCCGACCGACCTGCAGGCACAGTTCATGGGCCTGATGACCAAGGCATCCGGCACGTCACACATCACCGAGACGATCTTTGAAAACCGTTTCATGCACGTGCAGGAACTCGCCCGTCTCGGCGCCAAGATCACACTGTCGGGCCAGACGGCCAAGATCGAGGGTGTCGAGCGCCTGAAGGGTGCCCCGGTCATGGCAACCGACCTGCGTGCGTCGGTATCCCTGGTGATCGCCGGCCTGGTGGCCGAAGGCGAGACGATGGTGTCGCGCGTCTATCACCTTGATCGCGGTTTCGAGCGGCTGGAAGAAAAGCTCAACAATTGCGGCGCCCAAGTCGAACGCGTCAGCGATTGATCTGACACTGGCATCGGGTCTCGCTGTTGCGGATTCGGTGCCGGCGTCCTATGTCCATTGTCATGATGATGGCGGCCACTGGCTGCGCAGGCAAGGGATGAATGGCATGGACGGTTTGAAGCTGATGGGGCTGGACCCTGAAGATCTGGAGATCGTCTCCGCCCATGTGCAGGACGCGGTCTTCAAGGTTTCGGGCCTTGATTACGCGCCGCGCTCGAAACAGCTGTCCCTGGTGATCAATCGCTTCGTCTGGGAAACCGCCGAAGGCCGCGGCAAGTCGTTCGAGCGCCGCCGCAGCCTGCTCGCCTTCAAACGCGTCTCGGCCGTCCGTTCGATCGGTTTCGATCGGAAGGACGACGAGACAGTGCTGTCGCTGCTCGCCATCCAGTTCGAACCGAACGGCGAAGGACCGGATGGAACCGTCGAATTCATCCTGTCGGGCGAAGCCTCGATCATGCTCGATGTGGAATGTATCGAGGTTCAGCTTGCAGATACCGGTGGCGCATGGGAAACCGGTTTCAAGCCGCGCCATCCCGCCGGTGCCTGATATCCTGATCGCCGGCCCCAAAGGGCTGTGCATTACCGCCGACCATCCATAAGGACGTTTTCATTGGCTCTCCGTCTCGACTATCTGACCCCCGGCTTCGAAGCCGAGTTCGCAGCTTTTCTGACAACCAAGCGGGAAGTGTCCGAAGACGTCAATGCGGTGGTCAAGACCATCATCGATGACGTGCGCCTGCGGGGTGATGCGGCGCTTGCCGACTATACCAAGAAATTCGACGGGCTCGATTTTGCCGTTAGCGGCATGGCCGTGACGGCCGACGAGATCGATGCGGCGATCAATGCCGTGCCGTCCGAAGTGCTGGGCGCGCTCAAGGTCGCCGCCGTTCGCATCGAGGCGCACCACACCCGCCAGCGGCCGAAGGACGATATCTACGAGGATTCGATGGGCGTCGGCCTCGGCTCCCGCTGGACGGCCATCGATGCCGTTGGTCTCTATGTGCCGGGCGGTACCGCAAGCTATCCGAGTTCGGTGCTGATGAATGCACTCCCGGCCAAGGTTGCCGGTGTAGAGCGCATCGTCATGGTGGTTCCGGCCAATGGCGGCGTGATCAATCCCGCCGTTCTGGCCGCCGCCCGCATGGCCGGCGTCGAGGAAATCTACCGCATCGGCGGCGCCCAGGCGATCGCGGCCCTTGCCTATGGCACGGCGTCGATCGCGCCGGTTGCCAAGATCATGGGCCCGGGCAACGCCTATGTCGCCGCTGCCAAGCGCCAGGTGTTCGGTACCGTCGGTATCGACATGATCGCCGGGCCTTCGGAAGTGCTTGTCATCGCCGATCGCGACAACGATCCGGACTGGATCGCCGCCGACCTTCTCGCCCAGGCCGAACACGATGTCGGCGCGCAGTCGATCCTGATTACGGACGACGCAGCCTTTGCAGCTGCGGTCGAAGCCGCAGTCGGCCGCCAGTTGCGCACACTTCCCCGGGCTGAAACGGCCAGCGCCAGCTGGCGCGATTTTGGCGCGATTATCCTTGTGCCCGATTTTGACGTGGCCGTGCCGCTTGCCAACCGGATTGCAGCCGAGCATCTGGAGCTCGCTCTTGCCGATGCCGATGCGATGATCCCGAAGATCCGCAATGCCGGCGCCATCTTCGTCGGCCGCCACACGCCGGAAGTCATCGGCGATTATGTCGGCGGCTCCAACCATGTGCTGCCGACGGCCCGCTCGGCCCGATTCTCGTCCGGCCTCGGCGTGCTCGATTACATGAAGCGCACCTCGATCCTGCGTCTCGGCGCCGACCAGCTGCGCGATCTCGGACCGGCGGCCATCGCGCTTGCCCGGTCCGAAGGTCTTGAAGCCCATGCGCGCTCTGTTGCCATCCGCCTCAATCTCGGGGGCGAGGGATGACATCCAGCCACCGTCTCTGCGATGTTGTGCTGGATGAAACCATCGGCCGCTCGACGCCCGATGTCGAGCACGAACGCGCGGTGGCGATCTTCGACCTGATCGAGGAGAATTTTTTCGAGCCGGCCGGTCACATCGGCGGTCCCTATCAGCTCAAGCTGTCTTTGGTGGATGCCAAACTCGTCTTTGTGATTACCACCGAGGCAGGCACCGGCGTTGCTACCCATATCCTGTCGCTGACGCCGTTCCGGCGGATCGTGAAGGATTACTTCATGATCTGCGAAAGCTATTACGAGGCCATCCGCTCCTCGACGCCGAGCCAGATCGAGGCGATCGACATGGGGCGGCGCGGCATTCACAACGAGGGCTCGCAGACCCTGATGGACCGGCTGTCAGGCAAGATCAAGCTCGATTTCGATACGGCGCGGCGTCTGTTCACGCTTGTCTGCGTGCTCTACTGGCGGGGATGACGGTGACGGTCGCTGCCTCCCCCAACGAACCGCAGCGGAGCGCGAAATCGCCGGGTTCGGTGCTGTTCATGTGCGGGATGAATGCGATCCGTTCGCCGATGGCCGAGGTTCTGGCCAAGGCGATGCTGCCGGCTGGCACCTATGTTGCTTCCGCCGGTGTCCGGCCGGGGGAACGCGACCCCTTCGTCGATGTGGTGCTGGAAGAGATCGGACTGACGGCCGGGCGGCATCAACCCCATACACTGGACGAACTGGAAGACGACTATTTCGACCTGATCATTACGCTGGCGCCGGAGGCCCATCATGCGGCGCTGGAACTGACACGGTCGATGGCGATCGATGTCGTGTACTGGCCGACGCCGGACCCGACGGTCGCCACCGGCACGCGTGAGCAGATCGTTTCGGCCTATCGCGAGGTTCGAAATCACATTGCTAGCCTGCTCAAGCATCGTTTGCTTGGACAAATGCCGGACAAGATGGCATAGGGCACATGCAAAACCGGAAAATGAGCTCGCTGCTGTTCACAAAACAGCGGCGATTGTGTAGTTTCCGCCAAATTTTTAAAAGGTGCGATACGCGCCTCTATCGAAGCACAGAAAGAAATACCCTACATGGCGAAAGAAGAAGTCCTCGAATTCCCGGGCGTCGTTACCGAATTGCTGCCCAATGCAACGTTCCGCGTCCAGCTCGAAAATCAGCATGAAATCATTGCCCATACGGCTGGCCGCATGCGCAAGAACCGCATCCGCGTTCTCGCCGGCGACAAGGTGCTTGTCGAAATGACACCGTACGACCTGACCAAGGGCCGTATCACCTATCGCTTCAAGTAAGCGCATTGCGGCTTTGGTGCCGCAAAACTCGAGATCGATGGCCCTGTTGCGATGGCATTGACACATAAGCTGATCCTGGCCTCCGGCTCGCCGCGGCGCGTCGAACTGCTCGCGCAGGCGGGCATCGAACCGGCGCGTCTGATGCCGATGGATCTCGACGAGACGCCGAAGCGCACCGAGCATCCGCGCTCGCTTGCCTGGCGGCTGTCTGCCGAAAAGGCGAGAGCGGCACTGGCCGCCATCAAGGGCGAACCCGGCTGGGAGGGAAGCTATATCCTTGCCGCCGATACCGTCGTCTCCGTCGGCCGGCGCATCCTTGGGAAGCCCGAACTGGTCAGCGAAGCCTCAAGTGCGTTGCATCTTCTGTCCGGCCGCAGCCACCGCGTCTATACCGGCGTTTGCCTGATCACGCCGGACAAGACGGTGCGCCAGAAGGTCATCGATACCAAGGTGCGCTTCAAGCGCCTTTCCAGCCACGACATCGACAGCTACCTGGCGTCGGGCCAGTGGCGTGGCAAGGCGGGCGCCTACGGCATCCAGGGCATCGCTGGCAGCTTTGTCGTCAAGCTGGTGGGTTCCTACACCAATGTCGTCGGCCTGCCGCTCTATGAGACCGTCAGCCTGCTTTCAGGCGAGGGTTATGACGTGCATGACAGCTGGATGAAGGGCTAGAAGGCCATGAGCTCAGACGAAACCAAGAGCGCCTCCAACGTGGCGCCGCTGCGCAAGGCAGTGACCTGCCCCGAGTGCAAGCGCCCGTCGCACCGCGAACATTATCCATTCTGCTCGGACCGCTGCCGCAATATCGATCTCAACAGATGGCTGACCGGTTCCTATGCCATTCCAGTCGCCGATGATGAATCAAAGGCCGACGGCGAGGATTGAGAACCACTGAATTTCGCGGGATATCCTTTGTTTTTCAATTATTTGCACCAAATGATATTTTCCTGTCGAAAAAACGTCATTTGGTGCTGGACACCGTCGA
The DNA here is from genome assembly GCA_900473045.1 of Hyphomicrobiales bacterium. Taxonomy (GTDB): domain Bacteria; phylum Pseudomonadota; class Alphaproteobacteria; order Rhizobiales; family Rhizobiaceae; genus Pararhizobium. The sequence continues at coordinate 6,553 of UCKS01000006.1, forward strand.
ACAAGATGTTATAACCCCGCTCGCTTCCGGGGCGCAACCAACCGCCCCACGGTTCTTGAAAAGGAACCATCGCCGCAAGGCAGGATGCCCGGATAGCTCAGTTGGTAGAGCAGCGGATTGAAAATCCGCGTGTCGGTGGTTCAAATCCGCCTCCGGGCACCATTCTAAGCCCTTGTTATTCCTTACGCTTTCCACATCCGCGTCCCTTCTAAATAAACAGAGTTTGACAAAATCAGCCTGCGGGTTTGACAACTTTCGTTTTTCGTTTGTTCATTTCGGCCTGCAAATCGGTCACTGCCGCAGTCGTTTTCTTTGTCATGTCGGCATGCTTAGAATAGTGCCGGGCCATAGCCTCGGTGGCATGTCCCAACACAAGCTGAATGGTGGCGTAGTCCTGCCCCATCTCGCGAAGGATGGTTGCCACAGTATGGCGCAAGCCCTTCAGAGTGAGCCCCGGCTGTACGGCTCCGCTCTCCTCTAACTTGGTCTTTATCTTGTGCCAGTTCGTGCTGTAGCCGTTGTACGTCCAAGGCCTTCCACGGCTGTTGGCGCATAGCGTGATGGCATCATGCGCCTCGACACTGGCGAAGGCCTTGGAGACCGGCTCAACCAGCTCCAACATGACGGCCTGTCCAGTCTTGCCCCGGCGAGTGTCAATCTTCCCGTCACGGATGGCGGTTTTTGGCAGGCTCAGAGCGTCTTGCGGATCGAGGCCATAATACATCATCAGTGCCATAGGGGGCAGCATGTGGGGCGGTAGCGCGGCCAGTACCGTATCCCGTTCCGCATCGGTCCAAGGTCGGTTCTGGGTGGGCGCACCTTTTTTGCGGCGAATCGCCTTGATGCCGAACGCCGGGTTTTCCTTCACGTGGCCGCGTTCCTTGCCCCAAGTGAATAAGAGCGAGAGGACGCGAACAAGGTAGTTAGCGAAATGGTCTTTGCGCGAGGCGCGGGCCTTGTCGCGGATCTTCACGATCAGGGGAGAGTTAAAGCGCACAAGAGGCGTGTCCTCGATTGAGCGCAGGTACTCAAAATACTTTTCGTAATCGGTGATGGTTCGTTGAGCCAGGTCGCCACTGGTGAAGGCTGTGGCGCGGTATAGTTTGATCAGCATACCGAGAGTTCCCGGCCGAGCTTCGACCACAGCATGAGCCGTGTTGATCCGATGCACCTCCATATCGAAGGCGAGGGAATAAGGCTGAAAAGCCTCGCAATCGATTTTCTCTCCGGACTTGCGGTGATAGGCGCGCCAGCGGAAGGGCGGCTTTTTGTCCTGGAAGATCTGCCAGCCCTTGTAGCGGTTTTCGCGTTTCTGGCGATCTTGCGTCATCCCAGCTTCCCGATGATATCGTCGTCGCTGTCTGTTGCGCCGGCTTTCATTCCGTCGATCCAGTCGTCGAGGTCGCGCATGTCGTACAGTTTAGTGCCGCCTGGCATTTCGACCGGCGCAACACAACCAGCAAGCTTGCCAATCTTAAGGCCGCAATACTCTGCAGCCTCTCTTTCTTTCAGCATCCGTCTGGGAGACACCTTGATATTGAGGGTCGCGCTCGCCATTATTTTCCACCGCCATTATTCAGATAGCGTGTGAGATCAACTGACCGCATCTTGATCGGGGACGTATTGTCACCAGCTTTGAACGTCTTTATTTTTTCAGCTCTGTGCAAACGACGGACGGTTCTCGTGCTGCAACCCAATCGATGAGCAATTTCTTTGAGATTAATGGTTCGATCATTTTTCATCGTTCGACCCCCGATTTTTCGCAATAACCGCGTTTATGGCTTCCACGGCGTCATCGAAGCGGACGTTTAAGGCCGCTTCACTTAGACGCTCTTTGAAGCTCTCCTTTTTGGGCTGAATGGGGGCTAACGAATAAAGATGGATCATGCCATCGACAGACACTGCCGCCGCGTAAGCATTTCCCTTTTTCTCCTTGGTGTTGGCGGGAAACCCAAGTTTCCCCCAATCTTCGCCCTCTTCGTCCATGGCCTGAAGGGTAAAATCCATCACGGTGCGAGCAATCATTTCATCAACCGGGACCATGAGATATGGCGAGCTTTGAAACCGTTCGAGCGTGAATTTTTCATCGTTGTAGCCCAGGTCGAATTCTACCTCCCCGTCATCTCTAAATGTTCCTTCGTGACCAAACGGGCCATCACTTCCAGCCGTCACAACGAAGCACTTCCGCCCCTTTGGCGTGCCGATTCGAAGCTCGCTCACAATGGGATAAGTCCCGTCCGCGTTGGGCGTCACCAGCTCCCTGTAGCGAACGACGAGACGATGCGCGATCTTATGAGCCTCGTTTGGCGGCATCATCGCCATAGCTGTCAGGCTTTGAACAACCCGGATCTTAATGATGTCAGATATCGAGAATAACCAGCGCCCTAATTTGTGCTTCTGGCCCACAATTAGGACGTCTCTCGCCATCCAATTCCGGAGGTTGGTTGCGTTAATGGTCGAGTCGCCAACGACCTCGGCCATGGTAAAGCGGTGCTCATCAGGGTTTATCAACATCACTGGACTCTCCATTTGTCACATGACTAACACAGAGTCGAGCGTGACACAATATCACGCTCGACAGTGATTTTCCTATTCGAACATGTTCCGTGCCTTTAGAACGTGGTTCTGAGCTTCCGCAAGAACGGCGGCAAGCGGGGTCGCATATGCCCTCTCAACATGCGCCGTGATGAGCAGCAGGAGCGCCTGCAACAAGTCATCAGCCGCGTCCAACTCATCGACACAATCAAGAAGCTTGGATGGTATCTGGGTCATTGAGTGAACTCCCCACGATGAGCACGCGACTCCAAATCGCTCATGAACTCCGAGACAAAGGACAACTCAGTTATCGCCAAAGCCAAAGCCCGCGCCATATCTGAGAGGTCGCCCGGATGGCTTTTGACCTGAGCGGGAAGATTGTCTGCAACCTCTTCGGCCACAATTTGCGCAAGTCGGCAGATAGAAGATGCCGCCAATACGGAGTTGTATACTCCCGCGATCGTTGCTTTTTCGAGCTTCATCACCATGATGCAAACTCCTGCGGCTCGGCATCGCAGCCGTCCTCAAGGTCTGCGCGATCATCTTCATAGTCGCAATCGCCGTCCACATTATCGAGCAAGGCGATTAGCCGCTCGATTTCGTTCTCAATAGTTTGTCGGAAAAGGCGCTGATTATTAGCGGGCACGTGGCCCCGTTCATGAGGTTTCATGTTCTTCACTCTCGGTTTAGAACCGGCTTCTCACGGCCGGCGAAAATGTCGCGGCTGGCGACATTTTCAACGTCGGTGACGGACCGACAGCCGGGGGGTGAGAACAAGCCGAGAGACTTGCGCGACGTTTTTAAGGGTTACCCCTCTGGACAGAACGGCGCACCCCGGCCATATTGGTCGGGTCGCATCCGTGCCGCCAAGCACGCGCGTCTGTCGCAAGCGAAAGCCTGCAACAATTCAACCGCCGCCAACGCTGCCAAGCGTCAGCTTTCCTGCCAAGGAAATATGCGGTCTATCTCGGTCCGGGTTCTCACGCCCACGGACATGCTGCCTGATTTGCCACCATATGACAAGCGCACCCTCGCCAAAGGGTGATTGCTTGCGTCTTGACACCGGCGCACGCCATGTCACTTTGCGCCTTACCAGGGGGGCGTTGGATGCATCATATTGTAATGTGGCTTGGCGGCATCACAGCTGCCATCGGAGCGTTCTTCTTTTTGATGGTGTTGATCACCGCAGGCAAAGGCAACGCTGGCGCGTTGATTGGGTCCATCACGATCGGTGGCGGGCTGATCGTATCCGGCGCGATGCTTTACTGTTTCGGCACTATCGTCGATCATCTCGCGGCGATCAGGGCGGCCACCGAGGCCCAGGCAAAGCTCTTTACAGACCGAGCAGCAAAACCTGCAGCCCAGACCGCCACGTCATAAACGTTCCCATCGAGAACATTTAACCTTTCCGTCTGGAAGGTTTTAGGGGCAGCCAATTTGCTGACCCTCGGAAGCGTTCTAGTGCGGAACACTTTCGGGTCTGCAAATCTGCGTACCCGTAGAGTCGCCAACTTGGCAACTCTACGCCGCCTCCCGAAACCAGCTATCGAAGATCTCGGCCGTCAGATAGATCACGTTTGATGGCGGCTTGGTTCGCTGCTTAAGGCGCAGACGCTCTGCGCCCCGCTTGCACTTATCACCGCAGTACCGAGGCTTGGCGGTTTTCGCTTCAAACGGCAGTTCGCAGTGTTCGCATGTGACGATGCGCACCACCCCCGCAGCAATAAACGAGCGCCCCTTTTCGGCCGCCTCTTTAGCGCGCCGGGCGTTCACGGTGCACCGCCAGCTGCAATAGAGCGCCTTAGGTGATCTGGTCATAAAGTCGGTTTTACAAAAGACGCAGCAAGCGGTTCGCTCAATCGAGGCAACACACTCGCGCGAGCAGAACCGGTGTTCGGCCGACAACGGGGAAAACGGAGAACCGCAAGCCTCACACGCGCGCCTCTGGTAGATCCGCCTGGCATCATCGACACATCGTTTCGAGCAAAACCGTTGGTCAGTTTTATCACCAAACGGAACATACTGCTGTTTGCAGCACTGGCAGGTTTGAGGCCTCCTTTTCGCACGGTTGATGACGGCGCGAGCCCGGGCGTCAATCACATCGCCTTTTCTCTCTTCGCTGATCGCCCGCCCCTCAATAAACAGGTGAGCGCATACCGTGCTACAGAACCTGTCGTTACGGCCGCCTTCCGTGACCTCGGCGGGCATTTCGCCGTTGCACCAGAAACAGTTGGCATCACGCTCTGTATATTCAGGCTGCCCCTGCAACCAGCTGGGACGCTTCGCACCCATCAGACGCAAAGCCTCACCTACCAAGGCGTAGCCTTCCATGTCGGCAAGTATCCAGCGGTGCCCTTCCAGACATAACGTGGATCGCAGCCCGGCATAGCAAGCGCCCTCATGCTCGAAGTGGCTGAATCGCCAATCTCGAAGGATATCCATCACGCGGTTGATAACGTGCTGCCGCCGCGCGCCCTTTATGATCTGCCGCGGCTTGGCTTTGTGCCGCTGTTGCAAGCGTTCGTTTCGAGCTTCAAGATAATGATCAAGATAGGCCATGGGATCACCCAAACAATGCATCGAACATCGCGCCCGTCATCGGATGTTCGGAGAGTGGTGGAAGCGTCTTGACGCCCTCCGGCGCGCCCTGCCGTTTGGCATAGGCATGCTCCAGGTAAGCGTCATCGAGCTGGCGAAGGGCTGTGATGTGATCGGGGCGCAGCGGCCAGCGGTGAAGCCGGGCATAGGCCTCGATCTCACCATATGCGATGGGGTTCGGCCCGGCCGCATTGTACGTGCGGGCGCGGCTTAGATCGGTGAACCACTGCCACAGCAGTTCGCGGCCAGCTGGAAGCATATGGCCTGTCTTGAGGTCCAGCGTGCTTTTGAGAAACTCTATCAGCAACTTCATCGGACATCCTGCATTGCAGAGAAGCTGATACTGGTGTGAAGCCCACCGAGGGGCGTCTTGACGATGGAGCCAGGCAGCATGGTCATGGGGATGGATGGCTTTTTGAAACGCACCAGCTGCCCGACAAGAGTGCCGGGCCAAAGGTGCGGGCGAACTTCAAAGAGAGCGAGGACGCCGCCGGCGTTCGCCGTCCTCGTTTCGCTGACCTGATGGAGCTTCTTTTCGCCTGCGATATCGATAGTGAGATAATCGCCGCGTGAGACCTGAAACCCCGGATCAACGCCCGAAACCGCAATGGACTTGTTGTTAGCGCCAACGGTCGAGATAACGCCGGTATCCGAAAACACGCCGTCCGAATGCTGTCTCGGATACGGCCGACGAAGATCATAGGCCATAAAAGGCTGAACGCCGCCTTCCAGCGTTTCGAGAAGGGCTTCATAGTCGAGTGCGTCATCGAGGCGAAGCGCCGCCGTTGTCGCCTTCAGCGACCAGAGCGGACTTCCGAAATCTTTGACGAACGTCACGCCGCCCGCCGAGCGGGATTGCTCCTGCCGGTAGTTGAGACGGAACTCATAGCCATCGGCGACAAAGCCAACGGTCGAGAGAACGTCGGTGCGAGGGTAAGAAATTGACATCAGCGAAACTTTCCAAGCTTGACGCCACGCTGATTAGCGCTGCGGATCGTGTTGAGCGTTCGCGCTTCAAAATCCGCGCGATCCTGTGTCATCTGGCGCCGCAGAGCCGCAATATCTTCGCCATTGCCGGTGACGTTGTAAGAGGGTGAAAAGCTGAAGGACGGAGCCACATCGCGGCTGGCGCCACCGAGATCGACAGGGATGCGCCGCCCATCCGGCAGGGGAACCGCAGCCTCGGACGTTGGGCCATCACCGAAGATCGAAGGGCTCGATGCTACGCCACCCTTGGCAAATTTCGGCAGACCGATGTCGAAACCGTTATCGAGGAAGCCAGGCGCTTTAGCGCCGCCGCCGAATAATGACCCGATGCCGGAAAACAATATACTGAGGAGGCCGCCGCCCCCGCCGCCACCTCCGGCCGCCCCGTTGACTTTGAAGATGCTGTCGAGCACGTCATCGATCATCGTGTCTGCGATACGCTTCAAGGCGTTCACCCCAGCATCACCAAGGGATTCCCAGAGGCTCTTATTGTTTTCGAGACCGGCCGTGAGATCATCGATCGCGCCGCGTGTCAGGTCTTTGCCGAAATCCATCGCATCGACCTGGCGCTGTCTGGCTTCCTCTTCCTGATAGATGGCCTCCGATAGCGCGACGATCTTCTGGCGCTCGGCATCCGTGGCCGCAGCGCCAGCCTGCCGGGATGCTATCGATGCACGCTTGGCGGCATCGGAAAGATTGACGATGCGCAGCTCTTCCTCAAGATCCGCAATCAGCTCGCGGATATTCTCCCGTTCGGTGTCGGCCTGCTTGGCTGATTTTTCGCGGGATGCGCCCAGCTTCTTTGCGGCGGCATCGCCCTCGTCGCGTGCCACCTTTTCGCGGGCAAGCGCCTCGGCTTGTTCCTGAGTGACTTTCAGGCCACGTGATGCAGCATCGGAAAGGATCTTCTCGGATTCCGCTGCAATAGCCCGCTCTTGATTGGTGAGAGCCAACTCGGTGCGATACTTCTTAAGATACTCGGCCGACAGCTGATCTTGCGATGGCAGGGAGGGAGGTGTTGCCGGAAGGCGGCCGGTCTTTGGTGTCGTCTTAGCTCCGGTCGGCTTGAACTCCTCGCCGTACATTCCGCCGATTGCCGCGCCGTTCTCGGCAGCTGCCTTCCGCCTTTCATACTCCTGCATGAAGCCTTGGAATGATGCGATGAAATTTTGTAGCTCGGTAGCCGCCGCCACAATGGCGGTCTTCAGGCCTGTGCCAACTGAGGTCGTGATAGCGTTGAACTTCTTATCCAGTTCGTCAGCTCGGGTGACAAGCTCATCCGACATGACGTTGCCGAGGGTGTGCGCCTGCCGGATCGTCGCGCGGATGCCTTTTTCCCCTTGCTCGATCAGTTGCACGAACTGCTCGCCGCCGCTGCCGCCGAATAGCTCATCGGCGATACGGATCTGCGCCGCGCGGTCGAGCTGCTGCAGCTTGCCGATAATTTCGGTAAACAGCTCGGATGGGTCTTTCAGTTTACGCTGAAGTTCCTCGGCTCCATAGCCGAGGCGGCCAATCGCTTCCGCTGCCGAACCCGAGCCAGTTGAGATAAATTCGTCGGCGCGAAGATTAAGTTCCTTGATGCCATCGACCAGGGCATCCACCCCGACCCGGTTTTGCTCGGCTACAAACTTCAGCTCCTGAAACGCCTGAATGCTCAGACCGGCTTGCTTGGCCTCGTCGCCAATCTCGGCAACGCCTTTGGCGACTTGCTGGATCTGCGACAGGATACCGGCCACGCCCATGCCGACGACACCGCCCACCAGGCCGCCGGCAAACGCCTTGCTGAAGGCCCCCACCTTTGTCGTGACAGTCGCCAAAGCCTGATTGATCCGCGTCGTCGAGCGGACCATATCGCGCTCCATCTGCGCAGTAGCCGTTTTTGAGCCTTGCGACATGCTCCTGTAGGTTCGGGCGGTTACGCCGGATGCTTTCGCCATGTTCTTTTCGAGGTCGCGAATGCGCGCCTCCATAAGAATTACCAGACGCTCTTCATCATCAGCCATCAGACACAGCTCCAATCATCAATGTCACCTTCGAAGGTGTCGTAGGTGGAAAGCCCGTTGTCGCCAGCAGCGCAGCGCGCCACGGCCATCGCGGCAGCAACAGCGCCATCGATCTTGTTTTTGCTCTTGCCCTTGTGGAAGGATTTGTTCCCAGCCTTGTCGGTCTCGACGGCAATGTTTTCGAAGTTCCAGCGAAGAACGGGATTGCCACCATGGCGGAAGCGACGGCCGAGAATGGCCCGCTCCAATTCTTTGATGGCTGGCGCCATCGTCACCCAGCCCTGCCTCATCTCCACGGCTGGGAAACCATCTTCCAGCAAGTTGTTCATGATATTGCGGGCCATGTGCGGATCGAAGGCGATTTCCCGAACTTCGAAGCGGGCGCAGAATTCGCGGATATGATCTTCGACGGCGCGATAATCGACGACATTGCCCGGCGTCGGAATTATGAATTCCTGCTCTTCCCAGAGCGGATAAGGAACACCTTCGCGATCCGCCTTGCCGCGCAGGTTATCGGCCGGGCAGAAGAACATGGGATGGACCACAAAACCGTCCTCGCCATCGCGCCAGGCAGCAACGACTGTTGTCAGGTCGGACGTGGAAGAGAGATCGACGCCGAGCCAGCAAGGCTTGCCTTCGAGGTCGTCGAGATCCACGGCGGCCGAGCCCTCGTCATAAACCATCATGTCGACGAACGGGCTGGCGGTCTGGTCGAGCCAGATATTCAGATTAAGCTGGCGGAATGAATCCCGCTCGGAAGGGATTTCAGCCGCCTCCCGCGCCAACTGGCGCAGACCATCGATATCGGGATAGCCGTGAGCAAGGCCGGGATTGACCTGATGCCATAGCGCCTCGTCGCGCCAGTCCGCGTCTCTCGGCGCTTCAAACAGAATAGGCAGCCAGGTCTCATCAATGACTTCGCCACGCGCTACCTTGCGGGCATAGTCATAGAACTCATAGGCGACATTCTCTTGGCCCCGCCCGGCCGTGCTGATGACCATCAGGAGGGAGTTGGGAACCTTGATCAGACCGCTCTTGATAGCCTCCCACAGATCGCGTTTCGGCCACGCGTGCAGCTCATCCACCAGCGCAAAGACTGGCGTATGACCGTGGGCGGTTCTGGCGTCGGCCGAGATCGCTTCAAAGAACGCTTTCGTTTTTTCGTTCTGGATACGGTTCTTTGAATCCGTCAGGCGAAGCTTTCCTTCAAAGCGCGCCTCCGCTTCGATGATGCTGTAGGCCTCGGCATAGGCGATGCGGGCCTGCGAGCGGTCGGAGGCCGCAACCATGCATTCACCGCCAAGTGTGCTTTCCGGCCCTACCGTGTGCAACAGCGCTAGCGCCGCGCCGAGGGAGGTTTTCCGGTTCCCGCGTGGCAGCATCATCGCCACGGTGCGAACGATACGCCGCTTGTCTGGATGACGCGGCCCATAGATTGCCCGAACGATACGCTCCTGCCACGGATCGAGTTGAAACGCCTTATCGTCACGGGTGGATTTCGGGTGCTTAAGGATGCGCAGAAACTTCACTGCGCGCTCGCCATACCCGAACGGATCGGGAATTTCGGAATCGTCAAATATCCATGAGGTCACGGAACAGGTCTCCCTCATCTGGATCACGGCGGCCATCGCCGCCCTTCATCTTGCTGCGCGAACGGGATGCCGGTGTCAGGCCGAGTTCGGCCGCCAGACGCAACATGGTCGATTGAGCCTTGCCGAGCATGCTGGACGCTGGATTGACTTTGAGAATGCCCTTGCCCGCATCGATCAGCGCGCCGTGCTTGTCGAGCGCCTCCTGCGCTTGGCGCATGTTCCACATTGCCAGCACGTAGGAATCAATCGAGCCGAACATCGCCTCGTTCAAAACCTGGCGTTCCCTGAGATCGGCAACAACCGAAAGCCATTCGCTGCGCATCCCATCTGGAATGTGAGCGGGAATTTCCGGCTCCGATTTCAATCCACCCTCGATAACCTGCAGCTCTGCCTTCCGGCCGCGCGTGCTCATGATGCACCCATGCCAAGCGTGCGGATCTCCAGACCGTCGCGACGGCCGATTTCCTTGATCTCTTTGATGTTGTGGAACGCCCCGCGATAGACGACACGGTCGGCGGTATCGATGCCGTCAAAGAACCGGGTGCGGAAGATGATGACGGTCTCGTCACTGGCCCCATAGGCCCGAATGAATTCTTCAGTGCTGGCCTGGACGAGTTCCGCGCGCAACGTCGCGAGATCGAGCCAGGTATAAACCGGCACGCCGGATTCATCGACGACATAGCTGGATCGCTGCACGGTGATGATGCGGTCGAGTTTCCCGGCTTTCATGCTGCCTCCTCGACGATGGTTTCGACGGTAACGACCGCGTGGCTGGTCACTCCATCCGGGTCGCGCATGAACCGCGTAGCCGAGACAAAGGCATCGACACAGTGAAACCCGGCATCGAGCGCCAGGCGGGATTGCTTCAGGGCGGTGCGGATCTCACCTGCAATCTGCTTGACGCCGGTAAGGCTCTCTTCCTTTTTCCAGACATGCAGTTCGGAATAGACACGCGTCAGGCTGCGCTTGATGCTGTTGCCCTCGTCACGGCTCAACCCCTCGCCAATGACGATGGAAGGGTTTGGAACCGGCCGCTGGTTTCGATCAAGGATGGAGCGTACTGGCACCAGATCCGTGACGGCAGGGCTGATGACAAGCCGGGCAACGATGGCTTTTTGAACGATGGTTTCCGGGCTCATCTTTTCCCCCAGGTATCGCGGACGGCTTTAGCGATCGCGCGCTTGATACGGTTCCGTTCTCGCTTGCCGACAGTGCGGACGGCGGGCCAGAAGAACGGTTGCGCCGGCGCTTTTGCCGTGCCGTATTCGACCAGGTGCGGATAGCGGACATCGGCATTCCCGGCCGTCACGGCGACCGAGTTTTCCGGCACCACGGTAGAGCCGCCCGGCTGGGAATATGGCGGGGTCGATTGCCCCGCCTCGGTAACCTCTATGCTTTCGATCAGTGCGCCGCTGTCTTTGCTGGACGCGGCATAGAGCTTCATCACGGCGGCCATTTCGTCACCGGATTTCTTGAGCGCAGGCTTAACCGCCTCGCGAACCCGCTTGGGGATCATCGCCATGCGCTGCTGAATACGGGACAGGCCGCCATCGTCAGACATCGAAGCTATACTCCCGGTACTCACGGACGATTTCCCACACACCGAACGGCAGCTCCTGCGCCGAGACACCCACAAGGGTCGCCTCACGGTTCTCGTACCAGTGCCCCGCCAGTTGGCAGACGGCTTCCACCAGTTCGGCCGGAACCGTCGAAACCGGCGGTTCTCCCGCCGGTGGATACTTCGGTTCGATCTGGTAGCCGAGAAGGCGCTCGACATGGCCTTGCGCCGCCGAAACCATGCGACCGATCAAGGCATCATCGGCCGTGCCGAGGTCGGCCGTGATGTTCAAATGTTCCTTCATCTCCGCAATGGTGACGATCATGGCAAGAGCCGCCTTTCAGGGATTAGGTTGCCGAGGCAGCGACAAAGACCACGTTGCTGTTGACGGCCAGAGAGAAGTTCCGCTTCATCACGCTGTTGGCCGTGTCGTACTGCTCGCTGGCAGACATGACCTTGGCGATGAACAAACGCTGGCTGTTTTTCGGGCTGGCACCCGCCGCAGGCTTGTCGTTCATCTCCAGCTTGAAGGCGTAGTCGAACGGCGTCTTTTCGGCCGCAATGGCCGCCACTTGGCCGAGATCGGCGTTGTTGATCGCGGCTACGATTTCCAAGTTACCGGCCGAGCGCGTGCCCTTCAGCACCTTGTCGCGACCCTCGCCGATGATTTCCTGCGTAATCGCCTTGGCGGTATCGCCGAGCGAACCAAGGTTTTCGAGGCTGCCGATCTCTTCCCAGTCCTCAGCAGCAAAATCGGCCGCGACGAAATTGGTGCTCTTCTGTTCCTGCGCCGAGCCGATGAACAGTTTCATCCCGGCAGTAGCGTAAAGGGTCATGATGGTTACCTTTCCTGCCGCTCTTGCGCGGCTTCTTTTGCGTTGCAGCGCTGGCAACCAGGCCGCCAGTTAGAGCGCACCATGCGGAGATCCGGACGGGCGCGAATGGACTTGATGTGCATGACGACGGTTGCCGGGTCGCCACAACGGGCGCAGTGGCTCTTGCCGGGTTCGGAGAGGAAAGCTTTTGCCTCTCGCTCCCATTCCGCCGTGTAGCCCCGCTGGCGGGCCGTAGGGCGCTTCTTGTCAAAGCGTTCCTTGCGTTCCCGATTGCGGCGCGCCTCGCATTCGCAGACCGCTCCCGAGGGAACGACCTTGCCGCAGCTGCAAATGCGAGGCGCTTTGATTGGCATGGCTACTTCTGAAGCCCTCTGATGGCGACCGTCATCACCCCGAAAGCGAGTGCCAGTTCATTGTGAGAAAAACGGAGATTTTCGAGGGAGGCCCTAAGCGCCAGAACGACCGCTTCAAGCTCTTCGATCTTTTCCTTCTTCGATCTTGCTTTCGGTTTTTTCATGATCAGGCGACCGGCTTATCGGCGGCGTTGCCCTTGATGGCGATGACGCTGGCGAAGATCGACGTGCCGCTGCCCTTGGTGAGGACTGGCCGCACGTAACGCTTGAAGCCGCGATAGCCGACCTTGGCGGTGCTGTTGGCGGCAAGGTTGCCGGCGAAAGGCGCCTGATAGTGGTCGGCATCCACGGCGGCAAAGGTCGCGTTGTCGTCGCTTTCTTCAAGCGACAGGACGAAGGCACCGGATGCGGTGCGGACGCCGGTCGTGGCGACGAATGCAACGCTGTCAAAGCCGAGCAGATCGATGGAGGTGCCGGTAGTGCTGGCTGCGAGGTCGGCCGGGGCGATGCTCTGCACCACTCCGATATTGTGTACGATGTCACGCATGATGAAATTCTCCGGTTGAGGGGATCAAGTCGCCAGCTTTGCGACTTGAAATTCAGGGTTCGCCAGATTGGCGAAAGCTTCGCCAACTTGGCAAGCTATGCAGCCATCTTCAGCTTGCGGAGCGCTTCGATCAGGACCGGGCCACCGCCGACGCGACGGCGCGCGTGGAAGCGAACAAGGCCCTTGGTTGCCTGCGTATAGGGATCACGAAGGATCGACATGCCGACGCGGTCGTAGATCCGGTAGGCCTTGGAGAAATCCCCGTACATGATCGGGAATGTGCCGTTGGCGATGTCTGGCATGGTCGGATCTTCGATGACCGGACGGCCGAGCAGCGTGGACGGCTGGCCTGCCTGAAGGCCCGGCTGCCAGATGTAGTTGCCCTGACCATCCTTCATCGTGCGAACGAGGCCGAGGGTAGTGCCATTCATCAACCAGGAGCCGTTGTTTCGATAGACCGCCGGCATGGCGTACATCAGGCTGATCAGCTTATCAGCATTGAGGTTGGTAGCGTGGCCGTTGACCACTTCGATAATACCGGGAACCTTCTGCAGACCGACTGGCTTTTTCGCGCCATCGCCATTCGAGAAGGCTGAGCCTTCCTTCAGGGCGAATTCCTGCGCTACTTCGGAGGCCACTTCGCTTTCAACGTTGATTGCGGAGTCTTCGAGAAGACGGTTCGACACATCGATGTAGCAGGCCAGTTCGTGAACCGGAATTTCCAGCTGACCATAGGTCATGGTCGTTTCGTCGCGTTCCTCGTCCTCGCCGACCCAGCTGGCGGTCGGGCGGCCGGTCAGTTTCGGCAGGATGACGGAACCGGCCGAGGTCGAGCCGACGCGAACAGCCTGGCGGATCGGGGAGATTTCCACGATGCCCTTGATCACTTCCGCCTGAAATTCAGCAGGCGCAAGATATCCGCCCTTGGTGTCGTCACCCACGATCAGGGCGCGAACCTCTTCAGCGTCCATCCGCTGTTCGCCCAGGCGGAGGAAATTGGAGAAGGCGCGGCGCTCGATGGTAATTTCGACAGGGCCACTGCCACCGCCGCCAGGACGGTTCATTCGGGTTTCGAGGCCGTTGATCGTTGCGCGCAACTCGGCAATCGTGGCGTCGGCGCCAGTCCGATATTCGGTAAAGCCAGCACGGATCTCTTCGACTGCGGCGGTTGCGGCGAGCAAGGGATCGTCCTCCGGCTCGGCACGAGTCTCCAGCGGATGCATGCGGCTGGACATCATCAGGCTTGCGGCGGCGCAAGCGAGGGCGGCGTGTTTCATGGTCACTTTCCTTTTGCTGTGAGAGCGCGAGTTGCCTTCCGGCAAGCGTCGATGAAGGCCGCTGCGCTCTCGGTAGAGCGGCCGTTGTTGCGAACAGAGTTGATGCGGGCACCGCCAGCGGACGGCGAACCCACGACTGAAATTTCAGCGAGATCGATCGAGGTGAGATACCGGATACCGGCACTGCGCTTTTCGCCACCGGGATAGACGCGGAAGCCAATGGACAGCCCGGAGACCGCACCGGACTTCATCCGGACATGGGCATTCTTGCCTTCGATGATTTCCGTGAGGAGATGGCCGCGAACGAAAAGACCTTTGTCATCTTCGCGGACCTCATCCCAAACTCCGATGATTTCGGCCGAACGGTGCGAATACAACATGACAGGCCGAGTGCCCGCCGTGCGGTGATCGGCAATGCTTTTCGCGAAGGCCCCACGCTGAATGATTTCGTTATGCGCATTACGCTCGCCCCAGATCGCGGCGTAACCGGAGAATTCTGCAGTGTCCTCGGAAGGTGCAAACCGGAAGGAAATATCATGGTGATCCATGGTCAGGCCTCCGAACCGAACTGCGCGCGGTCACCGGCAAAGCCATCGACCTGCGCCTGTATCCAGGCACCGGCACGAAACACGCGAACGATGTTCTTCTGCGAGAATGGCAGCTGGCGACCACCCTCTGAAACATCCCAGCGCAACACGCACTTCGCCAGGCACGTCAACCGGGCGGCTTCGCGGACTTCGGAGGATACCTTGCCGTCAGATCCGGCCGCGTCCGCCAGTTCGTCCATCATCTCGATGCGGGCACGGCGCTGGGTGTCGCTGTCCGGACCGGCAATCCAGAATTTCATATCGGTGATTTCGCCGGTCCAAGGATTGACGATTGCCAATTCCCGGCCGCGATCCTGATCCGCCACGTTGGCGAGAACGTCACTCAGATCCATTTTCGGCGTCTCCCGTTTTGTCGTCGTCGAGCGCCAGGCCGCCATTGTGGCCGATACCAGAAGCGTCGGTGTTGATGTGAGGATTGGAAAACTCTTCGCCGCCAGCGTATGGCGCGAGGTCGAGCCAGCTGCGGCCTTCGTTCGGGTTGATGACCTTGGCGCTTATCAGGCTGGAAATCGCCGTGGCGCGGGCCGTCAGGTCGGCGCGTGTGAGGTCATCGCGGTCGAACACGATGCGGAAGCGAGCCCGCTCCTCACGTGAAAACAGCACGCGGGACAGGGCAGCTTCGAGCGCGCGCAGCCACGGCTCAAGGGTGTAGGTCAGGAACTCGAAACCCATCTGCTCGGAGTTCGACCAGGTGGCGCGGTCAAGCTCGAAAAGCATCGACGGCGGGACGCGGAAGGCGCGGGCGATTTCGAGGATTTGGAAAGTCCGCAGCTCAAGGAATTGGCTGTCCACACTGTTGAGGGACATCTGCTTGAAGGTCGTTCCATCCCACAGGATAGGCGTTTTGCCCGCATTTGCGGAACCTTCCTGAGATGCCTTCCAGCCCTTGAGCATCTTTTTGACGCCCTCGTCACCAAGGGGCTTGCTGGTTTCGAGGACGCCACCCGGCCGGGCCGCATTCTTGAACAGGCTTCCGGCGTGCCGTTCCATCTCTTTCGCAACCCCAATCGCATCGGCGGCAAGGGTCAGAGGGCAGCGGTCGAACGGCCCGCGCACGTGGATGATGTTGGCGCTGTCCATGATCCGGCCGTCGAAGCGATAGGTCGGCTCACCCGACCAGGTGTCGTAAGCGACTGTGATTGCGGTCGAGTAGCGGATGACTTCGCGGATCTCGCCGCCGATGCGGTTGACCCATGCCATGCCGCCCCAATCGCGCGTCAGGGCGTCGGCTGTGAGGTCGCGCACCAACTCAAAACCGCCGGTCCAGCTGTTGACATCACCACGCAACAGGACGCCGACAGCATGATTTTTATCCTCGGTTTCCGTGCCGTCCTCGGCACGCTCCATCACTCGGATGTACAGCGTGGCCGCAGCTTCGGAGATCACGCGGACGGCGGCGGCAACAGCGGGAACCCGCAAGGCCGATGCGCCCGACAGCGCCGAGGCACCGGACGCGCTGCCGGTCCACAAGGCTTCCATCACGGCGTCGGGAGCCGACACGGAACTGTCGCGGTTTTCGGTCGGAGCGGAGCGGGAAAAGGGCCAAATCTTCATCCCGATTTTATGCCGCAGAAAAATGTTTGCGGGAATTAGACAACTGCGGACAGCAGAAACCGACCTAACAAATTGAATTCAAACAAAAAATCATCTCAATTCGAAAAATTACCGAGCGTTCCTCCCCCCGCCGGTCCCTAGGAAGAGTGGAAAGATCCAGACCACCCCCCCCGCCCCTCGATCCGTGGCGTCGGTTCGGCCGACGTCATCAGATCAGCGACCGGCACCAATCCGAACAACGTTCTTCGATCCTTCAACAGCACTGTCGATCTTCGATCGAATGACCTTCGACAGGAACGCATCGAGCTTCATCGGCCCGCCTTCAGGGAAGCAGGCAAGGCCGTCGAGTGGAACGGGCATAGGCCAGCCTCTCCGTCGATACTCAGCCTTCCATGCCTGCCATTGCTCACCATCCGAGGCCACAGGCTCCATCTCCAGAGCCAATCTTGCTAACGCCTCGCTCCGTAAGGACTGGTCTTGGCATCGGGCATGCAGGTCAGGCCAGCCGTGTTCTGCCTGATGATCCATCACCAGTTCGGGAAACATCGCTTCCTTGCCACGCATGAACGGTGGCAGCGGGGGAAGCCTTGCCGGTCCACCGGCAAGGATCGAAAGAACGATGACGCCGACAGGCGACCGCGCTGGTGAGGCTTCCACAGGTTCGCGCGCATCCTCAAGGATTTCATCAGGGATTTTATTCAAAGAGGTTTGTAGGACATGGGTGTCCACCTTTCGGGGCTTCAAATGTCCACCTTTAGGGACTGAGATGTCCACCTTTACGTCACGGTTGTCACGCGTGACATCTAAAGGTGGACATGGGTGTCCTCGTTTTTCCGTGTCATTGTTGCTATCTTCGGTGGATTGAGCACCCTTCACAATCGCGTAATAAGTGAGGGAGCAGTGCCGCCCGCCGACACCCTTTGTCACCAGATGACCGCGCTGCTTGAGTAGCATCACAGCGCGCTGAACAGTCTTACTGGACACCCCACCTTCATTGGCTAGGGTGTCATAGGACGGCCACGCCGAACACGCGCCGCTCTCTATGTAGCGCTTCCGATTGAACCGGCTGCTGATCCGCATAGCAATATCCCGAGTGGTAGCAGTAAGCTCCCTATCGGCCCATATCTGATCAAGCCATGTCATGCGGAACCGGGTGAAATTATCACTCACGGCCACCTTCTCTCTGACGCGCCAACAAGGCGGCTTTGTCTTTCGGGAGACGTTTCTGAGCGTTCGCGATTAGCTTTTCCCGCTCGGCAAGCAAGGCCGCCATTTGGTGTGGCTTGGCGTTGTCCAGGTTGATCGCAGCGACGGCCGCTTGCTTTTTCGCGATCTTGCGACGGAGTGCTGAGTTCTTGCCCATCACATAGCCCTCGCCATGCGGAGCACATGCGAACGCTTCAGGGCTTCGATAGCTTCAAGATTGGTGAGGGAAAAACGCACTCGCACCTGCGGAATGAGGGCACCAGTGCACTCGCTCCGATGGGCCGCAAGCCATTCTGCGGCTACATCGACGGGGTTGCGATCGTTTGACAAATCGCCGCTAAGTGATTGTTTTCCAGCATCAGGTTTGACAGTTTTTCCGTCAGAAGGTATTGAACAACCAGCGATAGCACGGGATTGAAAATCCGCGTGTCGGTGGTTCAAATCCGCCTCCGGGCACCATTTTTCTCCTGGTGACGCAATCCTTCTTATTCAGAATAGAGCGCATGGCTCAGCGCCGCTCTCGCCTTGACTCTCAGCCGAAAATAGAACATAAAGTGAACATATGGAACTGTGCAGGCCAAGTAGGCGTTGTGTCTTTGCTTGGCAAGCTCACTCCACCGGACAACCGTTGAGGCAAGACATGAGCCATGTTGATGAAGTTACGGCGCGGACGCAGGCAGTGCTGGCGCGTTCGAGGGCGTTCCGGGAACGGTCTCAGGCCATGCGGGAAGAGCACAAGGCATTGATCGAACGCGCCTCGATCAAGTCGGGTCAGCTTCATTTCGTCTTTCCCGTCTCAAGCCCGGACAGACCGAAACATTAAGACGCTTGCCCGGTGGCTGGCACCGCCTCGCAGGCGGCCCAGCGGCGCGCCCACGACATTCAGGGCGTGACGGGCATACCTTCTGGCAAGCGGGCCTCCTGCCGCCTCGGCACGAACCGTGCGGACCAGACCACTGATTGATTGCATTGATATTGATTGCGCGCCGGTACCGGTTTACTTAGAGCGATATTGAAATGAAGCACTGAGTTCCGATAATGGCAATTTCCGATTTGATCCTGCAACTCCAGAACGCCAAGGAGCCGAGCAAGGAACTCGATATCTCCATCGGGATCGTCATGGGTTACAAGCGCCATGAGAAGACGGACAAGGAGAATGGCAGCGAACAGGAACGAAACGTCGTTTGGCTCTACCCCAACAATGGTGACGAAAGCAGTCTGCCCGCTTTTACCGCCGGGCTCGATGACGCCTATCTTCTGGCGCAAAGCCTTGCACCCGGTTGCATCGGCGGGGTCAGCTGGGATTCACAAGGTGGAACCGCCAAGATCGACGACGGCCCGTATTTCACTGCCCATACGCCTGCCATTGCGCTTTGCATTGCCGCGCTCAGCGTCAAGCTGAAGAAGGTCCCGGAAGCCAAATAGAACCGGCCGGCCTTGAAGGGTCTTCAGGCTCCGACCATGGAACGAAACGCAATGCCGGCCAAACTTGAAAGCACCAGCGTTCACATTACATGCTGTCGATAGACATCCTTGCGGAGTAGGTTCGATGAAATCTCTCGTTTTCCTCAGTGCAGTCTTGCTGATGCTGGCCTCGTGCACAACGCCGGATGTCGAGCCGATCCCCGGCAGCATCACCTACGGCGGCCAGCCGCGCACGAAACTGACGAAATCACCGATCGGCAGCGTCGTGCACAATTCATTCCGCACGGTGACCGGGGTGGCCTATGAGACCTATAAGATCCAGCCAGACCGCTCGCTGAAGCTGATCCGCCGTGAAATCCGCAGCGATTTTTTTGATCAGAACTAAGGCCAGCCCTCGCATCAAGCGGCGGGGACAGCCCTTGGCGACCGCGCCACCAGTCGCGCATAGTCGATCGCCGACAGCATATTGACGTGATTGGCCTTGCCGGTCCCAGCAATGTCGAAGGCGGTTCCGTGATCGACCGATACCCGGTCGATCGGCAGGCCGAGGGAAACGTTGACGGCGGTCTCGAAGGCCACCAGCTTGATCGGGATATGCCCCTGGTCATGATATTGCGCCACGACGAGATCGAAGGCGCCGCCATAGGCGCGGGCATAGACGGTATCGGCGGAAATCGGGCCAACGACATCGATACCCCTGGCCTGCGCCAGTTCGACGGCCGGCGCCAGGAATTTCGTGTCCTCATCGCCGAACAGGCCGCCCTCGCCGCAGTGCGGATTGATACCGGCGACCGCTATACGCGCCTTGCGGCCGAGACGCAGGAAATGCCGGTGCCCCGCCTCGATCGTTGCCAGCACCCGTTCGACGGTCGCCCGTTCGATGGCGGTGCGCAGCGAGACATGCGTGGAGACATGGATGGTGTTCAGACGCTCGGACGCCAGAAGCATGAAGGAGCTTTTCGACCCGGTCAGATGGGCGAGAAGGCCGGTATGGCCGTCGAAATGATGGCCGGCGAGGTTCATCGCTTCCTTGTTGATCGGCGCCGTGACAATGCAATCGACTGCGCCGGACAGTGCCAGCTCGACTGCGCGTTTGATATAGCGCACCGAGGCATCACCGGCGACCGGACTGACCTTGCCGATCTCCGGCAGCTTACCATCGATCACAACCTCCTCGACGGCGATCGTGCCTGCAGCCGGGGAGGTTGAAAAATGCAATTCCGTCCCCGTCACCCGGTTCGCCCGCTCCAGCGCCTCGATATTGCCGACGACGACGAAGTTCGCCCGATCCGTTTCGGGAAGTGCAGCCAGTGCCTTGACGATGACCTCCGGGCCAACGCCTGCCGGATCTCCCAGCGTGACAGCTACGCGCGATGTGCTCATGTTCGGTCCTCCGTGCGGCGCTCAGGCCGTCCCTGCACTGCGGATCTCCCGTGGCAGGATATTTCCAATCAATAGGCGGCTTGATAGATCGACAGAATGTCGGCGCGCGCAAGATCGCGCGGATTGTTGTCGAGCAGGCGGCGGATGGCAAAGGCATCATCGGCCATGACGCCGAGATCCGCCTCGGGTACGCCCAAGGCCGAGAGCCGCATCTCGATGCCGAGCCCGGCGCAGAAACCGAAAGCCGCATCGAAAACCGAGGCCTGATCGGCGCCGGCCTTCAGATCGAGCGCTGCAATCACCATCGCCGTCTTTTCTGCAGCCGATGGCGTGTTGAAAGCCAGCACATGTGGAAAGATCAGGGCATTGGCGGCACCATGCGCCACATGCCAGCGGGTCCCAAGCGGATAGGCGAGCGCGTGGCCGCCGGCAGTATTGACCGGGCCGAGGCAGAAACCGCCATAAAGCGAGGCGAGCGACAATCCTGCCCGCGCCTCGGCATCCGAACCATCGGCAACCGCACGCCCAAGATAACGGCCGACGAGGCGCACGCCTTCGAGGGCGTAGAGGTCGATCATCGGATGCGCCTTGCGATTGGTAAAAGCCTCGACACAATGGGCCATGGCATCGACGCCAGTCGCTGCGGTCGTCGCACTAGGCACGGTGAAGGTCAGGCTGGGATCGATGACGGCGATATCGGCAAGCATATGGATGCTTTCCACCGCCAGCTTTGCCTGCGTTGCCGGATCTGTGACCAGGGCACGAATACCGGCTTCGCTGCCGGTCCCGGACGTGGTCGGCACCTGTGCCAGCCCAACGCGGCGGCGTCCCGCTACCTTGCCTGCGCCGACCACGTCGCGCAACGTTTGCGTAGAACCGGACAGCACCGAAACCAACTTGGCCAGGTCCATGGCGCTACCGCCGCCGAAGCC
Organism: Hyphomicrobiales bacterium; assembly: GCA_900473045.1. Classification (GTDB taxonomy): domain Bacteria; phylum Pseudomonadota; class Alphaproteobacteria; order Rhizobiales; family Rhizobiaceae; genus Pararhizobium. The sequence continues at coordinate 27,950 of UCKS01000006.1, forward strand.
AACGATCAGATCAGCCTGCACCGCATCGGCTGCTGCCAGCACGAGATCAAGATTGTCGGCATCCGGCTCGGGCTTTACCTGTGAAAAAATGGTGACATTCCCCGGCAGCTCAAGGATATCGACGCGGGATGCATTGAAGGCATCCGACACAACGAGAATACGTCCAAATCCTCGGTCGTCAGCCCATTTTCCAAGTCTATCCGCCACACCGACGCCAAACTCGATGATATCCGGGCGGATGATCGTGATGGGTGCGCTCAAGCTAGTCATGGACATGTCCTCGTTGTTTCGTCGCCACATCCATCGAGGATCGCAACCAACATGTAAATTTGTTATATAAAACTACCTTTCTTGGCAAGACCAAAGGCGCATCGAAGCCCTGTTTTATCGCCGCCGCCTCTCAATCCCACAGTTTGGTTTAGAACAACTAACTCTTTCTATTGATGAAACTAGGGTTCTCCGAACTTTTAAGCTCATCAAAGAATTCAGAAGTCCCGGGATGGTTCCGGCTGAAACCGGGGGAGATGTCTTGTAAATAATTTAAAAAACCCCGCACAGATCGGGATGGGAACCGGGAAAAAGATGCATATCCGCCCGTTTTCTGTTCGATTGGCGTCCGATTTTCACAGTTGTAAAAATTACTGCTTCACAGCAGCAGGAAATCCCTGCCTTAGGCGCGCAGGAGGCCTTCAGAAACCGTAACCGGGCACCAGCCGCACATATTTGATCGCCCGGCGATAATAGGTATAGGCGATATGGAGCGCGCCATCCGGCCCTTCGGCGATTGAAGGGTAGGAGTATTCGCGATTGAGGGCATCCTTGGAATTGTTGGTGAGACAATAGCCGTCGCCGGTTTCCAGATGAGCAGGATTGCCAAAAGTCTCTCCACCATCACTGGAAGAGACAAGGCTCATCGGCGCCCGGGGAACGCCCCAGATCGCCTTCTGCCTGCCATCGGCAGCAGACACTGTCTCCGCCGTCACGGCGGACGCGCCCTCCTCCGCCTCGATCTCATCGTAGAGAGAATGGCGCCGATCGCTGGATGTCAGGGCATTGGAATGATTATAGATTATTGCAATCCGGCCATCCTTGAGGGCAATGGCCTGGATCGATGAATTGTTGTTGGGAAGGCCGGTTGAAACCGGTTCGCTCCAGGTAACGCCGTCATCCTCGGAATGGCTGCGCAGGATCTGCGTGGCAAACCGATTGCGGAAAAAAGCCACCATGCGCCTGTTACCACGCGGGACGATGTTCATATGGACGGCGCCGACGCTGCCGGGCAGATCGATCATCTGCCAGCTTGACCCGGCATCCTGCGAGAGCAAAACCGCGGCCGTATCGGCGTCGCCGGTCCAGCGCTGGCCGGGCAGGCCAATGCAGCGGAACACCGGCAACAACCACTCACCCTTCGTGTTGACGACGATCGGCTGACGCACGAATGTGCCGGGAGTATCGCAGAGAACCTCAACGGAGCCGAATGTGCGCCCGCCATCTGCGGAAATCCGCCGCTTGACGATGGCGCCATCCTGGTTCCCCGAGGTCTGCGACGTGAAGATCAGCCAGACCTTGCCATCCGGCGCCGTAAAGACCAGCGGGTTCTGTTCGGATTTCTGTGGATCGTCCGACATTTTCTCCGGCACCGACCACACCTCAGATCCGGCTGCCAGCCGCGACATGTAAATGGAGATATCGCCCATGCCCTCCATCGTGCCGCCAAACCAGACGCAGGTCAGCGTGCCATCGGGAAGGAAGGCGAGATTGGCGGCATGGTTCTGCACACAAGGCGACGGCAGAAAGGCATCGAAACGGTGTTTCTCCGCCGCGTGAGGCTGGATAGCACCATTCATAAGCGGCGGAATTTGCTCAGGTTTCAGCCCGGAACCGGATGTCATGGCTCACTCCCTTTATGGCAATTGCGCAAACTTCACCGCGAGATCTGCCTGATCGGCAGCGCTCAGCGCCATCAGCGGCGGGCGCGGCCGTGCCCAGGCTGCGTTGCCATTCTTAAGGCCGACCATCGCCTTGATCGTCGGGATCTGGACGTAGGCATTGGACAGCGAGCGATAGGCATTGATGCGCGCCTGAGCCGCCTCGACCTCGGCCGCGCGGGCCGGATCGTTGCCATGGTCGTAGACCGTGCGCAGCGAGTTTGCGACCAGGTTGGATGTTGCAGTAATGCAGCCTGCGCCGCCGGCCTTAATCAGCGGCAAGAGCAGAGGATCAGCACCTGCAAGCACCGAAAAGCCCGGGAATGCGGCGAGAAGCGCTTCCATATTGGCGAAATCACCAGCTGAATCCTTGATACCGACCACTGTATCGGGAAACGCCTCGATCAACCGGCGGATCAGCGGCAGGGTCAGCGGAATGCCGGAAACCTGGGGAATGTGATAGAGCACGACCTGCAGCCGGTCGTCGGCGATCGTTTCGATGATGCGGGCATAGGCGGCAAACAGGCCGTCGTCCGATATGCCTTTGTAGTAGAAGGGCGGCAGCATGACGACGCTCCTAACACCGACCGACAGCGCATGCCGCGTCAGCTCGACCGTCTCCGGAATGGCGGCAACGCCGGTACCGGGCATCAGTTGATCGCCGGATATGCCAGCCTTCAACGCCGCCTCGAGAATGTCGCGGCGCTCCGTGGACGAAAAGGAATTGGCCTCGCCGGTCGTGCCCAGCAATGCCACACCATGACAGCCTTCGCTCAAAAGCTGCTGGCAATGGGCGGTGAACAGGCCAAGATCGGGCGTGTCGTCAACGTTGAGCGGCGTCGTGGCGGCGCTATAGACGCCGGTGATCCTGTGAATCGTCATTTCCGCAAACTCCTCCGCGCGCATCCGGCCATTTGGCCGCCGTCATTCTCCTGCTTCTTCCGCAATCATGACAAGTTGTCAAGAAAAAATGGACATCCAAAATTACAGATGAAAATTATATCATTGAAAAATATATGTTTTATTTCCGATCGCGCGAGCAAAGTGAATATGACCGAGAATTAATGTTGACATATTTACAATAACGATCCAGTGTCCGGCCTCATCATGGCGCGGCAAGCTGTCCGGAACCGGCAGAAGGAGGGCGCGATGACAGCATCTATTGGAGGATCAGATGTCTAATCAAAACAATGAAGCTGGCGCGTCGCAGCCGCAGATTACGCGCCGCAACGCCCTGAAACTTGGCCTCGGCACCAGCGTGGCTCTCAGCCTGTTCGGCCTTAACGCCCGCATTGTCACGGCTCAGGAAGGTCAGGTGCTCAAAGTTGCGAACCCTGCCTTCAACCAGGACTGGTCGCCGTTGCGCGGCGGCGGCGTACCGTATCGCTGGAATTCCGCTTGGTGGGCATCACCGATGTATTTCGACAGCAAGGGCGATTTGCACCCTTACGTCTTTACAAGCTGGGAACCGGCCGCCGACAACAAGACCTGGACCTTCAAGATCGACCCGAAGGCTGTGTTCTCGGACGGCAGCAAGATCACTGCCGAAGACGTCAAGGGCTCCTGGAACGTTTCGGCCATGCCGAACACCAAGAACCAGCGCGCCGACCAGGTGCTGAGCAAGGTCGCAGGCTATGCAGAAGTCGGCGCCGGCAAGGCCAAGGAAATTTCCGGCATTGCCACACCCGACGAAGCCACGGTTGTCGTCACCCTGTCTGAAGCCGATCCGATCTTCTTCATGCGCCTTGGCAACCATATCGCGCCGATCACCAAGGCCTCGCAGTCGCGCGGCGAAGACGGCGAGGAAGTCGCCGACTGGTACATGCCGACGAGCGATGCCGTCTATTCCGGCCCGTTCAAGCTGACCAGCATCGATCTCGATGCCGGCAAGCTGGTGTTCGAACCGAATGAGAACTTCTTCGGACCGAAGCCGAAACTGGCGCGCATCGAGATCGATTCGATCGAAGACAACGTCACCGCGACATCGCTTTTGAAGTCCGGCGAATACAATGCCCATACCGAGCTTGTCACCTCGACGATCATTCAGGATCTTGGTGCCAGCTTTGCCGAAGGTCCGCTGATCCCGACCAGCCAGCATTTCTGGTTCAATTCGGCGCGCGCGCCGATGGACGATCCGAAGGTCCGCCAGGCGCTGATCATGGCTGTCGATCGCGAAGGCCTGATGAAGGCGTCGTTCCCGGATGGTCCGCACAAGAAGACCGACCAGGTCATCAACTCTGTTCCCGGCGCCGATAAGTCCGGCTTCGAGCCCTACCCATACGATCCGGAAGGCGCCAAGAAGCTTTTGGCCGAATCGACCTATGGTGGCCCTGAACGCCTGCCAAAACTGCTTTTCGTCGGCATTTCCGGTCCGGCCATCGAAGCTGCCGCCCAGTTCATCGCCGAACAATGGCGCCAGAACCTCGGCATTACCGCCGTCGACATGAAGCCGCAGCAGGATGCCTATGCAGGGCCCGACCAGAACGCGGTGCAGATCTTCCGCGACGACGTCGGCACCCGCGTGCCGGATGCCGTGTCCTATCTCGCTGGCTCCATCGCCTCGACCTCGTCGAACGCGCAGAACAAGCTGGGCGGTTACAAGAACGACAAGGTCGATAGCCTGCTGGCAGAAGCCGCCACCAAGTCGGTGGACGATCCGCAGCGCGTGGCGCTGGCGCTGGAAGCCCAGAAGGCGTTCCGAGAGGACTGGAGCTTCATCCCCTGGTACGCGCAGGCCATGTCGCGCTGGGCCACCGACAAGGTGTCCGGGATGGACAAGAACCTTGACTGGCAGGTCGTGGCTCCCTGGGACATCTCGGTCGCTTGAGGCAATTGCCATAACCAAGATCTGCTGTGCGGAGGCGCAAACCGCTTCCGCACAGATTGCCATTGCTGGAGTATGATTGCGGACCTTTGCCGCAGGGCAGAGCTCGAAGCGTCATCTTCTGAAACCAAGGGTGGGAGACTGCCATGCTGCGTTACATCGCGACCCGTTTCGTCGTCTGGGTCCCCTCCGTCCTTCTCGTCATGCTCGGCGTCTATGCGCTGGCCTATTATGGCGCCGGCGACCCGATCAAGCTGATCTTCCTGCGCGCGCCCGGCGACGTCGCCTATAATCCCGAACGCATCGAGGCAATCCGCGAAAGTGCGGGCCTCAACCGGCCATTCCTCGTCCAGTTCGGCAGCTATATCTGGAACCTGCTGCATGGCAATTTCGGCAATTCACTAAGCTCCGGCCGTTCCGTCTGGGCAATGATCTCGGCCGCAGCTCCCGTTTCCTTCAAACTGGCGCTCTGTTCCGTCATCCTGACTGCCGTCGTCGCCATTCCGCTCGGGCTGATCGCGGCACTCAACCAGAACACCCGTACCGATTATGCCATCCTCGGCTCGGCGCTGTTTCTCTGGGCAATCCCGGCTTACGTCGCCGGCCCGATGCTGATGGTCATGCTGATCATGATCCTGCCCGGTTCGGCAGTGCCCTATGGCTGGGGCGGCGTTTTCGACGTGCGCATCATCCTGCCGCTGCTTGTCCTTTCTTTCCAGCCGATCGCGCTGATCGTGCGCCAGACCCGCGCCGCCGTGATCGAGGTGCTTTCGGAAGATTTTGTCCGCACGGCCCGGGCCAAGGGCGTTCCGGAAGTGATCGTCGCATTGCGGCATATTCTGCGCCCGGTACTGACGCCGGTGGTGACCCAGCTTGGCCTGATCATGATCACCATCGTCAACGGGGCGATCTTCGTCGAGCTGGTCTTCGGCCTGCCCGGTCTTGGCCGCCTGACCGTTCAGGCACTGACCAATACCGATTATCCCGTCATTCTGGCCATCACACTGATCGGCTCGTTCCTGGTGATGATCTCCAACCTTTTGGTCGATGTGCTCTATCCGCTGCTCGATCCCCGCGCCAACGACACCAGAAGGAGCCGCTGACCATGTCCGTCGTTCCCATGACCACCACGCCCATCGAGATCGAGCCGCCCGTCAGCCTCTGGCGTGACGCCTGGCACCGGCTGCGGCGCAACAAGCTCGCCGTCTTCGGGCTCATTGTCGTTGTCATCCTTGCCTTCGCGGCAATCTTCGGGCCGTATCTGACGCCTTACGACTTTCTCAGCCAGGATCTGAATTCGCGCAATATCGCCCCGTCTTTGTCGCATCTGTTCGGCACCGACGACCTCGGCCGCGATGTCTTCAGCCGCGTCGTCTATGGCACGCGCACAGCCTTCCTGGTGGCGATCGTCGTCACCTTCATCGCCGTTCTGATCGGTGTGACGCTCGGCGCGCTCGCCGGCTTCTTCGGCGGCTGGCTGGACCGGATCGTCATGTGGCTGACCGACATGACCATGTCGATCCCCAACCTTCTGCTCGTCGTCGTCATCAATGCCTCGCTGAAATCGCCGATCACCAGCTGGATGGAAGGCCGTTACCTCGCGACGCTCAATCCGATCTATCGCGAAACCATCTGGGTCGACTTCCTGCTCGTCTTCGGCTCGATGGCACTGATCTCCTGGCCGCCCTATGCCCGCCTCGTCCGCGCCCAGGTCCTGTCGATCCGCTCGCGGCCCTATATCACCGCCGCCCAGGCGCTGGGGCTGACCAACCGCATCATCCTGATGCGCTATGTCGTGCCGAATGCGCTGGGACCGCTGATCGTCGCCGTCAGCGCCGGGCTCGGCACCGCCATGGTTCTGGAAAGCGCATTTTCGTTCCTCGGCGTCGGCGTCAATCCGCCAACCCCCAGCTGGGGCAACATGATCTCCGACGGCCTGCGCGTCTGGCAGCATTATCCACACCTGCTGGCCGCCCCTGCTGCCGTTCTCGGCCTTGCCTCCGTTGCCTTTTCCTTCCTCGGCGACGGCCTCAACGATGCCCTCAATCCGCGCGGAGCGAAGTGATGATGATGGCCAAACCTATCCGCCCCGAACCACCGGCCAAAACCGGCGAGCGCCTGCTCGACGTCAAGGGCCTGACCATCGAGATCGAAACCCGCAACGGGCCTGCTACCATCGTCGATGGCATCGACCTGCATGTAGACAAGGGTGAGACGCTAGGCATCGTCGGGGAATCCGGCTGCGGCAAGAGCCTGACCATGCTCAGCATGATGCGGCTTTTACCCAACAAGATCAAAGTGACCAAGGGCGAGGCGAATTTTGCCGGACGCGACCTGCAGAAAATGTCGAATTCGGAGCTGCGCAAGGTGCGCGGCGGCGAGGTCGGCTTTATTTTTCAAGACCCGATGACCTCACTCAACCCGGTGATGCGCATCGGCCAGCAACTGGCCGAACCTCTCATTTATCATCGCGGCATGTCGAAGGCAGAGGCGCGCAAGCGGGCGGGCGAACTCTTGCGGTTGGTCGGCATCCCCGGCGCCGAAGACCGGCTGGATGCCTATCCGCACGAGCTGTCCGGCGGCATGCGCCAGCGCGTGATGATCGCCATCGGCCTGGCCTGCAATCCGCAGCTTTTGATCGCCGATGAGCCGACGACGGCGCTCGACGTGACGATCCAGGCCCAGATCGTCGATCTGGTCAAGGATCTGCGCGACAAGCTGGGCATGTCCGTCGTCTGGATCACCCATGACCTGGCGCTGATCGCCGGTCTCGTTGACCGCATCAACGTTCTCTATGCCGGCACGGTGGTCGAGGATGCGCCGGTCGACGCGCTGTTTGCCAATCCGAGCCATCCCTATACGCAAGGGCTGCTCGCCTCGATCCCGAAACTGTCGGACGAGCGCTCGACCCGCCTGAGCTCGATCGGCGGCACCCCGCCGGAACCCGGCCGCCGCCCGAAGGGCTGTCCGTTCGCGCCGCGCTGTCCGCTGGCGGAAACAATCTGTCACGAACGTGTCCCGGCATTGGAAGGCCTGAGCCACGGCGGGGCACACCGCGTCGCCTGCTTCGTCGCCCAAAGAAAACTGGAGGCTGCGTGATGGCTGCCCAACCCCTAATGCGCATCGAACATCTGGTGAAGCATTTCCATGTCCGTCTCGGCGCTTTTGGCGAGCGCGCTGCTACAGTGCATGCGCTGGACGATGTCAATTTCGATATTTTCGAAGGCGAGACGCTGAGCCTCGTCGGCGAATCCGGCTGCGGCAAGTCCACCACCGGCTTCACGCTGCTCAACCTGCACCGGGCCACCGAAGGCAAGGTGATCTATCAGGGCAAGAATATCGTCGAGCTCGACGAAAAGGCGATGCGGCCCTACCGCCGCCAATTGCAGATCGTCTTTCAGGATCCCTATTCGACGCTCAATCCGCGCATGACGATCGGTGAGGCCGTCGGCGAGCCGATCCTGTTCCACAAGCTTGCGACCAAGGCCGAATTGAAGGACCGGATCGCGACACTGCTCGCCGATGTCGGCTTACCGCCACGCTTTGCGTCGCGCTATCCACACGAACTATCCGGCGGCCAGCGTCAGCGCGTGGCGATTGCCCGGGCGCTCGCCTGCCAGCCGAAATTCATCGTCTGCGACGAGGCGATCTCGGCGCTCGACGTTTCCGTGCAGGCACAGATCATCAACCTGTTGCTCGATCTGCAGCAGAAATATGGGCTGACCTATCTGTTCATTGCTCATGACCTTGCCGTCGTCCGCCATATCAGCGACCGGGTCGGCGTCATGTATCTCGGCCGTCTCGCCGAGCTTGCGACCCGCGAGGAGCTGTTCGAACATCCGCTGCATCCCTACACCAAGGCGCTGCTTTCTGCCGTGCCGGAAGCCGACCCCGCGCATGAGCGCAGCCGCAAACGGCAGATCCTGCAGGGCGACGTGCCGAGCCCACTGTCGCCGCCTGCCGGTTGCCGGTTCCATACACGTTGCCCGATCGCCATGAAGGTCTGCGGCAAGGTGGTGCCGGAATGGCGCGAAGCCCGGCCGGGCCACATGGTCGCCTGTCATGCCGTCACCGAGGGCCTGCCCGGATGATGCTGCAAGTTGCCATCATTGCCGACGACCTGACAGGTGCGCTCGATACCGGCACGCCCTTTGTCGAGGCCGGCTTGACGGTGGCGGTGGCAATCGATGTTGAAGCGGTGGCCGAAGCGCTGGCGCGCAACCCGGATGTCATCGTGATCAACACAGCATCGCGGGCGCTTTCCGCCGGAGCAGCCGCCCAGCAGATGCAGGCGGCTCTTGCCGCGCTGGGTCCGACCAAGCCACCTATTCTGTTCAAGAAGATCGATTCCCGGCTCAAGGGCAATGTCGCTGCGGAAAGCATAGCGCTTGGCGAATTGACCGGTCGCAGCCGGATCATCGTGGCGCCGGCAATTCCGGATCAGCAGCGCTTCACCATCAATGGCGCCGTCGCCGGCCGGGGCGTCGAGACACCGCTGCCAATCCGCACCCTGTTTCCTGTGACCCCCCTGGCGATCGATGTTTACGATGCCAGCACCGATGCCGACTTGGACGATCTGGTTCGGCAAACCGACTGGTCCGCTGCGATCGCCGTTGGCGCGCGCGGCCTTGGCAGCGCCTTTGCCCGGTGCCTGGCGAGGACGGCTGGTGTTCGCCCGACATTCCCGCCATCGACCGAAACCTTGTTTGCCTTCGGATCGCGCGATCCCATTACATCAGCCCAGATCGAACATCTCGCTGAATACCGGCAGCTTGTGGCGATCGCGGATGCTCCCGCCGGCGAATTGTCAGCAGTGGAGGTCCACGGGCTTCCAGCGGTGGCCCGGTGCTCCGGCGAGCAGACCTCAAACCCCGAACACGTCGTTGCCCGCTTTGCCGACGGTATTGGCCAGGTGGTCGAGCAAACCCGGCCGGAGGTCCTGATGATGGGCGGCGGCGATACGGCTCTGGCGATCCTGAAGGCGCTTGGCGCCAAAGTTCTCATCCCCAATGGCGAGATCGAGGCGGGCATTCCGTGGTTTGAGATCAAGGCGACGGACGGCAGGACAATCTGCTGTGCGGTCAAATCGGGGGGCTTCGGGACTATCGATTCTTTGCTAAAACTCGTGCCCGAGAATCTGTTAAGTCAAACGATGTCCCACAGGACAAGGATCGAAAAACAGGCGTGGTGAAAAAAATAGCGCAGGATGCCCCCGCAATCGAAGAGCCCGGCCCAAACGCCAAACCAGAGCGCGTCAAATCCGTGCGGCTGGTCGATCGCGTCTTCGACCAGCTGCGCGAGCGCATCCGTTCCGGCAACTATCCGCCGGACTCCCGCCTGCCCGGCGAACACGAGCTGGCATCAATCATGGGGGTTTCACGCCCGATCGTGCGCGATGCGCTTGGCCGGTTGCGCGAAGAAGGCATGGTCTATTCGCGCCAGGGAGCCGGCACCTTCGTCAGCGCCCAGGCATCGCCAGCCACGCACCTTGCCTATTCGCCGGTCAAGACGATCGCCGATATCCAGCGCTGCTACGAGTTTCGCCTGACGATCGAGCCGGTCGCCGCTTTCTTTGCCGCCCAGCGTCGCGACGAGGCCGCCATCCAGAAGATCGCCGCCGCCCTTGCCGACCTGCGCGAGGCAACCAGCCACCAACTGCATCGCACCGACGCCGACTTCGTTTTCCACCGGAGCGTCACCGAGGCAGCCAACAATCATTATTACACCGCTTCCATTGAAGCCCTGAAACCACACATCGCCGTCGGCATGCATCTGCATGGGCTGTCACTGATGGGCCCGCGCCTCGGCCTGGAAAAGGTCTTCGAAGAACACAACGCCATCTATCAGGCCATCGCCGATGGCCGCGCCGACGATGCGCAGAAGGCCATGCGCCTCCACCTCGAAGGATCCCGCAACCGCCTGTTCGAAGACCGGGTGCTGGATCTGTCTTTCTAATCGAACTCAAGGAAAAAGCCGGCGCTCTGTCTGAACGCCGGCTTTTCAAGTCTGGAAGAATGCTCCGTCGAACGTAATCAGTTCTCGAGGTCCTGAACATCCTGCGCGACATTGGTGACACCATTTGCAATGCCGATCGGCCGGGCCACAAATGCCAAGAATTTCGTAATGTCGACGGACGGATGGCGCGATGCATAGATCACGTCACGGCTCTTGACCGGGAATGTCTGTCCCACGATCAGGCTATCGGGCTGGGTCATGTTGAGACGGTAAACGATCGGATAACGCCCAACGCTGTCCGGAGCCATGCCCTTGCGTAACATGGCATTGAACCGTTCGGTGCCCAGCAGGCTCATGACGACATCCGGCTCTTCATAACGGAAGACAAAATAACCCTTGGCATCAATGGTGGTGTCATTACCGCCGCCGGCAAGCGCCACAGCTTCGAGCAGATTAAGTTCGCTCGCGCCGAATTCCACGCGCTTGTTGATCTTGGTCGAACCGAGAACCGTGAAGGTGCGGGGCTCGCGTGTCACGAAAATCTGGTCACCGGGCTGGACCCGAACATTTTCGGACGGATTTTCGATGATCGATTTCAGCAGCGCCGTGCCGGTCTTCTTGCCACGGACCAATGTCACGTAGGTTTCGTAAGGCTGAGCAACCGGGCCGCCCGCCTTGGCAATAACTTCGTTAATCGTCTCGCTGACCAGGCTCAAAGGCACGACGGATGCGCGGCCGACTGCACCTGACACGGTCACGTTGCGCGATGCTGTCGACAGGCTCGTAACGATCACATCCGGTTCGACAGCTTTTTTCACAAGAGCAGCGAGAATTGTCTCGCGGGCCTGCTCCAGTGTCTTGCCGGCGAACTGAACCTGACCAACATAGGGGATCGTCGCCATGCCATTGGGCTGCACGACCAGGTCCATATTCGTCTGCTTCGAATCTGTTGTGGAAAACAAGCCGTCGCTGCCGGCTTCGAAGATCGTCACTTTGAGCGCGTCGCCAACACCGATAACGACGCGGCCAACGCCGCCACCGATACCGAAGCGGCGGTTGAGCGCCGTTGCCACATACTCGGACACGAGACGCGCCGAACGGGCATCTACGTCGACAATGTCATAAGCGACTGTGTTCTGCCGGCCGATTTCCTGCGCCGAAAGGCCGGCATCCTTGGTAATTGCGGAAGAAAGAGGGCCTTCGCCCGGAACAGCCTGACATCCCGTGAGAAGGGCGCAAACCAGGATTGCATTCAAACGGTTCAATTAACGCACTCCGAAATCGACCCTATTTGGTATTCGTATGACCAAAGGTGCCGCTGCATTCTAATAACCGGAATTCCGATCGCCCCTTGAAAAGCACAATCATTGTCCCACAACAAGCCATTTGCGGTCACATCCGCTTAAATAATTCGCAGTGCGCCTTTCTGGCAATAGGTTCTCCACAATGGGTTACGGCCTGTCTTCATAATTGTCTTGGGCCGCACAGTACCCCGTGTATGTTCCCGGGAAAGGGTTGAAACCTCGTGAACATAATTTAAAAAAAATGCTAATATAGCGGAAATCCAAAAAATACCGCGAGACTCAGTGACCCCGGGGAAGAAGTTCAGGTTGCTTTTTCGTGCATCAGGTGCAATCAGCAAGATCATTCACAGCAGTTCAGAGCGTTCGATATAATATGACAGTTGAAATCATAGGGCGCGCATGTCTCGCTCCTGGCGCGAATTCGCCGCAGGCGTTGTTTCGAATCTTGCGTCAGGGCAAATGCACGGTCACGCGTATTCCATCTGATCGTTGGGACCTTGCACGCTTCTGGCACCCAGTCATCGGCAATCCGGGCAAGACCTATTCCTTTGCTGCCGGCGTGCTCGATAGTATCTATGATTTCGACCCGGCAGCCTTTGGCATGTCGCAGCGCGAAGCGATGCACATGGACCCGCAGCAGCGGGTGTTGCTGCAACTGGCCTGGCGCGCGCTGGAAGATGCCAACATCTCGGTCCCGTCGCTGCATGGTGAAAATGTCGGCGTTTATATCGGTGCGTCCAGCCTCGACCACGCCAACCTGACCGTTGAGGATCCCGCTGCCGCCGGTCCCTATTTCATGACTGGAAACACGCTTTCGATCGTTTCCAACCGTATTTCCCATATTTTCGGCCTAAGCGGCCCGAGCATGACGGTCGATACCGCCTGCTCGTCGTCACTGGTCGCGCTCGATCAGGCGATGCGCGCGTTGAACGCAGGTGAAATCGATACGGCGATCGTTGGCGGCATCAATGTTCTTGCCCACCCGCTGCCGTTTGTCGGCTTTGCGCAGGCGCGCATGCTGTCGCCGGAAGGGCTCTGCCGCGCCTATGACAATGACGGCGCCGGTTACGTCCGCGCCGAGGGTGGTGTGGTGTTCGTTCTGCGCCGTTCCGACAGGGCACGGCAGGAAAAAGACCGCAGCTATGCCAAGATCGTTGCGACCGGCGTCAATTCTGCCGGACGCACCAACGGTATTTCGCTGCCGTCGCGTGAGGCACAGGCCAATCTGCTGCGCGCCATCTATGAAGGCAACAATATCGATTCCAACCAGGTTGCTTTCGTCGAAGGCCACGGCACGGGCACCAAGGTTGGCGACCCCTCCGAAGTCTGGTCAATCGGTACGGTGATCGGTGCCAACCGGCGCGCGCCGGTACCGATCGGCTCGATCAAGTCGAACATCGGCCATACGGAGCCGGCATCCGGCCTGTTCGGCATGCTCAAGGCCGTCATGGCGCTTGAAAACAACTATCTGCCAGCGTCGCTGCATTTCGACACACCGAACGAAAACATCGATTTCGATGGTCTGAACGTCCGCGTGACCGGCAACCCGATCGAACTGCTGCGCGGCAAGCGCGCGCGTCTGGCAGGCATCAATTCCTTCGGTTTTGGCGGCGCCAATGCCCACGTCGTCATCAGCGATCCAGACCCTGTCCAGGACGAACGCAGCCGCAACAACGCCACTGGCCATGTTTTCATGGCAAGCGCCCATACTGTAGGCAGCCTTGAGGAATTGCTGAAGTCGTACAAATCGACCTTTGCCAAGACCTCCAAGGATGAAGCCCGGGCCGTCATTGCCGCGTCCGGTGCCAACCGTACGCAGATGCGCCACCGTTTTGCCGCACGCAGCGACCATCCCGAAGACATTATTCGTGCTATTGCCAGCCACCTTGAAAAGCCGGCATCCGACATCGGCGAGACCGGCGAAGCGGTGACGAAGGACGCAAAGGTTGCGTTCGTCTTCTCCGGCAACGGCTCGCAATGGGCCGGCATGGGTGTCGAGGCCTTCCGCGAGAACCTGCATTTCCGCCAGTGCTTCACCTCGGTGAGTGCGTTGTTCAAGTTCCATTCGGACATCGTGCTGACAGATCTGCTGACAGATCCGGATCTGGACAAGAAGCTGTCCGACACCAAATACGCACAGCCGCTCTTGTTTGCGGTCCAGGCGGCGCTGTCGGATTCGCTTGTCGCCATGGGCATCAAGCCCACGGCCGTGTTCGGTCATTCCGTCGGTGAAATCGCTGCAGCCTATGCTGCCGGTGCTCTATCGCTCGTGGATGCGGTCTCGATCGTTGCCAAGCGCTCGCTGCACCAGGACCTCCTGGCCGGTCAGGGCACGATGGCCGCCGCCATGCTCAGTGAAGATGCGGCAAATGCCTTTGCCAAGTCGCGCGGTCTTGAGCAAATCTGCGTCGCCGCAATCAACGCGCATAACTCCGTAACGATTTCCGGCCCTGCACACGAGGTTTCCGCCTTCCGCGACGCTGCCCGCAAGGCGAAGATCCCCGTCCAGATTCTCGATATCAACTATCCGTTCCACCACCCGATCATCGATCGCGCCAAGAAGGCCTTCCTTGCCGATATCCCGGATATCGCGCCGCGCAAATCGGAGCTTGCCTACCTGTCCACCGTTACCGGTGCGCGCATGGATGGGACGCAGCTCGATCCCGATTACTGGTGGAAGAACGTTCGCGAACCCGTCCGCTTCCAGGCTGCGACCGAGGCAGCCATCGAACTCGGCTGCAGCCTGTTCATTGAAATCTCACCGCGGCCGATCCTTTCCTCCTATCTCAAGGAAACGGTCAAGCAAGCGTCGATCCCAGGAACCGTGGTTCCGACCTTGCTGCGCGACGGCGGCGAAAAGGGCCAGGATCCGATCTCACGCGCCATGGCGCGTGCGATCGCCCATGGCGCGGCTTTCGACGAGGCACGCCTGTTCGGCAAACGCAACGCGTTTGTCCGCCTTCCGAACCTGCCGTTCGAACAGACCGAACTGCGCCCGGCATCGACGAGCGACTCCACCGACCTGTTCGGCCGTGGCTCGAAAACTCCCTATACGCTGGCTGGCTGGCGGGCCGATCTCAACAGCGGCAGTTGGAAGAACCATATCGACGCGCATCTGTTCCCCGATCTGGCGGAGCATATTGTCGATGGCAAGGCTATCTTGCCGGGCAGTGGTTTCATCGAGATCGCCATTTCGGCTGCGCAGCAATATTACGGCACCACAGAAGTCGATATTACCAATCTGGAGATCGTGCGGCCGCTGGAGCTAGCCGACAACCGGATGATGGAGCTATCGACCATCCTGTCGCCGGAAACCGGCGATATCGAAATCCGCTCTCGTGAGCGTCTCTCCGAAGACGACTGGGCTGTGCATGCGGTTGCACGCAGCCGCAAGCCGATCCCGTCCGACGAGATTGCTTCCGGGAACGCCTTTGCCAGCCTGGAAAAAACCGCCACCGTAACGCCTGCGAAAGCCTACGAGACTGCCCGTCAATTCGGCCTGGATTACGGTCCGCGCTTCCAGTTGATGGTGAAGGCCGTCTCCTATGGCGACCGTTTCATCGATGTCGAACTGAAAGAGCCCGAGAAGACGGGTAACCCCTTTGTCACCTACAGCCTCAATCCGATTTCCGTGGATGCAACCTTCCATGGAATGGTCGCGCTGTTTGACCGCTTTACCGGTGATGCCGGCGGGGCACCCTATATTCCGGTGCGCTTCGGGTCAGTTCGCCTCACGAATTCCGGCCTGATCATCAAGCGGGCTGTGGTTGAAATCGAGCGCATCAGCGCAAATTCGATCAAGGCAAAGTTCCGTTTCTTCGGCAAGGCCGGTGAATTGATTGCAGCATTCGACGATTGTCGCTTCCGCCGGACCTATCTGCGCCAGCACAAGACACTGGACATGCTGTCCTTCCACTACGAAGCCGTGTCTTCCGACCGTGCTGCGCCGCTTGCGGCATTGGAGCGATCGAAGACACTGCCGCTGCCGCTGCTTCCCGCAACGGAAGAGAACGGCATCGACAACACGACACTCCTGTTCAACGCGGCAATCTACCGCGCCTGTCACGAAATCGCGCTTAAGCTCGGCAAGGACACGGCCAAGATCGATACACGGTCACTACCCGGCGATTTTGCGTTCCGCTGCTTCCTGGCCAATTGTCTCTATGTCCTTGAAGATGCAGGTCTGTGTGAACACAAGGCCGGCAGCTGGAAGATCGCCGAAGAATACTCGCTACCTCCGGTCGGCGATATCCTCAAGGAGCTCTATGGCGAATGCTCCGAGCGCGCCGTTGAGGCGGTGCTGATCAACAACTCCTACGCCGAGGCGCTTGACAGGATCGACGACCTCTTTGCCTCCGAACTATCGGGCAATGAGATTGAAGCGGCGAGCAAGCAGCAAAGCTTCATCAGCGATGCAACGCTTGACCATCAGACCGTTCACTCCCAATCCACACGCCAACGCATGGATCTGGTTTTGGCGGCGGTCGAAAAGGCGCTGACCAGCGAAAGCGGCAAAAGCGACCTGCGGATTGTCGAGGCGGGCACCGTCTCTGCCGGTTTCACCCGCAAGCTTGCAACGCTGGCTGCAAAATACCGTGCCAGCCTGATCGTTGTCGAACCACGCGAAAATGCCCAGCGCAACCTCGAAATCGCCTTCGAGGAAGACGCACATGTCCGTGTTCTGAAGAAGGACGCTTTCTCAACGCTTCCCGCTTTCGATCTCGTTGTCAGTGCATCAGATACGATTTTTACACTGATCGATGAAGATGGCGCCATTCGCAATGCACTGCGCGTCTGCCTGCAGGAAAATGGGGCACTTATCGCTGCCACCAATGCACCGACAGTGTTCAGCGATTTTGCTTTCGGATTGACCGAGAGCTGGTTCGCCCGCACCCAGGCCGTCGAGTTTCCGATCGGCAAACTGGCAACGGTGACGCAATGGCAGAAAGACCTGACCGATCTGGGCTTGCGCAATATCACTGTTGAAGACCGCGAGTTGTCGCACGGAAACATCATTACCGTCGAAGCGCAGGGTGGTCAGTTTACCGACGCCGCCCAGACGAACGATGCGCAGCTTGTGGGTGTTGCAAGGCCGGTACTCGTTCTGCATGAAGGCAGTGTTTCGAGCCTGCAAAGCAAACTGCCGTCGGGCAAGGATGCCGTTCAGGCACCTCTTATCCAGGTACAGTTGACGGGTGATTTTGAAACCGACAAGGATAAGATCGCCGAGGCGATCGAGGGATTGAACGAGAAGCCGGTACGGGCGGTCTATCTGTCCGCCCCGACAACCGCGGATCGTAGTCGAGATTCGGCGGCTCTGCAGAATCGTGTCCTGTCGCTCAGTGCCTTTGCCGAGGCGCTTCGCCAGCATTATGCCCATGCGGAGCCTGCAGCCGATCAACGTCCCTGCTTGGTGATCGCGGCTCAAGGTGGCGCGCCCGTCACGCTGAGCACGCGCGACAAGGATGTGTCCGGTTCAAGCGTCAACAGCGGCCTGTGGGCATTCGCCCGCGTGCTGCAGAACGAATATGATTTCCTCGATATCCATTCGCTCGATTTCACCGGCCCGAAGGCCAGCGCCGGCAATCAGCTTGCCGCTGCGATCTCGATGCTTGGCGATGCCAGCGGAAACCGCGAATGGCTGCTGGACGGAAAGAGCGGTATCCTTTCGGAGATCCGTGCCGTCCCCGGCCCGGTCGACCAAAGCTTGCGCAAGACGACCGATTTCAAGGCCGCAACGATCCGCCAGCGTGTCAGTTCGCAGGTCGGCAGCATTGCCTGGGAGCAATCCGAAGTCCCGCAGGCAGGGCCGAACGATGTCGTCGTTGCGGTTGCTGCAACCGGTCTGAACTTCCGCGACGTGATGTGGGCGATGGGGCTTCTGCCGGAAGAAGCGCTCGAAGACGGCTTTGCCGGAGCAACGATCGGCATGGAGCTTTCCGGCCATGTCGTTGCCATCGGCAGCGGCGTCAAGGATCTTTCGGTTGGCGATGCCGTGATGGCGATCGCGCCGGCGGCTTTTTCCACCCACGTTGTTGTTTCGCGCTCGGGTGTCGCCCGACTGCCGGAAACCGTCAGCCCCGTTGCGGCAGCAACCGTTCCGGTTGCCTTCCTCACTGCCTATTACGCAATGATCGAGCTTGGCCGCATCCGGGCAGGCGAAACGATCCTGATCCACGGCGCTGCCGGCGGTGTTGGCCTGGCTGCCTTGCAGGTTGCCAAGCTTGCCGGAGCCAAGGTCATCGCCACGGCTGGAACACGTGAGAAGCGTCGTTTCCTGAAAATGCTCGGCGCCGATCACGTCTTTGATTCACGTTCGCTGGCCTTCGTCAACGACATCCTCGGCGTCACCGGCGGCGAAGGCGTCGATCTGGTTCTGAACTCGCTGTTTGCCGAAGCCATGGAACAGAGCCTATCGCTGGTAAAGCCGTTCGGCCGCTTCCTCGAACTGGGTAAGCGAGACTACTATGCCGACAGCAAAATTGGCCTGCGGCCCTTCCGCCGCAACATCAGCTATTTCGGCATCGATGCCGACCAACTGCTGGTCAATGCGCCGGATCTGACGAAACGGATTTTCACCGAAATCGGTGCACTGTTCGAAGAAGGCAAGCTTGTGCCGCTGCCCTACCGTGCTTTCGGGTTCGACGAGATTGGCAATGCCTTCCGCCTGATGCAGAACGCCGGCCATATCGGCAAGATCGTCGTACTGCCTCCCGTTGCCGGACGCGATGAGGTTTCCAACCGGCCTACCGGCCGCATGTCTATCGATGGCCTCGGCGTGCATCTGGTCGTCGGCGGTATCGGCGGGTTTGGTCTCGCCGCAGCCAACTGGCTGGTCGAAAAGGGCGCGCGCAATATCGCGCTTGCTACCCGGCGCGGCATTGCGGACATCGAGACCCTCGAAGTCATCAAGCGCTGGGAGAACATGGGCGTTTCGGCAACCATTCATGCCTGTGACGTGACCGACGAGACCGCTGCGGGTGGTTTGTTGAAAGCCCTTCGCCAGATCGGTCCGCTGAAAACCGTTGTTCACGCAGCGATGGTTCTCGATGACGCATTGATCAACAATCTCAACCGCGAGCGCAACCGCCCGGTTATCGACGTGAAGGCGCAAGGGGCAGCCGTTCTCGACCGCTTGACACGCACTGACGCGCTCGAACACTTCATCATGTTCTCGTCGGCAACGACATTGGTCGGCAATCCAGGTCAGGCCAACTACGTGGCTGCCAACGGTTATCTTGAGGGTCTTGCACGTGCACGGCGGCTTGAAGGCCTGCCGGGGCTGGCGATCGGCTTCGGTGCAATTGCCGACAAGGGCTATCTGGCACAAAACACCGACGTCAACGATCTGCTCTCCAAGCGCATCGGCAAGACGGCGCTGAAGGCGCAATCCGCCCTCAACCAAGTCGAGAGCTATATCCGCTCCGATCCGGGCACGGTGGATGCCGCTGTGGCAATGATCTCCGAACTTGATTGGGCTGCGGCGCGCAATCTGCCGGTTGTTCGCAACGCCCTCTTCGAGGTCATCCTGCGAACGGCTGACCAGCACACCGCAGGCAGCGATGGCACGACCATGGATCTCGTGGCCATGATCGATGGTAAATCGCCACAGGAAGCCGAAGACATTCTCTATGATCTGGTGGCGAGCGAGATTGCCGCCATCCTGCGCGTGTCGAAGGATACGATCTCACGCAACAAGATCCTCAAGGAAATCGGCCTCGACAGTTTGATGGCCGTGGAACTGGGGATCAGCTTCCAGCAGAATACCGGCTTTGACATGCCGTTGAGCGGCGTCGCGGATAACACGACCGTCGGCGATGTGGCGCGCAAGCTTTATGACAAAGTCAGCAAGCGGGATCAGGGCAGCAGCGAAGACAGCGAGCCAGCCGACAACAAGATTGTCAACGAGCTCACCCAGCGTCATACCGGCAACGGTGTGGAGAAGGCAGTCGGCCAATGAGCGATAACGAGGAACATAACAACGTTTCGAAGATGAACAGCAGCCTGAAGGAAAACCTTCTGGACAAGATGCGCAATGCGCATCTATCGTCGGAACGCAACCGCATGGCTCGTTCCGAACGCGACGTTCCTCCGCCGGTCAGGCGCAAGCAGACGCGGTTCGAGGATTTGCCGGAATACAAGCAGGTCCAGACCCAGAAAGTTGCCAGTGAACAGCTGGGCATCGACAACCCGTTCTACCGCGCGCACCAGACTGCAGCCGGCGCAACGACGGTGATTGACGGCCGCAAGCTGATCAACTTCGCGTCCTATGATTACCTCGGTCTCAACCGGCATCCCCATGTTCTGGCTCAAGCGCGCGACACCATCAACACTTTCGGCATCTCGGCATCGGCCAGCCGGCTGGTGGCGGGAGAACGCCCGGCCCATGCCGAACTGGAAGAGCGCATAGCCGCCTTCTATGGCGTCGAAGCGTCCGTCTGTTTCGTCAGCGGCTACCTCACCAATGTCGCGGCAATCAGCTGCCTGATGGGTCCGAAAGACCTCGTCGTGCATGACGAGTTCATCCACAACAGTGCGCTTGCCGGCATCAAGCTCTCCGGCGCCACCCGGCGCCTGTTCAAGCACAATGATGCGAACGATCTGGAACACGTGCTGCGCACGGTTGCAGGCGACTACCGGCGTATTCTGGTGATCGTAGAGGGCGTCTATTCGATGGATGGCGATATCGCCAACCTGCCGGCCATTGTGAAGTTGAAGAGCGAATATGGCTTCTGGCTGATGGTTGACGAAGCCCATTCACTCGGCATTCTCGGCAAACGCGGCAAAGGCACGTTTGAGCATTTTGGCATCGATCCACGCCAGATCGACATCTGGATGGGAACGCTCTCCAAGACGACATCAAGCTGCGGCGGCTATATCGCCGGTAGCGGCGCTCTGGCGGCCGTGCTGAAGGCAACCGCTGGCGGCTTCGTCTACAGCGTCGGCCTTGCACCTGTTCTGACGGCATCGGCCATTGCCAGCCTCGACATTCTGGAAGGCGAGCCGGAACGCGTCGCCGCCTTGAGGCGCAACGGCGCGCTTTTCCTCAAGCTTGCCCAGGAAGCCGGCCTCGATACGGGTCTGAGCGCTGGTTTTTCCGTGGTTCCGGTTCTGGTCGGCGATTCGCTGCGTGCGGTGCAACTGTCGAACGATCTTCTTGCCGCCGGTATCAATGCGTTGCCGATCATCCATCCTGCAGTTCCAGAAGGGATGGCACGTTTGCGGTTCTTCATCACCAGCGAACACACCGAGGAACAGATCCGCCAGACGGTGGCGATGACCGCTGAGAAGCTCAAGGAGCTGACCGAGCGGAATTTCGGTCTCGCATCGATCGATGTCCAGCAGATGATGAAGATGCTCGCCTCCCGATAACGCGCACACCCGAAACGGCTAGGCACCATCCATGAACCGAACCGGTCCTGCGGCATGACTCATGTGATCATTACCGGCGGCTCAAGTGGGATCGGCTTGGCGCTGGCGCATATCTACGCTGCACGCGGCGCACGTTTGTCGCTTCTGGCACGCTCACTGCCTGCGCTTGAAGCAGTGCAAGCAGAACTCGCAAGAGATCACCGCGAAACATCCATTCATATCGAAAGTGCCGACGTTACCGACGAAGATCAGACATTTGCGGCAATCCGGAGATGCGAGGATGCCTTCGGCCCCTGTGCCATCTTGATTACATCTGCGGGGATCGTCGAGCCCGGACGGTTCGAAGCGCTATCCTCAGCCGCCTTCAACCGGCAGATTCGGACGAACCTGTTGGGCAGCGTCCATGCGGTGCGTGCTGTTTATGCGGCCATGAAAGAACGGCGCTCCGGCCGGATCATGCTGGTATCGTCCGGCGCGGGCTTGATCGGTATCTACGGATACACGGCCTATTGTGCCTCGAAGTTCGCCTTGCATGGGTTTGCCGACGCTCTCCGCTCGGAAGCGAAGCCGCATGGTGTCAGTGTTTCCGTCTGTTTCCCGCCGGATACAGAAACACCGCAGTTTTCCCGAGAATTGGAACATCGGCCATTGGAAGCAACGGTGATTATGGGGCGCGTTGCTCCCTGGTCCTCCGCGACTGTTGCGCTCCGGATCGCACGCGCCATCGACAAAGGCCAATTCGAGGTGTTTTTCGGCTGGACGCTGTGGGCGCTGGGGCGCTTCGGCTCGGCGGTGAAGCCTGTTCTCAACTGGTGGTTCGACAGGGGTATTCGACGGATCGGCGGCGGTGGTGAACGGCCATAGCTGCTTGTGTCCGCAGCGAATAGGATTTAAGTGTCGCTCTGTCGCGGCGGTGCATGACGCGTCGGCGACCGATGAAAGATCGAAGGTATCCGTTTGGCGTTGACGTCGCTCCACATGCACTACCATCCGCTGACGCTGACCTTTTTCTGCTACGCGCTGGCCTGTGCTGTCATCCTGTATACGGATAAGTTTGCCCTGCCCGCACGCGAGCGCCGCAGACACCGGCCGCCAATCAGCCGCCGGCGTACTGCCGTCGATATCCTGGCGCGGCTGCCGATCATCGCGCTGGTGTTTGCCGGCTTCTTCTCGATCTCCTGGCGCCCTCTCTATGCCAGCGCCGGCGCTATGAGCTTCTTCGTCATCTTCACCGGCATATCGCGGGCCAAATACAAATTCATTCGCGAACCTCTGGTCTTTTCGGACATCGCCCTGGTCGCGGATGTCTTCAAGTACAAGTCGATCTTCTACGCCAACTCGCTCAATATCGTTTTCTGGCTCGTCGCCTTCCTGTACGTCTTCGGCGTCTCGGCGCTGTATATGTATTTCGAGCCCAGCGTCCTGCCCACCAGTCACAAGCTCCTGTGGATCACTCTGATGATCCTGATCGCGGATCTGCCCTGGATTTTGCTGTTTTATGGCCCGGTGAACAGGCCGGTCGCTGACTTCGTGCAACATCTCGTCGGCAAACCGAACGTCAAGGTCAGCACCATCCGCTTTGGAACCTTCGCGTCCGTCATTTTCCATTTCATCCTCTGGCTCGGCCGCCGCCGTGAAAAAATCGTTGCCGAATTGCAGGAGCGCTTCTTCGCCGCCGTCCAGGACCTGATCGGTCACGACGCCGACAACAAAGCGCCGCTGGTCATTGTCTGGCAGTCGGAATCCTTCATCGACATGCGCCATTGCGGGGTAGACAGCATCAAGCTGCCGACCATCGACAGGCTGCAGAAACTTGCCGTGCAATGGGGCCGCCTGGCGACGGTCTTCGAGGGCGGTTATACGCTGCGCACCGAGTTCGCCGTCTTGAGCGGCCTTGTCCCCGACGACCTGCATATCGATGCGAGCTATCCCTACCTGCGGGCAAGCCACTATACCGATGTGGTCTGGCCGACGAAGCTGAAGAATGCGGGCTGGAGCACGCATTTCATGCACCCGTATGACCGGACATTCTTCCTTCGCCATAAAGCCATGCCGCAGCTCGGCTTTGAAAAGATGACCATGCTCGACGAGTTCGACCACGATCCCGTCCGCGATGGCCCCTATGTCTCGGATGCGGCCCTGACCCGCAAGGTTATCGCTGACGTGGAAGGCCAGGCGGACGACAAGGGCAGCTTTCTGTTCGTCGCATCTATGGCCAACCATGGTCCGTGGGAGCCCAACCGCGTTGACGGAATGGCCGATCCTGTCGCGATCTACCTCGAAATCCTCCAGCAATCCGACAAGGCACTGGGTGAGCTTGTCGACCACCTGAACAGGCTCGACCGCCCCGTCTGGCTGGTTTTCTATGGCGACCACGCACCCTTGCTGAAATCCTTCGCCGATCCTTTCCCCGATCCCCGCACCGATTATTTCATCGTCCCCTTGGCGGCCGCGCGTAAACCACAGAATACACCGTCATTCCCGCGCAACGAGGAACCCTGGAAACTGCTCGAAGCCATGCTGAAACATGCCAATCTGCAGAAGGATGATCTGCGATAGTGCCCGCGCCGTTCTTCAAGGACCTGTGACGATGGCTTTGCCGGAAGCGCCGGAGCGGCGCGTCTTCCTTTTTCTACAGGGACCATCCTCGCCGATCTTTGCCAAGATCGCCGACCGGCTCGAGGCCAGAGGTCATCACTGCCTGCGGATCAACCTCAATCCGGGCGATCAGATCTTCTGGCGCCGCAAGGGCGGATACAATTACCGTGGCCGGGGCGGCAATGATTGGCGCGACTACCTTGCCTCTTTCATGGATCGGCATGCGGTCACCGATCTCGTTCTGCTGGGCGAGGAGCGTCCCTACCATCTCATTGCTCTAAAGGCTGCCAAAGACCGCGGCATAGCGGTATCGGTCGTTGAAATGGGTTATCTGAGGCCGGATTGGTTGACACTTGAACGCAATGGAATGTCGTCCAATTCACATTTTCCCAACGATCCGCAGCAGATCGTCGATGCGGCCCGTACCCTTCCCGAACCGGACTGGAAGAGACGGTATACGCAGAGTTTTACCGTCGATGCGGCCTACGACCTTCTCTATAATCTGCCGAACGTTTTCCTGTGGTTTCTCTTTCCGCACTACCGCCGCCACGCGTTGTTTCATCCTCTGGCAGAATATGCCGGCTGGATGATGCGACTGGCGGGGAGCCGGAAAAGAGCATTGGCGGCAACAACGCTCGTCCAACACGTGCTTGCTGACGACGCCCCGTTTTTTGTTTTCCCCTTGCAATTGCAAACTGATTTTCAGCTGCGGGCACACTCGCCTTACAACGATCAGCGTGAGGCGATTACCGAGGTGATCACCTCCTTCGCCACTCATGCCCCGCGCACAGCCCGTCTCGTGGTCAAGGTGCATCCTCTCGACAACGGGCTCATCGATTGGAAAGCTTACACCGAGGCACTGGCAACCAAGGTTCATATTGGTGAGCGTGTCCAGTTCCTCGATGGCGGCGACCTGAATACGCTGCTGTCAAGGACCGCAGGTGTCGTCACCATCAACTCGACGGTCGGGCTTCATGCCTTGCAATTGGGTAAACCCGTGAAAGTGCTGGGAACCGCCGTATTCGACATTGCCGACCTCAGCGACCAGAGAGCGCTTGATCAATTCTGGGAAACTCCGGAAAACCCGCACGAAGTGGTCCGCACATCCTTTTTCCGTCTGCTTGCGGCGGCAATCCAGGTTCGGGGCAATTTCTACTCGGCCAGCGGCACGGATGCCGGGGCGGACGCGATTGCGGAAAGGTTACATAACCGGTCGATCAATCAACCCGGCGGATTCATCGCCCCACCGCCGCGCAGCAAGCCACGCAAAATCAGTCCTCGTCCTCACTGACCGGTTCGGCGATACGCCAGGCGTCCATTTCTTCCTGCGACCAACGGAGAACGGAAGCTAGGCAAATGGGCTTGCCTGGCTTGAAGTCATCCTCGCTATCAACCAGAGCTTAAGTACGGTCGCGAATGTTATAATAGCCCATGACAAAAACCGCCCATGCGAAGAGCAGGCCCAGTCCCACCAGGAATGAATTCAGGAAGCGCGCCGGGTACTGAGCCAATTGGGACAGCGTCGGCTCGATGAAGACGGCCAGGTATCGCTGTTTGTTGTTCGCATCGATACGCGCCTTTTCGAGGCTCCCCAGGGATGCCGTATAGGCACGCTCGGCAAATTCGCGTTCGGTTTCCAGAATTTCGTATTTCTGAATCCGACCGGCAACATCGCCAGTGGCTCCCGAGGATAGGCCGTCCGCACTGCCGCTACCCAAACGTTGACGCTCGGATGCGAGCTGTTCTTCCGCGCTGGCAATACGGGCTTTGAGCACACGCATGCGCGGCGTGTCGTCGCTCATTTGCGTTTTCGCCGTTGCGAGATCGGCATTCATCTGTACCAATTGCGCTTCCAACCCGCCAATTAGCTGGGCTGCAAGTTTAGCTCCTTCGACAGGATCCACCTCCTGTGAAGCATCGCGATATTGACGTACCCCCATTCGCGCCTTTGCAAGGCGGTTTTCTGCCAGGTACATTTCATCCCGCGCAGCTTTGAGGACGCCGTCACGGGCCGATGCAGAGAGATTGTTGATCACTATCTCACTTTGTTGGATAACAAATTTGGCGATCGCCTGCGATTGCTGGGGATCAAATGCCTTGACCTGCAACTGCATGATGCCCGACGCGTGATCGAAATTTATGTCGATCATCTTGCGCCAATAGTCGAGTTTACTTTCCAACGGTAGGCCGGGCGCCATCCCGTAGAAGTAGTCTAACCCCCGAGCTGCGTAGATTTTTTCGAGATCAAACTTTTTCTCGACTTCCGCCAGCATTCTTTCACTACGAACAAAGTCCATCAGGATGTAGCTATCGGAGAGCGTATTGCCCGTCGATGCCTGAGAAAACATCCCAAGAATATCAGGCGCGCCTGCTGCCTCGATGCTGCGGACAGAGAACGATGCCGAACTATGATACTGATCCGAGGCGATGAAAATCATATAGATTGACGCCAGTACCGCCGGCACTGCAACAAAAGCCAAAAAACTGCCGATAATCATGGCATGCCGCAGCCGAAGCGAACCCAGCCAAGTCTGTTTTTTTACCTGCTGCGTTATAATCCTGTGAAATTTGTTGGGGCTCTTTGTTTTTAGCTTAGGCACAAGCATGCGATCAGCGTTGCCTAGCAGGCCTTCAAGCAGATGCACGCTTTTCGACTTGACGACATCGGTGTTTTTCAGCTGATCCACAGCGTCATCCTTCTGCACAGCTCCTGAAGCTGTATTTTTGACGATCGCCATCTATCGTTCCTTCATATTGCTATCGTGGGCGCGGATGGCGTCCTCAACATCATCGTAATAGGTTAATTTGCCATTTTCCATAACCACCCCGCAATCACAATAACTGCGAATGGTTGACGTACTGTGTGATACCATGATCACATCGGAATCTTGAAGCCTGCTTTCAAAAACGACCTGGCACTTCTTTTTGAAGTTTGTATCGCCGACAGCGGTAATCTCGTCCACGAGATAATAGTCGAAATTGACGCCCATGCTCAACCCAAAAGCAAGGCGGGCCTTCATCCCGGAGGAATAGGTCCCAACCGGCGCTTGGAAAAATTGCCCTAGATCGGCGAATTCCTCGACGTAGGCGATTAGTTCCCGCGTGTCGACGCCGTAAATACGTGCTACGAAGCGCACATTCTGCTCGCCCGTCATGGTGCCTTGAAAGCTCCCCTGAAACCCCAGCGGCCAAGAGATCTTACCTTTGCGAATGATCCTGCCGCTATCCAGCCGGATCGTACCCGCAATCAGGCGAAGCAACGTGGATTTTCCCGCACCATTGCGGCCAAGCAGGCCGATACTCTTGCCCCGTTGCAAAACAAGAGAAGCGCCATTGATAATTGGCTTTTTGATGCCTTTGGTACGCGCGAACTTGGTCGCCTGCTCAAGCCTGATCATTGGTCATTTCTCAATAATGCGGACGATGATGTGAAGATGACCATTCCAATAAACAATGTCAAAAATGCGAATATATAAACATAGGGCGATGCCCAGACATAACCGCCCGGTTTGCTTTCGAACCGCGCGTCCATTTCGTGAATGAGCAGGGCAGAAACGACCCGTATATGTGTTACGACATGTTCCAAATCTGGCTGCTTTCCTAACCACAGGATGCGTGAGTAGCGATCATGGCGACTCACATCCCGGAACGCCCTGCGGCTTACCTGACTAGCTCTTACTCTCTTGAAGCCAGTTTTCAAGTTGGCAAACAATTCGAGCCGTTGCCGATAACCGCATCCGCCGGACGTCATAGCTATCCAAAGGGATAGAGTATGCGCCCGATAAGCCTAAACATCGGGCTGGATAACTCCCGGAAGAACATGATCGGGTCCTGCCGGAATATCATGGCATCATGACTGTTGCCGACCTTGGAGATGATCAGCGCCAGAGGCGGCGTTATCAGATGTCGCCAGCCGAGGACGCCGTAGGGACCCCACGCCCGCCAGCGCGGACCAGATGCTTGCCGAGACGGCTCAGCTTGCCTGGCCTTCGCGAAGTGCCGTGATATTCCATCTACCGTCTCTTCAAACGACAAGCTCTTCCCGCTCTGCGGATCATAGTAGCGTGGATAAAGTAGATAGGCACCGGCAAACAGTGCTTCGATGCTGAGCGACCGGCCGCGCCGCTCGTTTGGCTGGCGATCATCCGTCAGTCCCCAGCCGGCGTAGAACGGGCATCCATAGGTTGTCACCTTCAGGCCTCGAAGCAAAGCTTCAAAACCCGCAAGCGACGTGATCGTGTAGACGTGGTCGATCGTCTCGAATGCCTGGCTCATGGAAAGAGGCTGCGTAATGATCTGGCAGAGATCGCGAACATCCTGGGGGTCGGATTGTGCCAGACGAACCCGGTTGAGAATATCCGGATGCGGTTTGTAGATGATCTGTGCGCCCGGGTTCTCCCTAGCTGCCAATCGCACCAGGTCATTGTTGGTCACGGGAGAGAGGCAACCGAACTGGATGGATGCGTCGTCCTCGACCTGGCCGATGACCAGGATACGCTTGCCGGATTTCGGCCCGTAGAGGTGATCGAGATCGGCCCTGGTGTCACTGTTGTATTTACTGACGCCCGTTTCGAGCAGGAAACGAATGCCCGCCGATGCGCGCGCCAGAAGCTCCGGCGCGCCATCAAAATCATAGCTGCACAGCAGCCGTTCCAGATCGGACGGTTCGCGGCAATCGAAATAAGCCGTGCCCTGGTCAAGCGCCAGGGACAACGGCGGTGTGCGGCTGGCATTGGCTGCAACCGAACGAATAAAGCCATCTTCTATGTAGAAGACTGGAATATCATGCCGTGACGCAAAGGATTTGAGCTTTTTCGGTGCCCGCAAGCTCCAGACAAAAATCTCGGGATTGTCGTCGCGGAGGATGCGAGCGGCCCAATCCTCAAAATCCGTTTCGCGCGCGTACATCGGAACGAAAATAAACGCCCGATCAGGAAAATACCGCCGGAAAATCTCCTGTTTCCAGCCGTGAATATGGAAGGCGTAAGTCGTAATCATCTCGGCCGGCCTGGAGGCAGCAGACACTGCCTCGCTGGCCGGTTGCTCCGGGTGCGCTACCAAAAACTGTTGCTGCTCAGACAAGGATATTTGCTCGCAAGGCCATTTTCCGAACTCCATCTATCAAAGGAGCAGGATCAGGCTGAGACCCCGCTCACCAAGACCATGCTTTCAATTTACGCGACACCGGCGCGCAAAAGATCGTGGATATGCAGTATCCCGCTCGGGATACCGTTATCATCGACCAGGAATAGCACAGTCACTTTCTGTGCCTGCATGATTTCCATGGCAGCACTTGCCAAAATGCTCCCCTTGATGACCCGCGGGCTGTGCGACATGACCGTATCGACGGTTTCGACCAGCAGATCGTGCGACATATGCCTGCGCAAGTCGCCATCGGTGATCACGCCTGCGAGCTTGCCCGCTCCCTCGGTAATTCCGACGACGCCAAAGCCTTTCGACGACATCTGGATAACCGCATCGCCCATCGGGCTGCCGAGCGGCAAAAGCGGGATCGCATCGCCGTGATGCGCCAGTTCTTGAACGAGAAGCAGTTGCGAACCGAGCTTGCCACCGGGGTGGAATGTCTTGAAATCCTGCGCAGAAAAGCCACGCCGCTCGAGAAGCGCGATCGCCAGTGCATCGCCGACGGCCAGCTGCAGCATTGCCGAGGTGGTGGGCGCCAATCCGTGCGGGCAGGCTTCCTGCACCTTAGGAAGCGTGATGGCGACAGTGGAATTGCGCGCCAGCAGGCTTTCCGCATTGGATGTGACCGAGACGACGGGAACATTGAAACGTTTGGCATAGGCGAGCATGTTTCCAAGCTCGATGGTCTCGCCCGACCAGGACAGCAGGATGAGCAAATCCTCGGACGTGATCATGCCGAGATCGCCATGGCTGGCTTCGGTCGGATGCACGAAATAAGCCGATGTCCCCGTGGATGCCATCGTCGCTGCAATCTTGCGACCGATATGGCCACTTTTGCCGATACCGGAGACCACCACGCGGCCTCGCCCCCCGGCGATCAGTTCAACCGCATCAACCAGGTTGCGCGCAAGGGCTTGATCCGCAGCGAACTGGGCTGCAAATGCGTTGATGCCGTCGACCGCCGTGGCGATCGACCGCCTCAGCGATTCAATGACAATTCCCTCTTGCGGAGGGTTCGTATCGACTTGCCTGAGACCCATGAGTGACACTCCAAAACCAAAACGAGGCATCCGGTTACAACCAGGACGCCTTTAGATCAAATCAAAACGGCCGATTTCGCTCTTTGCCGGCAAAAACAGGCAGAAACGCCAGGTCCCGGCACTTGGCCAGGTCCGGCACTTGGGAAGAGTGCCGGCCGGGATCAGCTTGCGCGCTGCGCAACGATCTCGTCTTCCCCGATAATCATCTGGCCGGGATTGCTGACAAACGCTTCCAGCGTCATCGTGTCGAGAATGTCGGCGATGGCATCGCGGACCGTCGTCATCGACCGGCGAACTTCGCAGGTATCCGGATCGTTGCAATCGTCGCAGATTTCGTAAGCCGTACGACTGGCACAGCGGATCGGCGCCAGAGGGCCGTCCAGCGTACGCACAACTTGGCCGATGCGGATTTCGGATGCGGGCCGCGACAGCGAATACCCGCCCCCAGGCCCTTTCTTCGAGCGCAGGATACCGGCATTGCGCAGTTCCAGCAGAATAGTGTCGAGAAACTTCTTCGGGATATTGTTCCGGCTAGCGATCTCGGTAATGAAAGCTGTTTCACCCGGATCAAGCCGCGCCAGATCAACCAGCGCCTTCAATCCGTATTTTCCCTTTTTGGTCAGCATCGCAGTTCGCTCTTTGAACAAACAGGCACTGAAAAGCGCGCCTGTCTGCTGATTGCCATCACATAACCCGGCATATCACATGGGAAGCCGTGCCAATATACCGATTTAGTGAAAAGATGGCCAAACTGCGGTTTTCATACTTATTTGTGGCTTATGCGACCGCATAGACCGGAGATGTGTCCTGAACCTGCAACACCGGCCGGCGGACAGCCTGCGCCGACATCAATTGACGCACCGCAGCCCTTGCTTCATCGGCCGAATGGAAGTGCCGCGAATCAAGATCCCAGACATGATATTTAACGGCGACAAACTTCAGCCGGCCTGCGTCCGGAACGACGACACCGACAGCTTCTCCACCAAATTCTATGACCTGCTTGCTCATGGGATAATACTCCTGCCGCGCCGTGACGCGGATCATTCAAATCGTGCAATATTCAAGGAAAAGACGGCGTAGAATTTACATTCGCCAGAAGGCGCGAATGCAAAGGTCTTTCATTGTGCGACAATAGGAATGCGTGCCTCGGAAAGCGGCGATGCGGGCATTGTCAGACATGGCTCTCTCCTTCGGCAAGGCCCGGCGGATGCTCCCCGGGCGCGTTACAGGTCTCCGCTCCGGCCTCTGCCTTCAGCGAACAACCACAAGATAGGATAGACCACAAATTTAGTCAATTTAATTTATCTACCAACGCAAAATAATACTACTTAGTTCATCATTTCAGTCGAATGCAGCAAGGCGTATTCACAAGAGGCGATGCCGTAGAATGAAAAACTACATTCCGGCAGCAAACCGAATCATCTTTCACTGCCATTATGTAGGCGCATCATGAGACGAAAAAAGGGCAGCCGAAGCCGCCCTTTCGATTTTTCTCCATCGGGAAACCGATCAGCTCTTGGCGAGCTCGGTCCCCGGTGTGCGGGTTGCCTCGCGGTCCTTCCACCAGCGGCTAAGGAACAGCAGGATCGGACCGCCGATATAGATCGACGAGGTGGTTGCGACGATGACGCCGAAGATCATCGGCCAGGCGAAGCTCTTCACCGCATCGCCGCCCCAGATCGCCATTGGAACCAGCGAAAACGCCGTGGCCATTGAGGTGAAGATGCATCGTGCCAACACCTGGTTGATCGACATGTCGATCAGGTCGGAGAACGGCATCGACTTGTACTTGCGCAGGTTTTCTCGCATGCGGTCGTATACCACCACCTTGTCGTTCACCGAATAGCCGATCATCGTCAACAGGGCGGCGATGGCGGTCAGGTTGAAGTCGATGCCGGTCAGCGCGAAGAAGCCGATCGTCTTGGTGATGTCGAGAAGCAGCACCGCAATGGCGCCGACGGCAAAGTGCCATTCGAACCGCCACCAGATGTAGAACAGGATCGCCAGCATCGCGAGCACGACGGCCAGGAAGCCGGAACGGGCCAATTCAGCCGAGATCGTCGGGCCGACGACTTCGGTCCGTTCGAAGCTCACATCCGGAATGACCTGGACCACGCCTTCCTTGATCTTGTTCAAGGCAACCGTCTGCTCCTGTTCGCTACCCGGCTGACGCTGGACGCGGATCAGCACGGACTGGTTCTGACCGAATTCCTGGAGCGCCACTTCGCCGAGGCTCAGCCCTTCCAGTTCCTCGCGCAGCTTGGGCAGGTCAAGCACCGATTTCGAGGTTGCCTCCACCTGGATACCGCCGACGAAGTCGATGCCGTAGTTGAGGCCCGGATGGAAGAACAGAACCACGGAACTGACCGACAGGAAGGCCGACATGCCGATAGCGACGAAGCGGCCCTTCATGAAGGAGATCTTCGGAATATGCGGCACGCCGCCGAACAGCGACGGGATTTCCAGCTTCTTCATTTTGCGGCGGACAACCACTTCACGCATCGCCAGACGGACGATGGTGATCGAGGTGAACATCGAGATGACGATGCCGAGCATCATGGTGATCGCGAAGCCGCGGACCGGGCCTGTGCCGAACATGAACAAGAGGATCGTGCCGGAGAGCGTCGTGACGTTACTGTCGATAATGGTGGCATAGGCCTTGTTGAAGCCGATATCGAGCGCCTTCATCGCCCCTGCCCCGCCTTCCGTTTCCTCTCGGATACGGGCGTTGATCAGGATGTTGGCGTCCACCGCCATGCCGATACCGAGAATGATACCGGCGATACCGGGCAGCGTCAGCGTCGAGCCCAGCATGCCGAGCACACCGATGGTGAGGATGGTGTGCAGAAGAAGGCCGAGGTTGGCGATCATGCCCCAGGCGCCATAGAGCACGACCATGAGCACGACGACGAGGGCAAAGCCGGCAAGACCGGTATAGATGCCCATGCGGATGGAGTCGGAACCCAGGTTCGGGCCGACGGAGCGCTCTTCGATGATGGTGAGCGGTGCCGGCAACGCGCCGGAGCGCAGCAGTGCAGACAGAACAGTTGCTTCCTGAGCGGTGAAGTTACCGCTGATCTGCCCCTGGCCGCCGGGAATCGGTTCGTTGATGCGCGGCGCCGTCAGAACCTTGCCGTCCAGAACGATGGCGAAAGGCAGACCGACATTGTCGCGGGTGATTTCAGCGAACTGACGGGCACCCTGGCTATCGAAGGTGAAGGAAACGATCGGTTCATTGGTCTGCTGGTTGAAGCCGGCCTTGGCGTCGGCGAGACGTTCGCCGGAGATCGCCACGCGGCTTTCGACCGCGTATTTGGCGCCGTCATTGGCACCTTGCAGGATGTCGACGCCACGCGGCGGCGTGGTCGTGTTCGGATCAACCGAAGTATCGACCATGTGGAAGCTCATCTGTGCGGTCGAGCCGAGCAGTTGACGCAAGCGTGTCGGATCCTGCAGACCCGGCAGCTGGACCAGAATACGGTCGGAACCGACGCGCTGGATCAGCGGTTCGGCAACGCCGACCTGGTCAACGCGGCGGCGGATGATTTCAAGGCTCTGATCGACCGCAGCCGTCATGCGCTCGCTGAGACCGGCTTCCGTGAGCTTGATGGTAATGGTGTCATCAGCGGTCGAGACTTCGATATCGGACGTTGCAGCACCGAACCCGAGTGTGCCGGCAGGGACCGCCAGTTCCTGGATTTTCGGCATGACCTTGTCGCGATCGGCCTGGTCGGGGATCTTGACGGCGATGGAATCACCGGCAATGCGGGCCGAGGATGTCGGGAGCCGCTCCGTGCGAAGCGCACCGCGGATATCGTCGAGAAGCGTGTTGAGACGCGCCTGGCGCAGGCCAGCCGCGTCGACCTCCAGAACCAGATGCGAACCGCCCTTCAGGTCAAGGCCGAGCGTGACCGGCTTGACCGGCAGGTAGGAAGCGTATTGCTGCTGGACGGACGCCGGCAGGATGTTGGGCAGCGCCGCGAGTATCCCAAAAAGGGTAATCGCGACATAGGCCAGAACGGCCCATTTCGAAGTGCGCATGTTGAGGTTCCATTATAGCCCGCGCCCATCCGGCAGAGCCTGGGACGGCGGGTGTGATGCGTCAAGAAAAGGTGCGCCGAGGCGCAAAAGACTGCCAAAGGCAGTCTTAGGCGTCAAACGCCGGAGGTCCGCGAGCGCGGGTCGTGTAACCCTTCACGCCCGTTATCGCAGCATGAAAAGAGCCGGTGGATGGCATGCTGCCATAAGAAATTGACCCGACGAGAACGGGAACCGGCAGCAAGAATGGTCCCGGCCCGCCTGGAGAAGACTTGCCGTCGTTGCGATCAGCCAGGAAACGCAGATCAGCAACCGGAAAAGCGCGAACCACATGACGCGCCAGTGCCGTGTCGGAGGTGCCGCCTTCCGGGGCGGCGACGTTTCCGGCGCTTGCCTCCGTCAGAAATCGCGACGAAAACCCTTGCGCCGAGGCGACGAACTGCATGGCAAGTGCCGCCGCCAGAATCCACAGCACGGCAAAAAGCTTGCCTGCCTGGTTCCTGTCGATGCTGTTGCCGTTCATGCCCATCGAGGACATCGTCCTTCCCGTTGGCGCGCTGCTCTCACCGCAAATCGCCGAACTGCACGCCGATTCAGCGTACAAGCGCGCCTAAAAACCATCGCGCGCTACCAAAGTCAAATCTTACCATCACACGGCGCCGTTGAACATGCTTACCGCCGGAACGCTCAAGCCGTGACGCCAGCCGTCCGCGTCTGGTGGATCTCGATCAACGAGGGGCCGCCGCGTTTGCGCCCGTCTGCCAGTGCCGCCGCCAGCTCATCCGCCTTTGCCAGCCGTACCGCCGGTACGCCATAGGCGCCGGCAGCGAGCAGGAAATCCGGGGCAGATGGTTTTACACCCTCCGGAGTGATGCCGGATTCGACCATGAAGCTCTCGATCTCCTGGTAACCGTCATTGTTCCAGACGACGAAGATGACATTGGCGTTGATATCGGCGGCCGATCCCAGTTCGGCCAGCGAAAATTGGATGCCGCCATCGCCGACAAGGCAGATGACCGGCTTGTCCGGATTGGCGACGGCGGCGCCGACAGCCGCCGGCGGCGCATAACCGAGCGCGCCGAAACCGGTCGCCGAGTTGAACCAGCTCTTTGCCCGTGGCGCATCGCAATAGAGGTTGCCGGCATAGACGGCCTGGGTAGAATCTCCGACGATGACGCAATCCGGCAGCGCCTGGTAGATGGCGTCGATCACGGCGATTTCCGCACGCATCTTCGCCGTCAGTTCGGCCATGGCCGACTTGCGCGTTGCTGCCGCCCGCTCAGCGCCTCTTGCCGCCGGTTTCGCGGTGAGAAAGACGAGAATGCCCGATATCGCCGCCTTGGCGCCCGACAGGATCGACAGCGCCGCATGCGGTCCGCGCGCTAGCTGATCCGCGTCGATATCGGTGCGAATCAAATTACCAAGGATCGGAAAACCGCCATCGGCATACATGTCATAGTCGGTCTGGCCCATCTCGGTACCGAGCGCAATAACCAGATCGGCATCGGAGATCAGCGAACGCACGGCCTTGAGGCTGGGGCTTGCGGGAACCCTGAGTGGATGACCGGCGAGCATGCCGCGCGCATTGACGGTCATGACAACGGGCGCGCCGATGCGCTCGGCGAATTCCTGGATTTCCGCTTCTGCGGTGATCGCGCCACCGCCGCAGATGATCACCGGGCGCTGTGCATCACCGCAGAGGATCGCGGCCTTCTGCAATGTCTCGGCATCCGCCCTTGGCCGCGTTGCCGTGGCCTTTCGAAGCGGGGGTGCTGCGATACGGGCCGTCATGACGTCTGTCGGGATTTCGATATGGACCGGGCCCGGCCTACCAGAGGTCAGGATGGCAAAGGCGCGCTCGACCACGGGGCCGAGATCGGCAGGATTGAGCAGGGTCTGCGAATAGAGCGCCAGCGTCTTGATCATGCCGTGCTGGTCGGGCAGTTCGTGCAGCAGTCCACGGCCATGACCGAGCGAATCGCGGCGGTTGACGCCGGAAATCACCAGCATCGGGATCGAATCCTGCCGCGCCTGCGCCATTGCCGTGATCGTATTGGTCAGCCCCGGCCCGGTGATGACCAAGGCGACGCCGGGTTTGCCACTGACGCGGGCATAACCGTCGGCCATGAAGCCTGCACCCTGTTCATGGCGGGGCGTCACATGGCGGATCTTGGAGGCGGCGAGGCCGCGATAGAGCTCGACCGTATGCACGCCGGGAATGCCGAACACCACCTCGACGCCATTGGCCTCAAGCAGATCGACCAGCACCTCGCCGACGGTTTTCAAGACTTCGCTCATGCGCGGCGCTCCTTCGGCGTCACAAGCCGGATCGCCAGCTTGGTGATGCGGGCGCAGGCCTCCCGAATGACTGTGTCCGGCACCGTCAGGCTGACGCGCACGAAGGAAGTGGCTTCGTTGCCGAACGATGCTCCGGGCATCACCGCAACACGCTCCTGCTCCAGCAGCATCCAGGCGAAAGCTTCACCCGTCAGACCGGTGCCGCGCACATCGATCAGCGTGAACATGCCGGCTTCCGGTGGCAGTGGCACGATACCGGGCACATTCGACAGTCCTTCAACGATCAGGTCCGCGCGGGTTTTATAAGAGGCGCGCATGGCGGCCGATGTGCCGATATCATGCGTCAGCGCATAGGCAGTCATGTCGGCGATGAAAGGCTGGACGCCAAACAGCATGGTTTCGGAGACCGGCAGCAGACGGCTGGCGAACTCGACAGGACCGACAGCCCAGCCACTGCGAAAACCCGGGGCGGCGTGTGACTTGGAGATCGACGACACGACGATGGTGCGCTCGGCAAGCTCCGGATCGTCGAAGGGCGAGGCGAACGGGCCGTTGAAGATCAGCTCTTCATAAACCTCGTCGCAGACGATCCAGAGATCGTGCTTGCGGCAGATGTCGCCGATCGCCTTGATCTCGACTGCCGTTAGCACGGCACCGGTCGGATTGTGTGGGGTGTTGAGCAGCAGGACGCGGCATTTCGGCGTGATCGCCTTTTCGAGATCGGCGGCCTGCATGTGAAACCCGTGTTCCGGCTTCAACGGCACGGTAACGCGATGCGCACCGGTCGATTGGATGACCCCATCATAGGTGGCATAGAGCGGATCGCCGACCAAAACGCCGTCACCCGCTTCGACCAACCCCAGCATGACGGAAAACAGCGCCGTCTGCGTGCCGGGGAAACACAGCACGTTTTCCGCCGTCACATCCGGGCGGCGTTTGGCGTAGCGGGCGGTCAGCGCGTTGACCACCGAAGGCTCGCCGCGGCCATTGGAATAGCGGTAGCGCCCGGCATTCATCGCCCGCTGCGCCTCGGCAATCAGCGCGGGATCGGCCGGCATGTCCGGCTCACCGATGGTCAGCTGGATGACCTCGGTGCCGCTTGCCTGCATCTGGCGCGCGCGGATGTGCAGCGCCCATTTTTCCGATCCGAGATCGGCCAGACGGTCGGTGATCGATGAATAGCGCATAGGGGTCTCCTACCCTCAGTCAGAATATTGCGACAGCTCGCCGCCCTCAAGCCGCTATGAGGCGGCTGCGTGTTCGTCCCCGCCGAACGGCAATCCCAACAGCGCCTCGCTCGACGACAATGCGATTGCCACCAGCTCGGCCTCCTCGAAAAGCTCGCCGGCAAGGCAGGCCTCCAGCCACAGCCCGTCTATCATGCCATTGATGGCAATCGCATGGCGGCGGCACTCTGCTTCACCTGAAAGCCTGCCTTCTGCCTTGAGAAAATCGCCGATCAGGCCCTGCAAATCATTGCGGAAACCGAGATAGCCTTCGCGGTGGATGGCCGCAAGCTCCGGATCCAGCCGGACCTGGCTGATGAACGATGCCCAGAGCGACAGACTGCGGTCATTGGCAACCGGCGCCGTCAGGTTGAGCGTGATGAACCGCTTCAGCCGCGTGCCCGGGTCGCCGGAAACATCGGAGGCCTTGGCAGCAAAGGTGGCGAGAACCGAGCGATAGGCCTCCTCCACCATCTGGTCCTTGGACGCGAAATAGTGCCGCACGAGGCCGGCGGTGACGCCGGCCCGGATGGCGATCTGGCGGACGGTCGCACCGCGCAGGCCAAGCTCGGCAATCGTGTCGAGGGTCGCCTCGATCAGCTCCTGCCGCCGCTCCCCCTCCGGCGCACGGTGAAACGTCCGGCGGTTCATGCGGCTCGCCGCAGAACCGGCCGGGTCAGGCAGGTCGGGCCGCCTTCGCAGGCGATGCACAGCGCGTCGGCCTCGAAGGTCTCGACCTTGCAGCCCGCCGCTTCCATCGCCGCCTTGGTCTTGGGGAAACCCGCAACCATGATGACTTCGTTCGGCCGGACCGGCAGAACATTGAGGCTGAGGCCGTTGCTGGCGTGGAACTCGTCGGCCGGCGCCTCGATCAGGGTAATGCCCCACTCCTTCAGCAGCTGGTAGAAGGACGCCGGCAACAGCGGCGCAAACACCAGCGCCAGATCGCGCGACAGCGGGCTCATCACCGACATCAGATGCAGGCAGGCTTCCTCGCCATGCCAGAGCGGCAGATCATAACCCAGCACGGTGATGCCGTGCGGATCCAGCATTTCGGTGAGCTGGGAAATGCCATCTTCATTGGTGCGCACGCCGCGGCCGACGACCAGCGTTTCGGCGTCGAGCCAGATACAATCTCCGCCCTCAACGGT
Source organism: Hyphomicrobiales bacterium (assembly GCA_900473045.1). Classification (GTDB taxonomy): domain Bacteria; phylum Pseudomonadota; class Alphaproteobacteria; order Rhizobiales; family Rhizobiaceae; genus Pararhizobium. The sequence goes on from UCKS01000006.1 coordinate 66,829, forward strand.
GCCCGGCGCGACGATGCGGCCAAGGATCGGGATACCAGCCGCCTTGTAGGCGGCCTCATGCAGCGCCGTTTCCTTTTCGCGCAGCGGCTTGCCCATGCGCAGAAGGATCGCGCCATGATTAGACATCAGCGAGGGATCATGGGTGAACATGGCGTCGGCGAGCCCGTCGCCCTTGTCTTCGAGCCAGAGGATTTCCGCGCCGGACTTTTCCACCAGACGCGCGAATTCGGTATATTGGCGCACTGCCTTGTCACCGTCGAAGGTCGGGCCATAATGCCACTTTGCAGGATCGGCATTGGCAAGGCTGGCGCCCGGCCGGCGCATCAGCACGCGCGTCAAATTGGCCGACATCTCCTGCGAACCATAAGCCGTCATCATCTACTCCTGTAGGAAAATTGTTCATCTGGCGGGGCTGCCAAAAAAAGCAGCGTCGAAATTATTATACGGTTGAATAATTTCTATACAAGTGCCACGATGCGTTTCATGGAACAGCGTGACAGGCAAAAATGCCGCACGACAGACAAACAGGGGAACTGTTTTCATGCGTTCAGATTTGGCGACCTGTCTCGACAGGACTGACTTTTCATGACGAAACCAGCCCAGGCGATTGCGGTTACAAACCTCCACAAACGTTTCGGGCCGCTCGAAGTGCTCAAGGGCGTTTCGCTGGCCGCCAATGAAGGCGATGTCATCGCCATTATCGGCGGTAGCGGCTCGGGCAAGTCGACCTTCCTGCGCTGTATCAACATGCTGGAATTGCCGACGTCCGGTTCGGTCACGGTGCATGGCGAAACCATCGCCATGAAGAAAGACGGTCACGGCGGCCTGATGCCTTCGGACCGCAAACAGGTGCAGCGCCTGCGCACCCAGCTCGGCATGGTGTTCCAGAGTTTCAATCTGTGGCAGCACATGACCATCCTCCAGAACGTCATCGAAGTTCCGATCCATGTGCTCGGCAAATCCAAGGACGAGGCCACCGCCATCGGCGAGGCACTGTTGCACCGCGTCGGCCTGTTCGAGAAACGCGATGCCTATCCGGCCTTTCTTTCCGGCGGCCAGCAGCAGCGCGCGGCGATTGCCCGGGCGCTCGCCATCCAGCCGCTGGTCATGTTGTTTGACGAACCGACCTCGGCGCTCGATCCGCAGCTCGTCGGCGAAGTGCTGACCGTCATCGCCGATCTTGCCAAGGAAAAGCGGACGATGATCCTCGTCACCCACGAGATGAAGTTTGCCCGCAACGTCGCCAATCACATCGTTTTCCTGGCCGATGGCGTCATCGACGAACAGGGAACACCGGACGAAATCTTCGGCAATCCGAAGTCCGAACGCCTGAAGAAATTCATCAGCTCCATCCACTAAACTAAAAACCACCAAAACCAAAAAAGGGAACAGCATGAAAAAGACGCTCAAAACCATCGCCTTTTCGCTCGCGCTTGGTATCGTTGCCGCCGGTGCGGTTGCGGCCGAACCCCTCAAGGTCGGCTTCGCGGCCGAGCCCTATCCGCCCTTCACCTCGCCGGATGCGTCTGGCAACTGGGAAGGCTGGGAAGTGGAGTTCGAGAAGGCCATCTGCGCCGAAGCCAAGCTTGAATGCGTCATCACGCCGGTTGCCTGGGACGGCATCATTCCGGCCCTGACCTCGAAGAAGATCGACATGATCATCGGCTCGATGTCGATCACCGAGGAACGCCTGAAGACCATCGATTTCTCCGACAAGTATTACAACACCCCGACCGGCGTCATCGGTCCGAAGAGTGAAACCTTCGAAGCCACGCCGGAAGGTTTGAAGGGCAAGACGATCGGCGTTCAGGTTTCGACCATCCATCAGGTCTACGCCTCTAAATATTTCGGTGAAAACGGCGCCACCGTGAAGGAATACCAGACACAGGACGAGGCCAACAACGACCTCGCCGCCGGCCGTCTCGATGCCGTCCAGGCCGACAGCATCGCACTCGGCGCTTTCCTCAAGAGCGACCAGGGCAAGGAATGCTGCGACCTGAAGGGCATGGTCAAGGATGACCCGGCCATTCTCGGCGCCGGCGTCGGCATCGGCATCCGCAAGGGTGAGGACGAGCTGAAGGCCAAGCTGAACGCTGCCATCAAGGCCATCCGCGCCAACGGCACCTACGATACGTTCTCGAAGAAGTATTTCGACTTCGACGTCTACGGGCAGTGATCAGGTAAGCGCCTGCGGAGGGCTTACCCCCCTCTGTCGACGACGCCGACATCTCCCCCTCAAGGGGGGAGATTGACCGCATCTATTGCGCCTCCCCACATGGAAGCCGATGCGGGAAAAGAATGATCTCCCCCCTTGAGGGGGAGATGTCACGCAGTGACAGAGGGGGGTGATGCCGCAGACGCTTAGCTCCCGGTAAAGAGGACCCATGGCCGATCCTATATCCTTCCTAAATTGGAGCCTCCTGGCCCTTGAGCCGCCCGGCTGGGGTGGTGTGCTGTTGCGCGGCCTGATGAATTCCATCGAGATCGCCATCGGCGGCTATACCTTCGGCCTGCTGCTCGGCATCGGCGGCGCCTGCGGCAAGCTCTATGGCGGCCCGATCACGCGCGACCTGATGGAATGCTACACCACGATCGTGCGCGCCGTGCCGGAGCTCGTTCTCATCCTGCTTCTCTATTATGCCGGCACCGACGCACTCAATTACGTCCTTGGTCTCGTGGGTATCGGCCAGGTCGATATCAGTGGGCTGGTCGCCGGCATCTTCGTCATTGGCGTCGTGCAGGGCGCCTATACGACCGAGGTGTTGCGCGGCGCCATCAAGGCGGTGCCGGCGGGGCAGATCGAGGCGGCGCGCGCCTATGGCATGTCTCCCTACAAGGTGATGACAAGGGTGACCCTGCCCGCCATGCTGCCCTACGCCATTCCCGGCCTTTCCAATCTCTGGCTGATTGCCACCAAGGACACAGCGCTGCTTGCCGTCGTCGGGTTCTCCGAACTGACCTTGGTCACCCGTCAGGCGGCGGGATCCACCAAGGCCTATCTGCTGTTCTTCTGCGCGGCCGGTGTGCTCTACCTGATGCTGACGCTGGTCTCCGATCTCATCATCAGGATCATCGAGCGCCGGGCCCGGCGTGGTTTTGTGGAGCAGTCATGAGCGAGACGCCCACAACCGACATCACCACGCATGCGATGGCAATCACACCGGAAGATTTGCCGGCGGCTGAAGGTTTCTTCAAGCCGCATCGCATCGTTCTTTTGGCGATCGCCGCCGGGCTCGTCTTCTGCATCGTCTGGTTCATGCGATGGGACTGGATCCCGCAATATCTGCCGCGCCTCGGCTACGGCATCATGATCACACTGGCAATGCTGTTCAGCACGTCGATCCTCGGCTTTCTTCTGGCCGTGCCTCTCGGGCTTGTCCAGGTGACAGGCCCATGGCCGCTGAAGGCGCTGGCGAAAGGGTTTTGCACCGTCGTTCGCGGCACACCGCTTTTGCTGCAGCTCTGGCTACTCTATTATGGGCTCGGCTCGCTGTTTCCGCAGTTTCCGGCCATCCGCCAATCCTTCCTGTGGCCCTACCTGCGCGAATCCTGGCCCTATGGTGTCGCAGCGCTGACAATCTCCTTCGCAGCCTATGAAGGCGAGGTCATGCGCGGTGCCTTTGCCGGTGTCCCGGCTGGCGAGATCGAGGCGGCGCGCGCCTATGGCATGAGCCGCTGGACGTTGTTTCGCCGCATCTGGCTGCCGCGTGCCATCCACCGGGCGCTGCCAACGCTGACCGGAGAAACGGTTCTGCAATTAAAGGCCACACCGCTGGTTGCGACCATTACCGTTATCGATGTCTATGCCGTCATCTCCAAGGTGCGGCAGGATACCTACATCACCTACGAGCCGCTTTTACTGCTGGCGCTGATCTATATGTGCCTGACCGGAATACTTGTCATCGCCTTCCGCACTCTTGAAAATCGCATACCAACCCGTGGTGCCTGATATGACCTTGAACGTGAACCTGACCAACTCCATGCCGGAACTGGTCGCAATCCGCCGTGACCTGCATGCCCATCCGGAACTGGGGCTCGAGGAGGTCCGCACCTCCAATTTCGTTGCCACCTGCCTCGAAGGTCTCGGCTACACCATCACCCGCGGGCTGGCGAAGACCGGCCTCGTCGCCACCCTGAAGAACGGCACCAGCAATCGCTCGATCGGCATCCGCGCCGACATGGACGCCCTGCCGATCTTTGAGGAAACCGGCCTCGACTATGCCTCGAAAACCCCGGGCCTGATGCATGCCTGTGGCCATGACGGCCATACCACCATGCTTTTGGGTGCCGCCCGCGCCATTGCCGAACGCAAGAATTTCGACGGCACCGTGCATCTGATCTTCCAGCCGGCCGAGGAGAATTTCGGCGGCGCCAAGATCATGATCGACGAAGGCCTGTTCGATAAATTCCCCTGCGATGCCGTGTTTGCGCTCCACAATGAACCCGGCCTTCCCTTCGGCCAGTTTGCGCTCAGGGAAGGCCCGATCATGGCTGCCGTCGATGAGGCAAGGATCACCGTTCACGGCCTTGGCGGCCATGGCGCCGAACCGCAGGAAACCGCCGACCCGATCGTCTGCGGCGCCTCCATCGTCATGGCGCTGCAGTCGATCGTATCGCGCAACATCCACCCGATGGACCCGACCGTCATCACCGTCGGTTCGTTCCACAGCGGTTCGGCCAGCAATATCATTCCGGAACGCGCCGAGATCGTCGTCGGCATCCGCTCATTCGATCCGAAGGTGCGCGACGAGCTGGAGCGCCGCATCCGGCTGATCGCCGAGAACCAGGCGACAAGCTACGGCATGCGGGCAACGGTCGACTATAACCGCAGTTACGACGCCACGATCAACCACAAGGCTGAAACGGATTTCGTCCGCGATCTCGCCGTGCGCTTTGCCGGTGCCGACAAGGTCGTCGATCTCGAGCGCGCCTTCATGGGCAGCGAGGACTTTGCCTATATGATCAAGGACCGGCCAGGCACCTACTTTTTCCTCGGCTCCAGCGTCACCGGACATGAGAAATCGCTGCATCATCCCGGATATAATTTCAACGACGACCTGCTGCCGATCGGTGCCGCGTTCTGGACGGAGCTGGCAGAGGCCTATCTCGCCCGGCCGTAGGTCTTCCAAAAACGAAAAGGCCGCAGGAAGGGACATTCCTGCGGCAAATCGGGACAGTGTAGGCAAGTCTATCGCAAGATGCGATCGTCGAATGTTCGGGCCTGCACGCGCGGCAAAGCTTTGACCGGCGGTGCAGCCCATCTGGATAGAAATCTGGCAAAGGTGCGGTTGTCATCATGCAACGCGGACCGCTCGGCAAGTTACTATCTTCGATAAACCGACCATAGCCGATCGGGTTTTCTGGCCGCTTAAGCCAATTGCTAAAATTTTATCGATGTCTCCTTTAAGGACAACCCCGCTCAAATATCTCCGATATCGGAAGAGCTTTTTGAGCCTCTCCCGATCGGATGCAACTTTGCCGCAGGCGGGCGATTGTCGCAGTGTGACACTATGGTTGCAGGGCTGTCATTGACCTTTTGCACCAATAGCGCAGATTATGGCGCACGGGTTCAGGCACCGAACACACCGCAAAGGCAGGGGACCCGCCGGAGAGGGATCGGACACAACGACGGCAGCCAGACCCTCGAAAGGATTGTACCGTGTTCGAGAGTTTTGACGCGACGTTGCTCGCTCGCATCCAGTTTGCCTTCACCGTATCGTTTCACATCATTTTTCCAGCCTTCTCCATCGGTCTTGCGAGTTTCCTCGCCGTTCTCGAGGCGCTGTGGTTGTGGAAAAAGGATCAGGTCTACATGGACCTGTTCAACTTCTGGAAGACGATCTTCGCCGTCGCCTTCGGCATGGGCGTCGTCTCGGGCATTGTCATGTCCTACCAGTTCGGCACCAACTGGAGCGTTTTTTCCGACAAGGCCGGACCGGTCATCGGGCCGTTGATGGGCTACGAGGTGCTGACGGCCTTCTTCCTCGAGGCCGGCTTCCTCGGCGTCATGCTGTTTGGCCTGCACCGGGTCGGCCCAAAACTGCATTTCCTCGCCACCTTCATGGTCGCTTTCGGCACGCTGATCTCGGCCACCTGGATTCTCGCCGTGAATTCCTGGATGCAGACACCGGCCGGCTTCGGCATGAACGAGGCGGGACAGTTCATTCCGCTCGACTGGTGGAAGGTGGTCTTCAATCCATCCTTCCCCTACCGTCTCGTCCATATGGTGCTGGCTGCCTATCTCACCACCGCCTTCGTGGTCGGTGCCGTCGGCGCGTGGCATCTCCTCAAGAACACTGCGCCACGGCGTTCGCGCACCATGTTCTCGATGGCCATGTGGATGGCGACGATCGTCGCGCCACTCCAGATCCTGGCAGGCGACTTCCATGGCCTCAACACGCTGGAACACCAACCCGTCAAGGTCATGGCGATGGAAGGCCATTTCGACAGCCATCCCAACGGTGCGCCGCTGATCCTGTTCGGTATTCCGAACACGGCGGAAAAGCGCATCGACTACGCGGTGGAAATCCCGAAATTATCCAGCCTGATCCTCAAGCATGACCTGAACGCACCGCTTGCCGGCCTCGACACTATCCCGGACAATCTCGAGCCGCCCGTTGCTGTCGTCTTCTGGTCCTTCCGCGTCATGGTCGCCATCGGTTTTGCCATGCTGGGCATCGGCCTGTGGAGCCTGTGGTGTCGGTTCAGGGGTACGCTCGATAGCAGTGACTGGCTGCATCGGGCCGCCGTGCTGATGGGGCCTGCAGGCTTCGTCGCCGTGCTTGCCGGCTGGATCACCACCGAAGTCGGCCGCCAGCCCTATACGATCTACGGCCAGTTGCTGACGGCCGATTCGATCTCGCCGATCGCAGCACCTGCCGTCGCCGCCTCGCTGATCGCCTTCATCATCGTCTACTTCTTCGTCTTCGGTTCCGGCACGTTCTATATCCTGCGGCTGATGAAGCGCCTGCCGCGCGATCCGACGCCCGATCTCGACGACGGGCCGATCAGAACCTCGGGCATCATGCCGGGGCCTGCGACCGGCCACACCCATGGGAGCACACATCATGGTCATTGACCTTCCCTTCATCTGGGCGGCCATCATTGCCTTTGCAGTGCTCGCCTATGTCATTCTCGACGGTTTCGATCTCGGCATCGGTATCCTCTTCCCGTTCTTTCCGGAAAAACGCGACCGCGACGTGATGATGAACTCCGTCGCCCCGGTCTGGGACGGCAACGAGACCTGGCTGGTGCTCGGCGGTGGTGGCCTGATGGCCGTCTTTCCGCTGGCCTATTCGGTGATCCTGCCGGCCCTCTACGCGCCGATCATCGCCATGGTCCTCGGCCTGGTCTTCCGTGGCGTGGCTTTTGAATACCGCTGGCGCACCAAGCGTGGCGAGTTCCTATGGAACTGGGCCTTTGCCGGGGGGTCCATGGTTGCGGCGTTCGCACAAGGGGTGGCGCTCGGCGCGCTCGTCCAGGGTATCCCGGTTGCCAACCGCGCCTATGCCGGTGCCTGGTGGGACTGGCTGACGCCGTTTTCCATCGCCACCGGCTTTGCCATCCTGATCGGCTACGCGCTGCTCGGCTCGACCTGGCTGGTGATGAAGACCACTGGCGACCTTGCCGAAAAAGCCCGCAAGATCGCGTTGCGCACCTGCTTTGCCACCATCGCCGCGATGGGCATCGTCAGCCTGTGGACCCCCTTCCTCGAGCCCATCTATCTGGAACGCTGGTTCAAATGGCCGACCGCAATCTTCAGCGTCGTCGTGCCGGTATTGGTGCTCGGCTGCTTTGCGCTGCTGCTCATGGGGATTCGCAGCAAGCGTGATGTCCAACCGTTTCTGGCGGCACTCGGCCTGTTCGTCCTCGGTTTTGCCGGCATCGGCATCAGCTTCTACCCCTATATGGTGCCGCCATCGGTGACCATCTGGGATGCCGCAGCGCCGGATTCGAGCCTCGCCTTCCTGTTGTGGGGGGCAGCCTTCCTCGTGCCGATCATCCTGATCTACACCGGCTACGCCTATTGGGTCTTCCGCGGCAAGATCGATCCGGAGGAGGGCTATCACTGATGCCGAGTGAAAACAGCCTGTCGAAAAAACTCCTGTGGTTCGTCGGTCTCTGGTGTCTGGGTGTGCTGACCGTCACCATCATCGGATTCGCCATCAAACTTTCGCTCGGCGCTTAAGCGCCGGGCGGCCGCCTCTCCGTGCAAAGCCTCGCTCCAGTTTCCCGCGTTACGTTTGAAGCACACGTCAGCAGGCAATGGCTTCCGCTCAGAGACAGGACCGCACCCTCCTCCGCGCAGAAGGTACTTGCCTGCTGGTGTGACCATTTTCCGGATTGGCCACGCGCAGTGACGGTTCGGCAAGGACCGCTGACGTCACGAGGCAAGCAATGACCAAACTCTCGATCTGCATTCCCGTGGAAACCGCAGCGCAGGACGCCCTGCCGCTGGTGACGTTGCTCCTGGAAAACCAGAGCGCAGACTTCGAAATCGTCATCGCAAAACCCGCCGATGTCGCCCTCCCCGGCGCCCTTCTCGAGCTTGCAGCCGGCACTGCAAACATCGTGATCGCCGATGCAGACGCGGGCACCACGCGCCAGCGTCTATGGCGCCATGCGGCTCTTGCTGCCAGGGGCGACTGGGTGACGCTGGTCAATCCCGCAGACATGATCGAAAGCGATCTCGCAACGATGGTCGGCTTTCTCGAAACAACGTCGCCCACGGTCGATGCCCTGGCATGGAACGCCTTCCAGATCGACCGACATGCCGAACCCGGCAAGGCAAGCTCGGTCGCCATCCCGGCGAGTTACCATATCGAAAAGCTCGACAAGACGGTGATGCTGAAGGCATTCTTCTATTGGGAAAACAGCCTGAACAGCCCGAAAATGCCGTTCGGCCTCTATCACGCCGCCATCCGCCGGTCGCTTCTGGATGCACTGTTGCAACTGCCAGAACCGCAGGACTGGTCGACGCCGGTTCCGCAATATGAATGGGCGGCCAAGGTTCTGTTGTTTGCCAATGAACTGGCCTTCTGCGCCCGGCCGATGTCGGCCATCAACATCGTCCCGTTTGCCCCCGAACCACCCCTTCATCCCTGGAATTTCCCGTTCCATTCGGGCATCGGCATTTCTGGGGCGGTGGCAGAGGTCCAGTTTCATGTGCTGCGCGAACTCGGCACGCCCTGGTCGGGCGGTATCGAAGCTTTCGTGCGCGCACTGATGATCGACTGCATGATGGAAACCGGCCGCGAAGCTTACAAGAACAAGGGCAACGCCTATTTCGCCGCACTGAAGGAATTCGAAGGCGGCCATCTTGCACCCTTCTTCCGCCCGGAATTCCACGAGGTGCGGCAAAAGGATCAACGGCGCGGCCTGCATGACGGGGCGTTGCTGATCGATCGTTTCGTCGCCGGCGCGCGCGACGCCCGGGAATTCTACACGACGGTCAGGCTGATGCTGGCACCGGTCGGACTGATCTGCGGCGGCGCCCTTTACGGCAAGGACACCAAGGCCGCATGAACCAGACCGCGCCGAGAATCTCCTATACCAGGCCCTCGATCACCGAGCTGGAAGTTGCCTATGCCGCCGACGCTGCCGCCAATGGCTGGGGCGACCGCTGCTACGACTATATCGTTCGGTTCGAGGACGGTTTTCGCACGCATCTCGGCGTCACCCATGCGATTGCCACATCGAGCTGCACCGGCGCCATGCACATGGGGCTTGCAGCGCTTGGCATCGGCCATGGTGACGAAGTCATCCTCGCAGACACCAACTGGATCGCCACGGCTGCCCCGGTCGTCCATCTCGATGCAACCCCGGTTTTCGTCGATATCCTGCCCGGCAGCTGGTGCATCGATCCGGCCGAGGTCGAGCGTCACATCACGCCAGCGACCAAAGCGATCATCGCCACGCATATCTACGGCAACCTTTGCGACATGGACCGCCTTCTCGAGATCGGCCGCCGCCATGGCATCCCGGTGATCGAGGATGCGGCCGAGGCGATCGGTTCGGAATGGCACGGACGACGCGCCGGATCGATGGGCACGTTCGGCACCTTCTCCTTCCATGGCACCAAGACCCTGACCACGGGTGAAGGCGGCATGTTCGTCACCAGCGACGACGCCCTGTTCGAAAAGGTGCTGACGCTCAGCAATCACGGCCGCGCCCGCAACCAGAAAAAGCAGTTCTGGCCGGATGATGTCGGCTTCAAATACAAGATGTCGAACATTCAGGCCGCCCTCGGCTGTGCCCAGCTTGAACGCGTCGAAGGACTGATCGCCCGCAAACGCGCGATCCTTTCAAGCTATGCCGAAAGGCTGAAAGCCTATCAGAGCATCAGCCTCAACCCCGAAAACGCCGGCACCGTCAACGGCGCCTGGATGCCGACTGCCGTGTTCGACCGCGATACCGGCATTACGCGCGAAATGCTGCAGCAGGCATTCAGCGCGGCTAATATCGACGCGCGCGTGTTCTTCCATCCGTTGACGAGCCTGCCAATGTTCCCCGAACAGCGTGAAAACCGGCATGCTTGGGATATCCCCGAACGCGCCATCAACCTGCCGAGCTATCACGACATGACCGAGGACGAGATCGGACGCGTGACCGATGTCATCGTCGGCCTGATCGACAGCCGGGCAGCCGGCGAACCAGCCCTGGCAAAATCCGCTTGAAAATCCGGCCATCACTCACCGCCGCCCCCGTGGCCTCCGATAGCCGTCCTGAATGACAAAGGCACCCCATCCCATGACAACCAAAGACGATCGCCAGGAATTTGAAGCGCACAAACAGGAAATGTGCCTGGCACTGGGCAAGGATACGCAGGTCTTCAAGCAGTCGATCGACACGATGATTGCGCTGGATACCTACGACTACTCCTACCTCTGGAGCTGGATGGGCGTGCCCATTATCCAGATGCCGGCCGACATCATGGCGACACAGGAAATCGTCTGGAATACGAAGCCGGACATCATCATCGAAACCGGCGTCGCGCGCGGTGGCTCGATGATCTTCATGGCCTCGCTTCTGGCGATAACCGGCAACGACAAGGGCAAGGTGATCGGCGTCGATATCGACATCCGCGCCCATAACCGCGAAGCGATCGAGACCCATCCGATGGCAAGCCGCATCGCCCTTATCGAAGGCGGCTCCGTCGACGACAGCACCTTGCAGGCCGTGCGTGACCTGATCCCGGAAAGAGCAAGGGTTATGGTCGTTCTCGACAGCGATCATTCCTATGGCCACGTACTCGCTGAATGCCGTGCCTATGGATCGCTGGTAACACCCGGCTGCTATCTTGTGGTGGCGGATACGGCTGTTGGGCATGTGGGGGAAGAACAATCTCCGAAAAAACGCTCGAAGTCCTGGTTCAGAGGCAACGATCCTTTGACGGCGGTCAACGATTATCTCAAGGAAAACGATCGTTTCCAGGTCGACCCGATCATCAACGGCAAGCTCGTACTGGCGTCGTCTCCAGGTGGATACTGCGTCCGTCTGCCTGACGCGGCCTGACGCGCAGTCCACCTCCGTTCAAAGGCCCGTATCTTGCTGAGACAAGATACGGGCCTTTATATTTCTGTGTCCTGATTGCGAATGAGAAACCCGCCAGGTCCGATATGCTTTGCGTCAGGCCGCCAGCGTGATCCTGTCGATCCGGCCGCCGATCTGCGCGCCAATATAGAGGTTTTCGTAGCATTTGGGCGGAAACCCGGCTTCCTTCATGTGAAAGGCGGTCTCATTGATGTCGTAGTCGGCCCGGCGGAGCTCGATACGCCCATCCGCAAACGTCGCAAACGCCGCGCGCGGATCGCCGTCGCGCGGCTGGCCGACGGCACCGGGATTGCAGAAGGTCTTGCCATTTACGTCGAGCAGAACCTGCACATGCGTATGTCCGGCAAAGAATGTCTTGGCCCCTTCGGGAATATCCGTCTCGGAAATCGCATAGAGATACTGATCGACCGGGTCCTGCCAACCGCCGTGGATGAAATAGGTCGAACCGTCGATGACATAGGTCCGCGACTGCGCGAGCCAGGCGACCTGCTCCGGTGAGATGATACCCCGCTGGTACTCGGTAATATCCGACACCAGCTTCGAGCGCGGGCATCCTTCCCCGCTGACGATGTAATGATCATGATTGCCGAGGATGTTGACGACCCCTCGGGCGCGCAACAGATCGACGCATTCGCCCGGCTGCGCATAATAGCCAACGACGTCTCCGAGCGAGATGATCGTGTTGCAGCCGAGCGCATCGATCTTTTCCAACACCGCCTTCAGCGCCGGCAGGTTGCCGTGAACGTCCGAAATGATCGCGATCATGTCGCCACAAGGTCTTCGTAATAGCGCCAACCGCGCCCAGGGCGGATCTCGGGCACCGGCGGTCTCTTGCCCCACAGATAATACTCGACCGACATGACCGCTTCATTATATCCGAAGGCGGCACGCAGCGACGTGCTGCTGGAAAAACGCGGGTTGATCTCCAACAGATAGGGCGTCTCGCCGTCCATGCGGAATTGGTAGTTCGTCGGTCCCACCGGCTTGAAGATCGCAGCCAGCCGGGTCACTGCTTCAGCCAGAACAGGGTGATCGACTACTTCGGCATATTGCGTATTGCCGGCGACCGAAAGCTTTCGCCGGAAGATGATCGGCGGCAGCGCCGTACCGTCGCCAAAGCCGAAAGCACCGACGGTAAATTCCTGCTCGTCGCTGCCGATGAATTTCTGGATCAGGAATTGGTCGCTGCTCTTGCGGCTCCAATAGTTGAAATCATCCTCGTCGCGCAACACGGCGATACCGCGCGAACCATTGCCCTGACGGGGTTTCAAGAGCAGCGGCAGGCCCAGGTCCCGAACGCACTCCGTCCAGCCCGCGCTCAAGCGTGCGGGAATGGCCGGCAGTCCGAGCCGTTCCAGTTCGAGGCCGAAATCCCATTTGTCCTGTGCCAGCTCGATAACCGTGGGATCGTTGAGCACAATACGCGCATCGAGGTTGGTGAAAGCTTGCCGGTTGCGGCTGAAGAACAGTACGTCGAGTTCGAGCCCCGGCAGCACGAGGTCGACGGCCTCATCGGCCAGCAGGCTTTGCCAGAAGCCGAGATAGGCGTCTGAACTCTCGTCAACTATCGGCTTGGCAAAAAACGCATCACACCAGTAGGGCCCGATACCGTGCGGATCGCGGTCCACACCGATGACCCGCACCGAAAGCCCCGACAAACGCAGCGATCGGACGATCCCCTGCCCGATCAAGGCACCGACCGCAGTCACGACGACCGTGATCATGTCTCCCGGCTTTTTCACAGCGCTGTTTGACATATGCCAACCCAGTCGATCATTTTCATTGCAGCCGGGCTTCCATGAGAAGCGCGACACACAGATCAGGGAAGTCGATGCCCACGCGCAGCATCGCATCAAGATTTTCCCGGAAGTCGGGGAGCGTCTTCAGGACGCCGAGCGGCAAGGGCTTGAGGTAGATGCCCTCTTCCAGGCTCACCGAATAGCCGTGACTCTGCATTTCCTGCTTGAGCGTATCCCGGCAATATTGCCGCTTGTGGCCAAAGGCGTGGTCATTGGCGTTCAGGCTATAGATATCATCGATCTTGCCGAGTTCGACGCCGAGCCGGCGGTTCATCGATTTGGCGTTCGGCACGGCCACGAAAATGCGGCCGCCGGGTTTCAGGAATTTTTTGAAGCGCTCGAGCAACGCGCCCGGATCGTCCACATGCTCAAGGATAAACCCCATGACAATGACATCGAATCTTTCCTCCGTTTCAAAGTTCTCAAAATAGGAGAAAACGACTTCGCCGGTGAAATCCGGGCTCTTTGCCTTGAATTGATCGATAACGAATTGCGATCCTTCAATGATGACATGGCGCTCACACGCCGCGTTGAAAAGGCCCGGCGTAAAGCCATGGCCAATCCCCAATTCCAGAATGGCGCTGACTGAGCCGAACCGCCTGATAATGCGCTCCGGATACCAGTTGAGGATGAGGTCATTTTCGATCGCCGTCGCGGCATCCGGACGATATTCAGTTGCAACCGCATCGAGATTTTCTGTCGTCATTGTGTGAATTCCCTCCAGCCGACTGTTCCTGAATGAATGTTAGCGGCGCCCTGCGAACCGCAATTGGCGACGAGATCCAACGCGGTCACATACGGTGTAAAGTCGCCGTGCAATTGCGGATAGGGCGTGCGCTTGTAGTGCATGTATTCGACAGAGATGCCGCGTTCCTCAAAAAGCATGTGATTGAGATAGGCTCGCGCGCCATGCCCGGTGACGTAGACCCTGCCCTCAAGGTGCTCGACGATGTCGCAGACCCGTTCGCTGCTCGCGCCAGACACGGGCAGTGCCCGCGACGAAAGAAAACTCGGCCGGTCCAGGCCAAAATAAGTGGCAAGTTCCAACATGGAGTAGCGTGAAATCTCAGCGACCGTCGAGGCCCGACATTCAAAGACCCTGTCCACCAGCCCTAGCATCTCGTCACGGAATGGCGCCTTCAGATAGGCTTGCCGCAGGATGGCCCGATGTTTGCTCCGCCAGTCGCTGCGATCATCCAGCATGACCTCATCGATACGCTGGCCGAGATGATAATCGCGCAAAGGCAATGTCATCCATCCGACGCCGTTGATACCCTTGACCTGAACGCGATTGCTGAAACTTCCCTTGGAATATTGCACGTCATCGTAATGAACGAACACATCCGCTAGGCGAACCTGCTCCAGCAGACCCACCCAAGGAAAATACATCGATTGTGAGATAACGATATTCCGGCTCATGATCCGTTCAAACATTGTGCATATGCGGCCATCGCGGATGGCCGAAGCCTGGGTATTCCGTCAGATCATGAACCTATCGCCAAAGCCTTTCGCGAGGCTGCCTATACGTCGCCATCAGCTCCAGATTTGGGCTTGGCGGCAGCGCTGCATCGTGCGGAGGCGAGATCGCCTCAAGCCGCCCTAAAATGCACATCCGATTTGAAGGTGAGTTCGTGTTGTGGCGCGATCAACTGTTCGACAAGTTGATACAATTCCACCGGGGTTTGGACGCCACCGATTTCCTCATCGATCAGAAGGCTATCGTTGGCGATGCCGGTGAAAAAACTGGTGTCATGACGATGGAGGTAAGGCGCCGGTTTGAAATCCCGCAGGTATTTCCCGCCCTTCCAACGGCTGAAAACGCCCCTGTAACCGTTAGCGACGGTTTCATAAGCCTCAAGGTCATCCATCATACCGCAACTAATGCCGCAGGCTTTCGCGAAATTGGTTTCCCAGCCTTTGACCGGTTGATAGCCGTAGGTCGTCAGAAACCAATTCTGGACCTGGGCGATACAGGCCGCAAGCCCCAGAATCGATGGAAAGGGAAATGCCTTCATATGCGGGTCATGATCGATATTTCTGCCCGCCTCACTCATGAAAAGTGCATTCCTCTCCTTCGCATTGGAGATTTGCGTCAACTTGGCGGAATTGCTTTCGGCACAGGAACCGAGCACGGAGAACGGCCGCTCCGAATAGAACAAGTGTTCCGCGGTTACGAGAACCTTGCAGACATTCTCGAAATCAACGGTCGGATATTCGCAGTATTTCCCCCCAAACCGGGCTTTGATCTTGTCCATGACCTGCTTGGAGACAGCACCATGATAAAAGCCGAAGGCCATATTCGGTGTCGCCCTATCGCCTTGCCAGGAAAAAAACTCCCGGTAGAGGGCGGCGCGCTGGATCTTATGCACGCCGGTTTTTAGCGGAACAGCAACATTGCAGCGCTTCTCACGATTGTCCGGCCAGTTGTAAGTCAAGCGACTCCAGACGAAAACGTCGACGCTGGAGTATTCGGCCTGCGTGCGTTTGATCAGGTCGGCGACGTCTACATCGACGTAGTCGTCATCGCCGATCATGCAGATGAATTCGCCGGTGGCGGCTTCGACGCAGCGGTCCCAGTTTTCGACCATGGACAGGACGCGACCCACCGACGGCAGGTACTTTACCCGGGGATCGGCAAGAAGGTCTTCCATGAAGCCGTTCATGATCGAGGCATCATCGGAGTTGTCGGCGAAAACATATTCGACATCCATGCGCAGGTTCATCAGCTGGCTTCTGATGGTTTCCTGGAAGTACCGCTGGCGGTTACGCGAAGGCACACAAATCGTCAGTTTCGGCTGGGCGAACATGAAATTTCTCCGTTTGCCGCAGACTAGCGGCGAAGGCTTTTGCGAAGCTTGCCCGCGGCCCTTTGGCCATAAGGCCGGTTTTCGACTTTCCAGCCGAGGCATGGCTTGATAAAGCACCGTCGCATGCGGTCTTGCGATGCAGCAGAACCGTGATGAAGCATCCGGAGATCCCTATGCAGAAAAGCCCGGCAGACTGTGCCTCGATGGCCGAGATTCGTGTCGAGATCGATCGGATCGATCAAGCCTTGATGGCGCTTTTCCAGGAACGCTGGAGCTATATCGGCCGGGCTGCGGAGATCAAGAAACCGGCCGGGCTGAAGGCCGACATCCCCTCACGCGTCGATGAAGTGCGGCTCAATGCCCGCCGCAACGCCGCGATGGCGGGGCTCGATCCGGATTTTTACGAAGACCTCTGGGCACGCCTGATCCAGCATTCGATCGCGCATGAGCAGACCATTCTCGGTGAAAGCGGACAATAGCTCCACCGGGATCTAACCAATCTTGACGCTGGCCGTCTCGGCTTTCTTGGCCGGCGCATCGACCGCAACATCCGGCAAAACGGCAACAGAACCGTCTGCTACGGATGCACCGTCAGCGTCGGCACCGCCGTTACGAACTTGCCACCCCAATCGCTGATATACGAAAGCTGCTGTCTGATTTCGGCCTGAAGGTTCCATGGCAGTATCACCACTCTTTCCGGTTTTTCGGCTTTGAGGAATTCTTCCGTGACAACCGGTATCCGGCTGCCGGGGAGCAGGAGGCCCTGCTTGGCGGGGTTCTTGTCGACGACGAACGGCAAGAGGTCAGGCTTGACGCCGGAGAAGTTGAGCAATGTGTTACCCTTGGCCGCTGCACCATAGGCTGCGACTTTCAGCCCAGCCCGCCGGCTCTCGATCAGGAATGTCAGGAAACCGTCGCGCACGCTTTGCGCCGCCGCCTGGAAGCCGGTGTAGAAGGCATCACTGAGCATGCCCGCTGCCTGCTCATCAGAGAACGTTGCCGCCACGGCTGCGGTGACCGGATGTTTTCCGGTATCGCCGCGTTGCGCGAACACCCGCAGGCTGCCGCCGTGCCATGGCGTCGTCTCAACGTCAAAGATGGACAAGCCGTTGGCTTCGAAGACGCGGCGGACGGAGGTCAGAGACAGGTAGGAATAGTGTTCGTGATAGGCGGTGTCGAACTGTGCCTCGTGCACCATGTTCAGCAGGTGCGGAAACTCGAAGGTCGCGACGCCGTTTTCCGTCAGCAGGCGCGCGAAGCCGGCGACGAAGTCGTTGATGTCGGGAACGTGGGCCAGCACATTGTTGGCAACCATCAGATCGGCGCAACGGCCCTCCGCTGCCAGCTTTTCGCCAAGTGCCTCGCCGAAAAACGCCTCGACGATCTCGATGCCCCTGGCCCGCGCCGCTGCGGCCGTACTTGCCGTCGGCTCGATACCGAGGCAACCGATGCCGCGCTCCCTGGCATATTGCAACAGATATCCGTCATTGGCGGCGACCTCGACAATATGAGAGGCTTCGGTCAGGCCGAAACGGGCCTGCATGTCGGCGACATAGCGGCTGGCGTGATTAAGCCAGGAGGTCGAAAACGAGCTGAAATAGGCGTAGCTCGAGGAAAAGAACGTCTCGCGATCGGCAAAGTCCTCGGTCTGCACCAGGCGGCATTCCCGGCAGCAGCGGATGACCAGCGGATACCAGAGTTCCGGCAGGTGCCGTTCACCAGCATTGACGTAGGAATTCGACGGTGGCGCCGTGCCGAGATCGAGGAAAGGCAGCATATGCGTCGATCCGCAGTGACGGCATTTCATGCGGCTACTCCACGATAGTCCGGCGACAGCAAGGGATGCACCGCATCGCGCGGCGACAGGTTGATGACCGGCAGCGGCCAGTCGATACGAAGCGCCGGGTCCTGCGGATTGAGGCCCCCTTCCGCATCGGCGGAATAGGGCTCCGAATGGGCATAGATCATCCGGACATCGTCGGTCAGTGCCTGGAAGCCATGCGCGAAACCCGCCGGAATCAGCAGCGAGCATGCATTGTCTTCCGACAGTTCAACGGCAAAATGCTGCAGGAACGTCGGTGATTGCGCCCGGATATCGACGGCAATGTCGAGGATGCGGCCACGGGTGCAGGTGACGAGCTTGATCTCGGCATGGGGCGGGCGCTGGAAGTGCATGCCGCGCACCGTGCCCTTGTGGAGCGTGCCGGTCTCGTTCAGTTGGGCGATGCGCCCCTGCCAGCCGAAGGAGCCAAGCTCTTCTTCGCAGTACAGCCGTGACAGGAAGCCACGATCGTCCGACATTCTTTTGCGGCTGATGACGCAAAGCCCCTTGAGCGGCGTCGCGCAGGCCGTGAACCGCGCGCTCATCCGGCCGCCCGCAAAGGTTCGTCCTTGGTGGCAAGCCCGGCAAAATCGCGGATATCGCCAAGGCAAAGGTCAAGTGCGGACTGTCCCTCACCTTGCGCCCTATACCATTCCATCGTCCGCTTGACGGTTTCCGCCAGACGCCAGCGCGGCTGGTAGCCGAGATCGGCGCGCGCCCTGGCGCTGTCGAGCACCAGGTAGCCCGCTTCGTGCGGACCATCCGTGCCATCGCCCAGCACCATAGCGCCGCCGCCGAAGTGCCGCTCAGCCATCTTGAGGACTGCGCCAACAGAGGCCGCCTCGCCATGATCCGGACCAAAATTGTAGCTCTCGGAACCATCCGGCATCTGCCACAGACGCTCCGCCAATCCCATGTAGCCGCCGAGCGGCTCAAGCACGTGCTGCCAGGGGCGCACGGCGCGCGGGCGCCTGACCTGCAATGTCTCGCCGCCCTGCCAGGCTCGTACAGCGTCGGGGATCAGCCGGTCTTGCGCCCAGTCGCCGCCGCCGATGACATTGCCGGCGCGTGCCGTGGCCAGGCCGACCTTGCGGGCGGCAAAGAACGAGGCACGGTAGCTTGCCGCAACGATCTCGGCTGCCGCCTTGCTGGCGCTATAGGGATCGTGGCCGCCGAGCGGATCGCTCTCCATGAAGGCAAGGCCCGTTTCGGCGTTGTGGTAGACCTTGTCGGTGGTCACCACGACGATCGAACGAACGTCTTCCGAAACCCGCAGGGCGTCAAGCAGATTGGCGGTACCGATGACGTTGATGTCGTAGGTCTCGGCGGGGTTGCGATAGCCGGCGCGCACCAGCGCCTGCGCTGCCAGATGGAAGACGATCTGCGGCTTGGTTTTCAGCACATGATGGGTGACCGCGTCGCGATCGCGGATATCGATGATGCCGGGCCCGTCCATGCTGCCGCCGAGCAGCAGATGCAGCGAGGGGTCGGTCTGCGGCGCCAGCGACAGGCCCGAGACGTCGGCCCCCAGTTCGCGCAGCCACAGGGCCAGCCAGCTGCCCTTGAAGCCAGTATGCCCGGTGACGAGCACCCGTTTTCCGCGCCAGAATTCATTCCTCATTGTCATCACCAGCTCTTCCAGGGTGGGGCCCCGCTCTGCCACAGGCTTTCAAGGTGGTTCTTGTCGCGCAACGTATCCATCGGCTGCCAGAAGCCGTCGTGGAAGTACGCCTGCAGCTCGCCTTCGCTGGCCAGTCCCATCAAAGGTTCCCCTTCCCAACTTGAATGATCCGCCTCGATCCGGTCGATGACGCGGGGCGACAGCACGAAGAAACCGCCATTGATGAATCCACCCTCGCCTTCCGGTTTTTCGATGAACCCTTGCACCTCGGTGCCGTCCAGCTGCAGGGCGCCATAGCGCGCTGGCGGCCGCACGGCGGTCACCGTCGCCTGTTTGCCATGGCTCTTGTGGAAAGCGATGGTCTTGCCGATATCGACATTGCCGACACCGTCGCCATAGGTGAAGCAGAAGGCTTCCTCGTCCTTGAGGTAGGATGCGACCCGCCTGAGGCGGCCACCGGTCATCGAGGTTTCGCCGGTATCGACCAGCGTGACGCGCCAGTTCTCGGCGCTCTGTCGATGGAATTCGATCGAGTTTTGCGACAAGTCGAAGGTGATGTCGGACATGTGCAGGCCGTAATTGGCGAAATATTCCTTGATCACATAGCCTTTGAAACCGCAGCAGATGATGAAGTCACGCACGCCGTGGGCGTAGTAGAGCTTCATGATGTGCCAGAGGATCGGCCGTCCGCCGATCTCGATCATCGGCTTCGGTTTCAGATGGGTTTCTTCGGCGATGCGCGACCCGAGGCCGCCGGCAAGAATGACAGCTTTCATCGCCTCTCCCCTTAGATGCCAAGCCGATCGCGGGCGGCACCGGCGATGGCTTGACGAGAGGAAGCAGGATTGCAGTTGGCCGACAATGGCGCAGAACCAGGCCCACGCGCCGCCTTCGACTGCAGGGGCTCAGCCCTTGCGGTCACACGGTTTTTAAGGCGCGAAAACTCCATCATGCTCCGGGTCCAGTCAGTCTATTCTGACCGATACCCTAGAGGGTGAAGCTGTCGTCAAACTGGAGAGGCCGTATGGGCACAGCCGGCCGCCTGCCCGGCATCAACCGAACAGGCTCCAGATACACCGGATATCAGAAGGAATTTTTGCGCATCAGATGCAGTTCCCAATCCAGAGCGCTGCGGATGATGCCGTTCAGGTCGTCATATTGCGGCACCCAGCCAAGCTCCTGCTTGGCCAGCGCTGGATTGGCGACGATCATCGCCGGATCGCCTGCGCGCCGTTCCGAGAAGGTCACGGGGAAATCCTGACCATGCACCTCGCGCACGGCATCAAGCACTTCGAGCACCGAGAAGCCGTGGCCGTAGCCGCAATTGGCCGCCAGCGATCCGCCGCCGGCGCGCATGCGCTGCAGCGCCTTCAGATGCGCCTGAACCAGGTCCCAGACATGGATATAGTCACGCACGCAGGTTCCATCCGGCGTCGGATAATCGGTGCCGAAGACGCTCATCGACGGGCGCTTGCCGAGCGCGGTGGCGCAGGCGACCTTGATCAGATGGGTGGCAAGCGCGGAGGATTGGCCGCTGCGTCCCTTCGGATCGGCACCGGCGACGTTGAAATAGCGCAACGCCGTGTAGGTGAAGGCATGTGCATTGGCAGTGTCACGCAGCATGATCTCGGTCATCAGCTTCGACGAACCGTAAGGCGATTCCGGCTTGAGGTTGACGCTCTCCGTCACCGGCTCCAACACCTCCGGCGTGCCGTAAACCGCAGCCGTCGAGGAAAACACGAAATAGGGGATACCCGCCGCAACCGCGCTGGCAATCAGGCTACGCGATTTGACAGTGTTGTTCTCGTAGTAGCCGAGCGGATCGGCGACCGATTCCGGCACAACGATCGAACCGGCGAAATGGATGATGGAATCGATATCGTTGTCGGCAAAGATCTGCTGCATCAGGGCCGTGTCGGCAATATCGCCTTCATAGAAACGGGCCTCCGGCGCAATTGCCCAGCGAAAACCGGTCGACAGGCGATCGATGACGACGACCTGTTCGCCGGCATCGAGCAATGCCCAGACCATGTGGCTGCCGATATATCCGCCGCCGCCCGTTACCAATACCGCCATTGCCTGCTCCTGCGCTGTTCACGTGAGCGGGATAAAACCCGTTCGCGGCGCGTTTCACAAGGATTATGTGCAGGGACAGGTCGGCCAAATCAGGATCAGAGCGCGGCGATATAGCCCGCCAGCCGTTCGGCCGCGATGGCGATCTGCTTGGGATCGCGCAGGAAACAGGCGCGCATGAACAGCGAACCGCCTTCGCCGAAGGCGGTTCCGGGTGCAAGACCAACGCCGGTCTTATCGACGATATCCAGCGCCGTGCGCCGGGCATCGGTGACGCCGTCGATCTTCAGGAAGGCATAGATCGCGCCGTCCGGTTTCAGCGTCTGCACCCGGTTGGTGGCGATCAGCGCATCGCACAAAAGGTCGCGTGAGCGCGCCGCCTTGGCAACGTTTTCCGCGACGAACGCATCGCCCTGGTCCAGCGCCACCACGGCTCCCGCCTGGATGAACTGCGCCACGCCGGATGTCGAATACTGGATCAGATTTTCCAGCACCTGACCGATCGCCGCCGGCGCCACGATCCAGCCGGCCCGCCAGCCGGTCATCGACCAGTTCTTCGAGAACGAATTGACGAACAGGATACGTTCGTCCTCTTCCATCACGTCGAGGAAGGACGGCGCGCGATCGCCAGTGTAGGAATAAAGCCCGTAGATCTCGTCGGCGATGATCCACAGACCGTGTTTGCGCGCCAGTGCGAGAATGGCTTTCAGATCGTCGTGCGTGGCGGTCCACCCGGTGGGATTGGAAGGGGTGTTGACGAACAGTGCCCGCGTCTTTTCCGTGATCGCCGCCTCGATCTTGCCGATGTCGAGCTGCCATTTGCCGTCTTCGAAGCTGAGCGGCACGGCAATCGGGCGCACGCCGGAAAGCTCGGCGCTGGCAGCGAAATTTGGCCATGCCGGGGTGAGAAACACCATGTCGTCGCCCGGCGAGGTGACGGCTTCGATGGCCAGTTTGATGGCCTGCATGCCGGATCCGGTCACATAGAAATTGTCCGGCGACAGCGTTTTGGCGAAATGCCGCTGGTAATAGCGCGACAGGGCTTCACGCAAGGCCGGAATCCCGCGCTGCCAGGTGTAGAAGGTCTCGCCGGCGGACAGCGACTCCTGCGCTGCCTTTGAGATGAAATCCGGTGTCGGCAGATCGCCTTCGCCGACCCAGAGCGGGATGAGCCCGTCGCGTCCGCGCGCATAATTCACCAATTCAACAATGCCGCTTTCCGGCGCGGAAAGCGATCGAGGGCTGAGGCTGGCAAGTATCGTCATCGGCGGGCTCCTGTTGGCCCGCCGCTTCTAGCTGTTTTTCACATCACGATCACGCGATATTCGGTGACGGATTTATCGATTTTGGTGATGTATCGGCATCGGCCGGACATCCGCAAAACGGGCCTTATACGCGCTGCGTCTTCAACAGGTCGCGGATTTCGGTCAGAAGCTGAACGTCGACCGGTGGCGGTGCCGCCGGCTCTTCATTCTTCTGCTTTTCCAGCGAAGCGCGCATCTTGTTGACGGCCTTGACCATCAGGAAGATGATCCAGGCGAGGATGAGGAAGTTGATCACCACGGTGAGAAAGTTGCCATAGGCAAAGACCGCACCCTGCTCACGCGCCGCAGCCAGCGACGTTGCCGTTACCGCGGGGGAGAGCGGGAAGAAGAAATTCGAGAAATCGAGGCCGCCGGTGATGGCGCCGATGACCGGCATGATGATGTCGCCGACCAGCGAATTGACGATCAACGTGAACGCGCCGCCAATGATGATACCGACCGCAAGGTCCATGACATTGCCCCGGGCAATAAATGCCTTGAATTCATTCAGCATTACTCTCTCCTTGTCTGTGGCGTAAATCCAACTGCGCCTGCGTGCTCTACGCAGCCGGATGCACACTGGATGCTAGCCGAAATCGAAATCTTGTAAATCGCGCCATCAAAAATAGCGCGGCGCCCTCCTATCACGATTGAACGGAGAAAGAGGCGTCGTTTCTTTGACTTAAGGCTTAGACCGGCCCGATTTTATTCACATCCGTCTTGTCCTATGCTCTGGTGGAGAACAAGGAGGAGACATGCTCTCGGGCTCGATCATTTTCGGGGCCGCCTTCGCCTATCTGCTGCTGCTGTTTGCGGTGGCAAGCTATGGCGATCGAAAGGCGCGCAAGACTGATCCTGCCGGAAAGGGCAGACCGCTGGTCTATGCCTTGAGTCTGGCGATCTACTGCACCTCCTGGACCTATTTCGGCGGCGTTGGCCTTGCCGCGGAGCGCGGCCTGGAATTCACCGGCATCTATATCGGCCCGATCCTGATGTTCACCATCGGCCTGCCGGTGATTCGCCGGATCATCGCGCTCGCCAAGGCGGAGAAACTGACGTCGGTCGCCGATTTCATTGCCGCGCGCTACGGCAAGAACCCGATGGTCGCCGCCATCGTTGCGCTGATTTCGCTGATCGGCGCCATTCCCTATATTGCGCTGCAGCTCAAGGCGGTGTCGAGTTCGGTATCGGCGATGGTCGATACCAGCGGCTATGGCATTGGTTCGGGCCAGGAGTTCATCGACCTGCCGCTGCTGGTAACGCTGTTCCTTGCCTGCTTCGCCATCGTTTTCGGCACGCGTCATACCGATGCGACGGAGCATCAGGACGGGTTGATCCTGGCGATCGCCATGGAATCAGTCGTCAAATTGCTGGCTCTGGTCACCGCCGGGATCTATGTCGTCTTCTTCCTGTTCGATGGCCCGAGCGACCTGTGGGCGAAGGCACTTGCCAACCAGCAGGTGATGACGGCGCTGCACTACCAGACGCCGCTGCCGCGCTGGATTCTGCTCATCGTCCTTTCGGCTTTTGCCATCATCATGCTGCCCCGGCAGTTCCATGTGACAGTGGTCGAGAACAGGACGGAAAAGGATCTGCGCACCGCCGGCATCCTGTTTCCGATCTATCTCGTTGCCATCAACCTGTTCGTGTTGCCGGTCGCAATCGCCGGCGTGCTGACCTTCGCCGGCACCGGCGATGCCGATCTCTATCTGCTGACGCTACCGCTTGCCGCAGATATACCGGTTTTGACCATGATCACCTTCATCGGCGGGTTTTCCGCTGCGACCGCGATGGTCATTGTTGCGTCCGTGGCGCTGTCGATCATGATCTCCAACGATATCATCATGCCGGTGTTCCTGCGGCGCAACCTGACAGGCCGTGGCGGCTCGCAGGATGTGGCCGGCACTTTGCTCAACGTCCGGCGCACGGCGATCTTCGTGGTTCTGCTGCTCGGTTACGCCTACTACCGCTCTGCCGACATGAGTTCGGGCCTCGCCTCGCTTGGCCTCCTCGCCTTTGCCGCCATCTCACAGATGGCACCGGCTCTGTTCGGCGGCCTTGTCTGGCGCCAGGCAAACGCCCGTGGCGCCATTGCCGGCATGACCCTCGGCTTTTTTGTCTGGGCCTATCTGCTGTTCCTGCCGAGCCTTGGCGGACCGGACAATTCGCATGTCGCGGCAACCGTTCTCGGTTTCCTTTTTCCATTCACCTCCGTCTTTTCCGGACCCGAAGCCGATCCGCTGGTCAATGCCTCGGCGCTCAGCCTGCTGGTCAATGTGATGGCCTATGTCATCGGCTCACTCACCCGGGCACCGAAACCGCTGGAGCGGCTTCAGGCCGGCGTGTTCATCCGCCGCAAATCGCGCACCGAAAAAGCGTTTCGCGGCCGCAAGACCAAGATCACCGTACTGGACCTCAAAACCACGATTGCCCGCTATCTCGGCCAGGAACGGATGCAGCGCTCGTTCCAGACCTATGAACGCCAGTCGGGACGCTGGCTGGAGGATCACCTGCCGGCCGATATGGGCCTGATCCATTTTTCCGAACAGCTGCTCGGCAGCGCCATCGGCTCGTCTTCCGCACGGCTGGTTCTGTCGCTGGTGCTGCAGCGGCTGGACGACACCTCGTCAGACACGGCGTGGCTGCTCGATCAGGCATCGGAGGCGCTGCAATACAATCAGGACATGCTGCAGACGGCACTCTCCCAGATGGACCAGGGCATCGCCGTCTTCGACAGCTCCAACAACCTGATCATCTGGAACCGCCGTTTCCGCCAGTTGCTCGACCTGCCGGAAACGGCCGGACAGGTCGGTTTCCCGCTGGCGGACATTGTCTCGATGTTGACCCAGCGCGGTGATATCCGCCGGGAGGACGGCAAGCGGCTGGTCGCTGACTTCCTCACCCTCGACAAACCCTTCCTGCTCGAGCTCGCCGGCGGGGCGCGCATTATCGAGGTCCGCACCAATGCCATGCCCGACAAGGGCATCGTCACCACCTATACCGACATCACCCAGCGCGTTGCGGCAGACATGGCGCTGAAACAGGCGAATGAGACGCTGGAACTGCGCGTTGCCGAGCGCACCGGCGAACTCACCCGCGTCAACAAGGAAGTGGCCGAGGCGCGTGCGGCGGCCGAAGAGGCCAATATCGGCAAGACGCGTTTCTTTGCCGCTGCCGGCCACGATATCCTGCAGCCGCTGAATGCCGCCCGCCTCTATTCGTCGTCACTGGTCGAGCGTCTGGGGGAATCGGAAAACAGCGTGCTGGTGCAAAATATCGATTCGTCGCTGGAATCCGTCGAAACCATCCTTGGCGCTGTTCTCGACATTTCCCGGCTCGATACCGGCGCGATGAAGCCACGGCTGCAATCCGTGCCGCTCAACGACCTTTTGCGCCGCATCGAGACCGATTTCGCGCCGGTCGCCCGTGCCGCAAATCTGAAGCTGACCGTCATGCCGACCTCGCTAACGGTGCGCACCGACCCCAATCTTTTGCGCCGCCTTGTGCAGAACCTCGTCTCCAACGCCATCAAATACACGCTGACCGGCAAGATCCTGGTCGGCGTGCGCCGCGAGGGTGGCGATGCCGTGATCCAGGTGCTCGATTCCGGCATCGGTATTCCAGCATCCAAATTCCGCACCGTCTTCAAGGAGTTCGCCCGCCTCGACGAAGGCGCCAGGACCGCAGCAGGCCTTGGGCTCGGGCTGTCGATCGTCGACCGCATCTCGCGTGTTCTCAACCACAGCGTCGACCTGCAATCCAAACCCGGCAAGGGCACGCGCTTCCGCGTGCGGATGCCGATCGACCGCACCGCCGCCGGCAGTGTCAAGGCCGCACTGTCCGAGCCCATCCGCACAGCCGAACCGCTGCATGGCCTGCGTGTGCTGTGCATCGACAACGAGCCGCTGATCCTGGAGGGCATGAAACTGCTTCTGGAGGGCTGGGGCTGCAATGTCGCAACCACGCCCTCTCTCGACATCTGGCAGCAGGGCCTCACGGCCCATGACCTGCGCCCCGATGCGATCATTGCCGACTATCACCTGGACAACGGCACCGGCATCGACATGATCCAGGCCATCCGGCTCTATTTCGGCACCGACATCCCGTCGCTGCTGGTCACCGCCGACCGCTCCCCGGAAGTGCGGGCCAGCGCAGAACGCGATGGTATCACCCTGCAAAACAAACCCGTCCGCCCGGCCTCGATGCGAGCCTGGCTGACGCAGCTGTCGGTGTCGATGAAGGCGGCGGCGGAGTAAGCCGTTAAGGCGAAGTCCGTATCAGCTATTGAATTGAAATTTATTGCCTTCGTGACCAAGATATAAATCCTAGGTGGTATGGCTATGATCGAAGAAATAGTCGATTTGCGTTTTCTGGCCAAGCAGGGTCAAAAAATCATCGAAGACATGCGCGCTTTCCGGCAGGAAGTTTCCGAAGTCCGGACTCTTGCGCTGCAGACCTATGAGTATTCCAGACGCATCGAGAGGCGTCAGGCAGAACTCAGAGATGACCTTGAGATTGCCATCAAAATGGAATTCGGCGGTGGCCTCGCTCACCTTCAGACCGTGATCGAAAACTCCTTTTCCAAAATAGGAGGCATGACGGAAACCCTTGCGGGCCGCGTGGATGTCTTGGAGAGTAAACCGTAATGCAGGTTAATCCGCAAATTACGCCGCCACAGCCGAAATCTTGCCGAGCTGAATGACCGCCTGCGTCCGGCTGTCGACGTTGAGCTTCAGCAGAATAGCCGAGACATGCGCCTTGATGGTCGCCTCGGAGACGCCGAGTTCGTAGGCGATCTGCTTGTTGAGCAGGCCTTCGGCAAGCATGCCGAGCACGCGCGATTGCTGCGGGGTGAGTGTCTGTAGCCGGTGCAGCAGGGCTGCCACTTCCGGCTCGTGCTCCATGCCGCGCTGGAAGCCCGGTGGCGTGAAGATGTCGCCGGCCATCACCGTATCGATCCCCTGGCGGATTTCGTCGATGCCTGCTGATTTGGACAGGAAGCCCGAGGCGCCGAGTTCAAGCGCGCGCTGGATGGTCGCCGGGTCGTCGTGGGCAGAGACGATCATCACCGGCAGGCTCTGGAATTCGGCCCGCAGTGCAATCAGCCCGGAGAGTCCGCTGACCCCCGGCATGGTCAGATCGAGCAGCATCAGGTCGACCGACGCATTGTCGATCGCCGCCTGCCGCGCCGAGGTGAAATCGCCGGCCTCGATGATCGCCGGGTTGCCGGGCATGCTGCCCAAGGCCTGGCGCATGGCGCCGCGAAACAGCGGGTGATCGTCCGCAATGATGATGGTCAATCCTGACGTCATGACGCTCCCTCCCAAGAGCACGGCCGCAAGGCCCGTCACGGCGGAAAAATCCTCCAATTCATCCGCTGTGCCGTCGAGATCCGGTCAGGTCTTCTGAGGCACGTCCTCCGTCTTGTCAGACGGCGGCTTGTCCCCGCTTTCCAGATCTTTCACAATTCCCATGAAACTGCGCATCATTCTTTCCATGACGCCCATCGTCTGGTCAATCTCTTCCTTCGTCGGAAGCCGTGGTTTGATGCCCAATGGGCCTTCTGATGCGGTCTTTTCCAGTGTTTCGACGCGCTTGGTCAGAAGATCCAGTTCCAGTTCGAAGGCGGTGCGCTCGTCGGCCGCCATCCGGCAGACGATGTCGCCGCTCTTTTCCTGGCAGAGCGAGACCTCGCCGGTCTGCGTATCCAGCCGCGCGATGCCGTTGTCGGTCTTCTGCATGGCATAACGCCCGGGCGCCGGCTCCTGGGCCAAGGCGGCAAACGCCAAAAACACGCCGCCAAGGGCAACCACCGGCATCAGCATCCTGTTCATCGCATTCTCCTTGCTCGATAAAAATCCGTCGATCCCCAAAAATCAGGATCCCGTCACGCTTGCCGGTGGACATTCGCAGAAGATTGCGGCAATCCCGCAAAGGATATCGTCCAGGCTTTCAGGAAACGGCAGCATGCGTAGCATCATTTATAAAATCGTTCCGGCAACTCTATGGCAGGATGCGCGCGAAACCGGAGAATTCAAGGGCGCTCCGATCGACCTCACCGATGGCTTCATCCATTTTTCGACCGGCGAGCAGGTCAAGGAAACAGCTGCCCTGTATTTCGCCGGTCAGCACGGCCTGCTGCTTGTCGCCGTCGATGCCGAAAAGCTCGGGCAGGCGCTGGTCTATGAAACCTCGCGCGGTGGCGCCCTGTTTCCACACCTCTTCGCCACGTTGCCGCTTGATGCTGTCATCTGGGAAAAGCCGCTGCCGCTCGGCGCTGATGGCAACCATGTCTTCCCGGAGCTAGACCAATGATCGACGTCTTCCAGTCGCTGGCCCGCCGTGGCCTTTTTCTGCTTGATCCGGAAGCGGCCCATGGCCTGTCGATCAAGGGGCTGAAGACCGGCCTCGTCCCCGCCTGCGCAGCACCCGCCGATCCGCGTCTGGCGCAAACGGTCGCCGGCCTCGCCTTTGCCAACCCGATCGGCCTTGCCGCCGGTTACGATAAGAATGCGGAGGTGCCGGAAGCCTTGCTGAAACTTGGTTTCGGCTTCACCGAGATCGGTACCGTCACGCCGAAGCCGCAGGCTGGCAACGACAAGCCGCGCATCTTCCGGCTGGTCAAGGATGAGGCGGTGATCAACCGCCTCGGCTTCAACAATGAGGGTCATCAGGCCGCACTGCAGCGCCTCAAGGCCTGCGATCGCAAGGCGATGATCGGCGTCAATATCGGTGCCAACAAGGACAGCGCCGACCGCATCGCCGATTACGTCACCGGCATCCGCACCTTCTACGGTGTCGCTCGCTATTTCACCGCCAACATTTCCTCGCCGAATACACCCGGCCTGCGCGACCTGCAGGCGCGCGAAAGCCTCGGCGCCCTGCTCTCCGCCGTCCTCGCCGCCCGCGATGACGAAGCCAGGAAGGCGGGTATCCGCGTGCCGGTGTTCCTGAAGATCGCACCGGATCTGACCGAAGACGGCATGGACGATATCGCCGCTGTGGCACTGGCGCAGGCACTTGATGGCCTGATCGTCTCCAACACGACGCTCTCACGCGACGGGCTGAAGGACCAGCGGCAGGCCAGGGAGAGCGGCGGCCTGTCCGGCAAGCCGCTGTTTGAAAAATCCACCATCGTGCTCGCCAAGTTGCGCAAGCGTGTCGGCCCCGATCTGCCGATCATCGGCGTCGGCGGTGTCTCATCGGCCGAAACGGCGGCGGAAAAGATCCGCGCCGGTGCCAATTTGGTGCAGCTCTATTCCTGCATGGTCTACGAAGGGCCGTTACTGCCGGGCAAGATCGTCCGTGGGCTGTCGGCCCTTTGCGACCGCGAGGCGCTGACCTCGATCAGCGACATCCGCGGCAGCCGCACGGATTACTGGGCGTCCAAAGACGCCTGAGGCTGATCAACCGGTCGAGAGCACCATGGCCCAATAGGGGCGGTTTCCGGAGGCTGGGTTCCGCATCACGGCGACGCCGAGGCCGCTGTAGTTCGGACCCAGCATGTTTTCCAGGTGCTTGGGCGAATTGAACCAGGCGGCATAGGCCTTTTCGGCGCTGTCCTGGCCCATGGCGATATTTTCAGCGGCCGGCAGCGGCACGCCGCCGCCCTTCATGCGGGCGAGGAAACTGTCGCCCATGCCGATCAGATGTGACATCTTTCCAGCCTTAGCCATGCGGGCGGCCTGCGACAGGGCCGCCTGGGCTGCTGCCGGATCGCGGGCCAGCGGCTTCAGGCCTTTTTGTGTTCTGAGCGCGTTGATATACCCCAGCGTCGCGTCGGTCTCGTCGCTGCCATTGCCGCTCGGTGTCACCTTGGGCGTGCCGCAGCTGGCAAGCACAGCGAGCGAGAAAATTGCGCCCGCCCGCAGAAACGTGCGGCGGGAGGCAAGGAAGTTCTGATCGTGCATGTTACCGCCGGTAGCTGAGGATGCGCAGGATGATGAAGACAGGGATCACCACGGCTGCACCGAGCAACAGGTAATCGCCGACGCGGCCAAGGGCTGCAAAGCCCGAATGCCATAGATCGAGGATGAAATCCCGGACGGTGTAGAAGATGCCATAGGGTGTCCAGCCGAAAACGGCCATGACGAAGCCGACGATGACCGAGACCACCAACAGCTTGACGAGCACCCGAAGGGGCGAATCGCCCAGAAACCTGTTCACTCCATCGGCCATGGCCCACAATTCTCCTGTTTTTCTTCACATAGGCCGCCACGGCCCCTGCCGCAAGCCGTCAACATTGCCGTCAAATCGCCGCTTGCCATTTCTACAGTCCCACGCGACAAGCGCATGAACCCAGACCGCCGATCGGCGGCGCGCGATCGAGACCCGGAACCATGACGCTGAACCAGCTTTCCTCCGGCGATCTCATCGCCGACCGCCGCGCCGAATATGCCCATATGCTTGCCGATAGTGGCGATCATGCGGAGGCAGCCGACCTGATGACGCAAGCACTGGAGCTTGTGCCCGATTGGGCGGCCGGCTGGTTCGGTCTTGCCGACTATGAGGAGAAATCCGGCCGCAAAGAGGCGGCGATCGCGGCCTTGCGCAAAGTTCTCACCCTCAACCCGGACGATCTCTTTGGCGCCGGCCTGAAACTTGCCCTTCTCGGCGGCGCCGAAACACCCGATCAGCCGTCGATCCTCTACGTCGCGCAACTGTTTGACGACTATGCCGACCGCTTCGACAAGGCACTGGTCGAAAAGCTGGATTATAGCGTTCCGGAAAAGCTGGCGGCCCTGATTACCGGGCACACCGGCGAGGCGCGGTTTGCCAATGTGATCGACCTCGGTTGCGGCACCGGCCTGTTCGGCGAGCGCATCCGCGACAGGGCGGATCGGCTGGAAGGCTTCGACCTGTCCGCCAACATGCTGGCGAAGGCGGAGGGCAAGGGCTGTTATGACCGTCTCGCACAGGCCGACCTTTCGATGCCGCCGGAGACCTCCGGGCTGTTTTCGGACATGCCGGACCACCGCGCCGATCTGGTCAGCGCCGCCGATGTCCTGATGTATCTCGGCAATCTCGACAGCGTCTTCGTCATCGCTACTGAGCTATTGATCGCCCAAGGGCTGTTTGCCTTTTCCGTCGAGGATGCCGATGGGCAAGGCGATTTCATTCTGCGGCCATCGCTGCGCTACGCCCATTCGGAAACCTATATTCAGGGCCTCTGCAAGCGCTTTGGGCTCGAAATTCTAGCCATCAGCAAAACCTCCATTCGCAATGATGGCGGCAAACCGGTCTTCGGCATTCTGTTCCTTACGCGCACCTCGGCCTGAGCGCAGTTTTCTTGCGAAATTGAAATAGGTCAGCATTACTTACGTATTTTGCTTGATTGCGACAGACGGATTCCCGATAATTGCTGCACTGCACACAGGCGCCGCGGTCGAAGGACCGCCGGCACATCTGCACCTTCTTTCATTCCCTTCACGGCCGTTCGGAGTTTATCCGGGCGCCGTCTGGCCGTCTTCGGAGATCGCGACATGAGCATCATCAATGCCCTTGGTTTCTTGAATACCAGCGCGACGCGCCACACACCCGTCGAGGACGTGCAGGGCATTTTTTCGGGCAGCCTCGTCGCAGCGCTTGGTCTCTATGTTCTGGCCAGCGCCGGTCTTTTGACCGGCAGCACCGCTGGTGTCGCCTTCCTCCTGCATTATGCGCTCGACGTGAATTTCGGCCTCGCCTTCTTCGTGCTCAACCTGCCGTTCTTCTATCTGTCGTGGAAACGTCTCGGCATGGCGTTTACGGTGAAGACCTTCATCGCCATCGCCATCACCTCGCTTTTGACCAATGTGCAAAGCCAGGTGTTTCAGATTGCCAGCATCCATCCGGCCTGGGCGGCGCTGCTTGGCGGCCTGCTTCTGGGTTACGGCGTTCTGGCGCTCTATCGCCACCGCGCCAGCCTTGGCGGCGTCGGCATTCTTGGCATCTACATGCAGGAGCGCTTCGGCATCCGCGCCGGCCTGGTGCAGCTTGCCATCGATCTTTGCGTACTGGCTGCAGCCTTCTTCGTCACGACACCGCCGGTGGTGTTCTATTCGGTGCTCGGCGCCGTCGTGCTCAACCTGTTTTTGACCATCAACCACCGGGCCGACCGCTACATCGCTTTGTGACGACATCGGTTTCTCAGGCGGGGAAACCGATCGAGCAAAGTGGGGGCGAGGGGTATGCAGGTTCGGCAACGAACCCGCGGGCCATAGCATGGGCAGCACTGGCTGCCCCTCGCCCCATCTTTTCCAATCCGGACGAAACGAGCGCGGGACGGGCGGCAAGCCCATCCCGCCCTCCGGCACCGCACCTGTTGCGGATGCACGGCGCCGTAGCTGTTCCGCCAATCAGGCCGCCTTGGCGGCCTTGTCGATCGGGTGCTGCGCGCGGAACGCGACCATCAGCCGGTTCCAGACATTGATGGTACCGATGGCAACCGTGATCTTGACGATCTCTTCAGCAGAGAAATGAGCCTGCAGCGTCTCATAAGCATCATCCGGCGCACCGGTCTGGGCAAGGTTGGTGACGGCCTCGACCCAGCCGAGCAGCGCCCGCTCGCGGGCATCGTAGACCGGCGATTCACGCCAGACGCACAATAGGTTGATCCATTGCTCGCTCAATCCTGAATGACGCGACTCCTTGACGTGCATGTCGACGCAGTAACCGCAGCCATTGATCTGCGAGGCGCGCAGCTTGATCAGGTGAATGAAGCGGGACTCCAGACCCGACTTCTGAACGTGAGTTTCGAGCGCCAGCACAGCCTTGAAGGCTTCCGGCGATACTTTCGGCATATCGAGACGAGTTTGCATGGGTCTTCTCCTGTGTTGATGGCTCAGCGAGCCGTTCTGCGTTCGTGAATCTCAAGGAAGGCGCAGCCTCGTGCTGCGATCGATCCGTCATCGATTTCGGCCAGTTGCACGCCGAGATCGGCTATCGTGGTCTTGGCCAGTTCCGCCCGGTAGACGCGCTCGGCCCTCAGCATGGTGGCCGAGATGTTGCAGGGCTTGGAAAAGAAATGATTGGCGACCGGGTTTGGACCCCGCTGGCGGATTTCGCCGCACCGGAAGGCCGGCGCCGGACCTTCGACGGCGAGCACGATGTCGAGCAGCGTGATCTTCTCCGCTGGCCGTGCCAGCCGGTACCCACCCTTCGGGCCAGGCACCGTATCGAGAATGCCGGCACCCGACAGCGACTGCAGATGCTTGAGCAGATAGCTGGTCGACACGCCATGAAACTCGGCGATTGCCGCAGCGGAAAGCACTCCACCTTCGGAAAGGCCGGACAGCATGGCGACGCTGTGAATAGCCTGCTCGACACCCTCACCCATCCTCATTGGCTCGCCTCCGTTTTTGTATCGTGGATGATTTGTATCCACGATTATTCGAGCCGTCAAGCGGAGAAATTCGTCACAAAGCTTGCGTTCGCAAAACCGGAGGATAGAAGGGCAGGATACAGGCAACGGGAAACACTGACGATGATGGCGACCCCTGCGAAATCGGCCTTTGCGGCCTTGATGAATTCGAGTGCGGAACGGCATTCGGTTGTCGACGATGCGCAGGGCGTGATCTCCGGCAGCATGCTGGCCGTGCTTGGCATCACGCTGTTTTCCAGTGCCGGACTTTTGACCGGCGGCACCCCCGGCATCGCCTTTCTCGCCCACTACGCGACGGGCTTCAGCTTCGGTGCCTGCTTCTTTGTAGTCAACCTGCCCTTCTATTATCTGGCCTTCCGGCGCATGGGCCTGGCCTTCACGGTGAAGACCTTCATCGCCGTCGCCCTGACATCGGCCATGTCCGAAGTCCTGCCGCGCGCGCTGGGGATCACCCATGTCGATCCGCTGATCGGCGCGCTGTTTGCCGGCCTTGTCGTTGGCGCCGGCCTGCTCGCCCTGTTCCGTCACCGCGCCAGCCTGGGCGGCATCGGCATTCTGGCGCTTTATCTGCAGGATCGCTTCGGCTGGCGCGCCGGTCTTGTCCAGCTCGGCTTCGACGGCGCCATCGTCGCCTGCTCGTTTTTCCTCGCCAGCCCCTACATCATCGCCTGTTCGATCGCCGGCGCCGTCGTCATGAACGTCACGCTGGCGATGAACCACCGCAAGGATCGCTATATCGCGATGTGAAAAGGTCGGCCGTTACGTCCCTGAGGGCGCGACAGCACGCATGGCGGTCGCCACCACCGCATCGCCGAACTCCGGCGAGACCGGGCGATGCCCGACCAACAGCCGGAAGAACACCGGCCCGTAGATCATGTCGAGCAGGGCCTCCAGATCGAGCGGTTGGATGATCTCACCCCTCGCCAGCGCCTGTTCGAGGATGCCACGGCCGGCATTGCGGCTCGACAGGATGACCTGATTGCGGAACGCCTTGGTGAATTCGCTTTCCGGATCTGCCGCTGCCAGCGCCATCGTGATCTGGCGCCCCCGCGTGCTGGCGAATGCCGTCACAAGACCGCGCATCTGCGCACGGAGCGCGACGTCCGCCGTCGCCCCGTTTGCTTCTGCTTGCGGCATCGGATTAACCAGCAATGCAGCCATTGCCAGCTCCTGCGCATTGGCCCAGGAGCGATAGATCGTCGGCTTGCCGACGCCGGAGCGCGCCGCCACGGCCTCGATGGTCAGGCGGCCGAAGCCCTCCGCCATCAGGATATCGTGGGCCGCCTCAAGCGCTCGTTTCTGGGCGGTTTCACTCGGCGGACGGCCGCGTTTCTTGGGCTCTGTATTTGTGTCTTGACTCATATCATTACGATACGAAACGTTAATATACAAACCCGTCAAGGAGGACCGTCCGATGGCCACCATTGCCCGTAAAGTCAGCGCCTATCTCGTCGTGAAGAATGCAGCGGAGGCCATCGAGTTCTACAGCCAGGCTTTTGGCGCGGAGGAGATTTTCCGGATGACCGACCCGTCCGACGGCCGTATCGGCCATGCGGAACTGCGTTTCGGCGAAACGCTGATGATGCTGGCGGACGAATATCCGGACTTCGGCGCCCTGTCGCCGGACACGATCGGCGGCTCGCCCGTGACCTTCCACGTCGACACGGCATCGACCGATGCGGCCGTGGCGCAGGCCGTTTCCGCCGGAGCGACGCTGTTGCGCCCGGCTGCGGATCAGAGCTTCGGCGAGCGGGTGGCGCAGGTGCTCGATCCCTACGGCCATCGCTGGATGCTGTCGCAGACCATCGAACAGGTGACGCCGGAGGAAATGCAGAAACGCTGGAACGAAGGGGCATCGGCATAAGCCATGCTGCCGGTGACCAAGGCAGCGACGCGCCAACCTTGCCAGGGCTTTGTGGGTGTGTTTCAGAATTCGGTAATCCAAGACTGTTATACGGCACCTCAAATGCCCTAACCTGCGGATGATACCAGCCTTGGACCTCGCCACCGTTCTGCTTCTTCACAAGTCGTCATTTTTCATCGGTGCGCTGTGCTTCCTGTATGTTCGCTGGCAATCGCCGAGCAGCCACGGGCTCGGCATCCTTGCCGTCGCCTTCATCCTTCTGGCCATTGCCTCGACATTTGCGGGCCTCGGTGAAAAGCAGGCTCTGCCGCTTTCCGTCTGGGCGTTGTGGAGCTTTGTCACCGGGACACTCGGCTATGCCGTCTTCTGGATCGGAATGCGGAGGCTCAGCAGCACCAGCAAACGGCGTTCCTGGGATTGGCTGGGACTGGCCATTCCTGCGGTTCTCATCGTGGCGGCACTCCTCACCGGATTTCATCTCGACAACGTTTGGCGCGCGAGCATTTTCCAGGGCAGCTCGATCCTGTTTCTGAGTGCCTCGGCCGTGACGCTGATGCGCGACGACCGGCATGAAAAACTCTCGGCCAGATATGCGCTGACGGCAGCGATCGCCGTGGCGGTCATCCTGTCGGTGTTCGTCGTCGTGGGGCTGATGGCCCCGGACGCAACCCCTCTTCACCCGCGTGAGGCCTTCTTCCTGCTCATCCTCTGCCATTTCGCCATCGCCCTGTTTTCGCTGATTTTCGTCAACGAACGGGTGGAGGCAACGCTGACGACGCTGCTCGACACCGATGCGCTGACGCAGATCCACAATCGCCGCTGGTTCTTCCTGACGCTGCCCGCCGCGCCGCTGGCGGGCGACGCCTTCATCATCATCGACATCGATCACTTCAAGCGCGTCAACGACACTTTCGGCCATGCCGCAGGCGATCGGGTGCTGGCTTCCGCCGCCAAGGAGATGGCATTGAACCTGCGCCGCAGTGAAATCTTCGCCCGCCTCGGCGGTGAAGAATTCGGCCTCTATCTGCCCGCCGCATCCGGCCGCGATCCGCAGGTTGTCGCCGAGAGACTACGCACTGCCGTCCAGTCGCTGAAAGTCAAAGTGGGCGAGACAGATATTCCCGTCACGATCAGCGCCGGTACGGCTATTGCCGCCACCGGCCTGCCGATGCAGGAGTTGATGAGCAGGGCCGACACGGCCCTGTATGCGGCCAAGAGCCATGGCAGAAACCGCATCGAAGCCTATCAGGCCGATGCGCCGTCTGCGCCTGCCACCAACCAAAGACAAGACACAAACCCGGCACACACGGCAAAGGCCGGACAGGCAGCGTAACCGGACTTCCTCTTCCGGCCAACCGGCACACCCGCTCGGGTTCTCCGGCTTGAATCACCATCCCTGCCTCGCCCGCTTCTTTTCTCCGGCATTTGCACTACATTTCGCTCTGTGAACCAGATCGATTCCATCCCGCGTGGGGAGACACAGATGCTCCTGCCCCCGCCCTTCCTGCGCTGGTTCGCAGAGAAGGGCTGGCAGCCGCGTGTGCATCAGCTGGAGCTTCTCTCCCACGTCCAGGGCGGCGAAAGCATGCTGCTGATCGCGCCGACGGGCGCTGGCAAGACGCTGGCGGGCTTCCTTCCCTCTCTGGTTTCCCTGACAGAACGCGGAAAGATCCCGCCGGGTTCGGTCTTTACCGGCATTCACACGCTCTACATCTCACCGCTCAAGGCGCTCGCCGTCGATATCGAGCGCAACCTGATGAAGCCGGTCGGCGACATGGGCCTGCCGGTCCGCATCGAGAACCGTACCGGCGACACACCGGCCGCCAAGCGCCAGCGCCAGAAACTCAATCCGCCGGACATTCTTTTGACGACGCCGGAACAGGTGGCCCTGCTGCTTGCCAATGGCGAGGCCGAACGTTTCTTCAAGGACCTGAAATATGTGGTGCTGGATGAGTTGCATTCGCTCGTCACCTCCAAGCGGGGTCATTTGCTGTCCCTCGGCCTTGCTCGCCTGCGCCAGCTGGCGCCGGCAATGCAGGCGATCGGCCTATCGGCCACCGTCGCCGACCCGATGGACCTGCAACGCTGGCTCGCCCCCCAGAGACCCGGCGAAAACCATCATGCCGGGCTGATCACCGTCACCGGCGGTGCCCGGCCGGAAATTTCGATCATGCGGACGGACGAACGGGTGCCTTGGGCCGGCCATTCCGCCGCCTATGCCATCGGCGATATCTATAAGGCGATCGGCGAGACCAAAACCACGCTTTTGTTCGTCAATACCCGCAGCCAGGCCGAGCGCGTCTTTCAGGAGCTCTGGACCATTAACGACGACAATCTGCCGATTGCGCTGCATCACGGCTCGCTCGATGTCGGCCAGCGCCGCAAGGTCGAGGCGGCCATGTCCGAGAACAAGCTCCGCGCCGTCGTCGCCACCTCGACGCTCGATCTCGGCATCGACTGGGGCGATGTCGACATGGTCATCCATGTCGGCGCACCGAAGGGCGCCTCGCGCCTTGCCCAGCGCATCGGCCGCGCCAATCACCGCATGGACGAGCCGAGCCGCGCCATCCTGGTGCCGGCCAACCGTTTCGAGGTGATGGAATGCCAGGCGGCGCTTGATGCCAACTATATCGGCGCGCAGGACACGCCGCCGGTCGGCAAGGGCTCTCTCGACGTTCTGGCCCAGCACGTGCTCGGCATGGCCTGTGCAGCACCTTTCGATCCGCTGATGCTTTATGCCGAGATCACCAGCGCTGCGCCTTATGCGTATCTCACCTGGGAAACCTTCGAGCGCATCGTCGATTTCGTCGCCACCGGCGGTTATGCCCTGCGGGCCTATGAGCGCTATGCCAAGATCCGCAAGACGCCCGAAGGCCTCTGGCGCGTATCCAATCCGATGATTGCCCAGCAATACCGCCTCAATGTCGGCACCATCATCGAATCGCCGATGCTCAATGTGCGCATGGTCAAGCACAATGCCCGCGGCGCGCTCGGGCGCGGCGGCATGGCGCTCGGCAAGGTCGAGGAATATTTCATCGAAATGCTGTCGCCCGGCGATACC
Organism: Hyphomicrobiales bacterium; assembly: GCA_900473045.1. Taxonomy (GTDB): domain Bacteria; phylum Pseudomonadota; class Alphaproteobacteria; order Rhizobiales; family Rhizobiaceae; genus Pararhizobium. The sequence goes on from UCKS01000006.1 coordinate 106,095, forward strand.
TTCCTGTTTTCCGGCAAGGTGCTGCGCTTCGAGGGCATCCGCGAAAGCGAGTGCCTGGTCAGCCAGGGCTTCAAGCTCGACCCGAAGGTCCCATCCTATAACGGCGGCAAGTTTCCGCTCTCCACCTACCTTGCCCAGCAGGTCCGCAAGATGCTTGCCGATCCGAGCCGGCATACGACCCTGCCCGATCAGGTGCGCGACTGGCTGTCCCTGCAGAAAGACCTCTCGATGCTGCCGAAGGAGGACGAGCTTTTGATCGAAACCTTCCCGCGCGGCAGCCGGCATTACATGGTGATCTATGCCTTCGAGGGGCGGCTTGCTCACCAGACGCTCGGCATGCTGCTGACGCGGCGGCTCGACCGCGCCGGGCTCAAACCTCTGGGTTTTGTCGCCACCGATTATTCGCTGGCCGTATGGGGACTTGAGGATCTCGGCGCGGCCTTCACGTCCGGGCGGCCACAGCTTGCCGACTTGTTCGACGAGGACATGCTGGGCGATGATCTCGAAGCTTGGCTGAACGAAAGCTTCCTGTTGAAGCGCACCTTCCGCAACTGTGCCGTCATCGCCGGGCTGATCGACCAGCGCCACCCCGGCAAGGAAAAGAGCGGGCGGCAGGTGACGGTTTCGGCCGACCTTATTTACGACGTCCTGCGCAGCCACGAGCCGGATCACATCCTGCTGGAGGCCACCCGCAACGACGCCTCTACCGGGCTTTTGGAAATCGAACGGCTTGGCGATATGCTGTCGCGAATCAAGGGCCACATCACCCATCGGCCGCTCGATCGTATTTCGCCGCTGGCCGTGCCGGTCATGCTCGAAATCGGTAAAGAGTCGGTCAATGGCGATGCGCAGGACTTTTTGCTCGCCGAAGCCGCCGACGATCTGTTTGCGGATGTCCTGGCCACGGCATCGCCATAAACCTTGGTCAGACACTGAAAAACAACGCCGCGCCGGAAAGCTCATGCACCGCATCGCCCATGCCATCTCTGCCCTTCCGGACAATCCGGCATTGTCGGCCCGCATCGTCGTCAACGGCGTGATCGGCGTCTGCGATCCGCTCGGCGGTCTTTACCTGCCCGATCTCGATATTCTCGTTGTGTCCGACCTGCATCTGGAGAAGGGCTCGGCCTTTGCGCGGCGCGGCATGATGCTGCCGCCCTATGATACGCTGGCGACACTGCGCATCCTCGATGCAGTGATTTCCCGGCACAATCCGAAAACCGTCATCAGCCTCGGCGATAATTTCCACGATCGCGTCGGCTCGGCGCTGATGCCCGAGCTGTTTCGCGGCATGATCGAAACCATGGCGCGCGGCCGCGAATGGATCTGGATCAACGGCAACCACGATCCCGACGGCACCACGGCCCTGCCCGGCGCATCGATGGACGAACTCACCCATTCCGGCCTGATCTTCCGCCACGAACCGGCGCTTAACGCCACCGCAGGCGAAATCGCCGGCCATCTGCACCCGTCCGCGACCGTCCGCCGCCGCGAAAAATACATGCGCCGCGCCTGCTTTGCCAGCGATGGCCGCCGCCTGATCATGCCGGCCTTCGGCGTCACCACCGGCGGCCTTGACCTGCGCCACCAGGCCATGCGCGGCCTGTTCGACCACCAGAACCTCGTGGCACATATGCTCGGGCGGGACCGGATCTACTCGGTGCGTTTTGCCAATCTGTTGGGCTAGGCAGCCGTTTTCTCGGTCCCATATCGCAGGATAATTCCACCCGATGCCAGCGGGCGCGATTCCAGCAATTGCAGCGGCTTGCTCTGGTTTGCAGGTTTGAACAGCGGTGTCCCCTGTCCCAGCAGAACCGGCACGACGCACAGCATGATCTCGTCGATCACATCATCTTCCTGCAGAAGCGAGGCGACGAGGACGGCACTGCCGAAAATATAGATGTTCTTGTCGCTAGCCTGCTTCAATCGCTTAAGCTCGCCGGCAATATCCCTGACGATACGGGTGTTGTTCCAGTCGGATTTTTCTAGCGTATGCGAGGCGACGATCTTCGGAAGCGCGTTCATGTAGGCTTTGACTTCGGTATCATCGTCCGCAGTCGTCCAATAGGTCTTCATGCCCTCATAGGTGACCCGGCCAAAGACGAGCGCTTCGGCCTTCTTGCCGAATTCCTTGCTCAGCACCTCGAGTTCCGGCCCCCAGGCCTGCCTGTGAAAATCGAGATCCCAATTCTTCGTCCCTTCGAAATACCCATCGAGGGTGACGAGATTCCAGACGATGACCTTACCCATATCAACCTCCTCCGATCAAAACAGATTGGCATTCACAAGCTGCCTGACGTTAATCAAACAGCTTGCAAAATGCAATCGGTTATCATGAAGGCGTCGAAATGCAGAGCTGCAGTTTCTCGACCCGGGTATCTTTGCATCGCGTTGGCAGTTCGAAGCGCTTGTCAGTTCCACCATTTTTTAGGGTGGGCGAATTTTGCTGAGGAGCGGAGAAATTCCAACCCCCGTTCTTTTCACCTATTCGCTGGCGTGCGAACCTTCCGGAAGCTCAACAACCACATCGAGTGGCTCGAAGTGTCGTATATTCTCCGTGACGACCGTTAGACCATGTGCCTTCGCCGTGGCCGCGATGATGACATCGCCAAGCCCGGGATGCCGGCCCCTTCCGGCGGCCTCATCTTCGATTGCTCCGGCGGTCCTTGCAACTGTAATATCCATCGGCAGAATGCAGTCATCGAATGATGAGACAATCCCCTCCAGCCACTGGTGAAGCCGCGCCGACTTTTCGCTGGCGCCGCGCCGTTCAAGGTTCCGGATCCCCTTCTCAATCTCCGCAATTGTCATGGCGGACAGAAATAGCCTGTCTGCCGCGCCTTGCTCACGCATCCACGCGGTCAAGGCGACGGGCGGCGCCGGTTTGTCGGGTGCAAATTTCGAGATGACATTCGTGTCGAGCAGATAACCGCTCACGGATCGATATCTCTCATTTTCGACGGACTGCGTTCAAGCTCCACGCCACCGGGAAAGGTCATGAGATATTCGCCGAAATTCGGCCGCGACTTGTTCATGGTTTTTTTTGCAGCTTCAGCCGCCTCGATACTGACGAGCGCTGCAACCGGTTTTCCGTGCCGAGTGATCGTCACGAACTCGCCCTTAATCGCCTCATCGACAAGGTTTGAAAATCCAGCCTTTGCGTCACGTAGACTTACCGTCGACATCCGCTTACCCCTTGTGGTCATTCGTGACTACATTGGACGCAAAAACACTAAAAATCAAGTTTTCAAGAGACCCTTTTTGCGAAAGCGGTCATCCGGCGCAGCATCCTGCCTCTAAACCTTCCTGACCCTCGTATCGCTCCACCCCAGCGCCTTGCCATCGGCCGAGCGCAGCGCCAGTTTCTCTACCGCGCTCCCCGTGGCAACGTCCACCAGGACGGAATGCTGCTCGCCGGGCGCATAGAGATGGTCCTGCCCCCATTGCCGCAGCGCGACGACGACAGGGAAAAGCGCGCGTCCCTTTTCCGTCAGCAGGTAGTCCTGATAGGCGCTGCCATCCGATGCCGGCGCTGTTTCCAGCACGCCGCAATCGACCAGATCACGCAGCCGCGCCGTCAGCATTCCCTTGGCGATGCCGAGACTGCGGCGGAATTCACCGAACCGGCTGATGCCGTCGAATGCGTCGCGAACGATCAACAAGGACCACCAGTCGCCGATCGCATCCAGCGAGCGGGCAACCGGGCATTCCGCCTGCGTCAGGCTTGTCCGTTTCAAAACCATTTCCCCACAATCCATCACTGGTCTTAAAATAGGACTAGACTCGCATCCATGCAACTGGTCTTATTATAAGACTACCCTGAGAGGAGAACGGATGCGAGACGCAGCGGAAGATAGGACGAGCACTGACCCGGCCGGGCTTTCCGGCATAATGACAATGATGTTTGCCGTGGCGGGCGGCCTGAGCGTGGCGAACGTCTATTATGCCCAGCCCTTGCTCGGCGCCATGGCAGGGGATTTCGGCATCAGCCCGGCCTCCATCGGCATCGTCGTGACGATGACGCAGATCGGTTATGCCCTGGGGCTGGTTTTCATCACGCCGCTTGGAGACATTGTCGATCGGCGCCGGCTGATCGCCGTGCAATCGCTCCTGCTTTGCGTGGCACTGGCGGCAGCGGCTCTGGCACCCACAGGCGGCCTGTTCGTGGCGGCCATGGCCGCCGTTGGACTGTTGTCCGTGCTGGTCCAGACGCTGGTCGCCTTCGCCACAGTTCTCGCCCTCCCGGCAGCGCGCGGCAGGACCGTCGGCATCGTCACCAGCGGCGTGGTCATCGGCATCCTCTGCGCCCGCTTCATATCGGGTGTGCTGTCGGATATCGGCGGGTGGCGATCGGTCTATCTGGCCTCGGCACTGCTGACGCTGGCAATGGCCATCGCGCTTTACCGCATTCTACCGGATCACCGCGACCATCAGCCAAAGCCAAGCTATTGGAGCCTGCTGCGCTCCATCCCGGTGCTGTTCATCGAAGAGCCAGTGTTGCGCAGAAAGGCCGGCATGGCCTTCCTGATCTTTGCCGCGTTCAGCATCTTCTGGACATCGCTGGCACTGCCGCTCGGTGCCGAACCGCATGCGATGTCGCACACTGTCATTGGCCTGTTCGGCCTTGCAGGCGTTGCCGGTGCGCTCGCGGCAAGTGGGGCCGGGCGGTTGGCGGATCGGGGATTGGGCAACTGGACAACCGGCGCTTCGCTCGTCCTGCTGCTCGCCTCCTGGGCTGGTATCGCCATGCTCCACACGTCGATCCTCGCCTTGATCGCAGGCACGGTGCTGCTCGATCTGGCAATCCAGGCCGTCCATGTCACCAATCAGAGTGCAATCCTGGCCATTCGCCCGGAAGCCAAAAGCCGGATCATCGGCGGCTACATGGTGTTCTATTCGGCAGGCAGCGCCAGCGGCGCCATCGCATCGACGACTGTCTACGCCCATGCGGGCTGGATCGGCGTCTGTATCCTGGGCAGTGCCGTCAGCTTTATAGCCCTGATCTACTGGGGGCTAACACTTCCGCGCCGTAAAAGCCTGCCCCCGGCCGGTGCGGGGGCCTGCACGACGGGCTAGAATGCGTTGAACGTCAACGTCGTCAGCGACCGGTTGATGCCTGGCACCGTGGCGATGTTGTCGTTGATGAACTTGCCGATATCCTGCTCTTCATCGACATAGACCTTGATCAGCAGATCGTAATCGCCGCTGGTCGAATACATCTCCGAGACGATCTCCTTCTTGTAGATCACGTCGGCGACTTCGTAGGTCTTGCCGGGGGCGCATTGCAGCTGGACGAAAATCGGCTTCATGGCTCAGTCTCCTGATGTTTCGATCGCAAATAGCCTGTTTTCAGCACGAGGCAAACCCGGATCCGGTTAATCCCTGCGGAAGACGACGCTGGCCAGCCAGCCGGTGACGACGGCGAGCAGAACGGCCACCAGACCGTAGAGGAACGGTTGCTGGTGCGCGGCAGTGGTAATCGCCTGCTCCAGGCCGGTCTTGACGACGCGCAGCTCCAAGGCCTTGGCTGCCACGAAAAGACCGTCGCGGAACAGATAGGCGCGGACGATATGCGAGCCGTTCGGCACGTCGGCCGGCAGGCGCAGCGAGGCCTTGAACAGGCTGGAACTGATGAACTGCACACCGCCGGGATCGCGCTGATAGATGCCGGTGGTTTCGCGCAGCCGCCGGAACGCATCGCGAAACTCGGTGAGGTTGCTGCCATCGCCGACAAAGCCGACCGGCGTCAGCGGCATGTGATCGACGCCGATGCCCATATTGTTCATGTCGCCGGGGGGCGCGATGGTTTCGATATCGCGTGTGCTCGATAGCGAATAGGATTCCGGCACCATCTCGAAGGTCATCGAATTGGTGTTGATCCAGATGCCGAAGACGCGCTCCTTCTTGCGCACCGTGGTGTTTTCCTTCGGTCCTTCCAGCGCCACGACAATATTGTACTTGCCCTGCGCCAGCAGGCCCGGATCGGCACCGTCGATGGCGCCGAAGATCGTCAGGTCGGCACCGCGGAAATCCGACGTGATGGCAATCTCGTCGGTGGAGATGCCGATATCCAGCTTTTCGGTGAAGTCGACCGGCTCCGCCTGCGCCGCAAGCGGCGCGGACAACAGCAGGCAGGCAAAGACGAGGCGCGAGACGATCCGCATCAGAAACCGAGCCCCGCAGACACGATCGAATAGACTTCCTTTGGCGGGATCACCAGTTCGATGGCAAGACGGATACCGACAGCCAGAACCAGAAGCGCCAGAAGCGCGCGCAACTGCTCGCCGCGCAACCGCTGCCCCACCCGCACGCCGTACTGCGCGCCAATAACGCCGGCAATCATCAGCACGAAGGCCAGCACGATGTCGACCGTGTAGTTGGCCGAGGCCTGGACGATGACGGTATAGGCCGACACGAAGATGATCTGGAACAGCGAGGTACCGACAACGACATTGGTCGGGATGCGCAAGAGATAGATCATCGCCGGCACCATGATGAAACCGCCGCCGACGCCCATGACCGATGTCAGGATGCCGATGCAGAAGCCCAGCACTGCGACCGGGATGACGCTCAGATAGATCTTGGATTTCTTGAACCGCATCTTCAGCGGCAGGCGGTGGACCCAGTTGTGGTGGCCCGGCCGCTTGAGTGTGACGGTCTCGTTCTTGGCGGCCCGGCGCAGCGCATTGATACTTTCCCACAGCATCAACGAGCCGACGGTGCCGAGCAAAAGCACATAGGCGAGCGAAATCACCAGATCGAGCTGGCCGATGCGGCGCAGCAGGGAGAATATCCAGAGACCGACCGTCGCCCCGACGAGACCGCCGCAGAGCAGCACGGTTCCCAGCTTGATATCGATCGTACCACGGCGGAAATGGGTGATGGCGCCGGAGATCGAGGAAGCAACGACCTGGTTTGCACCGGTGGCGACGGCAACCACAGGCGGGATATTGTAGAAGATCAGAAGCGGCGTAATCAGGAAGCCCCCGCCGACACCGAACATGCCCGACAAAAAGCCGACGGCAGCACCCATTCCGAGAATGATGAAAATGTTCACCGACAACTCTGCAATGGGCAGATACACCGTCACGGCCAGACCTCTAAATATGCCAATAGCCCGCAAGGCGGGCGGAAAACATCAAAGTGGCAAGTGATTCACCACGGGAGATAAGGAATGAAACAGTCTTGAAAACCAATTGTTAAAATCGTGAATTCAACGTCGTTCCGTCATGCGCCCCGGGGTCCGGCCTGTCAACCTTTTGCAGGCCTTAACCCTAACCCGAAGCACTCCTCTGTGTCCGGCCGGTCTGCGGCATTATTGCGGCCGCAGACGCCGTTCTTGGGCGTCTGCGGCCAAATATCCGGCTTGTGCCCGAATGGACACAGGAAGCCTTAGCCGTTCCGCTTCAGAAGCTCCTTGACGAGTGCATCGGTGATCTGCCCCGTCGGCTCCTGGTTGATCGATTTCTGGAAGGCCTTGATCGCCGAGACGGTCTTCTGGCCCATCTCGCCATCCGGCTTGCCGGCGTCGAAGCCGTTGTTGTTGAGGATCGCCTGAATGTTGCGCAGCGCCTTCTTCATATCGACCGATGCGGTCTTCGTGCCCTTGCCGACCCAGGTATCCGGCACATCGACCGAATTGGCCGCCGGCTCGAGCGGCGTCAGCTTCCAGGCATCGAATTTCGCCTTGGCGCTTTTCAGCTGATCAGGCTTCAAGGCCTTGCCGACCTCATCGCGCTTCTGGCCGGCATCGGCATCGCCGTCACGGGCAGCGATCGAAAACCACTTGTAGGATTCTTCCAGATCCTGGCTGACCCCGTTGCCGCGGGCATAGAGGATGGCGAGGTTGAACTGGCTGTCGCGGATGCCGCGATCGGCAGCCATCGCAAACCACTTGCCGGCACCGGCAAAATCGGGAGCGGCACCGCCGCCGCTTGCCAGCATGACGGCAAGATTGTGCATGGCGCTGGCATTGCCCTTTTCGGCAGCCTGCTGGTAGAGCGTGCGCGCCTTGACTAGGTCGCGGCTGACGCCCGTGCCTTTTTCATAGAGGCTGGCGAGACGATATTGCGCAGGAATGACGCCGGCATCGGCAGCGCGCTGATACCATTTGGCCGCCTGGACGAGATCGGCCTTGATGCCACGGCCTTCGGTATAGACAGCACCGATTTCGAACAGGGCCAGCGGATCGCCCTTCCTGGCAGCTTCGGCCAGTGCTTCCGGCTTGATCTCTGCGGGGACGATCAGTGCTGTGCTGGCTGCAGCAGGTTGTGCCGCTGCCGTGGTGGCACCATCCTTTGCCGTAGCCAGGCCTGTTGCCGCTTCCGGTGCGGAACCTTCGATGACCGGCGACAGCATCCGGCTGTTGACCGCTCCGGTTTCCGGCATGGGTTGCGCGACGGCGTCCGGCAGTTTTTCTTCCGGCTGAACGGGCTCCGTCAGCGAGGTTTCCGGCTGCATCGCCTGCGGCTCGACGCCCTCAGTCTGACCGGGCGTCTGCCCTTCGGCCTGCGGCTGCAACGTGCTCAGCGGCTCGACGTCGTTATCGGCAGCCTCCGTTGCAGGAGCCACATTTGCCATTGCCGGTGTTTCCGCAGTGACCGGCACGTCATGTGTCACCGGCTGCTCAATGGCGGCGACCGGTGTCTGGACGGGGGCCTGTTCGCCACGGATCAGCGTATTGACCAGCGGATAGGACATGATCGCCAGAAGCACGGCACCGACCGCCATCAGGATCGGCCGGCGATTGCGGGAAAAGACACCGATCGGCGAGGCGCTGGCACCGCCCTTGCCTTTGTTCATCGTATCGACTTCTTCGGCAGCCTGTTGGGCGGCACGGCGGGCGGCGGCGATGAAGTCCGCCTTGTCCGTTTCGCTCGGCGGTGCGGTGCGGCCGGTCTGGCCGGCACGTACCCGCTCGAGGATCTTCTTCACGTCCGGAACGCCGGAGCCGGGCTCCAGCAACTGGTTGGCCACGTCCGGCTCGATGGCATCAGCGGCATCGATCGACGGTGTCGGGTCGATGACCTGACGCTCGACGGCACGAACCGGCTCCGTCCGCTTGCCGGTAAACCGCTTGGCGATCCCGGCGAGAAGGCTGGGCTTGCCGGCGGGCAACGGCGCGGTCTTGATATCACTCTGGTGTACGGCGGCCTGCTCGGCAACGGCTTCGGCGACCTCTTCGCGCGAAGGGCTCGCAGGCTCTGCCTCGTCGGCAAGCCCGTGCATGTCGCGCTTCAGGTCTTCGTAACGGCGTCCGAAATCAGCTTCGGCGAAGGGATCGTCCTGCGTCTCGAAAACCGGCTGTACCGCACGGGGCATCTGGGCCGGATCGCGCGAACCGAAGGTGCGCGGTGCATCCGGGTCCTGGCCGAGTTCTTCCAGGCGCTCCAGCTTTTCAGCGATGTGGACGAGCGTTTCGTGCAGCGCTTCAAACGTGCGCGCCGTGCGCTCCTCGCTCGAGCGGCTCATGTCTTCCAGAACCTTGAGATCGTCGGCCAGCGCCGAGATCGCCGCCATGTCCGAACCGCCGGAAGCGGAATGCCCCATGCCGTTCTTCGAATAGGCTTCCATCACCGCTTCGGCCGCCTGACGGGCTGCCTCGATGATATATTCGTCGCTGGTGGCGAGATAATCCTCAAGCGCGCTCATCCGGCCTTCGAACTCGGCAGGAACGACAGCCGGCGCCATGTCGCGCGGCTGGCTGACGAGGCTCGACAGGTTGGCGATCTGGTCCTGCAGGCTGCGCAGGATCTCGCTATCGTCGTACGGCGCGGCGTGTGTTTCTTCCAGGCGGGTGGCGATATCGGACAGCTGGCCTTCGAGCCGGTCGAAACGGGCATCGCCGACATAGGAGGTGGCCGGCATGTCCAGCTGGTCGATCCGGCGGGCGAGATCGTCGAGACGCTCGGCGAGCGCATCGTTGACCGAGCCCTGATCGAGCGCATCGATCTTGCGGGAAATATCGGAGAGATAGCCGGTCAGGTCCGGCTGGGTGGACACCTTCTGCGACCGCTCCAGCATCTGCGACAGCTGCTCGAGGCGCTCTTCAAGACGGACGGCAGCTTCTTCGTTGGCCAGTTCCTCGACGCGGGCCGCCAGGGCCTCGATGCGGGGACCGACGCCATTGTCGGTCGGCCTCTGCAGGCTGTCGATCTGGCGGGAAAGGTCGGCAAGGCGGCCTTCGACGCGGGTGACCCCGGCGCTATCGGGAACGGCAGCACGGCCACTGGCAACGATGGCACGGCTGATCTCGTCGAGACGCGCGTCCAGGTCGGCAAACTGCGATGTCATCCGGCGATCGTCCGGCTGCATGTGACGACCGATCATTTCGATCGCCTGAGCGACCGAAACCAGCTTGTCTTCCAAAGCATGAATGGCCGGACCGCTGTTCATCGAGCCGATCTGCGACTTGATTTCATCGAGCCGGTAGGCCAGCGCCACCAGTTCGTCGTCGCGGTTGGAATCGAACGCATTCATCCGGTCTTCGACGCCGGTCCAGCGTGCCTCCATGCGGTGCACGCTGTCTTCGCGGGCCAGGCCATCGATCATGACGCGCAGTTCGTCGAACTCGACCTTCAACGCATCGGCCTGCGACGGGGATGCCTGCCGGCCGAGCTGGTTGATGCTGTCGGACAGGCGCTGCAGATCGCTGCGGATATCCTCCGCCATCGTCTGGTCCTGGGCCGCATCGGCGGTAATGCCGCGGATTTCGGCACGCAGCGTCGTCATCTCGCGCGACAGACCGTCGGCAATATCCTTCTTCAATTCCTGGCGCAGACCGACCAGTGCCTGGGCAATCTCTGCCATGGCCGGATCCGGACGCTGCGGTTCGCTACGGTATTGTTCCGAACGCAGCGGCTCGCTGCGGATGGGCTCCGGGCGCTGGGCCGGCTGCTGGCGGACGGTTTCCTGGCGTAGGTTCTCTGGGCGCAGGCTTTCCTGACGGATCGGCTCACGACGGAATGGCTCGCTGCGATAGGTCTCGTTGCGCAGCTGTTCGCTGAGGGGTGCCGGTGTCACGGGCGACTCGCGGCGGGGCTGCACGGGTGCCTGGAATGCGGGAGCCTGGAATGACGGAACGCTGCGCTCGTCGTAAGCGCGCGGGTCCGGGCGGGATTGGATGCGATCACGAATGGCGTCGCGGTCACGAACGGTTTCGCGTTCGCGCGTCGCCGTCAGTGTCCGCTGCCGCTGCATGATTTCCGTCACCGGGTCAGGAACAGCCACCTGGCCATCGCGGTCGGCCGGAACACGGCCGCGCTGATCACGCCCCGCCGTTCCCATCAAGCCTTCGATGCGCGCTTCCAGGCCTTCGATCGTGCGGTTCAGCGCGTCGAGGGACGACCTGTCGCCATAAGGCTGGGCGCCCGGACGTGGAGTGTTTGATCGCGATCCGTTCATCGTTCTTCGCCTCTTTCATCGGCCTTGATCGGAATCCGGGCTTCTGAAAGGCAAATCCCCGCCTTCCGGGAGTTCCGGTACCGATCCGGACAGAGCTGCAACGACGCGAAGACAAAACTATTGCAACTGTGACCATCTCAACACGCACTTTCACGAAACGTGGTAAATAACCCGTTAACCTGACTGAAAATTTTTTAACGATTTGCGCGCATGCTGGCTTCGGAGGCTTCCACAAGACAGTTTCGGCACATGCGTGTTCGCCGAATGAGGCGAGCGATCAAATTTCGCCGCTCCGCAAACTTTGACGTTTACGCGCACGTCAAAGTTTTGTAGCATGCGGGAAATCACATGGAGCGACCCAGGAGACGCCGCCCCGTGACACGGTTACAGGTGAGGAACACGAGACATGCCCAGCTATAAGGCCCCGGTCGAAGACACGCTTTTCATTCTCAACGACGTTCTCGGCATCGAGCGCTACAATAATCTTCCCGGTTTTGCCGATGCAACACCCGACATGATCGAGGCGATCGTCGGCGAAGCCGCCAAGCTTGCCGAGGAGGTGCTGTTTCCGGTCAACCTGTCCGGTGATCAGGAGGGCTGCAAGCGCAACGATGATACGACGGTGACAACACCGAAGGGCTTCAAGCAGGCCTTCGACCAGTACCGCGAAGGCGGCTGGCTCGGACTGTCGGTCCCGGAAGAATTCGGCGGCCAGGGCCTGCCCTACACGCTGCACACTGCCATTGGCGAATACATGTCCTCGGCCAACATGGCGCTGACCATGTATCCCGGCCTCACCCAGGGCGCCATCGCCGCCATCCTCGTCCACGGCACCGATGCGCAGAAGGCAACCTATCTGCCGAAGATGGTCGCCGGCGACTGGACCGGCACGATGAACCTGACGGAGCCCCATTGCGGCACCGATCTTGGCCTGCTGCGTTCCAAGGCCGTGCCGCAGGGCGATGGCTCCTACAAGATTTCCGGCCAGAAGATCTTCATCTCCGCCGGCGAACACGACATGGCCGACAATATCATCCATCTGGTGCTTGCCCGTATCGAGGGCGCGCCGGAAGGCGTAAAGGGCATCTCGCTGTTCATCGTGCCGAAATTCCATGTTGAGGCAGACGGCTCGATCGGCGCCCGCAACACCGTTTCCTGCGGTGCGATCGAACACAAGATGGGCATTCACGGCAATTCGACCTGCGTCATGAACTATGACGACGCTGTCGGCTATCTCATCGGCACGGAAAACAAGGGCCTCAACGCCATGTTCGTGATGATGAACGAGGCCCGCCTCGGTGTCGGCCTGCAGGGGCTTTCCGTGTCGGAAATCGCCTATCAGAACGCCGCCAACTATGCCCGCGACCGTATCCAGGGCCGCTCGCTTTCCGGCGCCAAGGCTCCGGAGAAGAAGGCCGACCCGATCATCGTCCATCCAGACGTGCGCCGCACCCTGATGACCATCAAGGCCTTCAACGAGGCCGGGCGCGCCTTCACGTTGTGGACGGCGCTGAAATCCGACATCGCCCATCGCGGCGACAACGACGCGGATCGCCAGGCCGCCGACGACATCCTCGGCCTGATGACCCCGATCCTCAAGGGTGTCCTGACAGACAAGGGCTTCGACCACGCCGTCATGGCCCAGCAGATCTTCGGCGGCCACGGCTATATCGAAGAACACGGCATGAGCCAGTATGTCCGCGATGCCCGCATCGCCATGATCTACGAAGGCGCCAACGGCATCCAGGCGCTCGACCTCGTCGGCCGCAAGCTGGCGCTGAACGGCGGCCGCGCGATCACCGCCCTGTTCAAGGAGATCGGCGATTTCTGCGAGGAAAACCGCTCCGACGAAAAGCTCACCATCTACACCAAGGGCCTGAAGAAGGGCTTGAACGACCTGCAGGCGGCTACCATGTGGTTCATGGGCAACGCCATGGCGAAGCCCGACAATGCCGGAGCCGGCTCCACCGACTACATGCACCTCTTCGGCCTCGTCGTTCTCGGCTACATGTGGGCGAAGATCGCCAAGACTGCAGAGGAAAAGCTGGCCGAAGGCGCCGGCGACCGCGAGGCCTATTTGAAGAACAAGCTGGTGACCGCGAAATTCTTCATGGAACGCATCATGCCGGAAACGGCGCTGCGCAAAGCCCGCATCGAAACCGGCGCCGACACGATGATGGCACTGGATGCGGCGGCGTTTTGAGGTCTTGGACAAAACCCGAGGAAAGTTATATATTGATATAACTTTCCGATGGAGATGAAAATGGCTGTATCGACATTACGCAACGTGGGCGGCTCGGTGATGATGACGGTTCCAAAACCGGTCCTCGAAGAGCTCGGGCTTCAGGCCAATACCAAGCTGGAAGTGACCGCCCAGGACGGCAAGATCGTCGCTGTTGCCAGGGCGCGGCCGAAGTACACGCTGGAGGAGTTGATTGCCGAATGGACGCCATGGCCTGAACGAACGGCCGAAGAACAGGAATGGCTGGATATGCCGTCAGTTGGCAACGAGATCATAGACTGATGGACAGGGGCGATATCTGGTTTGTAGATCTGGAGCCGACACGCGGGCGAGAGCAGGCCAAAGCGCGCTATGCTTTGGTCCTCACACCGAGGCTTATCAACCAAAATGGCACCCAAATCGTCGCACCCATTACAAGTGGCGGCCAGTTCGCCCGAACTTCAGGATTTGCCGTTTCGCTGACAGGAGCCGGCACTCAGGCCACAGGTGTGATTCTTTGCCATCAGATTAGAGCCGTCGATATGAAAGCACGAGGCGGCCGTTTTTTTGAGAAAGCACCGGACTTCATCACGGATGAGGTCTTGGCCCGGGTTTCGGCACTGTTCGAATAAAATTGACGAATAAAAGGCGCCTTGAGCGCCACAGGGAGATGAAACAATGACCGACGTCTTCATTTACGACCACGTGCGCACGCCGCGCGGCCGAGGCAAGAAGGACGGGGCGCTGCACGAAGTGCCGACGCCGCGCCTGGCCGCCAAGGTGCTGCAGGCGCTGCGCGACCGCAACGGCCTCGACACCTCCACCGTCGATGACATCATCATGGGCTGCGTCGATCCGGTGTTCGAAGCCGGCGCCGTCATCCCCAAGGCTGCCGCCTTCGAGGCCGGCTATTCCAACAAGGCCCCCGGCATGCAGATCTCGCGCTTCTGCGCCTCGGGTCTCGATGCCGTCAATTTCGCGGCCGGCAAGATCGCCGCCGGTGCCGATGACATCGTCATTGCCGGTGGCGTGGAGAGCATGTCACGCGTCGGCATGGGCATGTCGGGCGGTGCCTGGTACATGGACCCGTCGGTCAACTTCCCCGGTTACTTCATGCCGCAGGGCGTTTCCGCCGACCTGATTGCCACCAAATACGGCTTCTCCCGCGATGACGTCGATGCCTATGCCGTCGAGAGCCAGAAGCGCGCCGGCCATTCCTGGGACAATGGCTATTTCGACAAGTCGGTGATCCCGGTGAAGGACCAGAACGGCATCACCATCCTTGCCAGGGACGAGCACATGCGTCCGGCGACGACGATGCAGAACCTGGCCTCGCTCAATCCGTCCTTCCAGATGCCCGGCGAGATGGGCGGCTTCGAGGCCGTCGGCATCCAGGCGCATCCGGAAATCGAACGCATCACTTACGTCCACCACGCCGGCAATTCCTCCGGCATCGTCGATGGCTCGGCCGCAATCCTCGTCGGTTCCAAGGCCGGTGGCGAGGCGATGGGCCTGAAACCCCGCGCCCGGATCAAGCATTTCGCCAATATCGGCTCGGATCCGGCGCTGATGCTGACCGGCCCGGTCGACGTCACCGAAAAGCTGCTGAAGCGCGCCGGCATGACCATTGCCGATATCGACCTGTTCGAGCTCAACGAGGCCTTCGCCGCCGTCGTGCTGCGCTACATGCAGGCGTTCAACATTCCGCATGACAAGATCAACGTCAACGGCGGCGCCATCGCCATGGGCCATCCACTCGGCGCCACGGGCGCGATGATCCTCGGAACCGTGCTCGACGAACTGGAGCGCCGTGGCCTGCAGACAGCGCTGGTCACCCTCTGCATCGGCGCCGGCATGGGTACGGCGACGATTATCGAGCGGGTGTGAGGTTCTTCCCTCCCCCTTGTGGGGAGGGTGGCCCGAAGGGCCGGGAGGGGTTTTCGCCACACGGCAGGAATCTTCCCCCCCCCCCCCCCCCCCGGGGGGGGGGNNCCACAAGGGGGAGGGGCTTTACCCGGCCGGATCGCCCCCAATTTCAGGCGGCGGCATCGAGCGAAGCCAAGATTTCAAGGGAGAGGAATCCCATCATGACCACCTACACCAATTTCACCATCGAAACCGACGCCGACGGCATTGCGCTGGTTACCTGGAACATGCCCGACAAGTCGATGAACGTCTTCACCGTCGAGGTGATGAAGGAACTCGACGCCATCGTTGATCAGACTGTGGCCGACGAAGCCGTCAAGGGCGTCGTCTTCACCTCCGGCAAGTCGACCTTTTCCGGCGGCGCCGATCTGTCGATGATCAAGGGCATGTTCACCTTCCAGGCCGAGCAGAAAAAGATCGACCCGGACAACGCCGCGCAAAAACTGTTCGAGCTGACCGGCCAGATGACCGGCCTGTTCCGCAAGCTGGAAACATCCGGCAAGCCGTGGGTCTCGGCCATCAACGGCACCTGCATGGGCGGCGCCTTCGAGATGTCGCTCGCCTGCCACGGCCGCGTTGCCGCCAATTCCAAGTCGGTGAAGCTTGCCCTTCCCGAGGTCAAGGTCGGCATCTTCCCGGGCGCCGGCGGCACGCAGCGCGTTCCGCGGCTCACCAATGCGCAGGACGCCCTGCAGATGATGACCACCGGTTCGTCGCTCACCCCGCAGCGCGCCAAAGCCATGGGCCTGATCCACGAGATCGCCGAACCGGCCGAGCTGATCAATGCCGCCAAGGCGATGATCAGGAACGGCCTGAAGCCCGTGCAGCCCTGGGACGAAAAGGGCTACAAGGTTCCCGGCGGCGGCATCTGGACGCCGGCTGCGGCCCAGCTCTGGCCGGCAGCGTCGGCGATCCTTCGCCGCGAAACCTCCGGCAACTATCCGGGCGGCCTTGCCATCCTCAAATGCGTCTATGAAGGCCTGCAGGTTCCCTTCGATACGGGCCTGAAGATCGAGCAGCGCTATTTCACCGAGATCCTGCAGACCACCGAAGCCTTCTCGATGATCCGCTCGCTGTTCATCTCGATGCAGGAACTCGGCAAGGGCGCCCGCCGCCCGGCCGGTATTCCGAAGTCCGACCTGAAGCAGATCGGCGTCGTCGGCGCCGGCTTCATGGGCGCCTCGATCGCCTATGTCGCCGCTGCCGCCGGCATCGAAGTCACCCTGATCGACCGCGACATCGAAGCCGCAACCAAGGGAAAGGCCCATTCGGAGGGCCTGGTGAAGGATTCCATCGGTAAGGGACGCCTGACGCAGGACGAGGCAACCGCGCTTCTTGCCCGCATCACCCCGTCGGCCGATTACAACGACCTCAAGACCGTCAAGCTCGTCGTCGAGGCCGTGTTCGAAGACCGCCAGGTGAAGAAGGACGTCATCGAAAAGGTCGAGGCCGTGCTGTCCGACGACGCCATCTTCGCCTCCAACACCTCGACCCTGCCGATCACCGGCCTTGCGAAAAACTCCAAGCGCCCGGCCCAATTCATCGGCATCCATTTCTTCTCGCCGGTCGAAAAGATGATGCTGACGGAAGTCATCCTCGGCGAGGAAACCGGCGACAAGGCGCTCGCCACCGCGCTCGATTTCGTCGCGGCGATCAAGAAGACGCCGATCGTCGTCAACGACACGCGCGGCTTCTATGTCAACCGCTGCGTCTTCCGCTATATCCACGAAGCCTATGACATGCTGCTCGAAGGCGTGCCGGCGGCGATGATCGAAAATGCCGCCAAGATGGCCGGCATGCCGGTCGGTCCGCTGTCGCTCAACGACGAAGTGGCGATCGATCTCTCCCAGAAGATCCTCAAGGCTTCGATCGCCGATCTGGGCGAAGCTTCCGTCGATCCACGCCATATGACGCTGATCAACAAACTGGTCGACGATCTCGACCGCCGCGGCCGCAAGAACGGCAAGGGCTTTTACGATTACCCGGCCAAGCCGGCCAAGAAGTCGCTCTGGCCGGGCCTGAAGGACCTCTCCCCGCAAAAGCCGGCCGAAAGCTTTGACGTCGAGACGATCAAGCAGCGCTTCCTCGTCACCATCGCCTTGGAAGCCGCCCGCACCATCGAAGAAGGCATCGTCACCGATCCGCGCGAGGCCGATGTCGGCTCCATCCTCGGCTTCGGTTTCGCCCCCTATACCGGCGGCACGCTGAGCTATATCGACGGCATGGGCGTCAAAACCTTCGTGGCGCTCTGCGAAAAGCTGGCCGCGACTTACGGCGACCATTTCCAGCCGACGCCGCTGCTCAAGGACATGGCGGCGAAGGGCGAAACGTTCTACGGCCGGTTCGACCCCTATGGGAAGAGGGAGGCGGCTTAGGCTGCCTTAACTTAAACGGGAAAGCAGTATTTTCACCCCTGTAGGATTGCAGTGATGTACATCATGTTGCTATGCCTTTGCGATACACACATGCACTATGCGGGGTGAAAATGTCCGAGCTAAATTTCCTGGATTTGAGTGAAAGACATATCGGAGTAACTAAAGCGATCGCTGATGGGTATGGAGAAGCGGCTCGTGTTTGCTTGGACCGTCATCACTCCTCGCCGGTAACATTTCAACTCATCGATAGATCCGAGTCTACGGAAGCCAAGGCAATGTGGCCTGCGGTGGATGCGCGAACTAAGAGCGCGTGGAACAATACGACAGATGCTACCGAAGACGGTGCGTACGCGCTCGCATTGGCTGCAGTTGAGCATTCTCGAGGACTGGTTGCGGTTAGGCGGGCAGAAACCAGAACCGGAGCCGATTACTACATCGACTCTCCGGATGCACAAATATTAGATTTGGAAGAGAGCTTTAGATTGGAGGTATCCGGTGTCGATACCGGCAATATTAGCATGCTTAAGACTCGTCTAAAACAAAAATTGACTCAGGCCGTTGCAGGCAACTCTAACTTACCAGCAATTGCATGTGTCGTCGGTTTCGCATCCCTCCAGATCATGGCCGATGATGTGAGTGAGACATCATGAACTGGGTAGAATCTCATCGTCAGAGTGAACAATTTGCGGTCGCTGCTCACGAGGCTCTGAGAAGAGGTGACAATAATTTGGCCGTTAGTCTTTTCGGTGAGGCAGCAGAACAAGAAGCCATCGCGTTTTCTGCCCTATCCGAAGACAAGCCACGCACTCTGGGCATCACTGCGATTAGTGCAACAGCACTTTGGTACAAGGCTCGTTGCTTTTCAAAAGCGGAACAATTTGCTCACAAAGCACTATCGATGCAATCTTTACCTCCCTTTGCACAGATTGAACTTAGAGGCCTCCTGCAGGCAATCTGGAATGAGAAAGCTCAAGAAGATGCCGGCATTGCATTTGCTCCCGGGCAAGTTGTCGTGTCCGTTCGCGGTGGTGAAGTCGTTACGGGTGGAGCGCCGCTCGATCTCATTCTGGGCAGAGTTCAAATAGTACAGAATCTTTTCTATCGAACTGCCGAATTTCTAAAATCGGTACCCTTGCGCATAAAAGGACCGCCATCAAAGGAAATTCAAGAAAAATACCGACCTTGGCTTTTTCAATCGGTACCCGGAAGCTATCAGTTTATTGTAGCCGTCCAAAGACCACAGCAGCACGAAATGTTTTCAACAGATGATCCCGAACCTGAAATTCTGACGGAAACTTTTTTATCAATTTTGCGCGGGGCAGCCAACGAGTCGGCAGAAGTTTTGGAAAGTGTCGTTCCATCTTCAGACTATAGAAAAACTTTTCTTAAACTGACGAGGAACTTAGCGCCCACAGGAAAGTCCTTCAAGGAACTGGAGATAAGGGGAACGACGGAAGCGACGTCAGTGTTACTTTCTGCCAGTTCCCGAAAGCAAATTTCGGATACGCTGCGGCCAGTTGCCGCCTCTAATGGAAAAGTTGGCGAGCAGGAGACAACAATTAGAGGCACACTGCGTGCACTTCATCTTGAGAACGATTGGCTTGAAGTAATTGTCGATGGGCAAAATATTCGGGTCTCTGGAGTTGGAGAGACGGTGGACGACTTAATCGGCCCCATGGTCAATCAACAAGTTGTCGTCCGGGCAAAATCCGGAAAAGGAGACAAGCTTTCATTTATCGATATCGAGCAGGATGAATAGCAATTGTGATGGCAAGTGTGGCTCCCACCCCTCCTCCGTCATTCTTGTTCCTGTCACAGGAATCCAGCGCGCCGCGTCGGCGGCGCGAAAGACTCTTCTTTCCACGGAGTAACACCCACCTCACCGCGCGGACGCGCGGTGGCTGGATGCCTGTGACAGGCACAGGCATGACGGAGGGTGGGGAGGCTGTCGGCGCAAACCGCAACCTTCGAAGGTGACCCGCCACTTCTCGGGGATACCGTTGCCTCCCATCGTCCCACCAAACAACAAGCCCCCTTGCCACTTCGCCGCCCATGCCGCACCTTTCCCGCCATGAAAGGCTATGTCTACATCCTTGCCTCGAAGCGCAACGGCACGCTCTATACCGGCGTGACGAGCGATCTGCCGGGCCGGTTGTTCGAGCATCAGAACGAACTCACCAAGGGTTTTACCAGCCGCTACGGCGTCAAGACGCTGGTGTGGTTCGAGGAACATGATCTGGTAACGACGGCGATCACGCGGGAAAAGACCATCAAGAAATGGCCGCGCCAGTGGAAGCTCAACCTGATCGAGGCGATGAACCCGGACTGGGAGGATATCGCCCATTATCTGCATGGGTTGTGATGAGGGCGGTGGCGCTTTTCGAATGCGCCGTCACAGACTGCAGACTGCACAGCGCGTCTCATAGGCTCCTCATACTCGGCTCTTTCGGTCGAGGCACCTCCCTCTCCTCCGTCATTCCTGTGCCTGTCACAGGAATCCAGTGCGCCGCGTCTGCGGCGCGCAAGACTCGCTTCTCTTGAGGCGTTCTCTCGCCGCGCAGACGCGCGGCGGCTGGATGCCTGTGACAAGCACAGGCATGACGGAGCTTGGGGTGTCGTCCATGCCAAACAACTGGCTCCGAAGACGCAGTCTGCAACCGACAATGACGCCCCTAGCCAGAAGCCGCACACGCGATACACTGTAAGCGCGTAGGGCACCCC
>UCKS01000001.1 GCA_900473045.1 Hyphomicrobiales bacterium
GGGGAGGGGTTGGGGAGGGGCTTTTCAAAATTATTTCGAAACGTCTGCGCCGAAATACTTCTGCGAGATGGTTTCATAGGTGCCGTCGGCCTTGATCTCGGTCAGTGCCTTGTTGATGGCGTCAAGAAGTTCAGGCTCGCCCTTGCGCACGATGATGCCGGAATAGTCGGCATTGGCCTGCTCGGCTGCGATCTTGACCGGCGCATCGGGCTTCTTCTTCTTGAAGTCGAGGAAGGACAAGCTGTCGTTGATCGTGGCATCGGCGCGGCCGGTGAGAACCAGCTGGATCGACTGGTCGAAGCCGTCTGTGCCGATCAGTTCAGCGCCGGAAGCCTGTGCGAGCTTGCCAAAATTGCTGGTCAGCGACTGGGCGGAATTCTTGCCCTTCAGATCCGGAAAATCCTTGATGTCGGCATTATCAGACTTGACGATCAACACGGCCTTCGAAGCGATATAGGGCTCAGAGAAATCGTACTTCTTCTTGCGCTCTTCGGTGATGCCGACCTGGTTGATGACTGCATCGTAACGGTTGGCGTCGAGGCCAGCGATCAGGCCATCCCACTTGCCTTCGAGGAACTCGGCCTTGACGCCCAGCTTCTTGGCCACGGCTTCGCCGATTTCAACGTCGAAGCCGACGAGCTTGCCGCTTTCGTCATGGTAGGTGAACGGTGCGTAGGTGCCTTCGGTGCCGATCTTCAGCGCGCCGGCCGACTTGACGGCTGCAAGGTTTTCACCGGCAGAAGCCGAGCCGAACGATACCAGCTGGGCAAAGGCGGCAGCGGCGAGAAGTGTGGGAACCCATTTCATTTTGTTTTTCCATCTTTTTTGGTCCGGCCCGTCTGCCGGTGTGAAGAGACAATCGCATAACGATCGACGCAAAACAGCGCACAAAACTTCAATTGTGCGGCGCAACAGCGAAGGTTTTTCTCAAATTCATTCTATTTCAACGCAAAATTGGCGCCGCACGGTTAAAATCAAGGCGCGGTGCTAATTTTTGCGGCAGAACCGCCGTTATTTTCCAAAGGCAACATATAAACCGATTGAAATTCCGTTCGAAGCGCTCTATGCACGTTTATGCCGATTTGCACTCATTCATGCGTGATCTGATTTTCTGATGCAGACAGAACTCCTTCTACGACAGAGACAAAGCCTGATTCAGGATCGCCTACGGACGTCCGGCCGCGTGCTGGCGGCTGATCTCGCGCAGGAATTCAACGTCTCTGAAGACACGATCCGCAGGGATCTGCGCGAACTTGCGGCAGCGGGCCTCTGCGAGCGGGTCTATGGCGGCGCCCTGCCGATCGCCCCGGGCGGCACGACCCTTTCGCAGCGCGTCGGCGAGGCGCCCGAGCGCAAAGCGGCACTTGCCGCCGCAGCCCTGGCCTTCATCAAGCCGAGCATGACTGTCTTCTTCGATGCCAGCTCGACCAATCTCGCCATCGCCCGGGCGCTTCCCGCCGGTCTGGAGTTGACCGCCGTGACCAATACGCCGCTGATTGCAGCCGTGCTGATGGAAAATCCGGGTGTCGATATCATCCTGATCGGCGGCAAGATCGACCGGCAGGTCGGTGCCGCCATCGGTGCCAGGGCGCAGCGTGATGTTGGCGTATTGCGGCCGGATCTCTGTATTCTCGGGGTGTGTGGTGTCGATGTCAGCGCCGGACTGACGGCATTCGAATATGAAGATGCGGAATTCAAGCGGCTTGTCGCCCACAACAGCGCCTCCGTTCTGGCTGCGGTCACAAACGACAAGCTGGGCACATCAGCGCCGCATGCGGTGATTGCGATGCAGGAATGCGCGACGATGATCGTCGAGCATGATGCGGCCCGCAACACCGCCGATCTCTACAGTACCCAGGGCACTACAGTCGTTTACGCAGGAGGAACAAGACCATGAGGATCGCCCATGTCGCACTCTGGACCACGGACCTCGATCGCCTCTGCCGCTTCTGGGCGGACATCTTCGGCGCTACCGTTGGCGATCTCTACGAAAGTGCCCGGCGCCCCGGGTTTTCTTCCCGGTTTCTGTATTTGAAGGACGGCCCCTCGATCGAGGTCATGCAGGGACCGTGGATCGATGCGCAGGATGAGCAATCCGAGCGCCAAGGTTACGCCCATCTCGCCTTGTCTCTCGGCAGCCGCGAGGCCGTCGATGACCTGGCTACGAAAGCCGCAGCATCGGGCATCCTATTATCTGCGGCCCGCATGACGGGCGATGGCTTCTATGAGGCGGTCCTCCAGGATCCCGACGGCAACCCAATCGAAATCACGGCCTGACGCCGGCACCAAATTCCACAGGAAGAGACCATGGATCAGCATAGTATCAACCCTCCGCATGCCGCTGTCCGGCAAGGCTATATGCCAAAGAGCCGGCTCGCCGTGTCGCTGCTGTTCCTGATGAACGGCTTCGTCACCGGCAGCTGGGCGCCAAAAATCCCGGAATTCAAGGACAGGCTCGGTATCAGCGAAAGCGTGCTGGGTCTGCTGATCCTCGCCTTCGGCCTGGGCTCGCTGATCCTGATGCCGATTGCCGGTGGTTTCATCGCCCGGATGGGGTCGCAGAAGGTGGTGAAGGTGACGGCGATCCTGCTGTCGCCGATGCTTCTGCTGTTGACGCTTCTTCCCAACGTCTGGACGGCCGTGATCGGCATGCTGCTGCTCGGCGGTTTCGTCGGCGCCATGGACGTGGCGATGAACGCCAATGCGGTTGAGGTCGAAAAATCGATGCGCCGGGCGATCATGTCGTCCTGCCATGCCTATTGGAGTCTCGGGGGTCTGATCGGCGCTGCGAGCGGTGGTCTGATCATGGCGCATTTTGGCGTCTACGTGCATGTCATACTCGTCACGCTGGTCTGCCTTTCGGTGCTGGCCGTCGCCTGGCCGATGATCCTTGCCGATCAGCCGCATCCGGATATCGCCAAGCAGAAGCTGCGGCTGCCGTCCAATCCGCTGCCCTGGCTGATCGGCCTGGTGGCGCTGTTCTCGATGGTGCCGGAAGGCACGGTGCTGGATTGGGGCGCGCTTTACCTGCGCAACGAACTCGGGGCTTCTGTTGCGATGTCCGGCTTCGGCTTTGCCGCCTTCTCGGCCACGATGGCAATCATGCGCTTTGCCGGCGACCATGTCCGCGACCGCTTCGGTGGCGTGAGAACCCTGCGCGTCTGCACGCTGACCGCATTGGTCGGCCTTGTGCTTGCCGGTCTGGCGCCGAATGCGCCGCTGGCCATCCTCGGTTTTGCCCTTGCCGGTGTCGGCATTTCCAACATGGTGCCGATCGCCTTTTCGGCTGCCGGCAACATGCCGGGCCTGGCACCCGGCATCGGGCTGTCGGTCGCCACGTTCATGGGCTATTCCGGCATGCTGTTTGCACCGTCACTGATCGGTTTTGTTGCGGAGCATACCGGTTTCTCGATCATCTTCACCTGCGTGCCGATCCTGTTCATCGTCGTTCTGGCGCTGTCGCATCACGCCGTGCATGCCGATCCGAAGGGGCACGACTGAGCTGCGTTGACGGCGGCCTGTCATCAATTCGCCGTCAAACCATGAATGTTGCCGTTGACAAGGCGGCTTTCCTCATCCACCTCAGGGAAAGTCGCCGCAACAGCACGTGCAAGGGGCTTTCATGTCTTCCGCCTTCGATTACGAACCGCAACCCCGCAGGGCCTCCGTTGCCGTCGATGTTGGCGGGGTGATCGTCGGAGGATCCGCGCCCGTGGTCGTCCAGTCGATGACCAATACCGACACGGCCGATATCGATGCGACCGTTGCACAGGTTGCCGCCCTCCACCGGGCAGGTTCTGAACTGGTGCGCATCACCGTCGATCGTGATGAGAGTGCTGCTGCGGTCCCGAAAATCCGCGAGCGCCTTGAGCGCCTGGGCCTCGATGTGCCGTTGATCGGCGATTTCCATTATATTGGCCACAAGCTTTTGGCCGATCATCCGGCCTGCGCCGAGGCTTTGGCGAAATACCGCATCAATCCGGGCAATGTCGGCTTCAAGGCCAAGAAGGACAAGCAGTTCGTCGAGATCATCGAACGGGCCATCCAGTTCGACAAGCCGGTGCGCATCGGCGTCAACTGGGGTTCGCTCGATCAGGAACTGTTGACCCGCCTGATGGATGACAATCAGGCCAAGGGCTTTCCGCTGACGGCGCAGCAGGTGATGCGCGAAACCATCGTCCAGTCGGCGCTGATCTCCGCCGAGCTTGCCGAGGAAGCCGGACTGGCCCGCAACCGCATCATCCTGTCGGCCAAGGTGTCCAACGTGCAGGATCTGATCGCCTGCTATGCGATGCTGTCTGTCCGCTCCAACCATGCTTTGCATCTTGGCCTGACCGAAGCCGGCATGGGCTCGAAGGGCATCGTTTCGTCCGCCGCCTCGCTGGGCATCCTCATGCAGCAGGGTATCGGCGATACGATCCGGATTTCGCTGACGCCCGAACCCGGCGGCGACCGCACCCGCGAGGTGCAGGTGGCGCAGGAACTGCTGCAGGTCATGGGTTTCCGCCAGTTCATCCCGGTTGTCGCCGCCTGTCCGGGCTGCGGGCGCACCACCTCGACGGTGTTCCAGGAGCTGGCCCAGAAGATCGAGGCAGATATCCGCCGCAACATGCCGGTCTGGCGCGAGAAATACCCGGGTGTCGAAGGCCTGAAAGTTGCGGTGATGGGCTGCATCGTCAACGGCCCCGGCGAAAGCAAACATGCCGATATCGGCATTTCGCTGCCCGGTACCGGCGAGCTTCCGGCTGCCCCGGTCTATATCGACGGCAAGAAGGCGCTGACCATTCGCGGCACCAATATAGCCGGGGATTTCGAGACGCTTGTCGGCGAATATATCGAAAGACGCTTCGGTCAGGGCCAGGCGGCAGCCGAATAGCCTAGATTTTTGCAGTCAGCAGCTTGAGGCCGGCAAAGGCGAAGAACCCTGCCATGGCGCCTTCGATCCAGCGGCGGGCTTTCCTGTAGCCCCGGTGCACGGGCTCGATGGAGAACAGCAACGCAAAGCCCATGAAGATGACGACGCCGAGCAGCATGCAGCCGCCGATCAGGATCGGCATGACATGCGGCGCATCCTGCGGCGTGCCGAGCGAAACCAGCGTCAGCCAGGAAAAGATCGCCTTCGGGTTGGTCAGGTGGATGCCGAGACCCTTGAAGTAGAGGCGTCGCAACGAGGGTGGCTGCTGATCGAGCGGCAGTGCGGCTTCTGTCTCTTTCCTCATCGCCGATTTCAGCGCCTTGAACGCCAGCCAGAGCAGATAGAGCCCGCCGGCAATCTTCAGAATGAAGAGTGCGTTGCCATAGGTGCGGATCAGCGCTGAAAGCCCGGCAGCGGCCAGCATCGCCCAGGTATAGGACCCCGTCAGCACACCAAAGGCCAGCGCCAGCCCGGCATTGCGGCCCCGGCTGATGGCCGTGGAGATGATCGCGACGACGGCGGGCCCCGGCGACGCGGTGGCGATGATATAGGCGCCCCAGGCGACCATCAGCTGGGGCAGGTAGGGTAGAAGGGTCGACATGCGCAATCTCCGATGCGGCGCTTTCAAACGCGGCAGGGTGCCATCATGCCGGGCGCCGATGGAAAGAGAATGCGCATTCTTGTTGCGGTGACAATTTCGCTGTGAGGGATGAAGCGCGAGCACGCGCCTCACTCGCTACCGAGATCAGTGGCTGCGGTTGGCGATAAAGCGGGCGGTCTGGTTGAGAATGTCGGCGCGTGCGCCAAATGGCTCCAGCAACGCGGCCGCATCTGCGACCAGCGCCGCCAGCCGGGTTTCCGCCCAGGCCTGCCCGTGCAGCGACACCAGGGTACCCTTGCCGCGGGCTGCATCCTTGCCGGTCGCCTTGCCCATCGTCTCAGCGTCCGCCGTCAGGTCGAGCAGATCGTCGGCCAGCTGGAAGGCAAGGCCGATGGTTTCGCCATAGTGGCGCATCAGCTGCCGGTCACTGGCGCTGCCACCGGCGATGATGGCGCCGGCTTCGCAGGCAAAGCGGATCAACGCGCCGGTCTTCATTGCCTGCAGGGTGACGATTGCCGCCTCGTCCGGTACCGAGGTTTCGGCTGCCAGATCCAGCGCCTGCCCGCCGGCCATGCCGCCGATGCCGGAGGCGCGTGCAAGGGCCAGCACCAGATCGGTCTTCTGCCGGTCGGGAAGGTTGGTTTCCGGGGCGGCGATGATGTCGAAAGCGAGCGTCAGAAGGCTGTCGCCGGCAAGGATCGCATTGGCCTCGCCATAGGCGATATGCACCGTCGGCTGGCCGCGTCTGAGGTCATCGTCGTCCATGGCCGGAAGGTCGTCATGCACCAGCGAGTAGCTGTGCACGCATTCAAGCGCTGCACCGACCCTCAGGGCCGCCCGCCGGTCGCCGCCGAGGAAGGCTGTGCTTTCCATGACCAGAAATGGGCGCAGGCGCTTGCCGCCATTCAGGAGGCCGTGGCGCATCGCAGCGATGAGGGATGCCGGACGTGCGATTTCGTCTGCCTGCGGCTGTTCGTGGAGAATACCGATGAGGCAGGCCTCGATCTCTGTGGCGCTGCTCTTCAGGCGGATTTCGAAGGATGTCTCGCTCATGCGGCGTTGTTTGGCATGACTGCGCGCCCGCTGGCAACGGGATTTTACCATATCGGTAGTCGTGCCCACGGCTTGCTGTGGAGCCTTGAGAAAACCATTCAAATTTATTCGCGCTTGCTCTATGAAAATCGGATGGATTATCAGGCGGGCGTTTCAGGCGTGGACATCGTACCGGAAACTCGTGGGGAGGAAGCAGGCGTGTCTTCCAGCCGTTCGCGAGGATGGGGTCAGGCCTTGCGACGGCGCTGGCGGCAGATCGCATTGATCGCGATCGTCATCGTCGCATTGCCCTATGTCCTGATCGTCCTTTACGCACCCAGCTTCATCCATCCAATCTCGACCCTTATGCTGCGCGATCTCCTGCTTTTCCGCGGCTATGACCGCCAGTGGGTCGCCTTCGAGGATATATCGCCCAATCTGGTGCGATCTGTGATGATGTCGGAGGATGGCCAGTTCTGTATTCACGACGGCGTCGACTGGGTGCAGATGCGTGGCGTCGTGACCGATGCGCTGGAAGGGGAAGCAACCCGTGGCGCCTCGACGATCCCGATGCAGACAGCCAAGAACCTGTTCCTGTGGAATGGCCGCTCGTTCATTCGCAAGGGAATGGAGCTGCCACTGGCGCTCGCGGCAGATTTCGTCTGGAGCAAACAGCGGATGATGGAACTCTATCTCAACGTCGCCGAATGGGGTCCCGGCATCTATGGTGCAGAAGCGGCAGCAAAACACCATTTCGGCGTTCCGGCGGCAAAACTGACCCGGCGGCAGGCAGCCCTTCTTGCCGTATCCCTGCCCAATCCGATCGATCGCAACGCCGGCAAGCCCGGCCGTGGTTTGCGTAGCCTGGCCTCGCTGATCGAGCGCCGCGCCAGCCGGTCGGGCGAATATATCAAATGTCTTTATGAGTGAGATCAGACCTTTTCATTGGAGCCTCTCAGCGGACGGTGTCACTCTGGCGTTGTGAAAATATGCCATCCGGGCCTCATTGCTATCCTTGAAAAGGCTCGATTGTCCCATGGTCCCGATTGATTCATCCCTTATCGCGCTCGCACGCAGTGCCAACGATAGTCCGCCACGGCATTTCGGAACGCGCTACGATGCCGATGGCCGTTTTCTGAGAGAGCCTGGCAACACCGTCGTTTCTCACGTTGCTGCAGGGACGTCTTCGCATGATGCCATCCTGACGGTACGCGATCGTTTGATGGCGATGCCGGAAGCCGGTCAGTTCGCCTTCACACATGCGTCCAGCCTGCACATGACCATCTTCCAGGGTATCATCGAATATCGCCGCAGCCCGCCCTTTTGGCCAGCCGATATGGCTTTTGATACGCCCATCGATGGTATGACGGATCATTATCGTGAAAAGCTGAAGAATTTCGCGGGGCTCTCGCCTTTCCGTGCACGCATTACCGAGGTGACGCCGCTTGGGCTGACGCTTGAGGGGGATAGCGCGGATGACCGGCGGTGCCTGCGGGAATGGCGTGACGCTTTTGCCGGTGTTTTTGGCTATCGGCATCCGGACCATGACGATTACGTGTTCCACATCACTTTCGCGTACATCATCGATTGGCTCACTGCCGCGGCGCTGCCACGTTGGCAGGAGATGCTGACGCAGCAACTGGCCTATCTCAAGGAACATTCGCCTGTCGTCGATCTCGATCCGCCGGCCTTCTGTTCGTTTGAGGACATGAACCATTTCGAAGAACTCGTCGTCTTCGGATACCAATCAGAGACAGTCCAATCCAAGACAGCAAGGAACGCGCCATGACCAAGCTGACGCTCTATGTCGGTAACAAGAACTACTCGTCGTGGTCGCTTCGGGCCTGGCTGGCGCTGGAAGCGTGCGGCATTGCGTTCGAGGACGTTCTCATCCCGTTCGATTTTCCGGCCGGCAATCCGAAGTTCAAGGATATTTCCCCGACAGGACAGGTCCCCGTTTTGCATCACGGCGATGTTCGTGTCTGGCAGTCTCTGGCGATCATCGAATACGCCGCAGAACTTTTTCCCGAAGCCGGGCTCTGGCCGGAAGACCCGGCTGAGCGCGCTGCGGCACGGTCTTACTCGATGGAAATGCTCTCCGGTTTCCGGGCCTTGCGCAATGCCTGCCCGATGAACATTCGCCGTGGCAAGCGGGCGATCGATCTGCCGGATGGGGTGATGGACGATGTCGAGCGGATCGAGACGATCTGGCGTGAGGCGGTGGCCCGCTCCGGCGGTCCGTTCCTGTTCGGCCGTTTTACGGCTGCCGATGCGATGTTTGCCCCGGTGGTCAATCGTTTCGAGATCTACGACCTCACCCGCAATCCCGGCTCGCTGGAATACATGGATGCGGTGAAGACCCATCCTGCCTTCCGCAAATGGCAGGAGGCGGCATTGAAGGAACCCTGGATCGTGCCGGAAGATGAGGCCTGATGCTTTTCCCGGATGAGGCTTACGAAAAAATGCCCGCAGGGACTGGTCAAACGCCTGTGGGGCATGTATAAGCCCGGCAAATTCCGAGATTGACATCTGTTTTTCCCGGCCAACGGACTGGCCGCGAAACAGAGTTTCGCCCGATAAGTGGAGTATGAAATGGCTGTACCTAAAAGAAAAACAAGCCCGTCCAAGCGTGGCATGCGCCGCTCCGCTGATGCGCTGAAAACACCGACCTACATCGAAGACAAGAACTCCGGCGAACTGCGCCGTCCGCACCACATCGACCTGAAGACAGGCATGTATCGCGGCCGTCAGGTTCTGACCCCGAAGGCTTCCGCTTAATCAGCGTGCCATCAGGCAGTTATTGGAAGGGCTGGCTTTTGCCGGCCCTTTTTCTGTTCCCCGCTTGCGCGCGGCGCGGTGAGTTTGCCTTTCCCATCGCCATGGTTTCCCCAGATTCCTGCCCTATCTGCCAGCCGCAGCCGTTTTGTTGACGCTTGCAGCGCCGTAAGGCACATATCGATGAATGCCCGGCCGGAAAGGCTGGCGCGAGAAATTTGGAGCCGTTGCTGATGATTGCCGCCATTCCATTGCTGATCCTGCCGTTCATTCTCTACAATCTCGGAATGATGGGCGTTTTAGGAAGCGGCGGTGTCGCAGTTTTCGAAAACACCGTTTTCTCGATGACCATGCTGTCCGGTGCGGTCTGGACAATGAGCATGGGCGACCTGATGATCGTCATCGCGCTGGTGCTGCTCTTTGTCGAAATCCTCAAGGCAACCCGCATCAGCTCCAAGGCACTGATGGACCATCTTTTGTCGATGGTTCTGTTCATCGTCTTCCTGGTGGAATTCCTGCTGGTTGCCAATGCCGCAACCCAAGTCTTCTTCATCCTGATGACGATCTGCTTCATCGACGTCATCGCCGGGTTTTCCGTGTCGATGCGCACGGCCGGACGGGATGTTTCCATTGGTCTTTGAAGAGACCTGAGTGGGTGCCGCGGGCCGCTCAAGACGGCAGCGCGGCACGAAGGCATATCAACCGAGATTTTCCAGCTTCGTCTGCAGGGCGCGCAGCTGTTCCTTCAGTTCATCGATGTCCTTGGCTTCCGCCTTGCGCGGTTCCTTGACAGCGGGCGTTGCCGCCATGAAGGGCGAAAACATCTGCATGGCCTGATGGAAGAGGTCGGTATTGCGCTTGACCTGTTCTTCCACCAGTTGCAGCGGGACAGACAGGTTCTTGCCGAGCGGCGTATCGCCGAAGGCCTTGTTGATCTGCTCGCGCATCGTCACTTGCTGGTCGGTGAAGGCCTGCATGGAATGCTCGAGATAGCTCGGTACGACCATCTGCATCTGGTCGCCGTAGAACGAGATCAGCTGGCGCAGGAACGAGATCGGCAAAAGCGTATTTCCGGTCTTGGATTCCTGCTCGAAGATGATCTGCGTCAGCACCGAATGGGTGATGTCATCGCCTGACTTGGCATCCTGAACGGTGAACTCTTCTCCCTTTTTCACCATTACCGCGAGATCGTCGAGCGTCACATAGGTGCTTGTTCCGGTATTGTAGAGCCTCCGGTTGGCATATTTTTTGATTACGATCTGACCGTCGTGTTTAGCCATCTGGGTCTCCTCCCATGCTCCCGTCTTTATTATGTTTTTCAGAGTACCCGCAAAAAACGGGTTCTGACAATCTCTTTGTGCGTTGCGTGGACGCAGGTGCAAAATTTAGTGGCATGTTCGATTGCCCCGCGAAAGGGCGGCTGCCGCATCAAGGCGTTTGACTTGCGCGGTGACCTTTGCCAGTCTTTAGCAATTGCGAGAAGAAGAATGAGGAAACATCTGATGAGCACTCCCTCCATTGTCATCGCCAGCGCCGGCCGCACTGCGGTTGGATCGTTCAATGGCTCTTTTGCCAATACCCCTGCCCATGAGCTTGGCGCTGCGGTTATCAAGGGCGTGCTTGAGCGCGCTGGTGTTGCGGCAGCCGAAGTTGACGAGGTGATCCTCGGTCAGGTTCTGTCGGCCGGCGAAGGCCAGAACCCGGCCCGTCAAGCGGCGATGAAGGCGGGCATCCCGCAGGAAGCGACGGCCTGGGGCATGAACCAGCTCTGCGGCTCGGGCCTGCGCGCCGTTGCGCTGGGCATGCAGCAGATTGCAACCGGCGATGCCAAGATCATCGTTGCCGGCGGCATGGAATCGATGTCGATGGCCCCGCACTGCGCGCACCTGCGCGGCGGCGTCAAGATGGGCGATTTCAAGAT
Organism: Hyphomicrobiales bacterium; assembly: GCA_900473045.1. GTDB lineage: Bacteria > Pseudomonadota > Alphaproteobacteria > Rhizobiales > Rhizobiaceae > Pararhizobium. The sequence continues at coordinate 11,245 of UCKS01000001.1, forward strand.
GATCGACACCATGATCAAGGATGGCCTGACCGACGCTTTCTACGGCTATCACATGGGAACCACCGCCGAGAACGTCGCCAAGAAGTGGCAGCTTTCGCGTGAGGACCAGGACGTGTTTGCACTCGGGTCGCAGAACAAGGCGGAAGCGGCCCAGAAGGCCGGACGTTTTGCCGACGAGATCATTCCCTTCATCGTCAAGGGCCGCAAGGGCGACGTCACCGTCGATCAGGACGAATATATCCGCCATGGGGCAACGCTGGAATCGATGACGAAGCTGCGCCCGGCCTTCGACAAGGAAGGCACGGTCACCGCTGCCAACGCCTCGGGTCTGAATGACGGTGCCGCCGCGACGCTTTTGATGACCGAAGCAGAGGCCGGACGCCGGGGCATCCAGCCGCTGGCCCGCATCGTTTCCTGGGCAACGGCGGGTGTCGATCCGCAGATCATGGGGACCGGGCCGATCCCGGCTTCGCGCAAGGCCCTTGAAAAGGCCGGCTGGTCGGTCGCCGATCTCGAGCTTGTCGAGGCCAACGAGGCATTTGCGGCTCAGGCCTGCGCCGTCAACAAGGACCTCGGCTGGGATACCTCCATCGTCAACGTCAATGGCGGCGCGATTGCCATCGGCCATCCGATCGGTGCTTCGGGTGCCCGCGTGCTGAATACGCTTCTGTTCGAAATGAAGCGTCGCGGTGTGTCCAAGGGGCTGGCGACGCTCTGCATCGGCGGCGGCATGGGTGTCGCCATGTGTGTCGAGCGGCTGTAACCGCCGCACGAACAATCGTTCCGGCTCACGGGCCGGGACAAACTCCACCGCAAGAGCCAGACTCTATTTTAGTCTCGAGGCGCTGGCGAAAAGACAAAACGGAAAACGGGGGAAACCATGAGCAGAGTAGCATTGGTCACAGGTGGTTCGCGCGGTATTGGCGCCGCGATATCCATCGCCTTGAAGGCGGCCGGGTACAAGGTCGCCGCGAACTATGCCGGAAATGACGAGAAGGCCAAGGCCTTCACCGAAGTCACCGGCATTCCGACCTACAAATGGGACGTTTCCGACTATGCCGAGTGCACCAAGGGTATTGCCCGGGTGGTGGATGACCTCGGCCCCGTGGAGGTTCTGGTCAACAATGCCGGCATCACCCGTGACGCCATGTTCCACAAGATGACGCCGGAGAGTTGGGGTGCGGTTATCGACACCAATCTCACCGGCCTTTTCAATATGACCCATCCTATCTGGACCGGCATGCGCGACCGCAATTTCGGCCGCGTGATCAACATCTCCTCGATCAACGGGCAGAAGGGCCAGATGGGGCAGGTCAATTATTCGGCGGCCAAGGCCGGCGATCTCGGCTTTACCAAGGCCTTGGCCCAGGAAGGTGCTGCCAAGGGGATCACCGTCAATGCCATATGCCCCGGCTATATCGGTACGGAAATGGTGCGGGCGATCCCGGAAAAAGTGCTGACAGAGCGGATCATTCCGCAGATTCCCGTTGGCCGTCTTGGCGAGCCGGAGGAAATCGCGCGCTGCGTCGTATTCCTCGCCTCGGACGATGCCGGCTTCATCACCGGATCGACGCTTTCGGCCAATGGCGGTCAGTTCGTCGTCTGATACCCTGTCTGTTTTGCCATCAGCGGCGCCTTCACGGGCGCCGTTTTGCATCCCGGAGAAAGATTAACGTGGCGGATGCCGTTTGGCGCGGCGTCTCGGGTTATCCACCGTTTCATATGGTTAACAATTTGTTTTTACACCATATATCGCGGTGAACAAACCGGGAAATCATCTGCGTCCGTGATTCGTCTCCGGTTCGTTCTCGCTTTGGTTGAGTCGTTAACGGCCGATGGAAAAAAGGGTCCAAGCGACGGTTGGTGGCAGGCCGTATCCGGTTCTGCAGTTTGTACGGATGCGGGTCCGAATCTGGCGAATGGCATTCGATCTGGCATCGAAACAGGCTGGCGCTCGCTACCATATGTTGTGCGAACTCGGCGGTTTGAATCAGTTCCGTCGCAACTCGTGCCGGTTTTGTTTTGTCCGTTGTTTCGATTGTTGCTAATATTAAGACTGCTCTACAGTATCGCGGGCCAGGTCGATTTTTCCTCGATATTCAGTTGTTTGGATTCTGAATCTCAAAACGGCCTGGGTTCCAGTGCGACTCGATACGTTCATTTTCCCGTAAAATCCGCCGTGAAAAAAGCGATTCAGCATCTGGTGAGAATCCGGCTCAGGAAATCAATATCTAGCAGTGAACAAAGCCTGAATCTGTGCGAGTCAGCGATTCGTCGCTGTTTCGTTCCTCCGCTGTTCCGGATTCCGGCGATGGAGGGTGGAAGTGTGGGCCGAAAGCCCCATTTGCACGTTTCATGACCGCGCGCCCCTTGCGTTTGTGCTTTGGCGTGGGCATGTGTTGTCCGCCGGTTGAAACGGCTTTGAAACGCCGTGAATGGCCTTCACAGACTGAAAGTGCGCAGGATCCATACAGTGCCTGACCAACCGATGATCTTGAGCGGCCGCGGCGTGATCGCGGTGCTCGGCCCCACCAATACCGGCAAGACGCATTACGCGATCGAGCGCATGGTCGCGCACGAAAGCGGTGTCATCGGCCTGCCGCTGCGCCTTTTGGCGCGCGAGGTCTATACGCGCGTCGTCGAAAAGGTCGGTGCCCACAATGTCGCGCTGATCACCGGCGAGGAAAAGATCACCCCGCATATGGCGCGCTTCTCGGTGTGCACCGTGGAAGCCATGCCGCGCGAGACCAAGGCCGCCTTTGTCGCGATCGACGAAGTGCAGCTGGCCGGTGACCTGGAGCGCGGCCATATCTTCACCGACCGGCTGATGCATCTGCGCGGCCGCGTCGAGACGCTGCTTCTGGGTGCCGCGACCATGCGGCCTATCCTCGAACATCTGTTGCCGGGTATTACCGTCGTCGAGCGTCCGCGGCTGTCGCAGCTTCTCTATGCCGGCTCCAAGAAGATCACCCGCCTGCCGCAACGCACCGCCATCGTCGCCTTCTCGGCCGAGGAGGTCTATGCGATTGCCGAGCTGATCCGCCGCCAGCGCGGCGGGGCTGCCGTCGTGCTCGGGGCGCTGTCGCCGCGCACGCGCAATGCGCAGGTGGCGCTCTACCAGGCCGGCGATGTCGAATATCTGGTGGCGACCGATGCGATCGGTATGGGGCTTAACCTCGATGTCGATCACGTCGCCTTTGCGCAGGGCCGTAAATATGACGGTTACCAGTTCCGCGATCTCAATCCCGGCGAGCTGGCGCAGATCGCCGGGCGCGCGGGCCGTCACCTGCGCGACGGTACCTTCGGCGTCACCTCTCGGGTCGAGCCGTTCGACAACGAACTGGTGCACCGGATCGAATCGCATCATTTCGATCCGGTTCGCGTCCTGCAATGGCGCTCCAAGTCGCTCAACTATGCCTCGATCCCAGCCCTGAAGAAGAGTTTGGACGCCGCACCCGCCGTTCATGGGCTGACACGGGCCTTGCCGGCGGTGGATCAGCAGGCTTTGGACTATCTTTCGCGCTATCCGGAGGTTACCAGTGTCGCAACGACACCGGAGCGTGTAGAAAAACTCTGGGAGGCCTGTGCGCTTCCCGACTACCGGCGTATAACGCCGGCGCAGCATGCCGATCTGATTTCGACAATCTATGCCGATCTCGTCCGGCGTGGCACAGTGAATGAAGATTTCATGGCCGAACAGGTCCGCCGCGCGGACCATACGGACGGTGAAATCGACACATTGTCTGCAAGAATTGCACAAATTAGGACATGGACCTATGTGTCCAACCGTCCGGGATGGCTTGCCGATCCGACACACTGGCAAGAAAAGACGCGGGAAATCGAGGATCGATTGTCTGACGCGTTACATGAAAGGTTGACGAAACGCTTTGTTGATCGCAGGACATCTGTGCTCATGAAGCGCCTGAGAGAGAATGCGATGTTGGAAGCTGAAATCAGTGTAAATGGCGATGTCTTCGTTGAAGGTCATCATGTGGGACAATTGGCCGGGTTCCGTTTCACGCTGGCGACAGTGGCCGATAGTCTTGATGCGCGTGCAGCGCAAGGGGCCGCGCAAAAAGCGTTGGCTCTCGAATTCGAGGCACGGGCGGCACGGCTGCATGCGGCGGGCAATGCCGATCTGGCCTTGGCGTCGGATGGTCTCGTGCGCTGGCTCGGCGATCCGGTGGCGCGGCTGACGGCCAGCGATCATATCATGCGTCCGCGCGTGCTGTTGCTCGCCGACGAGCAGCTGCAGGGCAATGCCCGTGAGCACGTGCTCGCCCGCATCGAGCGCTTCGTCAATCATCACATCTCGACGGTGCTGAAGCCGCTCGACGATTTGTCGCGCGCCGAAGACCTTGAAGGTCTCGCCAAAGGCCTGGCTTTCCAGCTGGTCGAAAACCTCGGCGTGATGTTCCGCCGCGATGTTGCCGATGACGTCAAGTCGCTGGATCAGGAGGCACGCGCCTCCATCCGCCGTCACGGTATCCGCTTCGGCGCCTATCACATTTTCATGCCGGCCCTTTTGAAGCCTGCTCCGGCGGAACTCATCACCCTGCTCTGGGCGCTGAAGAACGACGGTCTCGACAAGCCCGGCTACGGCGATCTGATCCCCGTTCTGGCTGCTGGCCGAACCTCTGTGGTGACCGACCCGACCTATGAGCGTACGTTCTACAAGCTGGCCGGTTTCCGGTTCCTCGGAAAACGTGCCGTCCGCATCGATATCCTCGAGCGTCTGGCCGATCTGATCCGTCCGCTGCTGCAGTGGAAGCCGGGTACGGCGGCGCGTCCGGACGGTGCTTATGACGGCCGCCGCTTTACGGCGACGACGGCGATGCTTTCGATTCTGGGCGCGACGCCGGATGATATGGAAGAGATCCTCAAGGGTCTCGGTTACAGAGCCGATGCGGTGAAGATCGAGGAAGCTGCGGCTTTCCTCGCCGCGCAGTCCGGACCTGCCACACCGGCAACCGATGCTGCAGCGTCCGATGCACCGGCTGAAACTGCCGATCATGATGATGATGCGGACGCCGCAGGTGAAGAGCCTCACGCTGCTGAAGCGGCACCGGAGCCGGCAGCAGAGCCTGCTGCCGTTGTTGCGGAAGCCGGTGTTCCCGCAGAAGCCGATGTGACCGCGACCGAGCAGGCCGTCGCCGCCGAGCAGGCCGGCGAACTGGCCGAGCCGGTCGAAGCCAAACCGGTTCTTCTGTGGCGCCCAGGCAGCCGCAACGACAATCAGCGCTCGGGTGGACGCCCGCAGGGTGATCGCCGTGGTGGCAACAACCGGGCACCGCAGGGTGAAGCGCGCCGCGAAGGCGGCGAGCCGCGCCGTGAGGGTGAAGGCCGTCGCGAAGGTCGCGACGACAATCGCAAGCCGGGTGGTGGTGGCAGACCCGACCGCAATCGCGGCCGTGACGGTGGCAAGCCCCAGGGCGGTCAGCGAAATGAGAAAGGCGACCGTCCGGATCGTAACGACCGCGGCGCTAAGCCGCAGGCCGCCAAGTTCGAGGCCCGTCCTCCGCGCAAGGAAAAGCCGATGGATCCGGATTCGCCTTTCGCCAAGCTCGCTGCTCTCAAGGAGCAGATGAAGAAGTAAGGCCCAAGGTAACAGCATGGGTAAAAAACAGCCTCAGTCCCTGCCGGTTCTCCGCCAGCGTCTCGACAAATGGCTGTTCTTCACGCGACTGCAAAAGACCCGCTCGATCGCCCAGAAGGCGATCGAGTCCGGCGATATTCGGGTCAACGGTGCCCGCATCACCCAGCCATCCCATGCGCTGAAAGCCGGCGATGTGGTCGTCGTGTCGTTTGACCGGCGCGACACCACCGTGCGTGTTCTGCTTCCCGGCGTGCGCCGCGGACCTTATGAGGAAGCCCGCCTTCTCTATGACGATCTGACGCCGGCGGTTGTTCCCGGCGAAAAGCCGACTGCTTTCGATCAGGCGACGCGCGAGCGTGGCAGCGGCCGGCCGACCAAGAAGGAGCGGCGCGAAGTCGACAGGTTCAAGCAGGGCTGGCATGAGGAATAGAAAACAGGATTAGAAAACTGTCCCGCCAAGCGGCTGTTTGGCGCATGGATTATTCTTGCAAAGCCCCTGCAAAGCCTTTACCTCACGGGGTAAATGAGCAGCCACGTCGCGTCACGAAAGACGTTGGCGGGCTGGTATCCCCGAACGGATTGCCGATAAGCGGGCCTCCCTTGTGGTTCCTATCTGCCGTCAAACGTGAGAAATCGCTGGAGTACCTCATGACGTATGTCGTGACCGACAATTGCATACGCTGCAAATATACCGATTGCGTTGAAGTGTGCCCGGTGGACTGCTTCTATGAAGGTGAAAATTTCCTGGTCATTCATCCCGATGAGTGCATCGACTGCGGCGTCTGCGAGCCGGAATGTCCGGCAGGGGCGATCAAGCCGGACACCGAGCCGGGTCTCGACATGTGGCTGAAGGTCAATGCAGACTTTGCCACACAATGGCCCAATCTCACCGTCAAGCGTGATGAGATGCCGGAAGCCAAGGAAATGGACGGCGAAGAAGGCAAGTACGAAAAATACTTTTCGCCGAAGCCCGGTCAGGGCGACTAACGCAGGCAGCGTCTAGCAGCCGGTTGATTCCCGGTTGCAAAAGATGGCGAAATTTAGGGAATCATGGCTTAACCATGTCCGTGACGGGCTGGTTGGCCTTGATGGCCGTTGTAAAGCAAATTATTGATTTCTGCAGTTTTTTATGATAGGGTCTAAAAACTGATCCACATCGTGGCACTTGCGTGTGCCCGAAAAACCATCACGAAAGCAAAAGAATCCCACTGCGCGGCTGACCCCAAATACGCAACGGCAGTTGCTTGTGTGTGATCGCCCTGCAGAAGATCGATTTGATGACCGTTGGAACGGATCAGCATGGAGTCACCCGACGGTGCCCCCGTCCATCCCGGGCCTGACTGACCCGGCCCCGGCTTGTTGCCGGGAGCGTAACAGGGAGTTTTTGAAACGAATGACGACCCAGCAGAAAAAATCTTCAACACGCCATGGATTCAAGACCGGTGAATCGATCGTTTACCCAGCCCACGGCGTTGGACAAATTGTAGCAATTGAAGACCAGGTGGTTGCGGGCATGTCGCTCGAACTGTTTGTCATCGATTTCGAAAAGGACAAGATGCGTCTCAAGGTGCCGGTAGCAAAGGCCGTCTCCATTGGCATGCGCAAGCTCTCTGAGACCGATTTCGTCGAACGTGCATTGAAGGTTGTTCAGGGCAGGGCACGCGTCAAGCGGACCATGTGGTCCCGCCGCGCACAGGAATATGATGCCAAGATCAATTCCGGTGACCTGATCTCGATCGCCGAAGTTGTTCGCGACCTCTATCGTGCTGAAAACCAGCCAGAGCAGTCCTATTCCGAACGTCAGCTTTACGAAGCTGCGCTTGACCGCATGGCGCGCGAAATCGCAGCCGTGAACAAGATGTCGGAAACCGAAGCTGTCCGTCTTGTCGAAACGAACCTCAACAAGGGTCCGAAGCGCGGCAAGGCTATCGAAGAAGACGAAGCGCAGGAAGAAGCTGCGTAAGCGGCCTTCAAGCACTGCTTCCATCTCAAAAGCCCTGTCAGCAATGACGGGGCTTTTTTGTGCTCGTGGTCCGGTTCTGAAGCTACGATCGGGGAAGCTCTCGGTGCTGCGGGCAAGTGCGAGGAGACTCTTTCCGTCATCGTGATATGCTACCGCTTGAGGCGCCTTGCCGCGATCTGCCGGCACGGGGAGGCGGAGTATATGAACCGGCACGGGAGGAGAACATGCCTGCTACCGTTTCTCTACATCCATTGCTCGACAAGGGCGTGCCCAAGGGCTCGCCCGGCTTCACTGGCGGCGTTCTGGTCTGCGCCTGTGCCGACAGGCCTGTGCGTGTCAGGGTCGAGGGTGACATCGCCCATAACCATGCCTGCGGCTGCACAAAATGCTGGAAACCGGCCGGGGCGACGTTTTCGATTGTTGCCGTTGCCGCACATGACAAGATTACCGTGCTCGAGAACGGCGACAAGCTCGACGTCGTCGACAAGGCGGCACTGATCCAGCGTCATGCCTGCATGAGCTGCGGCGTTCACCTGTATGGCCCTGTGGTGCGTGAGCATCCTTTTCAGGGGCTGGATTTCATTCATCCCGAACGCTTTGATAAGGATGGCTGGTCGCCGCCTGGTTTCGCCGCCTTCGTGTCCTCGGTCATTGAAGCTGGAACGGATCCAGCCGACATGCCGGCCATCCGCGCCCGATTGACCGAACTTGGCCTGACACCGTCCGATTGCCTGAACAATGCCCTGATGGACTACATGGCCACCTGGATGGCGAAGAAGAGTGGTGTGCTGAAATCCTGAAGCAGATAACTGTAAACCGATAAAACACATCGGTCAGAATGAAAAAGGGCGCAGCGATCGATATCGCTGCGCCCTTGTCTATTTCGCAGGAAGCGTCTGCTTATGCAGCGCCGCGCGACTTTTCGAAACGCTTGCGGTCGTTCGAGTCGAGGTACATCTTGCGCAGGCGGATGTTCTTCGGCGTCACTTCGACCAGTTCGTCGTCCTGGATCCAGGAGAGCGCGCGGTCAAGCGTCATGCGGATCGGCGGGGTCAGCTTGACGGCTTCGTCCTTGCCGGAGGCGCGCATGTTGGTGAGCTTCTTGCCCTTCAGCACGTTGACTTCGAGGTCGTTGTCACGCGTGTGGATGCCGATGATCATGCCGGCATAGACCTTCTCGCCGACGTCGATGATCATCGGGCCGCGGTCTTCCAGGTTGAACATGGCGTAGGCAACGGATTCGCCGGCGTCGTTGGAGAGCAGAACGCCCTGAACGCGGCCGCCGATGTCACCCTTGTAAGGCTGATATTCGTGGAACAGACGGTTCATGATGGCCGTGCCGCGCGTATCGGTCATCAGTTCCGACTGGTAGCCGATCAGACCACGGGTCGGAGCGAAGAACTTCAGACGAACGCGGTTGCCGCCGGACGGACGAAGCTCGGCCATTTCAGCCTTGCGCTCGGACATCTTCTGGACGACGACGCCGGAATATTCTTCATCGACGTCGATGACGACTTCTTCGACCGGCTCCAGCATCTGGCCGGTTGCCTCGTCCTTGTGCATGACGACGCGCGGGCGCGATACGGCAAGCTCAAAGCCTTCGCGGCGCATGGTTTCGATGAGAACGGCGAGCTGCAATTCGCCACGGCCGGAGACGTAGAACGAATCCTTGCCTTCGGCTTCTTCAATCTTCAGCGCGACGTTGCCTTCGGCTTCCTTGAGCAGGCGGTCACGAATGACGCGGCTCGTGACCTTGTCGCCTTCGGTGCCGGCAAGCGGGCTGTCGTTGACGATGAAGGACATGGTGACGGTCGGTGGGTCGATCGGCTGGGCATGCAGCGCTTCTGTGACCGATGGATCACAGAACGTGTCGGCGACCGTGCCCTTGGACAGGCCGGCGATGGCGACGATATCGCCCGCATGCGCTTCGTCGATCGGCGTACGCTCGATGCCGCGGAACGCGAGGATCTTCGAGATACGGCCATTTTCGATCAGCTTGCCGTCCTGGCCGAGAACCTTGACGGCTTGGTTCGGCTTGATCGAGCCGGAATGGATGCGGCCGGTGATGATGCGGCCGAGGAAGGGGTTGGCTTCCAGGATCGTGCCGATCATGCGGAAGGCGCCATCTTCTTCGCCGACGCTCGGCTCTGGGACATGCTTGAGAACGAGGTCGAGAAGCGGTGCGAGACCCTCTTCCTTCGGACCTTCCGGATTGAGATTCATCCATCCGTTGCGGCCCGAACCGTAGAGGATCGGGAAGTCGAGTTGCTCGTCGGTCGCATCGAGATTCGCAAACAGGTCGAAGACTTCGTTGATGACTTCTTCATGGCGGCCGTCCGGACGGTCGATCTTGTTGATCGCGACGATCGGGCGAAGGCCGACCTTCAGCGCCTTGGAGACGACGAACTTGGTCTGCGGCATCGGGCCTTCAGACGAGTCGACCAGTACGATCGCGCCGTCCACCATCGACAGAATACGCTCGACTTCACCACCGAAGTCGGCGTGGCCGGGCGTGTCGACGATGTTGATGCGGACGCCCTTCCACTCGATCGAGGTGGCCTTGGCAAGAATGGTGATGCCGCGCTCTTTTTCGAGGTCGTTCGAGTCCATCATGCGCTCGGTCGTGCGCTGGTTGTCGCGGAAAGAACCCGACTGCTTCAGAAGTTCGTCGACAAGCGTGGTTTTCCCATGGTCAACGTGTGCGATGATCGCGATGTTGCGCATTTTCATGTGTGAATACTCGGAGGTTTCGGGGCGTATGTGATGAACGCCGCATCTTCAATTGCGCGGCTCATACAGGTTTTTTTGCATTTGCGAAAGGGGGGAAGGCGGCAAAGTCTTGAGAGAGAGTGAATGCGGCGGCTGTTTCATACCGAATTCCCAGCGGGATCGAGGGTAATCTGCCAGAGTTCGCGGTCGTCCCTGTCCATCAGCCGGACCGTCATCTGCTCGGTCTGGCCGTTGATATCGACAAGACCGAAGAATTGCAGGCCGGCGGTTGGCGGCAGGTTTTGATCGATGCCGGTGCCGGCAGCCTTGATGAAACGCACATCCGGCCCGAACGTCATGTCGAGTTCTTTCGGTCCATAGGTGCCGGAATGCAGCGGGCCGGAGACGAATTCCCAGAATGGCAGGAAATCCTTGAACGCGGCGCGGGAGGGATCGTAGTGATGGGCGGCGGTGTAGTGCACGTCCGCCGTCAGCCAGACGGTGTTCTGCACGGCGTTGTCGCGGATGAAGGTGAGGATATCGGCGAATTCGGTCTCGCGGCCAGTCGGCTGGCCATTGTCGCCATTGGCTATCGCATCGGAACCCTGCCTGTTGGCGAAATCGTCCCAGACGACGAGGCCGATCGGCATGTCGCAGGCAATCACCTTCCAGGTGGCTTTCGAGGCCGCCAGTTCCCGCTTCAGCCAGTCCGCCTGCCGCCAGCCGAACAGCTCGTTGCCGCCGCCCTGATTGGCTTCACGGTAGGAGCGCAAATCGACGAAGAACACATCGAGTAGGCGGCCATAGGGGATCTTGCGGAAGATGCGGCCGGGCTGGGCGGGAATGGCGCGGATCGGCGTCATTTCCTGGAAGGCCTGCATGGCCCGGGCGGCATAGACGGAGACGTCCTTGTCCGGATAGCGCGGATCGTCGCTGAGATCGGTCGAAGGCGACCAGTTGTTCAAAACCTCATGGTCGTCCCACTGGTAGAAGGTCGGGCATGTGGCATTCAGGGCGCGAACATGATCGTCGAGAAGATTGTATTTCCACTGGCCGCGATATTCATCCAGCGTGCGCGCCACTTCGCGCTTTTCCGGCGTGACGATACGGTTTTTCCATAGGGTGCCGTCCCGCAGCGGGATTTCGTCGGGAATCGGGTTGTCGGCATAGATGGTATCGCCGGAATGGATGAAAAAATCCGGTTCGTGCAGTTGCATGGTCGAATAGGTCTTCATGCCGATATCGTCGATGCCCCAGCCCTGCCCGGCCGTATCGCCCGACCAGACGAAACGTACCGAGCGGCGGCGCAGCGGCGCCGTGCGGAACCGGCCAATGACCGGCTCGGAAACAGAATTGCTGTCGTAGAGATCGGTTGCGGTAAAGCGGTAGAAGATGTCCTGATCAGGCAGCAGGTTGTTCAGCGCGCATTTCACGGCGTAGTCGCTGCCCGGCAGCGCGTCGATCGACGGCAACCGCACCGGGGACGAAAAGCTCTCGGTCGTCGAATATTCGACCGCGATGCGTGACGGGCGGTCCGCCCGTGTCCAGATCATTCCGGATTTGGTGTCGACGTCGCCGGACTGGACCCCATGGGTGAAGGATGGCCTACCGGTGCTTCGGGAGTAAAATGGCGTGGCGAGAACGGATGTGGCGGCAAATCCCGCGGCGCCTGCGGACAGCAGGAAGGAGCGGCGGCTCAGCGTGTCCTGAATATCGACCAAATCGGCCTCCGGTACCGTCTCGGGAATCACGTGAAACCCGAGGCGGACCTTTGGTCAAAGCGATGTCAGTTCGTTTACAGTTGGATGAATCTATTCCAACGGTTTGGCGACAGTTCCGTGACTTGATGCCTTTCTGTGGTCAATATTGACAATATTCCTCACAGGTTTCATTTTGAAAGCTGTAATTGGGAGATCAGTATGGCGTCGGAAAGCATTCACGTCCGGGTCACAGGTCCGTTGCAGGATCATGTGCAGCAGCAGATCGGCCAGGATGGCCTCTATGAAAACGCCAGCGAATATATCCGCGCCCTGATACGCCGCGACCTTCAGGGCCGGACAGAGGCTTGGGACTGGCTGCAGAAAAAACTGGAGCCTGGCTTGAGGGCCGACGAAAGCGAGTTTGTCACCGTCTCCGCCGAAGATGTCATTCGCCGCAACACAAGACGATAGGATGGGCGGATATCTGTTTTATCCTCCTGCTGATGCGGCACAGGATCGTATCTGGAAGGACACCGTTGTTCACTGGGGTGAAGCCCAGGCGGCCACCTATATTACAGGCCTTCATGCTCATCTGAAGACACTGTCTGAGACCAAAGCCCTGTGGCGCCGTTTGCCAAGCGCTCTCGCAGTCCCGGCCGGCCTGAACATCCAGGCCTTCTTCAGCCGTTACGAACGGCACTATCTGTTTTTTCGAGCGCTCCCCAGCGGCAAGATCGGGGTGATGGCGATCCTTCACGAGCGAATGGATATCCCCGTGCGGCTGCACGAGGATTTGAGTGGTATCGCCAACAAGTTCGAAGACCTGTAGATTTTCAGGCGTCGGAACCCGAGAGTTCTTCCGTGACCGCCAGGCCCTTCTTGGCCAGCATCGCATCCGGGCTGGGCAGCTTGCCGCGGAAGGCCTTGTAGGCGTCTTCCGGGTCGATCGAGCCGCCGACGGAATAGATATGGTCCTTGAGCTTCTTGGCTATCGCAGTATCGAAGGCGTCGCCGGTTTCCTCGAAGGCGGCGAAGGCGTCGGCGTCGAGCACTTCCGACCACATGTAGGAATAATAGCCGGCCGAATAACCTCCGGCGAAGATGTGCTGGAAGTGCGGGGACGCGTGGCGCATGACCAGCGATTTCGGGATGCCGAGTTCTGCCAGGATTTCCGCTTGAACCGCCATCGGGTCGTCGATCGGGCCGCGAGTGTGGAACTCCATATCGACGATAGCCGAGGAGGTGAATTCCACAGTGTTGAACCCGGCGTTGAAGGTGCGGGCGGCCAGAACCTTGTCGAGCAGGGCCTGCGGCATCGGTTCGCCGGTTTGGACATGCACGGCATATTGCTTGAGGATGGCCGGAACCGTGAGCCAGTGTTCGTAGAGCTGCGAGGGCAGTTCGACGAAGTCGCGGGACACCGAGGTGCCGGAGACGGATGGATATGTCACGTCGGACAGCATACCGTGCAGGGCGTGGCCGAATTCGTGGAACAGCGTGCGGGCATCGTCGAGCGACAGCAGCGCCGGCTTATCCGCCGCTGGCTTTGCGAAGTTGCAGACGTTGTAGATGATCGGCAGCTCGCCGGTCTTGCCGTTCTTCAGCGGCAGCTTGTGCTGCGACTGGAACGCGCTCATCCAGGCGCCGGAGCGCTTCGAACTGCGGGCAAAATAGTCGCCGAGGAAAAGGGCGACAAGCTTGTCGTTCGCATCGCGGATTTCAAAGACGCGTACGTCCGGGTGATAGGCGGCAATGCCTTTCTTCTCGACCGCCCGAATGCCGAACAGCCGGTTGGCGACGTCGAAGCAGGCCTCGATGATCTTTTCGAGCTGCAGATAGGGCTTCAGTTCCGCTTCGGAGAAGTTGAATTTTTGCGCACGGATGCGCTCCGAATAGAAGCGCCAGTCCCAGGGCATGACGTCGTGGTTCTTGCCGTCTTCGGCAATCAGCCCGGCGATATCGGCTTCTTCCTCGCGGGCGCGCTTGACGGCTTTTTGCCAGACGGCGCGCAAGAGGCCGTTCACTGCGGCCGGCGTCTTTGCCATGGTATTGTCGAGCTTCATTTCGGCAAAGTTGCCGTAGCCGAGCAGCCTGGCGACGTTGCTGCGCAGCGCCAGCGTCTCGCGGATGATGCCGCGATTGTCGGTCTCGCCTTCATTTTCGCCACGGGCAACCCAGGCCTTGAAGGCCTGTTCGCGCAGGTCGCGACGCTCGGAGAAAGTCAAAAAGGGCTCGATGATCGAGCGCGAGAGGGTGACGGCATATCGGCCGTCTTCGCCGCGTTCGCGCGCCGCCGATGCCATGGCGTCCCTGAGAAAATCCGGCAGACCGTCAAGCTCCGGGCCGTCGGAGAGGATGAGCGCCCAGCCCTTTTCGTCGGCCAGCACGTTCTGGCCGAACTGGGTGCTCAAGCCCGCGAGCTTTTCGTTGATCCCCGCCAGCTTCTCCTGCTCGGGCTTGGGCAGCTTGGCGCCGGATTTCACAAAACCCTTCCAGTGGCGCTCCAGAACGCGTGTCTGTTCGAGATCGAGGCCAAGAGTCTCGCGCTTTTCCCAGAGCTGGTCGATGCGCTGAAACAGCGCTGCATTCATGCCGATCTTCGAATAGTGCCGTGACATCTTTGGCGAGATATCCCGTTCCAATACCTGGATCGTGTCGTTGGTGTGGGCGCCGGCGCGGTTCCAGAACAGCGACGAGACGCGCGACAGGCTATCGCCAGCTGTCTCGAGGGCGACGATGGTGTTCTCGAATGTCGGTGCTGCACTGTTATTGGCGATGGCGTCGATTTCGGTTTCGTGCTCGGCAAGGGCCGCCTCGAACGATGCTGCGAAATCGCTGTCGCTGACTGCCTCGAAGCGTGGCAGCCCGTCCGGGCCGTTCCAGTCAGTGATGGCAGGGTTCAGAGCAGGGCTCGACGTCATAAGGCAGTCCTTTCGCATTCCGGTCTATCCCGCTGATGGCGGGCGCTACAGAACGTTGTCGGCAGCGATTGTGGAAATATCAAGATTGTCAGGTGGGCGTTTGCGGACTGCCGGTCAAGGCTTGCGCAGTCCTAAAAGTCCGGGTGCCGCATGCCAGATGGCCTGGACGGCAAAGCCCATGAACAGCACGCCGGACAGGCGCACGATCGCCAGTTCATGGCGGCGGTAGAAGCGCCGCACCACCGAAGCGCCGATGATGCCGATGAGAATGATATCGGCGACAAGAAACCCGAGGAAGGAAACGGCGAGCAACGCCGGAAGTGCATGAAAATCGAGGGCGTTGGAGGAGCTGGCGAGAAGCGCGGTAAAAGTCGCCAGCGCGACCGGATAGCCCTTCGGGTTGGTGAGGCCGAAGATCAGGCCGCGCCGGTAGGGCCGCTCGACGGTCATCAGCGGCCGGTTTTCGCCGCGGGGCTTGGCCCGCAGCGCGTTCCAGCCGATCCAGGCGAGATAGAAACCGCAGAGCAGACCGAGAATATCGAAGACCGTGCTGCCAATGGTCTTGGCGCCGACGATCGCCACGAGAGCCAGTGCCGACCAGAGCAGGTCACCGGCCAGATGTCCTCCCATGAACATTGCGCCCGCCTTGCGGCCTTGCCCGGCACCGATGCCAAGAAGAGCGAGGAATGCAGGGCCGGGAATAAGGACGTAAAGGAGGGCGGCCAGGAAGGCGCCGAAAAGTAGGGTCTGCGTCATGGAATCTCCTCGCGCGTGAAGATCCATTCGACCTTGCGCAGATGATTCCGTCAAGATGCGGTGGGCGGGGAGCGGGCAGGGCCAGGCGAGGCCCAGCCCGCGTGAAGGGCGGCGAAGCTTACTTGGCTTCGGTTGCCTTCATGGCGTTGTCGAGATGCATGGAGCAGGCTTCGGTCTTGCCGTCCTTCATCGCCATCTTGGCGCTGTCGACTTCTTTCATGGCCATCATCATCGAATCCTTCTTCATCGGATCTGTCATGCCTTTGGCCATTGCTTCTGTCTTCATGATGGATGCGTCGTCGCAAGCCGTCATGCCTGCGGCAAAAGCAGGAGCCGAAAGGCTGGCGATGAGGGCCGTGGCGGCGAAAATTGTCTTGAACATGGTCTCTCTCCGAGTGAGTTGGGAACGTGATTGCTCCCGCCGCCAACTCTGCCCCCAGGCTACGGACACGTTCAATTCACGCCTGCGCGATACACGCCATTGTCATAACGTGTGCTTTTCATTGATGCTTTCGTGATCGATATATTGTCGACTTTGAAGATTTTAATTCAGTCCCGAGGGAAACTTGCCGGTGTCTCTCACTCTTGGTAAGTAAAACTTACGATTATCCCAAAGGCGAGTTCCCATGCCGGTCAGACTGGAAACCGATACGATCGGCATGCTGCTCACCGATGTGTCGCGGTTGCTGCGCGGTGCTTTCGATCGCCGCATCATCACGTCGGCTCTGGGCGTGACGCCAGGCGAGGCCAGGGCCTTGATCCAGGTGGCGGCGACCGAGGGCATCAAGCAGGCCGAGATCGCGGTGAAGATGGGCATAGAGCCAATGACGCTCTCCACCTATCTCGACCGTCTGGAAGGGCTGGGCCTCGTCGAGCGGGTTCCCGATCCCTGCGACCGCCGCGCAAAGAACGTCGTTGTCACCGACAAGGCGGATACGCTGCTTCTCGACATCCGCAAGGAGGTCCGCGACCTGATGGATCAGGTGACGTCGGGGCTTGATGCGGACGGCCGCGAGGCGCTCAGGGCAAGCCTGAAGGGCCTGCGCGAAAATCTCCAGCAACTGGATCGCTGCGCATCCCCTGACAAGAGTGCCTCCGAATGAGCCTGCGGATGAGCGAACGGCGCACCAGCATGCTCGGTGCCTTGCTGGCGACGCTTGGGCCGATCTCCATGTCGATCTATACGCCGGCGATGCCCGAACTGGTCAAGGCCTTCGCCACCACCGAATCGATGATCAAGCTGACGCTGTCGGTCTATTTCGGCGGATTCTCGGTGGCGCAACTGATTGCAGGCCCGATGTCCGACGCTTTCGGCCGCAAGAAGGCAACGCTTGCTTTTGTCGGCATCAATCTTCTTGGCAGCCTCGTCTGCGCCTTTGCGCCGACGGTCGAGTGGCTGCTTGCCAGGCGGTTGATCCAAGGCATCGGTGCCTCCGTCGGTATCACCGTCGCCCGTGCCATTGTTCGCGATCAGTTCACCGGTGCCGAGGCTTCGCGGATCATGAACCTGGTCGGCATCATGCTGGCCATCGGCCCGGCCATGGCGCCGACAATCGGCGGGCTGGCGCTGGCGGCTTTCGGCTGGCAGGCGATCTTCTTCGTGCTGGTCGGTTTCGGGCTGCTCGCCATTTTTGCCGTCATCGTCTTCATGAGCGAAACCACGGTGCCGGATCGCCGCCGCGCCCGGCCGGGGCCGCTTGTCTCGGCCTATGGCGAACTCATCCGCGATCCGCGTTTCGTCGCCGCCGCCATCGTGCTCGGCGGTTCGGTCGGCGCGCTCTATGCGCAGTCGACCATGCTGTCCTTCATCCTGATCGATAGAGTCGGAATGACGCCGACCGCCTTCGGGATCGGCATGCTGATGCAGAGCGGTTCCTATTTTTCGGGCTCGGTCTGCTTGCGGCTGACGGCGGCAAAACTGGGCGGCGAAGGCTCGGTTCGTGTCGGTCTTGCCCTTTGTGCCATCGGCGGCTTGTTGATCGCCCTCTCCGTGCTTTTCGTCGAGCCGACCTATCTTTCGGTCATGCTGCCGGTCGCATTCTCCAGCTTCGGCATCGCCTTCCTGACACCGCATATGACGACGGCGGCCCTGCATTCCTTCCCGCATATTGCCGGTTCGGCATCGGCGATGATGGGGTTCATCCAGATGGCCGGCGGCTTTCTCGGCGGGCTTGCCGCAGCGCTTCTCGGTACGCCGTTCACGGCCTTCGGCGTGATCATCCCGGTGATGCTGTTTGCCTCGGTCGCCAGCTATCTCTGGTTTCAGTATTCGACGCGGCGGCTGGTGCTGGATACGGACAGGACGCGGGACGAATAAACGAATAAGCCCGCTTCCGTGTGGAAGCGGGCTTCTGATCGGCACTTCAGACTTTACTTGTCGCGGTTGCGGGCGGCCAGGGTGCGCAGGCGCAGGGCGTTGAGCTTGATGAAGCCGGCGGCATCCTTCTGGTCGTAGGCGCCTTGGTCGTCCTCGAAGGTCACCAGCTTATCGGAATAGAGCGACTTGTTGCTCTCGCGGCCGGTGACCATGACGTTGCCCTTGTAGAGCTTCAGCGTCACTTCGCCTTCGACATGTTCCTGGCTCTTGTCGATCAGTGCCTGCAGCATTTCGCGCTCCGGCGAGAACCAGAAGCCGTAATAGATCAACTCGGCGTAGCGCGGCATGATGTCGTCCTTGAGGTGGGCTGCACCCCGGTCGAGCGTGATCGATTCGATGGCGCGGTGGGCAGCCAGAAGAATGGTGCCGCCGGGGGTCTCGTAGACGCCGCGCGACTTCATGCCGACGAAGCGGTTTTCGACGAGATCGAGACGACCGATACCGTTGTCGCGGCCAAGCGCGTTGAGCGCGGTCAGGATCGAGGCCGGGCTCATGTCCTTACCGTCGATCGAAACGGCGTCACCCTTGCGGAAACCGACCTTGACGGTGGTCGCCACATCCGGCGCTTCTTCCGGCGAGATGGTGCGCATGTAGACATAGTTGGGAGCTTCGACAGCCGGATCTTCCAGAACCTTGCCCTCGGACGACGAGTGCAAAAGGTTGGCATCGACCGAAAACGGCGCTTCGCCCATCTTGTCCTTGGCAACCGGGATCTGGTGCTGTTCGGCAAAGGCGAGCAGGTCGGTGCGGCTCTTGAACGACCAGTCGCGCCAGGGGGCGATGATCTTGATGTCGGGGTTCAGCGCGTAGGCCGAAAGCTCGAAACGAACCTGGTCATTGCCCTTGCCGGTGGCGCCATGGGCAATCGCGTCGGCACCGGTTTCGCGGGCGATGTCGATCAGGTGCTTTGAGATCAGCGGGCGGGCGATCGAGGTGCCGAGCAGGTAGACGCCCTCATAGACGGCATTGGCGCGGAACATCGGGAAGACGAAATCCTTGACGAATTCTTCGCGCACATCGCGGATATAGATATCCTTGATGCCCATCATCTCGGCCTTCTTGCGGGCCGGCTCAAGTTCTTCACCCTGGCCGAGATCGGCGGTGAAGGTAACGACTTCAGCGCCGAGTTCGGTCTGCAGCCATTTCAGAATGATCGAGGTGTCGAGACCGCCGGAATAGGCGAGAACGACCTTTTTCACTTGCTTTGCCATGTTTGTCTGTCCGTCTTGTCAGAGAAAACGCGGGCTTGTCCGGGAAAATGCGGGATCGCGCCCAAGAAAAATTCTGCGGCACTTTTAGCGAGATTGCCCGGCCACGCAACCCTTTCGGCCGGAGAATAGCGCGCTCTGCGCCTCAATGAGTTTTAGTACAGAGGCAATTGCGATCCGCACTGGACTATAAAACGGAAAACCCGCCATCCTTTATGGGTGGCGAGCTTGATAGCAATTGTCATCAGAGAATGGTTGACCCGTTATCGCCTAGTTACACTGGCGGCGCGGTCCGTAATTCGGCTGGTATGTGTTGTCGGACGCCCGGTACGAGCGATATCGCGCATAGCAGGCCTGGGTGTGGGAATTGCCATTGGAATAACGCGGCTGCGATGCGAGGGCGCCGCCAATGATGGCACCGGCTGCCAGGCCGCCGATGATAGCGCCAGCATTGTTGTTCCGATCGTGCCTGCGATAGTCGTCCCGGTAAGAGCCACGGCGATCGTCGCGGTGGTTGCGATCCCATCTGTTGTTCCGGTCACGATTGTTATTCCGGTCGCGGTCCCAGCCGTTGGCATGGTGCTTCCTGCGAATGATCGTTGGTCCGCGGTGGTCGCCAACCTGGAGAATATCGGATTGGGTGGTCTGGGTTCTCATAGGGGCTGCTGGAAAGGCATGCGCGGGCGCAAAGCTGGTCAGCGCCGTTACGGCTGAAATGAAGAGGACTGCGATTTTTCTCATGAATTCTTTCCTTGTGTCATCACGGAAACGGTTCGATCGCGCATTCGTTCCAGCCGTGCGGCATCACCATTTGGTGATGCGTGTATCCGGTGTCTTTCGACGCCCGGTGCCTGGCGAAATGTCGAATTGCTTTCAGCCGCCATTTGGGACATTCAATAGGCGCGCATCGAACGCATGCGCCGCCTCACCTCCCATAGGATCGAACGATGGATTTCCTGCCGAGCCTGCCGACACTTCTGGCTTTCACCGCGGCGACGCTGCTTTTGGCGGCGACGCCGGGTCCCGACATGACGCTGTCGATCAGCCGGGCGCTGAGCCAGGGCAAGTCCGCTGCCTTCTTCGTCGTGGTGGGAACCAGCCTGGGGTGCGTCGTGCACACGCTGTTGGTCGCTTTCGGCGTCTCGGCGCTGATCACCGCGTCGCCGACAGCCTTCATGATTTTGAAGACAGGTGGTGCTGCCTACCTATTCTGGCTGGCGGTGCAGGCGATCCGCTATGGATCGACGCTGACGGTCAAGAAGGTCGATGACACCGGCGCGTCTGCGCTGTCGAACATCTCGACGGGGCTGGGGGTCAATCTGCTCAACCCGAAGGTCATCATCTTCTTCATGACCTTCCTGCCACAGTTCGTCACTGCCAACGATCCGGCCGTGACGCAGAAGCTCCTGTTCCTCGGCTTCTTCTTCATCGCCGCGTCAATACCGGTCAGCGTGCTGGTCATCCTCACGGCTGACTGGCTGTCCGCCTGGCTGCAGCGCCGCAAAAGGGTCATGCGCGGCATCGACTACACGTTTGCCGGCGTCTTCTCGATCTTTGCGGTGAAAATCCTGTTCACGCAGACGCGCTGAGCTAACCGAAATCACCCGATCAGCAGCGCATCGTCATCCAGCGTCTGGCCGCGAATCTTGCGGAACATGGCGATGAGGTCTTCGACCTGCAGCGTCTTGCGGCTGTCGCCGGAGACGTCGAGAACGACTTCGCCGCCGTGCAGCATGATGGTGCGGTGACCGAAATCGAGCGCCTGGCGCATCGAATGGGTGACCATCAGCGCCGTCAGCTTGCGCTCGGAGACAATCTTCTGAGTGAGGTTCATGATGAACTCGGCCATGCCGGGATCGAGCGCTGCGGTATGCTCATCAAGCAGCAGCACTTCGGAGCCTGCCAGCGTTGCCATGACCAGAGACACCGCCTGCCGCTGGCCGCCCGAAAGCAGGTCCATGCGATCCCGCATGCGGTTTTCAAGGCCGAGGTTCAGTTCGGCGATGCGGTCGCGAAAATGTTCACGGCGCTTGGCGCCGAGTGCCGGCGTCAGGCCACGGCTTTCGCCGCGCCGCGCGGCCAGTGCCAGGTTTTCCTCGATCGACAGGGCGCCGCAGCTGCCCGCCAGCGGATCCTGAAAGACGCGCGCGACGAGGCCGGCACGGGCTGCCGTGCCCTTGCGGGTAACGTCCGTATTACCGATCATTACCTGGCCTGCGGTCGGGATGACGTCGCCGGCGAGCACGCCGAGCACCGTGGATTTACCGGCGCCGTTGGAGCCGATGACGGTGACGAAGGTGCCTTCCTCGATGGTCAGGCTGACGCTGTTCAGCGCCTGCTTCTGCAGCGGCGTTCCCTTGCCGAAGATGACCTGGATATTGTCGAGCTTGATCATGCGGCACCTCCGCGGCGCAAGCGGGGAAGGACGAGAGCGACCGTGACCAGGGCTGCCGTGACCAGATTGAGGTCGGAGGCCTGCAGGCCCAGCATGTCGGTGGAGAGCGCCAGCTGGATGGCGATGCGGTAGAGGATCGAGCCGAGCACGCAGCCGATCAGGGCGATCAGGATGCCGCGTGCGCCGAGCAGGGTTTCGCCGATGATGACGGCGGCGAGGCCAACGACGATGGTGCCGACACCGGAGGTGACGTCGGCAAAGCCGTTGGTCTGGGCAAACAGCGCGCCGCCGAGGGCGACAAGCGCGTTGGACAGCGCCATGCCGAGATAGATCTGGCGGCTGGTATCGACGCCTTGCGCCCTTGCCATGCGTGCATTGGCGCCGGTGGCCCGCATCGCCAGGCCGGCGTCGCTCTCAAGGAAGCGCCAGACGGCGATCACCGCAATGATGACCAGAGAGCCGATGAACAGCGGGCGGACATAAAAGTCCCGCAGGCCAAGGCCGTAGAAGGGCGACAGCATCGTGTCGGCATTGATCAATGCGACGTTCGGCTTGCCCATGACGCGCAGATTGACCGAGAACAGCGCGATCATCGTCAGGATCGACGCCAGAAGATTGAGAATGCGGAAGCGGACATTGAGGATGGCGGTGACGATGCCCGCGGCAGCGCCAGCGATCATGGCGACGCCCGAGGCGATCCATGGATTGACACCGGCGATGATCAGCACGGCGGCAACGGCAGCACCCAGCGGAAACGAGCCGTCGACGGTCAGATCGGGAAAATCGAGCACGCGGAAGGCAAGGAACACGCCGATGGCGACGAAGGCATAGACGAGCCCCAGTTCCACCGCTCCCCAGAAGGCAATTTGGCTCACCGCTGTCGGTCCTCTTCTTAAAGTCTCCAAGCCTGTTGTGGCTGCTTTGCCGGCAAAATGAGGCTTGTTTTACAGATGAACCGCCCCCGTATGATGCGAGGGCGGTTCAAAATCAATCGGATTGTGCAGCCAAAAGCGGCTTGGCGTTATTCGATGACGCGGGTGGCGCGGCTCAGAACGCTTTCCGGGAAGGTCACGCCCATCTTGGCGGCAGAGCCCTTGTTGATGACCAGATCGGTGCCTGCGGCAACCTTGACGGCGATATCGCCCGGGTTTTCGCCCTTCAGGATACGCACGACGATGTCGCCGGTCTGCTTGCCAACGTCATGATAGTTGAAGCCGAGGGCGGCAACGGCGCCCCGCGAGACGGAGTCCGTATCGGCGGTGAACAGCGGCAGCTTGGCTTCGACGGCCACGGCGACAGCGCCTTCGAGCGCCGAAATGATCGTGTTGTCGGTGGGCACGTAGATGACGTCGGCACGGCCGACCAGCGCGCGGGCAGCACCCTGGACTTCGGCGGACTTGGTGGCCGCGGATTCAACGACCGTCAGGCCGGCTTTTTCGGCTTCGGTCTTCAGCACTGCGAGCAGCGATACGGAGTTCGCCTCGCCGGAATTGTAGAGATAGCCGATCGACTTCACGTTCGGCAGGATTTCCTTGATCAGCGCCACGTGTTCGGCAACCGGCGACAGGTCGGAAAGGCCGGTGACGTTGCCGCCCGGCTTGTCCATGTCCTTGATCAGCTGGGCGCCGAGCGGATCGGAAACGGCGGTGAAGACAAGCGGGATATCGCGTGTCGAAGAGACGACGGCCTGGGCCGACGGTGTCGAGATCGGCACGATGACGTTCGGTGCTTCGCCGGCGAACTGGCGGGCGATCTGGGCTGCCGTTGCCGGGTTCCCTTGCGCGGATTCGTAGAGGAACTTGAGGTTCTCGCCTTCCTTGTAGCCGGCGGCGGCAAGAGTTTCCTTGACGCCATCACGCACGGCATCGAGTGCCGGATGTTCGACGATCGCGGTAACCGCAACCGTGACATCTGCCGCCCGGGCGGGCAGGGTGAGGGCGACGGTTGCCGCCAAGGCAATGAGAAGTGAACGCATGAGTGTCCTCCAAGACTGATTTTTGGGCAGTCTTAGGAAGGCTCGACACTTAAATCAATCGAATTGCAGACCAGTATCCATCAAATTTACTGATCAGTCCTCGCCGTGATTGGCGATCATCATGGCTTCGAAGGCCATGCGGTCGACCTTGCGCATGCGCTCGGAGTCCGATTTCAGCTGGCCGCAGGCGGCAAGAATGTCGCGGCCGCGCGGCGTGCGGATCGGCGAGGCATAGCCGGCCGCGTTGATGAAATCGGCAAATTTCTCGATCTGCTCCCATTTCGAACACTGGTAGTTAGTGCCTGGCCAGGGGTTGAACGGAATGAGGTTGATCTTGGCAGGGATGCCCTTCAGGAGGCGGACCAGTTCCTTGGCATCTTCCAGCGTATCGTTGACGCCTTCGAGCATGACATATTCGAAGGTGATGCGGCGGGCATTCGACAGGCCGGGATATTTCCGGCACGCGTCGAGCAGGTCCTTCAGCGGATATTTCTTATTGATCGGCACCAGCATGTCGCGCAGGTCGTCCTTTACCGCATGCAGCGAGATCGCCAGCATGACGCCGATTTCCTCGCCGGTGCGGAAGATTTCCGGAACGATGCCGGATGTCGACAGCGTGACGCGGCGCTTCGACAACGACAGGCCGTCGCCGTCGGTGGCGATCAGAAGCGCCGTCTTGACGTTTTCGAAATTGTAGAGCGGTTCGCCCATTCCCATCATCACCATATTGGTGACCTTGCGGCCTTCATTGGGGACGACGGTGCCGACCGGGGTGTCGCGGTCGGGGAAATCGCCCAGCCGGTCGCGGGCCAGCAGCAGCTGCGAGAGAATTTCCTCTGCCGTCAGGTTGCGCACCAGCTTCTGGGTGCCGGTATGACAGAAGGAACAGGTGAGGGTGCAGCCGACCTGGCTGGAAACGCAGAGCGTGCCGCGGCCTTCCTCGGGGATATAGACGGTTTCGATCTCGACGGGACGGCCGGCACCGCGCGGCGGAAAGCGCAGCAGCCACTTGCGGGTGCCGTCGGTGGAAATCTGTTCTTCAACGATTTCGGGCCGGGCGATGGTGAAATGCTTCTTCAGCAGCTCGCGCATGTCCTTCGACACATTGGTCATATGGTCGAAATCGGAGACGCCGCGCACATAGAGCCAATTCCAGAGCTGGCTGGAGCGCATCTTGACCTGCTTTGCCGGAACGCCGACGTCTGCCAGCGCCTTGCCCATGTCTTCCCGTGAAAGGCCAATCAGCGTCGGCTTTTCTGCCATCATGGCCGGGCGGACCGGCGCCTTGACGGGACGGTCCAGATCGAGTGCTTCAGTCGCGGCCATTCTCGCCATTTCCCATGTTTGCGATACGCAAGGTCCGTTCAAGCGCTTTTTGCCTGCAATCGGTTGCGTCAATGCTGAGATCAGAGTTCGTTTGCCGCGCATCGGGAACATCAACGATCCGCGCAGCTGTCGTTGAGCGGGCCTTTAGCACGGTTTTCGCCCGGCGTCACCCTCCAGTGCTTCAGGGCAGATCTGCAAAAAGATGAAGGTCTCGAACGCCAAAAGGCCAGACGAACCGGCCTTTTGAAATAGTAGCGAAGCCGAGGGCTGCTTATTTGCAGTTTTCGATCTGCTTCAGCGCGGCAGAAATGCCAGAGAGCGAGTAGGAATAGGCCGTCGGCGTGCCCTTGCGCGACTTGGCGGCAACGGACATGGCCTTGCCGGTCTTCATCGCAGCTACGAGTGCCGGCTCTTCAGCGGCGTTCTCCACCCAAGCCGAGTTGCCCTTGGTGAACATCGTGAAGTTCTTGGCATCGATGGTGACGACGACCTTCGAGCTTTCCTGCAGCGGATAGCCCATCATCGCCTGCGGTTCATAGGAGATGTTCTGGCCGGGGCGCTGCGACACGAGGAAAAAGACATCGCCGTGATCAACATTGGCGGGGCTCTTGTCCTTCGGGACGGAGAGCACATAGCAGACCTTGCCAGCGCCGGCCTGATAGGAATAGGCGCCCCAGGCATTGAACTGCTGAATGCGGGTCGGCGACTGAGCCGAAGCAACGCCGGCGAATGCCAGCACGAGTGCGATTGCGAGGTTAAGCTTTCTTACAAACATCTTGTCCTGCCGGTTTCTTGCTGCCAAAGCCCGATCAGCATCAGCCGGGCCACGCATGGTCATGATTTCATTGATTTTGACTTAATTCAGGTTACCAAACCGTCAACATTCCCGGAATTCTCTGCGTTTCCGCTTTAATACGGAACAGAGTACGGCGCAAACAGGGCTTGAGTTTCAGGTTGGCCGTGAAGCGCCTGAACGAAACAAGCTTGGTCTGTCCATCGTGTGCGAAAACCCAGGAACGGTGCGTCGGATGCTGCCGAATTCCGTCTGCCTTGCACGTTTCGCTTGCCAGACCACCGCCCGATCCGCCGACACGTGCCCGGCGCCGTTTTATGTCACAAAGAATCAGGCAAGAGTTTGACCTTTGACAAAAGCGCTGTACCTGTTGTGAAATACTGCGGAAATCAGGCGGGGAGGCGATCAAAAGCGGAATGAATGTTGAAGTCAGACAGCATTTCGCCACCCTAGCCGTGGCCGTCGCACGCAATCGTGACCAGGAAGCCTTTTCGGAACTCTTCGACTTTTTCGCACCTCGGCTCAAATCCTTCCTGATGCGGCAGAATGCCAGTGTTGCGGAAGCGGAAGAGGTCGTGCAGGAGGTGATGGTCATTCTCTGGCAGAAGGCCCATCTCTACGACCCGCAAAAATCCTCGCTTTCGACCTGGCTCTTCCGTATTGCCCGCAATCGCCGCATCGATGCGGCCCGCAGGCATCGCAACGGAACGCTCGATGCGCATGAACCGCTGCTCCTGCCGGTTGCGCCACAGGCGCCGGATGCTGTGATTGAAAACGAGAATCGCGAACAGATCGTCCGGATCGCCCTGACACAACTGCCTGTCGAGCAAGTTACCCTGATCCAGATGGCATTCTTCTTCGGCCAGTCGCACTCGGAGATTTCCGCCGCCACCGGCCTGCCGCTCGGAACCGTCAAGTCCCGCATCCGCCTCGCTTTCGGCAAGTTGCGGACGCTGCTTGAAGCGGGCGGTGTGGACAGTGCGTATTGACGTCGCTTAATCGGGAAGCTTGTCCTTCAAGGTCTCGTCCGCCTTGATATAGTGCTTTTCCTTGATTTGGCCGCTGATGGCGGCAAAGGCGGCCGTCAGAACGGCAATGTCGTCGGAAAAGCCGACCATCGCCAGCACGTCGGGGATGAGATCGAACGGCATGACGAAATAGGCGAGCGCGCCGAGCAGGATGCCGCGCGTGCGCAGCGGCGTCGTCGGGTCCATGGCGCAGTAATAGGCGGCAACGACGTCGCGGCTGAACGGCACCTGCCGCATCGCCCGCTTCAGGGTCGGCCAGAAGCTGCGCTGTACCTTGCGGGCCTTCGCCTCCTGCTCGCTTTCCTCGCCTGGCAGCAAAATCTCGCCGATCTTGATGTCATCCATCTTGTGTGTCCCATCCGTCATGGAAAATCATATGGTGAGCAGCGCCCGGATTTCAAATGGCGTTCTTTCAAATGCCTATTTGAGGTGGTCGGGCATCCGGCCCGCCGCTGCCCTGTCCATCCGGGCGGCAAGCTTGAAGTCCAGCTCGGTCAACCCTTGTGAATCATGGGTGGTGAGGGTGACGTCCACCTTGTTGTAGACATTGAACCATTCGGGGTGATGGTTGAGCTTTTCGGCCGAAATCGCGCTTTCGGTCATGAAGCCGAAAGCCTCGACGAAGGTCTTGAAGCGGAAGGCTTTCCAGATCGACAGCCCATCCTCGGAAAGCACCCAGCCCTCCATCTTCGAAAGGTTTTCGGCAACAGCCTCCTTGGCGAGCTTTTCCTGTTTCATGGCACAATCCCCTCCTGATATTTCTGACAACGGCAACCGGTATTTCCGGTTCCACAACGCGGCAGCCGCAGATAGGTTCAACCTTTTCCCGGGCCTGTTGGATACCATGGAACCTGTCAGAATTCTGTTCGTCTGTCTCGGCAATATCTGCCGCTTTCCCTTGGCCGAGGGTATTTTGCGTGATGTCGCAGGGGATGGTCTGGTGGATGTCGATTCGGCCGGAACGGGCGGCTGGCATATCGGCGATCCGCCGGATCAACGCTCGATCGCGGTTGCGCGCAAATATGGGATCGATATTGCCGGTCAGCGCGGACGCAAGGTCAATGCCAGTGACTTCAAGGCCTTCGATCTGATCTTTGCAATGGACCGCAGCAATCTGGCCAATCTGCGCGCGCTGGCTCCCCACGAGGCACAACACAAGTTGCACCTCTTTCTGGACTATACGCTTGGGACGATAAGCGATGTTCCCGACCCCTACCATGAGGGGCCGGAGGGCTTCGAGACCGTCTACAACATGCTCTTTGAGGGATGCAGGTCGCTGACCGGCAGACTGGAAGAGCGCTCGTAGAGCGGAAAGACTTCTTCGGTGACATAAGGGCCGCCACCGACGGAATCGCGCGACGACAAGAGCACGAAGCGCGAGACGGTGAAGGGGTTGGTGTAAAAGCCGCCGCGGCCGGAGAGGTAGCCGACCACATCCTCGACCCGCGAGGCCCGCAAACGGCCAAGCGTCACATGCGGGGTGAATTTGCGGGGATCGGCCGGCAGGCCGAGCCGCTGGCAGATGCGTTCGATTTCGGCCTGAAGGGCATAGAGTTCCGGCGGGTTGCTGACGCCAGCCCAGACGGAATGCGGTTTTTTCGAACCGAAGGCGCCGGTGCCGGTGAGTTGCAGCTGGAATTCCGGCCGTTCGATGCGGTCGAGCCGGTCGACGATCTCGTCGGCCGTGCGGTTTTCGACGTCACCGATGAAGCGAAGAGTGATGTGGTAATTCTCCACATCGATCCAACGGGCACCGGGAAGACCACCACGCAACAATGAAAGGCTCATTGCGGCATTGCGCGGTATCTCGAGGGCGGTGAAAAGTCTCGGCATAACGAGCTCCCCGAATCTCTTGAAGATAACCCAGCGAATCATGCTTGCCATCTGGAAGCAATTATAATTTCGCACCTGCAATATTTATCCAACGCCATTAACAGATGCTGAACAAAGCAATCATTCCTGGTTGGTTGGCGTCAGCCTCCTGTCGACAGTGATTGAAGGAAGCGTTCGGCGGATGGCAGGAAGCGTTCGACCATGACGCCGATGCCATCGCCGTTGGGATGCATGCCATCCTCGATCTTCAACTTGGCATCCTCGACAACGCCGTCGAGGAAGAACGGATAGAGTTCCAGGCCGTAGGTCTTGGCCAGTTCCGGGTAGACCGGATTGAACCGCGCGGCATAGTCGGCGCCCATGTTCGGCGGTGCCATCATGCCGACCAGAAGTACGGCGATGCCGCGCGACTTCAGCTTCTCGATCATGGCGACAAGGTTCTTGCGGCTTTCCTCGGGTGCGATGCCGCGCAGGGCATCGTTGGCGCCGAGTTCGAGAATGACGCCTTTCGTGCCGTCCGGAACGGACCAGTCGATCCGCGCCAGGCCGCCGGATGTCGTGTCTCCGGAGACACCGGCATTGCTGATCGTCACGTCGTGACCCTTTGCACGCAGGGCTTTTTCCAATCGGGCCGGGAAGGCGTCTTCGGCCGGCAGCTGGTAGCCGGCCATCAGGCTATCGCCGAAGCCGACGAGGCTGAGTGGCTCGGCGCGGCTGACCGCCGGCATGATCACAATCGCCGTGATCGCCAACAAAAATGTACAGAAACCTTTTATTCGCATGAACGTGCCCTTAAATCGGTAAAAGTCAGCCGTTCCGGCAACCTTCATATTTTACATATAGGACAGTTTCCTTTGGCAAAAACCATGATCGAACTGAAAAATGCGGATCTGACCCTCGGCCAGGCCGCTGCGTCCGTTCATGTGCTCAAGGGTATGGATCTCGTCATCGATGCGGGAGAATCCGTCGGGATCGTCGGTCCGTCCGGGTCCGGTAAATCGACCTTGCTGATGGTTCTGGCTGGTCTCGAACGCCTCGACAGCGGCGAGATCGTTATCGACGGCACGCCCTTGCATGGTTTGAGCGAAGACCGGGTGGCAGAGTTTCGCGGCCGCAATATCGGCATCGTCTTCCAGTCCTTCCATCTGATCCCCAACATGACGGCGCTGGAAAACGTCGCCGTGCCGCTTGAACTTGCCAATGTCCGCGACGCGTTCGAGATCGCCCGCCAGGAGCTGATCTCCGTCGGCCTCGGCGAGCGGCTGTCGCATTATCCCGGCCAGCTGTCGGGTGGCGAGCAGCAGCGCGTTGCCATTGCCCGGGCGCTTGCACCATCGCCAAAACTGCTGATCGCCGACGAGCCGACTGGCAATCTCGATGCCGAAACCGGCAAGCAGGTCGCCGATCTGATCTTCTCCAAACAGGCCGAGCGTGACATGACGCTGGTTCTGGTCACCCATGACACATCGCTTGCCGCCCGCTGCTCGCGCCAGGTCCGTGTCCGTTCCGGCGAGATCGTGTCCGGCTCCGGTCACGAACCATCGGTTTCCGCTTCGCTGTCCAAGGTCGCGTCCGCATGAGCGCCGCTGCTTTCGGCGGTTTCCGTCTCGGGCTGGCCTTCCGCCTGGCGCTGCGCGAAATGCGCGGCGGTCTGCGGGGGTTCTATATTTTCCTTGCCTGCGTGGCGCTGGGAACGGCGGCGATCGCCGGGGTCAATTCGCTGTCGCAGTCGATCACCGGCTCGATCGCCAGCCAGGGCCGCGAGCTTCTGGCGGGCGATATCCGCTTCGAACTCAACAATCGCGTCGCAACCGACGAGGAAAAGGCGTTCATCGACAGCCTTGGCGCTGTCTCCGTCTCGTCTGGCCTGCGGTCGATGGCCCGTCTGCCGGATGGCTCCAACCAGGCGCTGGTCGAGCTGAAAGCCGTTGATGGTGCCTATCCGCTTTACGGCACGTTCGACAGCGACCCGGCGGCACCGCTTGGCGATATGATCGCTGAAAACAACGGTGTTTACGACGCGCTGGCCGCGCCGCTTCTGCTTGAGCGTCTCGGCATCCAGACCGGCGATGAAATCCTGCTCGGGACCGCCCGCATCCGCGTCGCCGGCACCATCGTGCGTGAACCGGATGCCCTGTCGGACGGTTTCGGGTTTGCGCCGCGCCTCATGATCTCGAAACAGGCGCTTGACGCCTCCGGTCTTGTGCAGACGGGCAGCCTGGTCGAACATACCTACAAGGTAAAGGTCGCCGATAGCTCCAGCGTGCCGGCCTTGCGCAGGCAGGCGGAGGAAAAGTTTCCGCAGGCCGGATGGTCTGTTCGCACCAGCCAGAACGCCGCCCCGGCGCTGACTGCCAATATCACCCGCTTTTCGCAGTTCCTCACCCTGGTCGGATTGACGGCGCTGATCGTCGGCGGCGTCGGTGTCGCCAATGCGGTGCGCTCCTACCTCGATTCCAAGCGCGGCGTCATCGCCACGTTCAAATGCGTCGGCGCGCCTGCCTCCATGGTCACGACCATCTATCTCATCCAGATCCTGCTGATTGCCTTTATCGGCATCGGTATCGGGCTGGTCCTTGGCGCGCTCATCCCATTCGTCGCGGCGCAATTCCTTGCGGGCGTGTTGCCGGTTTCGACGGCGTTTCAGCTCTATCCGGGCGCACTCGGCCTTGCCGCCGTGTTCGGTCTTTTGACGTCGCTCGCCTTCGCCATCCTGCCGCTTGGCCATGCCCGCGAAGTGCCGGCAACCGCGCTGTTTCGCGAACAGGGGTTCGAGCGGGCGCGTCTGCCGTCCTGGCCGTATCTGGTGGCTGCTGCCCTTTGCCTCGGGGCTCTGGCTGGCCTTGCGATCTTCACGGCCTATGACCGGACGATTTCCTTGACCTTCCTCGGTGCCATCGCCTTTTCGTTCGTCGTGCTGCGTGGTGTCGCTATCCTGGTCGCCATGCTTGCCCGCCGGGCGCCGCGCGTCAGTTCGCCGGCCCTTCGGCTTGCCATCGGCAATATCCATCGCCCCGGCGCGCTGACGCCGTCGGTGGTCCTGTCGCTCGGCCTTGGTCTGGCGCTTCTGGTGACCTTAGCGCTGATCGACGGCAACCTGCGCCGCGAACTGACCGGCAACCTGCCGGAACGGGCACCGAACTTCTTCTTCGTCGATATCCAGAGCGCCGAGGTTGAGGGCTTCCGCTCGCTGCTGCAGACAAGCCTGCCGGAGGGCAAGGTCATCGAAGTGCCGATGCTGCGCGGCCGTATCCTCGCTTTCAACGGCCAGGACGTCACCAAGATGAACGTTCCGGCTGCCGGTCAATGGGTCCTGCGTGGCGACCGGGGGATCACCTATGCCAAGAACAGGCCCGAAAATTCGACATTGACCGAGGGCGAATGGTGGGCACCGGATTATACCGGCGAGCCGCTGGTGTCGTTTTCCTCCGAGGAAGCCGGTGAACTCGGCCTGAAGATCGGCGATACCGTCACCGTCAACGTGCTCGGCCGCAACCTCACGGCCCGGATCGCCAACTTCCGCAAGGTCGAGTGGGAATCCCTGTCGATCAATTTCGTCATGGTGTTTTCGCCCAACACCTTTGCCGGTGCGCCGCATGCCTGGCTTGCCACGGTAATCGATCCGGGTGCGACGGCGCAGGAGGAGGCCGCGACTCTGAAGGCCGTCACCAATGCCTATCCGACGATCACCAGCGTCCGGGTCAAGGATGCGCTCGACATTATCAACGTGCTAGTCGGCCAGCTGGCGACAGCCATCCGTGCCGCCGCTGCCGTAGCGCTGGTTGCATCGATCCTGGTGCTTGCCGGTGCGCTTGCGGCCGGCAACCGGGCACGCACCCATGATGCCGTGGTCTTGAAGACGCTGGGCGCCACACGCTCGACGCTGATCCGCGCGTTCTGCTACGAATATGCCATCCTCGGGCTGTCGACGGCGATCTTCGCGCTGTTTGCCGGCGGGGTTGCGGCCTGGTTCGTGGTCAGCAAAATCATGAGCTTGCCGTCGTCCTTCCTGCCGGATGTGGCGCTGATCACCATGGCTATCGCCTTGATCGTTACCGTTGGTTTCGGCCTGGCGGGCACCTGGCGGGTGCTCGGTCAGAAGGCTGCACCCGTGCTGCGCGAGCTCTGAGCGCCCAGTTAACCGTTAACGCTAACCCCTGATAGCCCCCAGATTCAGCATTTCCGCCGATTCTGGGGGCTATCGGTCTTGTACAAGTCGTAATTCGACATCATATTCATCGCAGGCATGCTGGAGCCCCGCAGCGGCGCCTGGGTTAAGTGGCTGGCACCTTTCGAGGATGCGCCTTTACCGCCCGACACCGTAAACTTAACCGGGGCTTTTAAAGAGGAAACAATGGCTGATCTTAGAAACTACCAAACCCGAATGTCGCCTGCCGGCGCACAGGCGGGGGCCGTAATCGACGAAGGTCTGCGCACCTATATGCTCAAGGTGTACAACCTGATGGCCCTCGGTCTGGCAATCACCGGTATCGCTGCCTATGCTGCGTTCCAGTTCGCGTTTGCGGACGGGCAACTGACAGCGTTCGGCCAGGCGATCTATGTGAGCCCGCTGAAGTGGGTCGTCATGCTCGCACCGCTGGCTCTGGTGTTCTACATGAGCTTCCGCATCAATTCGATGAGCGTATCCGCCGCGCGGACAACGTTCTGGGTGTACGCCGGCCTGATGGGTCTCTCGCTGTCGTCGATCTTCCTGATCTACACCGGCCAGAGCATCACCCAGACGTTCTTCATCACGGCCGCTTCGTTCGGTGCTCTGTCGCTCTACGGCTACACCACCAAGCGTAGCCTGTCCGGCATGGGTTCGTTCCTGATGATGGGTCTGTTCGGCCTGATCATCGCCTCGATCGTCAATATCTTCCTCGCCTCGTCGGCGTTGAATTTTGCGATCTCGGCTATCGGTGTTCTGATCTTCGCAGGCCTCACCGCCTACGATACCCAGAAGATCAAGGAAATGTACTTCGAAGCAGACAGTGAAGATGCTGCTGGCCGCAAGGCCATCATGGGCGCCCTGACCCTGTACCTCGACTTCATCAACCTGTTCCTGTTCATGCTGCGCTTCCTCGGAAACCGCAACTAATCCGGAACCGGATACATCTGAAAAGGCGGCTTCGGCCGCCTTTTTTGTTGCCTGCATTTTGGCAGGGCCGCGCGCTTGAATGGCTGAATGCGATATGGCAGACGAGGACGCACTCTTCCAGACAGGTCTGCCCCATGTCCTTTATCCTGCGCGATGCAATCCTATCCGATATCCCGGCCATCACTGCGATCTATCAGGAATCGGTCCTGAACGGCGTGGCTTCCTATGAGATGACGGCGCCGGACGAAGCCGAAATGGCCTCGCGCTTTTCTGTGATCACCGGCAACGGTTATCCCTACATCGCTGCGGTTGATGCGGCCGGCATCCTCTTGGGCTACGCCTACGCCTCAGCATTCCGCACCCGCACGGCCTACCGTTTCCTGGTCGAGGATTCGATTTATCTGGCGCCGCAGGCGCGCGGCCGTGGTGTGGGCAAGGCTTTGCTTGCCGAGCTGATCCGGCTCTGCACAACGCTCGGTTTCCGGCAGATGGTCGCCGTCATCGGCGGCGCGCATCCGGCATCCGTCGCTGTTCATCGCGCGGCCGGTTTCGAGCATGGCGGGTTGATGAAGGGCACGGGTTTCAAGCATGGCCGCTGGCTCGATACGATCATCATGCAATTGCCGCTGGGCGAGGGGCTGACGAGCGATCCGGAGCCGGGCGCCTACCCCGATACGCTCTACCGCAGATAATCTAGGTCTTGACGACTTTCAGCATCTTGTCGAAGACCTTGAGCACTTGTTGCAGGTCGTGACCGCGCTTGAGGATCATGCCGTGGGTATTGACGACGCTGAAGGCGCCTTGCTTGGCAGACAGTTTCGGGTTCTTTTCGATCCGGAACAGCGGCACTTCACCCGACCGCTTGAAAACCGAGAAGACGGCCTTGTCGCGCAGATGGTCCATCGCATAGTCGCGCCATTCGCCTTCGCCGACCATGCGCCCATAGATCCTGAGGATCATGTCCAGCTCGCGGCGATGGAAAGTGATGGGAAGCGTGTCCTGATTGCTGCTGCGATATTCGTGCAGGTTAACAACCACATCGGACGATTTCTGCCTTTCGGAACGGGTCTCGCCTTGCGGCAAATCCGGCTGATCGGTCATCGGTACTCCGGCCTTATATTGTGACAGGACGGTTACAGTTTGCCTGAGCTTGGCTGAAATGCAAGCAGCATGGCCAGCCGAAACAGGGGAAGACTTTTTTCACCCTGCCGCATTTCAAACAAACCGACGCCCCATTTGACAAGGAAACTCGCGCTCGCTGGCACAAGGGAGTCCTTCCGAGTGTCTGCCTGCATGGTGTTTGGGATTTTCTGTCTCGAGCGGGTGCAGCAATGGAGCGGCTAGCCAAAGCGCCCTTCGGGCGCGGTTGCTCCGGACGCCATGTCGATCGGGTGCAGTCTGCGCCTGCGAAATATGGCCGGTTCGGTCCGGCATCTTCGAACCCTCAGCCCCAGCCCCTCGATGCTGCCGGGCCGAACCAGATTATCCGTCAGTTGGCAGTGTTATTCGCCATGACAGTCGTGGCGCCAACGATGGCGCCGGGCGTTTCGCTGTCCTTCATCTTCTGCAGAAGCACGGCACAGCCGCCGTTTTCACCCTGGTTGAGAACGGACGCAGGCAGGACGAAACTGGCAGCCTTGCCGTCCCACATGCCGATCGTCTGGATGTCGCGGACGGAGTGCCAGTAGGAAATCTTCTTGCCGCTGTTCTCGCCCTTCTTGACGTCGACGAGCTGCTGCCGGTTGAAATAGACGACGACGACATTGGCCTTGCCATCGCCGGCGCCTATCTTGATGTCAATCTCGTCGTTGCGGACGCTGGCGGAGACCGGAACGGCAAGGCCTTTTCCGGAGGCATTCATCGCCAAAAGGCGATTGTTGATGCCGTCGATATCGGCACCGTTGATGTGATCGCGGCCGTTGAGTACTGCCTGCGGCGTATAGACTCCGCTACGGCCCAGCATTTTTGCATAGGCATATTGCCGGGCGGTGTTGTCTTTCGAGGCCAGCGTATCGGCCCAGCCAAGATAATTCCAGTAATCGACGTGATAGGAGAGCGCCACGACCTTGCCGTCGTCGATCAGCGTCTTCAATGCGGCGTCTGCCGGCGGGCAGGAGGAGCAGCCCTGGCTGGTGAACAGTTCCACGACGCCTGCCGGCTTCGCTGCATCTTCGGCCATAGCCGGCATCGCCATGAGGCCAAGGCCACAGGCGAGCATGATGCGGCGAACGGTGCTTGATCCAGACATCGGGACTTCCATTCCAAGGGTGCGGCATTTCAACGGGCGGCATTCAACGTGTTGTACATCTGTACAGTCTCTGTCAGCATCCTTCATACGCTGCTGCCCTTTCAACGGAAAATCACGTTGGAGTGAGCCTTGTTGCTCCGGCGATCACAAAAAAGCCGGGGCTCGTGAAAGCCCCGGCTCCATTCATGTCGGCATCAGGGATGCATCAGGCAGCGAGGTCGCGCAAGACCGTCTGCAGGATGCCGCCATTGTTCATGTAGGTGACCTCATCGAGCGTATCGATGCGGCAGATCAACGGAACATCCTTCACCGTGCCATCGGCATAGGTGATCCTGGCGACGCGCTTTTCGCGCGGCTGGACATTGGCGAGACCGTCGATCGTGACGCTCTCGTCGCCCTTCAGGCCAAGCGATTCCCAGGTTGTGCCCTCCTCGAAGACGAAAGGCACGATGCCCATGCCGACGAGGTTGGAGCGGTGGATGCGCTCGAAGGACTGGGCGATCACGGCCTTGACGCCGAGCAGGTTGGTGCCCTTGGCAGCCCAGTCGCGCGACGAGCCGTTGCCGTATTCGACACCGGCGAAGATGACCAGCGGAACGCCTTCGGCCTTGTACTGCATGGCGGCGTCGTAGATCGACATCTCTTCCTTCGAAGGATAGTGGATGGTGTAGCCGCCTTCCTTGCCATTCGGTCCCATCATGTGGTTGCGGATGCGGATATTGGCGAATGTGCCGCGCATCATCACTTCATGGTTGCCGCGGCGCGTGCCGTACTGGTTGAAGTCGGCAATGCCGACGCCATGGTTGAGCAGGTAGGCACCGGCAGGCGATGCTGCCTTGATCGAGCCGGCCGGCGAGATGTGGTCGGTGGTGATCTTGTCGCCGAACAGGCCAAGGACGCGGGCGCCCTTGATGTCGGAGATGCCCGAACCGGTCTTGCCCATGCCGACGAAGTAGGGTGGGTTCTGGACATAGGTCGAGTTGTCATCCCAGGCGTAAGTCTGGCCTTCCGGAATCTGAACGGCCTGCCAGTTGGCGTCGCCCTTGAACACGTCGGCATATTTCGATGCGTAGAGTGCGCGGGTGACGTATTTCAGGATGAATTCCTGGATTTCCTGCGAGGTCGGCCAGACGTCCTTGAGGAACACCGGCTGGCCATCGCTGCCGATGCCGAGCGGTTCGGTGGTCAGGTCCTTCTGCACCGTACCGGCGAGCGCATAGGCGACGACCAGCGGCGGCGAAGCGAGGTAGTTCGCCTGAACGTCCGGCGAGATACGGCCTTCGAAGTTGCGGTTGCCCGAGAGAACGCCGGACATGATCAGGCCCTTCTCGTTGATCGTCTTCGAGATCGGCGCCGGCAGCGGACCGGAATTGCCGATGCAGGTCGTGCAGCCGAAGCCGACGAGGTTGAAGCCGAGTGCATCGAGCGAATCCTGCAGACCGGATTTGGACAGATATTCACCGACAACCTGGCTTCCAGGTGCAAGCGATGTCTTGACCCAAGGTGCGGTCTTCAGGCCCTTGGCGACGGCGTTGCGGGCCAGAAGGCCGGCAGCGATGAGAACCGAGGGGTTGGACGTGTTGGTGCAGGACGTGATGGCGGCAATCGCCACATCGCCGTGACCGATATCGTAATCCGCGCCTTCGACGGCATAGCGCATGTCGAGCTGGCCCGGCTTCTTGTATTCGCCTTCCAGCGAGCCGGCGAAACCGGATGCGATGTTTTCCAGCGGGATGCGGCCTTCCGGACGCTTCGGGCCGGCCATGGCAGGAACAACCTGGCCGAGGTCGAGTTCCAGCGTGTCGGTGAAGACGAGGTCGGCACCGTCATTGTCACGCCACATGCCTTGCGCCTTGGAATAGGCTTCGACCAGCGCGATGCGCTGTTCTTCGCGGCCGGACATGGTGAGGTAGTTGATGGTTTCGGAATCGACCGGGAAGAAGCCGCAGGTCGCGCCATATTCCGGGCCCATGTTGCCGATCGTCGCACGGTCGGCCAGCGTCATGTTGTCAAGGCCGGAACCGAAGAATTCGACGAACTTGGACACGACGCCCTTCTTGCGCAGCATCTGCACGACCATCAGCACGAGGTCGGTCGCGGTAACGCCTTCCTTGAGCTTGCCGGTCAGCTTGAAGCCGATGACTTCAGGCAGGAGCATGGAAACGGGCTGGCCGAGCATGGCCGCTTCCGCCTCGATACCGCCGACGCCCCAGCCGAGAACGCCCAAGCCATTGATCATGGTCGTGTGGCTGTCGGTGCCGACGCAGGTATCCGGATAGGCGGTGATTTCGCCGTCTTCTTCCTTGGTCCAGACGGTCTGGCCGAGATATTCAAGGTTCACCTGGTGACAGATGCCTGTGCCGGGCGGAACGACGCGGAAATTCTTGAAGGCCTGCTGGCCCCATTTCAGGAAGCGGTAGCGCTCGCCGTTGCGCTCGTATTCGAGCTCGACGTTGCGGGCGAAGGCCGTTGGCGTGCCGAATTCATCGACGATGACCGAGTGGTCGATGACGAGATCGACGGGAACCAGCGGATTGATCTTTTCGGGATCGCCACCGAGCGAGACCATGGCGTCGCGCATCGCGGCCAGATCGACGACGGCGGGAACGCCGGTGAAGTCCTGCATCAGCACACGGGCCGGGCGGTAGGCGATTTCGTTTTCTTCGCGGCCCTTGTTATCAAGCCACTCGGCGACGGCCAGGATATTTTCCTTGGTAACCGTTCGGCCGTCTTCGAAACGCAAGAGGTTCTCAAGCAGAACCTTCATCGAATAGGGGAGCTTTGAAACGCCGGCGAGGCCGTTTTCTTCTGCCTTCGGCAGGCTGTAATAGACATAGTCTACGCCATTGACCGTGAGCGTCGACCGACAATTGAAACTGTCTAGGGATTTGGACACTGGAATACCCCGTTCCGTTAGATCGCCAAAAACGTGACGCACGAACGCCCGAACGCATTTAAAGCGCGATATGGGATGCGGGTACGGCCATTTCCGCTGTCCGTACGTGGAAATCATTCCAAGTTCGGCGCTAGGATGAAATTCACGCCGACCGCTGGCGTGTTGCGGCGGTTATAGATAATTTCTCCGGAACGTGCCAGACCATCCGTCCTCAATTTGAGACAATTTTTTTGCGCTGCGACGAACGTCGTAAAGGGAATGTGAATGCCGATCCGCCTGCGTGTCGAAGGCCTCAGTGCGAAACGCGGTGAGGACCTGATTTTCCACGATATTTCGTTCGTTCTTGCGGCCGGGGAAGCCTTGATTGTCACCGGTCCGAACGGGTCGGGAAAGTCGACATTGCTGCGCGTTCTGGCGGGGCTTCTGACCCCCGAATCCGGCACTGTCCGGATGGATGATACAGTCGCCGACATCGGCCATCCACGCGAGCTCTGTCACTATCTCGGTCACCGCAACGCGATGAAGCACGAACTGACCGTTGAAGAAAATCTCTCCTTCTGGAAATCCTTCATGGGTGATTCGGTGGGGGGTTCTGGCATCGGTATCGAGGAGGCGACGGAAGCGCTTGGTCTCGCCGGAATTTCGCATCTTCCCTTCGGCTACCTCTCGGCCGGACAGCAACGGCGCATGGCGATGGCCAAGCTCCTGGTCGCCTACCGGCCGGTCTGGATCCTCGACGAGCCGACAGCCGCACTCGACGCGGCGGCGGACCGGCTGTTTGCCGGACTGGTGGAGCGGCATCTTGCGGCCGGCGGTCTTGTTGTTGCGGCGACGCATCAGCCATTGGGGGTGACAGCGCGGGAATTGCGGATGACGGGGTTTGCGGGAGTGGAGGCGTGATAATTTTACAGAAGAAAACCCCTCCCCAACCCCTCCCCACAAGTGGGAGGGGCTTCCCTGCGGAAATCCCTCGACCAAATACATGTGCTCCCACTATCGGTGCTCTTTGTCGTCGGTTACAGGCGGTGCCTCCGGTTAGTCCCTCCCCCCTGTGGGGAGGGGTTGGGGAGGGGTTTTTCTTTCTCACGCAGCCTGGAGATCTGGTCGCATCATGATCGCCCTCTTCCTCCGCGACCTCAAACTCTCCATGCGCGCCGGTGGCGGTGCGCTGATCGGCGTCCTGTTCTTCATGACGGTCGTCGCCGTCGTGCCCTTTGCCGTCGGTCCGGATCTCAATCTCCTCTCCCGCATCGGTCCGGCAATCCTCTGGATCGGTGCGCTGCTCGCGTCTCTCCTCGGCCTCGACCGGCTGTTCCAGGCAGAGCGCGAGGACGGCTCGCTGGATCTGATGCTGATGCAGGAGGTGCCGCTGGTGCTGACGGTGCTGGTCAAATGCCTGGCACACTGGACGGCGACCGGACTGCCGCTGGTGATTGCCGCGCCGCTGCTCGGGCTGTTCATGAACATGAGCGAGGTGGCCATCGGCGCAACTATGCTGACGCTGCTGGTCGGCACGCCGGCTATCACGTTCATTGGTGCCACCGGCGCTGCCGTGGCGGTCACCCTGCCGCGCGGCGGGCTGCTGGTGTCGATCCTGGTTCTGCCGCTGGCGATCCCGGTGCTGATCTTCGGCGTCAGTGCCGCCTATGCCGCCGTCCAGGATCCGGTGCCATTTTTGCCGCCGCTGCTGATCCTGATTGCCATCACACTGTTCTTTGCGGTTATCGGCCCGCTGGCGGCGGCTTTGGCGCTGCGGTCTGCGTCGGACTAGAGGGATGCCGGAGCGACCTGCACGCCCTTTGAACGCGCGGCGCTCTGACGCAAATGTGATTGATGCCTCTTT
The DNA here is from genome assembly GCA_900473045.1 of Hyphomicrobiales bacterium. Classification (GTDB taxonomy): domain Bacteria; phylum Pseudomonadota; class Alphaproteobacteria; order Rhizobiales; family Rhizobiaceae; genus Pararhizobium. The sequence goes on from UCKS01000001.1 coordinate 51,910, forward strand.
ATTGAAGAGAAGCGCGTTGCACGCTAAAGAACCATCATGAGCGAAAACAGTCTGGCCATTCGAAAATTCAGCGACCTTGCCAATCCCACCCGGTTTCTGGCCCTGGCGGCCCGTGTCCTGCCGTGGTTTGCCGCGCTGACGGTGCTTTTGTTTGCCGCCGGGCTCTATCTGTCCTTCACCACCGAAGGCGACTACCAGCAGGGCGAGACGGTGCGCATCATGTATGTGCATGTGCCGGCCGCCTGGCTGTCGATGATGTGTTACTCGGTGATGGCGCTTTCGGCGCTCGGCACGCTGGTCTGGCGCCATCCGCTGGCCGATGTCGCGGCCCGGACTGCCGCCCCGATCGGTGCTTCCTTCACCTTTCTGGCACTGGTTACCGGTTCGCTCTGGGGCAAGCCGATGTGGGGCACCTGGTGGGTCTGGGATGCGCGGTTGACCTCGGTCTTCGTGCTGTTCCTGATGTATCTCGGATTGATGGCGCTCAACCGTGCCATGGACGAACCCGGCAAGGCTGCCAAGGTTTCGGCCGTGCTGATCCTCGTCGGCTTCGTCAATATCCCGATCATCAAGTTCTCTGTCGAATGGTGGAACACGCTGCACCAGCCGGCAAGCGTGCTCAGGCTCGGCGGCTCGGCAATCGATCCGGAGTTCCTGCGGCCGCTGCTGGTCATGGCGGTTGCCTTCACCATGCTGTTCTTCACCCTGCACATCGCCGCCATGCGCAACGAGATCTGGCGGCGCCGGGTGACCTCGATGCGGCGTCAGGCTGCCCGCAGTGCTGGCCGGGAGGTTTGAGCCGATGATGACCCATACCGCCTATGTTCTTGCCAGCTATGGCATCGCCACCGTCACGGTGCTTGCTCTCGTTCTCTGGGTCTGGACCGATGGACGCGCCCGCCGCCGAGAATTGCAGGCGCTGGAAGCGGCCGGTATCCGCCGCCGACCAGTGCAGGCCGGAGACGTACAATGAGCATCGAGACCCCCGCCACGCCCGAGGCTAGCCGGCCGGGCAAGGTTCGCATCGTCTTCGCGGTGCTGCCGCTTCTAATCTTTGCCGGGCTTGCCGTGATTTTCTGGAGCCAGCTCGATTCCGGCCGGAGTATCAGTGAAATCCCGTCTGCGCTGATCGGTACCAAGGCGCCATCACTCGATATGCCGCCGCTCGAGGGGGCGACGTTCAAAGGCGCGTCCATGCCGCCTCTCACCGATGCGGCGATCAAGGGCAAGCTGACACTGGTCAATGTCTGGGCGTCTTGGTGCGTGCCCTGCCGCGAGGAAAATCCGATCATCCTGGAACTGGCCAAGGATTCCAGATTGACTGTGGTCGGGATCAACTACAAGGACCAGACCGAGAATGCGCTGCGGTTCCTCGGCGAACTCGGTAACCCCTTTTCTGCCGTCGGCGTCGACCCACGCGGCAAGGCGGCGATCGACTGGGGCGTCTACGGCATCCCTGAATCCTATCTTGTCGATGCGTCGGGGACGATCGTCTACAAGAGGGTGGGACCGTTTGATGAGCGCAGCCTGAAGGAAGGTCTGTATCCGGCGATCGAGAAGGCTATGGCGAAGTAGGCGTTTTGGCTTGGTTCTCTCTTCTCCCCATCGGGGAGAAGGTGGCCCGCAGGGCCGGATGAGGGGGCCGAAGGCACCTTCGTCGTATTGCTCCGGCGCGCCGACCCCCTCATCGCCTCACTGCGTTCGGCACTTCTCCCCGCGGGGGAGAAGAGGGAGATCGTGACGCGCTCACGCAATCCAAAGGTTCAACTGAGTGGGCGCGGGGAAATATTTCGCTTCAGTCCTGCTTTTCGAACTCTCTTAAAGCGCGCTTTGCCAAGCCTTCACCGCGTCCACGGGATAGACCAGCATCAGCACGTTGAGCGTCAAATTATCGCGGATCAGCCAGCCGGTGAATATCTCGAAGAATATTGCGATGGCGATTGTCACTGCGACCGGAGCACGCCGGGCGAAGAAGAAACCGAACGCCATGAACACCGTGTCCATCGCCGAGTTCAGGATACTGTCGCCGTAATAATCGAGCGAGATGGTGGCGGTGCGGTAGCGGTCGATGATGACGGGGGAGTTTTCGAGCAGTTCCCAGCCGGATTCGATCACCAGCGCCAAGAGCAGCTTTGCCGCCAGGGGCTTGCCACGCAAGGTCAGATGCGCCAGCCCGTAGAACAGGAAGCCGTGGATGATGTGCGACGGCGTATACCAGTCGGCCATATGCTGCGAATTGCCCGGGCCGTTGGCATTGGGCTCGAACAGCTTGATAGTGCCGCATTCGCAGATCGGCGTGCGGCCTATCCAGTATTCGATGACGATTTGCAGGAGGAGGACGCCGGCGCAGGCCGCAAGCCAGAAAGTGGCTGCGTGCGGCGAACGGTTTTCGGCCGGTACCAAAGTGGTCACTTCGGCGTATCCTGATCCAGCGAATGCTTCATGATGATTGGCATCTGCGACAGGGTGAACAGCACCGTGATCGGCATCGTGCCCCAGACCTTGAAGGCGACCCAGAAATCGGTCGAGAAATTGCGCCAGACGACTTCATTGAGGACGGCGAGGACCAGAAAGAAGATGCCCCAGCGAATGGTCAGCTTGCGCCAGCCTTCCTCATCGAGCTTGAAGGCGGAATGGAAGACATAGCCGAGCAGTGATTTTCCAAACAGCAGACCGCCGAGCAGAATGACGCCGAACAGCGTATTGATAATGGTCGGCTTGATCTTGATGAACGTGTCGTTCTGCAGCCAGAGCGTGAACGCGCCCATGATGAAGACGACGATGCCGGAAATCAGCGGCATCATCGGCAGCGTCCGGGTCAAAATCCAGGACGCGGTGAGCGCAATCGCGGTTGCGGCCATGAACAGGCCGGTGGCGATGAAGATCGGTCCGCCGAGTTCGGTCAAAGCCGGGAATTGCCGCGCCAGCCACTCGCCACGCGAATTGGCGAAGAAGAACACCACCAGCGGCCCGAGCTCCAATACCATTTTCAGCAGCGGGCTGATTTCCTTGCGCGGCTTGACCGCCTCGATCGATGACATAGTGACGTCCTTAAGTGCCTGCGCGATGGAGCGAGTGCATTGCAAGTTTCGTGTGCGTGGATGTTTTCACGCGGGTATTTCGGTCTTGGTCGTCGAACGCTTATTTTCGACCGTCGTTCCTATGCTTGTCAAAGGAATCCAATGATGCGGCGTCTGCCGCATCAAGGAAGTCTTAGCGGCGCGGACGCGCCGCTGCTGGATGCCCGCCACAGGGGCGAGCATGACGGAGAGAATAGAACCCGCTTCCAAGCTCTTCATTCGACCCTCTAACATCAGCAAAAAGGCAAAATGATATCCGGGTCAATGAGGAATTCCGGCAATGGCTTCGGCAAAATCCTTGGCCTCGAACGGTTCGAGATCGTCCACGCCTTCGCCGACGCCAATGAAATAGACGGGCAGCTTGTGCTTGGCGGAAATGGCGACGAGGATGCCGCCGCGTGCCGTGCCGTCGAGCTTGGTCATGATCAGGCCGTTGACGCCGGCGACATTGCGGAAGATCTCCACCTGGTTGAGGGCGTTCTGGCCGGTGGTGGCGTCGAGTGTCTGCAACACGGTGTGCGGCGCATCGGGATCGAGCTTGCCGAGCACGCGGACGATCTTTTCCAGCTCCGCCATCAGTTCTGTGCGGTTCTGCAGGCGGCCGGCCGTGTCGATGATCAGCACGTCGCTCTTTTTCAGCCGCGCTTGTTCGAAGGCCTCGTAAGCCAGGCCTGCGGCATCGGCGCCGAGTTTCGAGGAGACGATATCGGACTTGGTGCGCTCGGCCCAGATTTTCAGCTGCTCGATGGCGGCGGCCCGGAAGGTGTCGCCGGCGGCGAGCATGACCTTGAGCCCGGCGCCCGACAGTTTTGCCGCCAGCTTGCCGATGGTGGTGGTCTTGCCGGTGCCGTTGACGCCGACAACGAGGATGACGTGCGGCTTGTGGGACAGATCGAGCTGCAGCGGCTTGGCGACAGGCGCCAGAACCTTGGTGATTTCGGCAGCCATGATGCGGGAAACGTCCTCGCCGCTGACGTCCTTGCCATAGCGCTCGGAGGCCAATGTATCGGTGATGCGCAGTGCCGTTTCGACACCGAGATCGGCCTGGATCAACAGGTCTTCCAGATCCTGCAGCGTCTCGTCATCGAGCTTGCGCTTGGTGAAGAGAGCGGTGATCTGGCCTGTCAGCTGCGACGAGGTGCGGGAAAGACCCTGGCGCAGGCGCTGGAACCAGGTGAGTTTCTGTTTTGGCGCTTCCGGTGTCGGCTCGACGGCACGGCCGGTGGCGAAGCCTTTCGGAAGGGCGATTTCGGTGGCGGGCTCTGTGGCTGCGGAGAGTTTGTCACCCCCCTCTGCCCTGTCGGGCATCTCCCCCTCAAGGGGGGAGATTGCTGGACGCATGCTCTCGGCTTGGTGTTCGGGCTCGGAGAGCGCGGAAAGTTCCTGTGGTTCATCGATCGCAGCAGATTGCGGTGAGGGAGCGACGTCCTCCACCGGATCTCCCACTTCCGCGGTTTCTGCCGCTTCAGCTTCCGCCTCCAGCAGCGACAACGGGATCAGGCCGATATCGCCGATCTCTTCGACGGCAGGCAGAATTGCCGGTGTATCGTCCACTTCTTCGGCAGAGGTCGCCGTCTCATCCACGAACTCGGGCGCATCGTGGGTATCAGCAGACGGTCCCCCCGCGGTGTCCATCTCCTCCGGCAGGACAGGATCTTCAGCGACCGGCAGGTCTTCGGTGCGGGAATGCGGCTCCAGCTCGGCTTCGATTGCCCGGGTTTCTGCGGGGCTGAACGTCGATTCCGCCTGGTCCATGACCGCGTCGGTCACCGGCGTGGCAGCTGGCTCGCCTTCGACCGGCTTGTCCTTGCCGAACGTGAAGACCTTTTTCAGAAAGCTGAGCGCCATTTGAATTCCGTAAACTCAGGCCGCGTTGGCAGCCGTCAGTTGCATCTCGAGATGCTTGCCGTTGTGGCCGGTGATCTCAGCCCGCACGATCGTGCGCGGGGTGAGGCCGGGGACGGCGGCAAGCGTGAAATTTTCCGTATGCGCCAAGCCGTTGTTCTCGACGAGCAGGCTTTGCTGCGTTCCGATCATGCTGTCAAGATGGGCCTGATGCAGTTGATGTCCAGTAGCGCGCAGCCGGGCAGCCCGTTCCTTGACAAGCGCCCGGTCGAGTTGCGGCATGCGGGCGGCAGGCGTTCCCTCGCGCGGCGAATAGGGAAAGACGTGCAGATGGGCGATATTGGCCTCCTCGGCCAATCCCATTGCATTGGCAAACATCTCTTCAGTCTCGGTCGGGAAACCGGCAATCATGTCGGCGCCAAAGCTCGTGTCCGGCCGCAGGCGGCGTACATCCTCAATGAACGCCAGGGCATCAGTGCGGGAATGCCGGCGCTTCATCCGCTTCAGGATCATGTCGTCGCCATGCTGCAGCGACAGGTGCAGATGCGGCATGAAGCGCGGTTCATCGGCGATCAGGTCCATCAGGTGGCTGTCGGCTTCGATGCTGTCGATGGAGGAAAGGCGCAGGCGCAGGATGTCGGGCACCTGTTTCAGCAAGGTTTTCGCAAGCAGGCCCAGCGTTGGGGTGCCCGGCAGATCGCTGCCATAGCTGGTCGCATCGACGCCGGTCAGCACGATCTCGCGGTAACCGCTCTCGGCCAGTTTGCGGGCCTGATCGACGACAGCACCCATCGGCACGGAGCGGGAATTGCCACGTCCATAGGGGATGATGCAGAAGGTGCAGCGGTGGTCGCAACCGTTCTGCACCTGGATGAAGGCGCGCACGTGGCCTTCGATCAGCTTGACCATCTGCGGCGCCGTTTCGCGCACGCTCATGATGTCGTTGACGCGCAGCTTTTCTTCCGCCGAGACGCCGAAGTCGGGGAGCGACCGGTAGGAGGCGCTTTTCAGCTTTTCCTCGTTGCCGAGCACGGCATCGACCTCGGGCATTGCGGCAAAGGTCTGCTTCTCTGTCTGGGCGGCGCAGCCGGTGACGATGATGCGGGCATGCGGGTTTTCGCGCCTGGCCCTGCGGATCGCCTGGCGGGCCTGGCGCACGGCCTCAGCCGTGACGGCGCAGGTGTTGACGAGGATGGCGTTGTTCAGCCCGGCCTTCTCGGCCTGCGCCCGCATCACTTCGGATTCATAGGTGTTGAGACGACAGCCAAAGGTTATGACATCGACGCCGCTCAAAGCGCGGCGCTTTCCGTCTTTGGTTCGTCTTCGCGCGACCAGATGCCGTTTACGGGATCGACGGCTCCGGACCATTCCCATTCGGCAGGGCCGGTCATGACGACATGATCGTCGCTTTCGCGCCATTCGATGGTGAGAATGCCGGGAGGGGTGGCGCTGGCGACCTTGATCGACACATTGCGGCCGGTGCGGCCGGTGCGGGCAGCCGAGACGGCGGCGGAACAGGCAGCGGAACCGCAGGCCAGCGTCAGGCCGGCGCCGCGTTCCCAGGTGCGTGTGGTCAGCGACGAAGGCGAGGTCACCTGGGCAAGGGTGATATTGGCGCGCTCGGGAAACATCGGGTGGTTTTCGAGCAGGGGGCCGAAGCGTTCGAGATCGAACGACATGACGTCACGGTCGACCCAGAAGATCGCATGCGGATTGCCCATCGACATGACGGAGGGCGAATGCAGGATCGGATTGTCGATCGGGCCGATCTGCAACTCGATGCGGCTGGTGTCGTAAAACTCTTCCGACAGCGGGATCTTGTTCCACTCGAATACCGGCTTGCCCATGTCGACGGAGATGGTTCCATCCGCATGTTCCTGCGCATTCAGGATGCCGGCGACGGTCTGGAAAGTGAACACCTTCTTGCCGGTCTCGGCCGAAAGCGCCTGGACAACGCAGCGCGTTCCGTTGCCGCAGGCCTGCGCCTTCGAGCCGTCAGAATTGAGGATGTCGATCCAGGCGTCGGTGCCCTCGGCCTTGGGGTCATGGATGGCCATGATCTGGTCGAATTGGGTGTCCGCATGCGCGTTGAGCGCAATTGCGGCTTCCGCCGTCACCTTGTCCGTGCGGCCGCGCATATCGACGACCAGGATCTTGTTGCCAAGCCCGTTCATCCGCGCGAATTCGACCGTTGTGTTCATGACGTCCAGTTCCATCGTTTGTTGGGCTGTATATGGCGGAAATGGGTTGAAATTACCAGTGGGGCGGTGGTCCTCCGCGCGAGGAAGACGTTGAGCTTCTTTCCCGGGATCTGGCCGCTTCCCGGTGGGAGAAGCGAGGCCACAACTCAAGCCGTATCCTTGTCGCGGGTGGAGCAGACCTGTTCGAACGATGTGACGAAGCGGTCGAAGAGGTGTGCGAAGGCGGCGACGTCTTCTTCCGGCCACTCAGTCAGCACAGTTTCGATGACGTCACGCTTGACCGCCTGGATCTTGGCCATCAACTGCTGGCCAAGCTCGGTCATGACGACGATGATGCGCCGCGCATCGGCCTGCGAAGCCTCACGGCGCAGGGCACCGCGCGTCACCATCTCGCCGACGATGCGGCTGGCGCGCGACGGGTCGATACGCATCATCTCGGCAATGGTGCCGACGGTCACTTCGCCCCCCGGCGCGGCGCGGCGGACGGCATCGAGGACGTCGAGATGGGTGATTTCAAGGCTGGGTGCGACACTGCTGATCGCCAGACGTGCGAGCACCCGCCGACCGATCATCGTCCGCCAGCGGCCCATGGAGTTGCTGATCAGGGCGCGGCTGGTCTCCGGCTCGGTGGGCTCAGTGATGCATTCCAAGGGGAGATGTGCGTGATCCATGGTGCATCTTAGCAAAACGGGTGGTCTTCATAAAGCAGAATATGCTGTTGGCATAAACATGCTGTTGACATTTATGTGCTAACAGCACATAAATTCCCCAACGCAATTGGAATTCCCCCATGGATATGCAGGTCACACCGGCGCCGCTGGTTTCAAACCCGGCGCTCCGCCTCACGCTTTTCTTCTTCCTGATGACGGCCTTGTTCATGGCGACGCTGGACAACCAGATCGTCGCGACCGCGCTGCCGACCATTGTCGGCGAGTTCGGCCAGATGGAGCGGTTCGGCTGGATCGGTTCGGCCTATCTGCTGGCCACCTGCGCCGTCATGCCGCTCTACGGCAAGCTCGGCGACCTGTTCGGCCGCAAATATGTGATGATCGCGGCGGTGACGATCTTCACGCTGGGCTCGATCGCCTGCGGGCTGGCCGTGTCGATGAACACGCTGATTGCGGCGCGCGTGCTGCAGGGCCTTGGCGGCGGCGGCATCATGGTATCGATCTTTTCGATCACCGCCGACCTGTTCGAGCCACGCGAACGGGCGCGTTACCAGAGCTATTCCAGTCTTGTCCTGATGGCATCCGGCGCTGTCGGCCCTGTGATCGGCGGCGCGATGAGCGATCATTTCGGCTGGCGCTCGATCTTTCTGATCAATATCCCGATCGGTATCGCGGTACTGATCGGCCTGTTCGTGTTCCTGCCCTATCGCCGCCCGACACGCCGTCCGACCATCGACTATGCCGGGGCGCTGCTGCTGGCGGCTTCCGTGACCTGCGTCGTGCTGCTGGGCGATGGTGCCGAACTGTTCGGCTCGCTGTTTTCGCTCGGTAGCCTGGCGATTGTCGTGCTTGGCGCGATCTGTGCGACGGTATGGGTATTTGTCGAGCGGCGGGCGCCGGAGCCGATCGTGCCGCTGACGTTGTTTCGCAATCCGACATTCAGCCTGATGCTGGTGATTTCGCTGGCGAGCGGCGCTGTCGGCATCGGCATGGTCAACTATTTTGCGCTGTACCTGCAGACGACGACGGGGCTGACGCCGTCGCTTGCCGGGCTGCTGTTCATCATGCTGACCGGCGGCATCGTCTGCGGTGCGCTGACGGCGGGACGGCTGATTTCGCGCTCGGGCCGCTACAAGCCGTTTGCGATCATCAGCGCCAGCCTGACCGTCATTGCCTTGCTGATTTTCACGCAGATCCAGCCGGGCACGCCGCTTTATGTGATCTGCGCGATCATGGCGCTGCATGGCATCGGTATCGGTTTTGGCCAGCAGGTGCCGATCGTCGCCGTCCAGAACATCGCCTCGCGCGGTGATGTCGGCGCCGCCACCGGCGCTGTCACCCTGTCGCGCATGGGCGGCGCCTCGATCGCCATCTCGATCTATGGCGCCATCATCGCGGCTGGCCTTGCACGGGGAACGACCGCGATCCCGGGCATTGCCGATATCGAAAAGCTGACGCCGCTGGTGCTCTCGACCCTGCCGGAAGCGACGCGGCAGCTGGTGGCGCAGAGTTATACGGCCGCCTTCCTGCCGCTGTTTCTGACGGCTGGTGGCATCTCGCTGATCGCGCTCACCGCGGCGATAAGCCTGAAGGCGGTGCGGTTGCCGCAGAAGGTGGTGTGAGGGCTGAGACGGTGACCACAACATTAAAACAGGTTACGGCCTGCCTTGGGCGCCAGAAGCGGGCAGGCTGCGCAACAAATGAAGTTGCCCAGCCGCTGTTTCAGCCCTTGAATCGCAAACGCACATTCTCGAACGGAAAGCCTTGATCGTCGGTGGCTCTTCGCGACACTTCAAAGAACCCCAGTGCTGTGTAGAACCGCATGGCTTGTTCGTTCTCGGTATAGACCTCCAATGAAAGCTCGCCTTTTCGATCCACCGCATGGGTGATCAACTTGCGCCCGATTCCCCGCCCGTGCTGGTCTGGGGCAACAAAAATTCCCCCGATGAACGTGTCCATCAAGCTGATGAAGCCAACAGGTTCATCCATGCGGCAGGCCACCCAGGTCTCGGCATTGGGCAAGTATTTTTCCTCGATCAGCTGCCGCTGTTCGATGAGTCTGGATTCACCGATGAAAGGGTGAGCGACAAGGGAAGCGTCGAGCCAAATGCCTGACAGTTTTTTGGTGTCCGTCGCCGCCACAAACGGCCGGACCACTAGATTTTGGTTCTCCATGAGAACTCCACAGAATAGACATGCAAAGAAGATCAGCACCTTTATGGTGCCGAGCGATACCGCTGCAGGCGGTTTAATCTTATCTTCTGCGCATAAGTCTCCTTCTGCCAATAAGTCTGTTTATGCCCGTCATATCGTGGCGTCAATGGCGGCTCGGGACATCTGTAGCCTCATCACCGATCCAAGCGGGAACGGCGCGACCGCCCAACAATCGCCACCCCGTTCTTGCCCCTTGCCAAGTATTTCCCTCAGGTCTAAACCTCCTTCTGCTCTAACGGGGTGCCGGTCGTTCTTTTTTGGAACGTTCGGCTGAGAGGCTTTTTGAAAGCCAACCCGAAGAACCTGATCCGGTTTGTACCGGCGGAGGGATTAGACGGCACATTCCAGCGCCCTATTCCCAATTTTTGGATTTATAAGGAGGCGCGGATGCGCAAGGCAATCATTCCACTTCTCGGGCCATTTTTCGCGGCAGTCGCTGCCCTCGCTACGCCGTTCTCCGCCTCGGCCGAAAACAAGGTGCTGACGGTCTACACTTATGAAAGTTTTACCAGCGAATGGGGTCCCGGCGCCAAGGTCGCGGAAGCGTTCGAAAAGACCTGCGGCTGCAAGATGTCCTATGTCAGCGTTGCCGATGGCGTCGAGCTTCTGACCCGGCTGAAGCTCGAGGGGGCGTCTTCCAAGGCCGACATCGTGCTTGGCCTCGATACCAACCTCGTGTCTGAAGCCAAGGCGACCGGCTTCTTTGCGCCGCACGGCGTCGATACCTCGGCAGTCAAGGTTCCCGGCGGTTTTACTGACGATACGTTCGTTCCCTATGACTACGGCCATTTTGCCGTGATCTACGACACGCAGGTGATGAAGGAGCCGCCGAAGAGCCTGAAAGAACTGGTCGAGGGCGATCCGAACCAGAAGATCGTCATCGAGGATCCGCGCACCTCGACGCCGGGCCTTGGTCTGCTTTTGTGGGTGAAGTCGGTTTATGGCGATGATGCTCCTGCCGCCTGGGCAAAACTCAAGGACCGCGTGCTGACGGTCACCCCCGGCTGGTCGGAAGCCTACGGCCTGTTTACCAAGGGTGAGGCGCCGATGGTGCTTTCGTACACGACCTCGCCGGCCTACCACATGGTTGCCGAAAACACCGACCGTTACCGGGCGGCGTCCTTCTCCGAAGGCCATTATATCCAGATCGAGGTGGCTGGGATGACCAAGGCTGCCAAGGATCCGGCGCTCGCCAAGGACTTTCTGTCCTTCGTCACCGGGCCGGAGTTCCAGTCGATCATCCCGACCACCAACTGGATGATGCCGGTTGCGGCTACCAAGGAACCGTTGCCGGAGGCTTTCAGCAAGCTGGTGACGCCGGAAAAGACATTTTTGATGTCGTCGGACGAGGTTGCCGCCAGCCGCAAGGCCTGGATCGACGAGTGGCTGGCGGCGATGAGCAAGAACTAACGCAGGTTGGGGCTCGCTTCGTCTGTGCGCCTGCCCCTCATCCGGCCTGTCGGCCACCTTCTCCCCGTTGGACGGGGAGAAGGACCAAGCGGCCAGCTCTGTCGTCCCCTCTCCCCGCGAGCGGGGAGAGGGCTAGGGTGAGGGGCGGAGGCTCTCCGTTTGCTGGGAGGCTTGGGGTGAGGGGCTGAGGAAACCTACCTGAAATTTTATGGGCATCATGATCAACCGCATCGAACGCCGTCTGACACTGACCGCAGGCGCCTTCTGCCTTGGCGGCATTGTGCTGTTCGTCTGTCTGGCGGCTGCGGCGCTTCTCGCCTTCGACGAGCCGGGCTCAGCCAATGGCGGTGTGGTGTTCGATGCCTATGTCTGGCGTGTTGCTCGTTTCACGCTGCTGCAGGCGTCGCTCTCGACCGTTCTCTCCATCGCCTTTGCCATCCCCGTTGCCCGGGCCTTGGCGCGGCAGGCCGTCTTTCCCGGCCGTGTCTGGATCATCCGGTTGATGGCGCTGCCGCTTGGGCTGCCGGCGCTGGTGGCGGCTCTGGGGCTGATTGGCGTCTGGGGGCGGCAGGGGGTGCTGAATACGGCACTTGTTGTTGTCGGGGTTGATCAGCCAGTCAGTATCTATGGTCTGTCGGGTATTCTGATTGCCCATGTGTTTTTCAACATGCCGCTGGCCGCAAGGCTGATGCTGGGCGGGCTGGAGCGCATTCCTGGCGAATACTGGCTGGTCGGGGCCAATCTCGGCATGCGGCCGGTTTCGATTTTCCGCTTCATCGAATGGCCGGCAATTCGCGGGCTTTTGCCAGGGATTGCCGGGCTGATCTTCATGCTCTGCGCCACCAGCTTTACCCTGGTCCTGACGCTCGGCGGCGGGCCGGCGGCCAGCACCATCGAGGTGGCGATCTATCAGGCGCTGCGCTTCGATTTCGACCCGCCGCGCGCCATCGCTCTGGCGCTGCTGCAGATTTCGGTGACGGCTGCACTGCTGATCGCCATCCGCTTGTTGACACCCGCGGCAGACGACGGCCATGGCGGCGGTCGCAAAGTGCGCCGGTTCGATGGCCGCAACGGGTCCGGCCGAGTGGGTGACGGGCTGGTGATCGTGCTTGCAGTCCTGTTTCTCGTGCTGCCGCTCGGATCGGTGGTCTCCTCCGGTCTTCGCGCCGATCTCGTCCGGCTGGCCAGCGATCCGATGGTGCAGCGGGCGCTGCTTACCAGTGTCGTCATCGCGCTGGCCTCGGGCTTGCTCTGCGTTCTTGCGGCGGCGTTGATGATCCGGGCGCGGCAGGCAGCACTTTCGTCAAGACGGCCAACGGCGGCCGGGCGCGGGTTGGCGGCCGGGATTGCGGCCAGTGCGTCGCTGGTGCTGCTGGTGCCGCCGGTCGTTCTGGGTGCCGGCTGGTTCCTGCTTTTGCGGCCGCTCGGCGATGTCGCCCGGTTTGCGCCGCTTTTGGTTATCCTCATCAACATGCTGATGGCGCTGCCCTTCGTCTACCGCGTGCTGGAGCCGGCGATGGCCACCCATACCGCCCGCACGGCAAAGCTTGCGGTGAGCCTCGGTCTTGGCGGCTGGTATCGTTGGCGGCTGATCGACTGGCCGGGGTTGCGCAGGCCGTTGCTGATGGCGCTGTCTTTTGCCTGTGCCTTGTCGCTTGGCGATCTCGGCGCCGTGGCGCTGTTCGGCTCGCAGGATATGGTGACGCTGCCCTGGCTGTTGTACAGCCGGATGGCTGGTTACCGTTCCACGGACGCGGCGGGATTGGCACTGTTTCTGGGCCTTGTCTGCCTGGTACTGACGATCGCCGGTACGCCGCAGGCAGCGGCCGACGATGCGAGGAGTAAAGATGTCACCGCCTGAAACGGATATTGCGGTTCGCCTCAGCGGCGTGCGCGTGCAGTTCGGCCAGACCCAGCTGCATTTCGATTGCGCCATCGGCAAGGGTCAGATCGTCGCTGTGACCGGCGCATCCGGTTCCGGTAAATCGACATTGCTCAATGTGATCGCCGGGTTTGAGACGCCGGATGCGGGCACAGTCGAGATTTTGGGGGACGATGTGGCGGGACGCGATCCCGCCGAGCGGCCGGTCTCGGTGATCTTCCAGGAGCACAACCTGTTTGCGCATCTCGATGTTGCCACCAATATCGGCCTTGGGATCGATCCGGCTCTGAAGCTGGGTGTCAAGGAAAAGGCGAAAATTGCAAGCGCGCTGCTGCGCACCGGCCTGGAGGGTTTTGGCAAGCGGTTGCCGCCGACCTTGTCCGGCGGCGAACGGCAGCGCGTGGCGCTTGCCCGGGCGCTGGTGCGCCGCAAGCCGATCCTTTTGCTCGACGAGCCGTTTGCGGCGCTCGATCCGGGCCTGCGCGCCGGTATGAGCAGCCTTATCCTCGATCTGCACCAGCAGGAGGGCAATACGATCCTGATCATCACCCACCATCCCGACGATGTCCGGGTGCTGGCCGACAGCGTGCTGTTTCTCGATAAGGGCCGCATTCTCCTGCACGAGCCAGCGGCACAGTTTCTCGAGCACACCGATCTTCCGGCTGTCGCCCGGTTTCTCGGCCGGTGAGGATCGCCTGCGATGCTTTTGCCACAATTTGAACGACAGCCTGTGCGACGGCGCTTTTGATCTTGGGCAGCGTGCATTCTCGTAGGCGTTGCCGGGATATCACGGGGCAACTATTTCTATGGGTATATGCTAGGCACGCATGACGCGAATAGGCTACAGCAGATCATTGCCGTATTCGCCGCATGACCTATTTACGCGGCTGTAAAGAATACTGAATTTGCACGGGTGCAGACACCGGAACGGTTTGCACGGCTGGCCTGAAGACTGGAAATGAGCTGAGGCGATGAGCAGAACGACAGGCACGCAGAGGCAGGTTTCACGAACAGGCTCCGGCGTGTCCGTGCGCGCTGTCGCGGCGCTGGCTGTCAGTCTGTTTCTGTCCGGCTGCCAGTCGGTGATCGAGCAGACCTACGAGCCCAAGGTCTCGCCGTCGTCCAATCCGCAGATCGTCGAGGAAGTCCAGAAGAACGACCCGCGCGCCCAGGTCGGCGCCCGCGAGCATCCGCGCATCGTTGCGAGCTATGGCGGCGAGTATCAGGATGAAAAGACCGAGCGCCTTGTCGCCCGCATCACCGGCGCGCTGACGGCGGTTTCGGAAAACCCGAACCAGTCCTATCGCATCACCATTCTCAATTCACCCGCCATCAACGCCTTTGCGCTGCCGGGCGGCTATCTCTATGTAACGCGCGGCCTTCTGGCGCTCGCCAACGATGCGTCGGAAGTGGCAGCCGTGCTCTCCCATGAAATGGCCCACGTCACCGCCAATCACGGTATCGAGCGGCAGCAGCGCGAAGAGGCTGAGGTCATCGCCAGCCGCGTTGTGTCCGAAGTGCTGTCGAGCGATCTGGCCGGCAAGCAGGCTTTGGCGCGTGGCAAGCTGCGGCTCGCGGCCTTCTCTCGCAATCAGGAATTGCAGGCCGACGTCATCGGCGTGCGCATGCTCGGCGAGGCCGGCTACGACCCCTATGCGGCGGCGCGTTTCCTCGATTCAATGGCGGCCTATAGCCGTTTCTCCCTGGTCGATCCCGACAGCGACCAGAGCCTGGACTTCCTGTCGAGCCACCCGAGCGCGCCGCAGCGCGTCGATCTCGCCCGCCGTCATGCCCGCGCCTTCGGCGCCGAAGGGGCCGTCGGCGACCGTGGCCGCGACTATTATCTCGCCGGGATCGACGGTCTGCTCTATGGCGACAGCCCGCAGGAAGGCTATGTCCGTGGCCAGACATTCCTGCACGGCAAGCTCGGCATCCGGTTCGATGTGCCCGCAGGCTTCCAGATCGACAACAAGGCAGAGGCAGTGCTGGCGACCGGGCCGAATGAGACCGCGATCCGCTTCGACGGCGTCGCCGATGCTCAGAAGCGCAGCCTGACCGACTATATCGGTAGCGGATGGGTCACCGGCCTGCAGCCAGACACGATCCATGCCGTGACGATCAACGGTCTGGAGGCCGCAACGGCGCGGGCTTCGGCTGAACGCTGGGATTTCGATGTGACCGTGATCCGCATCGACACGCAGATCTACCGCTTCCTGACCGCCGTGCCGAAGGGTGCGTCGAGCCTGGAGCCGACCGCCGATGTGCTGCGCTCCTCGTTCCGCCGCATGACGCCGCAGGAGGCCGCCGCCCTGAAGCCGCTGCGCATCCGTGTCGTTACCGCCAAGCCCGGCGATACGCTCGCAACGCTCTCGGCCCGGATGATGGGCACCGACCGCAAGCTCGATCTGTTCCGTCTGATCAATGCGATGCAGGTCACCTCGACGGTGAAGCCCGGCGACAAGGTGAAGATCATTTCGGAATAGAGCGCGGCAAAAGCCGTCGCAGGCTCGGCCGCGCATCGAAATTTTGACCGTTTTGTCGTATCGGGCGTCTATCTGAAGCGGCGGTCGATCGGGATAGTGAAGGACCAGGCATTCGGGCGCTCTGCCCGATGGCGAAACCTCTCCGGAAAGATGGTCTTCCTCTCCTGCAAAGGATTTCCCTGTGCCGGATTGGTTGGAGCGCCCCAGCGCTCGTTGTAAAGGTCCTTGAAAAGACAGCTCGTCGGGAGCATGGTCTTATCCTTTCTTGAATCGATTCAATCTTGTATGATCGGATGTCAAGAGATTTGAACCGATACAATATTCTGCTAGGTTGATGTGGGTTCATTGGATGAAGGAGCGATCTTGATCAAGGGACATGTAAAGCTTGCCGACATTGCCAAGGCGGCCGGTGTGTCGCAGGGGACGGCGTCCAATGTCTTCAGCCGGCCTGAGGTGGTGCGCGAGGAGGTGCGCGAGCGCGTGCTGGGGATTGCCAAAGACCTTGGCTACAACGGTCCGGATATCAAGGGGCGACTGCTGCGGGCGGGGCGGGTCAATGCCATCGGCGTGGCGGCGATCGAACCGCTGGCCTATTTCTTCGAGGACCCCTGGGCGCGGGCGCTGATGACAGAGGTCTCGGCAGTCTGTGACGCCACTGGCACCGGCATCGCGCTGGTCTCGGCGCAAAACCAGCAGAAACTGTCCTGGAACATTAACAGCGCGCTGGTAGACGGCTTCATCCTGCTGTGCGTCGAAGGTGGGGAACAGCTGGTGGCGCTGACACGGCGGCGGCAATTGCCTTTCATTGCCCTGGCGCTGGGCGACGGGGACGCCGCAATCCCGGCGATCGGTCTCGACAATATCGCCGGGGCCGCGCAGGCGGCGCGGCATCTGGCCGATCTCGGCCATCAGCGGTTTGCCATTCTCGCCATCGGCCTCACCGGCGGCGAGGCGGGCGCGATGGCGCCGGAACAGGCCGTCCGTTCGCTGAAATTCACCTCGCGCGACCGGGCGCTGGGCTATTGGCAGGCACTGGCGGATTTCGGCATCGGACGCGCGGATGTACCGATCCACGCGACGCAAAACGACAGGCCGACCGTCGATGCGGCGCTGGAGGCGCTGTTTGAAACCGCAAGGCCGCCGACGGCCATCCTGGCCATGTCCGACCGCATCGCTCTCTTTGCCATGCAATGGCTTGCCGGGCGGGGATACGCGGTGCCGGACGATGTGTCCGTCATCGGCTTCGACGGTGTGCCGGAGGCGGCGACTGTCGTGCCGGGGCTGACGACGATGGCGCAGCCGCTTGCCGAGATCGCGCGCCGGGCCGTGGCCGCCATCCTCGAGGACGCGGCGCCTGCGCAACAGGAGGCGCTGGATGTAACGCTGATCGTGCGGGGCAGCACGGCGCCGCCGCCGGCGGTTTAGCATTTGCCGACGGCTATTTCGGGAACCGTCCCCGCTTTGATGGGCGCGTTATCGCCAACCTGTTTCCCGTCAGTAATCGGCGAGCACCATGGACCCGTCTTTCCCAAAACGTGGCTGAACGCCCAGCAGTGGGCCGGCGCGGCTGATGATTTCCTTGATCATCGGGGCGGCGGTGGATGCTGCCGTGCGTCCGCCGTTTTCTCCAGTCTTGGGCGCATCGACAATCGACAGGACAATGTATTTCGGCTTGTCCATGGGAAAGCCTGCAACAAAGGCGTTGAAGTTGATGGTGCTGGCATATCGGCCGTTGATCACCTTGTCGGCCGTCCCCGTCTTGCCGCCGACATTGAAACCCGGGACCTGCGCATGGCGGCCCGATCCGTTGGAGCCGTTCCAGTCGAAAAGATAGCGCATATCGGCGCTGGTCTTTTCCGTCACGACCGTGCGGGAGATCGCCATTGCCTCTTCAAGCGTCCGGGGCAGAAATGTGGGCGGGATCAGGTTTCCGCCATTGATGAGCGAGGCGGCCGCCACGGCGGTCTGCAACGGCGTGGTCGCAACCCCGTGGCCGAACGAGATTGTCACCGAGTTGATTTTCTTCCAGGCCCTCGGCTGCGTCGGCGTCGCGACGCCCGGCATTTCCGTTTCCATTTTGGACAATAGCCCCAACCGGGTCAGGAATTCCTGATGGCCTTCGATGCCGACCATGTCTGCCACCGCTGCGGTGCCGATGTTCGATGAATATTGGAACACCTCGACGATCGAAAGGGGCCGGTTCTTGCCCTTGAAATCCTTGATCGTGAAACCACCCATGCGGATCGGGCGGGACGCATCGACAACCGAATTGAGGTTGATCTTTCCGGCGTCGAAACCCATGGCCAGGGTAAAGCTCTTGAATGTCGATCCCATCTCGAACGTGGCGTTGCTGATCCGGTTGAACCAGCCCTTTTCGTATTCCTTGTCGATGTTGCCGTCCGGCAGTGTGCGGGATGGCTGATTGGGGTCGTAATCGGGGACCGAGGCCATGGCGAGAACCTCGCCGGTTTCCATGTCCAGAACCACCGCGCCCGCAGCTTCCGCCTGATAGTCCGTCATTGCGCGTGCGGCGACCTCGCGGACGATATGCTGAACACGAAGGTCGATCGACAGCTTGACGGGCTCCAGACGCACATCGCCGGTCAAGCCGGCGGCGCGCAGATCAGCCAGCCCCTGCTGGTCGATATACCGCTCCATGCCGGCAAGGCCCTGATTGTCGATATTCACATGGCCGAGAATATGCGATGCGGTGGGGCCGCCCGGATAGAAGCGCCGTTTCTCCGGCCGAAAGCCAATGCCGGGTATGCCGAGCGCCAGAATATCCGACTGCTGGCGTGGCGTCAGCTGCCGCTTCAACCATTGAAACGCGGAGCCGGATTGCAGTTTCTTGTGGGTGTCGCTCCAGTCGAGGTTGGGAATAACGGTTGCGAGCTTTTCGACCGCCTCATCGGCATCGACGATCCTGCGCGGCTCGGCATAGAGCGACATGGTTCGAAGATCCGTTGCCAGCAATTGTCCGTTGCGATCGACGATATCCGGCCGGGAGGCGACTGCGCCAGTGGTGTCGATGATCGATGCGAGAGCGATGGGGTCGGAAAGCCCGTATTGGACAAGGCGCCCAAGGGTCACAAGAAAGATGACGGCAAACCCGGCAATGATAACACCGAGCCTCTGCCTGGCATCAATTCTGCGTTGCGCGGTGCCAACGAAGGCTCGGTTCTTACGGCTGCTGAAATGTGTCCGGCTGCGAAGTCGCATGACAAAAGCAATCATTCCGACCGACACCCTCCATCCGCCGGAGAAAGCGCCCTGAACTCGCTTTTCCGGTTACCAAGATGGGTAACGTGCACGCAGTTGGGGTGGAAGCCAACGGGAGAGTGGGCAGAGGGCCGCCGATAATTAAAATTGGATTAATATACACTTAAAGTTGAAGGAGATTGTGTGAGTCTTCGTTAACTTTTGCTTTCGGTCCCGGTCGTTTCCTGCGACCAGCGCAGCCCCCGGCATTCACACAAATCACGACGTCCGGCGGGCGATGCGGCCGCCGGTCACACCCATCGTGCCTCTGGCTTCGTAAAATGCTCTCTTGTGTTCATACATCGAAGCGTCGGCGCGCTGGACGAGGGACTCCATGGATTCCCCCTGTTCGCTGGTTGCGACGCCGAATGACATGGTGAGGGGCGCGCTCGAGTAGAACTGATTGTTGATCTTCAGTAGATCGTTGATCGTCTCCATCATGGCGCCCGCCGCTTTGTTGTCTGCTCCAGGCATCAGAACGGCGAACTCGTCGCCGCCGATCCGGGCGGCGTGGTTGGGCTGCGAGACGGCACCGTTGAGGATTTCGCCAAAGCGCCGCAACAATGCGTCGCCGGCATCGTGGCCCAGCTGGTCATTGGCCTCCTTCAATCCGTTCAGATCGATGATGATCGCCGAAACGGGGCGCAGCGACTTTCGCTCCAGCCGGTTGATTTCATCCGCATAGAAGGCGCGATTGTAGAGTTTTGTCAGAACGTCATGCTTGCCGAGATATTCGAGATAGGCCTCGGCCTTCTTGCGTGCCGTAATATCGGCGAGCGCGATCTGAACGCGGGACCAGTCGTTTTCGTGGCCGGGGAACACCGAAAAATGCAACAGTATGTGGCGTTCCGAGCCATCCAGCGCGTAGTTGATGACTTCGCGGTGGTGGAAGAGGTTTCCGTTCCAAAGCTCGATGAGCTGCTCGCGAAACGGCTTTTCCATGTCGCCACGGAAGATATCGCTCAAGCGCTGAAGCAGCGTCATGCGATCCGGCGCACAGAAGAGGTCGAGCGTCGCCTGGTTGACGTCGATGACGCGGATTTCGCTCATGCACTGGGTGACGAACTCGGGATGGACATCCATGAATGTTCGAAAGTCGCTGATGCCGCGTGCGCGGATATCCTCGATCAAGACCTTGATGCGGCTGAAATCCTCGATCCAGAGCGATACGGGCGAATGCTCGAAGATGCCTTCGGCATACAGTCTTTGCGCGATTTCCGCCCTGCGGGCATTCTCCCGCTCGGTGATGTCCTCGGTCGTCAGAAGCACCTTGGCGAGAGATCCCTCGTGACCCGGCATGACTGCACCGCGAAGCTGGATATCGAGGCGCCGTCCGGAGAGCGTGTAGTTGACGGTTGTGCTGGAAAACGTCAGCTTGCCGTCGAAAAGGTCGGCCAATTCATTGATATGTGTTTCGAGCATGTCGTCCCGAAAGATCTGCGCGACGCCGGTCCGAAGCTGCTCGAGGTCATCGGCCTCAAAAAGCTCAAGCGTCTTCCTGTTGACATCCAGCACCCGGATTCGCCTGGAGCATTCCGTGATACGCAAGACGTCATCCCGCAGGAAAGCGCGTATATCGGTGATCCCTTTTACGCGCCACACGTCGAAAAGCGCGTTTACTTCACTGAAATCCTCGATCCACATGGCAATCGGCGCAAGGTTGAAGACGCCGGAATCGAATGTCTCTTTCATTATGCCACCTGAAAACGAGCTGAGACCAGGATGCGCCACTGGCGCAAAGATCGCGTATCCGTAGTCTTAACCACGAAAGGTAAACCACGCATTGATTACCGTTGCACAACAGTTTCTCCGCAGACCCGCTCCAGCCGTACATCGTGCCGTAAAAAAACCGGATGAAGCCAGTCATCCGGTTTCACGTTCGGTCAAATTTTCCTCAATGCCGCATTGCCAGCACCGGGGCTTCCGCGACCAGCGCGATCTTCAGCTTTTCCAAGGCGCGGGTTTCAATCTGGCGGACGCGTTCCTTGGAGATACCGAGGTCGGCGCCGAGCTCTTCCAGCGTCGCGCTGTCTTCGCAGAGGCGGCGCGCGCGAATGATTTTCATTTCGCGCTCGTTCAGTTGGCACAGCGCGTGGCTGAGCCAGGTGCGGCGGCGCTCGCTGTCGATCATTTCGGAGACCTGCTCGTCCGGCAGGGGGGCGTCGCAAGCGAGAAGGTCGAGGCGTTCTCCGCCATCGGATTCGCCTGAGGAGGAAATCGGGGCCTGCAGCGAGGCATCGTTGCCGGACAGGCGTGCATCCATTGTCTGTACATCAGCAATGCTGACGCCGAGTGCCACGGCGATTTCCTCATGCACAGCGCGCGCCGTCAGGTGGCGGTCGCCCTGGGCAAGCTTGGCACGCAGGCGACGCAGATTGAAGAACAGCGCCTTTTGGGCCGAAGAGGTGCCGCCGCGGACGATCGACCAGTTGCGCAGCACGTAGTCCTGCATCGAAGCGCGGATCCACCAGCTGGCATAGGTGGAAAAACGGACTTCACGGCTCGGCTCGAAGCGGGCTGCGGCTTCCAGGAGGCCGATATGCCCCTCCTGGACGAGATCGCTCATTGGCAGGCCGAAATTGCGAAACTTGGAGGCCATGGAAATCACCAGCCGCATATGGGCCATGGCGATCTTGTTGCGGGCATCCTGATCCTGATGCTCCTTCCACGCCAACGCCAGCGCATGCTCCTCATCCCGCTCGAGATAAGGTGCCGCCATGGCGATTTTGATCATGCGCCTGTCTGCTGAGAGATTTTTCATCGGCTACTCCATGACGGGCACAAGGGGTGCCGCTGAACGATAGGTCGATAGGTATTTCGGGATTTCCGCCGCCTGGAGCTTGACCAGAATTCGAACCGCCCTACTTCCTGCTGATATCCGGGGCCGAAGAAGAGGCCGCGGCAGTCCCGATTTGCGCAACTGCGCATATCCAGACGTTTTCAAACGCGCGCCCGATCAAAAGGTTCCCTGCTGCGCCGCAATATTTTGCGGTTCGGATGGACGATTTGCGTTTGGACCCCTGTTTACGGTCAACAGTTCGGCTTGAGGCCGATAGCTCGGTGGGTCGAATCACCGCAGTGACTGGAAAAGAGAAACTTACCCGCGTGTTAGGTTTGCTGCGGGCGCCAAATCCTGTGTGCCGCGATGAAAGCTGCTTGCCGGAAAAGTTAAAAAAGCGTTAACTTTGGATGGTTGTCCCCATAAGTTGCCTGTGAGTTAGTTAAAGACAGGGCTTGGACGGGATTCCTGTTTGTCCGGCACGAGTCTAGAGTCGCGTTATGAAAACACTATCAATCGAGGTGCGTCCGGGCGAGCCGAGGGACGCCATGTCCATCTCGGATGTGCACCGCGTCTCGTGGCTGCAGGCCTATGGCGGCCTCATTCCGCACAAGCCGCTGACCCAGATGGTTCATCGGCGCGATCATGCGTGGTGGCGCAAGGCCACGCGCGGCCCCTCGACATTGCTGGTCGTCGAAGTTGCCGGCGTGATCGCCGGCTACGCGACGCTTGGCCTCAACCGGTCCCGCTCGCTGCCGCAGGAAGGCGAGGTCTACGAGATCTACCTGCGGCCGGAATATCAGGGCATCGGCCTTGGCCGCATCCTGTTCGGCGAAGCCAAGAGCCTGCTGAAATCGCTGGGCTGCCAAGGTCTCGTCGTCTGGTGCCTGGAAGATAGTCACCATGCCGACCGCTTCTTCCGCATGGCCGGCGGCCGCGATCTCTGCGAGGGCATGGAAGATTTCGGCGAAAAAAACCTCAAGAAGATCGGATATATCTGGGATTGATATCCCAATTGCCTTCAGGGCTGCGGATACGAACGGCTGGGGTCGGTTGCAAGCGGGCCGCGCACCCCATGAAAAACCGCCTCATCCGCCGCGCAGACAAACCCCGCAGCTTTTGTATCGGCGACCTGCCGTGCCAGACCATTAGGCTCTGGATTTGACAGGGCGTCGACATAGCCCGCAACACAGCCCTTGCCATCGCTTCCGGCGACTTTCGAGATGACGAGAACCTGGCCGGTATCGGCGGGGGGAAGCCCCGGTTCCATGGCGCCGGAGTTGGAGATGAACCAGCGCTGGATGGCGGCCACCGGTTTGCCGGCATCGTCGAGCCGCCATTCGATCTTGCGGCCGGTATAATTGAAGGCGCCGAAGGTCTCGAAAGTCCCTTCGATATAGGCTGCATTGACCTTGCCATAGAGAATAGCCTGCCGCAGGTCGCCTTCCTTGTAATAGACCGGATGATCCGCGTAGCCTTGGCACATCAGAACGATGCCGCCGCCCGGTTCGTCCCCGGCCGAAAGCTTTCTGCAATGGTCGGTATCGAGGTTCGTATAGACGCTGTTATTGGCCAGTGCGGCCCCAGCCGCCATCGATAAGGGGATCAAAAACGGTATGGCACAGGCGAACGGTTTCATCAGGGCTCCTCCTCCAGATACACCTTGAAAAATACGCGAATAGTTGGTCAAACGTCGCATTTTTCGGAGCAAAACGAAAGTAATGTTGCGCCGCGTCATGTTTCCCGATATCGGACTTGCCATCCGAAAAACTGGCCCTTGGGGGAAAACTCATGCGTATTGATGCAATTTCGATTGGAAAGAATCCGCCGGAAGATATCAACGTGATCGTCGAGGTTCCGGTTGGCGGACATCCGATCAAGTATGAAATGGACAAGGAAGCCGGCACGCTGGTCGTCGACCGTTTCCTCTACACGCCGATGACCTATCCGGGCAATTACGGCTTCGTGCCGCACACGCTGTCGGAAGACGGCGATCCGATCGATGTTCTGATCGCCTCCACCCGTCCGCTGGTGCCCGGCTGCGTCATCAACGTGCGCCCTATCGGCGTTTTGATGATGGAAGACAATTCCGGCAAGGACGAGAAGATCGTCGCCGTGCCGAACTATCACCTGACCAAGCGTTACGACAAGGTGAAGGACTATACCGACCTGCCGGAAATCACCCTGCAGCAGATCGAGCATTTCTTCGAGCACTACAAGGATCTGGAGCCCGGCAAGTGGGTGAAGATTTACGGCTGGAAGGATGCCGCCGTTGCCCAGCAACTGATCCTCGAAGCGGTCGAGCGCGCCAAGGCTGAGAAGTAAGTCAAACCGGCTTAAAGTCTCCAGACTCCAAAAGAAAACCTCCGGATCAGGCCGATCCGGAGGTTTTTTATTGTCTAGGTTCAAGCCTTGGGCCCGAAGGCGCTCAAGCGTTTAGCTGAGCAAGGCGGCAGCAACGGTCGTGTTGAGGAAATACCAGAGGAAATAGAGGATGACCAAAACCACCAGCGGCGAGAGATCGACGCCGCCCATGTTGGGCAGGACGTTGCGGATCGGCCGGTAGAGCGGTTCGGTTAGCTGGTAGAGCGAACGGCCGATCATGTTGATGGCGTTGTTGTTCACGTTGATGACGTTGAAGGCGTAGAGCCAAGAAAAAATGGCCGAGGCGATGACCAGGAACCACGCAATGTTGATGATGAAATTCAGGGTCGCAATGACAGCAAGCATGCCGGTCTCCAATTCGTTGTTGACAGACATGTAGACATTGACGACTAAACCGGCAAGTCCACGCTTCGCGATGGGCCAAACATGTTTAATGCGGCAGGATAGCCTGCCGTTGTTCGGAAAGATTGCCGCATGTCCGTCCTTCAAGGTGCAGACCGGTTTGCCGCATTCCGGCATGTCTCCTACGCCCGTTTCTTCTTCGCCCGCTTTCTTGCGTCCTTCGCCATCCAGATCATCAGCGTCTCGGTGGGATGGCAGATGTACGAGCAGACGCAGAACACGCTCTATCTCGGTCTGATCGGCCTGTTTCAGTTCCTGCCATCGCTGCTGCTGATCCTGATCACCGGTTCGGTCGCCGACCGCCATTCGCGAAGGATGATCGTCTCGGTTTGCATGATCATCAGCGCGCTTTGCGCGGCGGCACTTTTGGGACTGACGATCGCCGACGCCTTTTCGCCCTGGCCGGTGTTTGCCATCCTGATCGTCTTCGGTATCGAGCGTGCCTTCATGGCACCGGCGGTGCAATCGCTGGCGCCGAACCTCGTTCCAGCCCGGGATCTGGCGAACGCTATTGCCTGGAATTCGTCCTCCTGGCAGACGGCCGCCATTCTGGGGCCTGTCGCCGGTGGTCTGCTCTATGGCGTGAGCGCCCTTGTTGCCTATTCCGTGGCGCTGGTCTTTCTTGTTCTTGCGTCAATTCTCATCTTCATGATCGAGAAGCCGGCGCAGCACAGCCTCAGCGAACCACGCGACTGGACCTCGGTGCTGGCCGGGTTCAAGTTCATCCGCACGGAAAAGATCGTGCTGGGCGCAATCTCACTCGATCTGTTTGCCGTGCTGCTCGGCGGGGCAGTGGCGCTGATGCCGGTGTTTGCCAGCGAAATTCTCGTGCTCGGTCCGCTCGGTCTTGGCCTGTTGCGGGCGGCACCCGGTATCGGCGCGATCCTCGTTGCCGTGACATTGGCCGCCTATCCGATCCGCCATCATGCCGGCCGGCTGATGTTTGCCGGTGTGGGATTGTTTGGTCTCGGCACGGTGATCTTCGGTCTGTCGCAGGTTGCCTGGCTGTCGATCGCGGCGCTGATGCTGATGGGCGCATCGGACATGATCTCGGTCTATGTGCGCGAAACGCTGATCGCGCTGTGGACGCCGGATGCCGTGCGCGGCCGGGTCAACGCCGTCAACATGGTGTTTGTCGGCGCGTCGAACGAGCTTGGCGAATTCCGCGCCGGCACGATGGCGCATTTTATCGGCGCGGTTCCGGCAGTGGTGATTGGTGGCGTCGGTACGCTGGCGGTCGCGGTGATCTGGGCACTGGGCTTTCCGCAGCTGCGCAAGATCGATTCGCTGGATGCGCCGGATCGTACTGTCTCGGGATGATCGGTTCGGACCGTGCCGCCCCCTCATCCGGCCCTGCGGGCCACCTTCTCCCCGCTGGGGAGAAGAGGAAACGGTGACTTGCTCAAGCTCTGACCTTCTCGCCCTGGCGCTGGAAGATATGGGTGAGGAACTGGTCCATCCAGGCGCGCAACGGCGCGTCATGGTCCATGCGGCCTTCCAGATGGGCGCGGCCGGCTTGCGCGCCGGGTAGCTCGAACCGGTGCGCGCCGTGCACGACCCAGCGGTGCATCATGACCCGCGTCAATTCCCCGTGGAACTGGATACCCAGGCGTTTTCGCCGTAGCGGAAGGCCTGGTTGGGATAGGTGGCGCCGGACGCGAGCAGTTCGGCACCCACCGGCAGGTCGAACCCTTCACGGTGAAACTGGTAAACCATTGGCGGCCATTCCATCAGCGCCTGGCCCTTTTCGGTGGCGTGCAGCGGATACCAGCCGATTTCCGTCTGGCCCTCGTGGTGCGGGCCGACCACGCCGCCGAGATGGCGCACCAGCATCTGGGCACCGAGACAGATGCCGAGGAAGGGCTTGTTTTCAGTGAGTGGTACGGAGAGCCAGTCGATCTCGCGGCGGACATGGTCCTCATCGTCATTGGCGCTCATCGGCCCGCCGAAGACGACGGCGCCGGCATGCCCATCCAGCGTCGCGGGCAGGAGATCGCCCAGCACCGGGCGGCGGATATCGAGGCTCAGGCCCTTTTCCAGCAACAGATGTCCGACGCGGCCGGGGCTGGAGCGTTCCTGATGCAGGACGATCAGGACCGGCTTGCCGGTATTGCGCCTAGAATAGGTACGGTCGTCGAAAAGCATGTCACTTTTCCTGTTGCGCGGTGGCCTCCTCCACGACGTCGAGCTTGGCGGCCACCTCCTGCCGCTTGATGATCCTGTCCCTGCCGGACACGCCCAACAGATCGGCGATCCGCCAAATGACGTGATCCTCCATCTCGCTGCGCCTGCCATCGGCATAGACGATTTCCCACAGCATGCCGATCAGGTCTATCCGCTGCTCTTCGGAAAAATGTCGCTTGATGTCGGAGGTGAAGCGGAAGAAGTCGATGGCCTGACTTTCGGCGGTCTCGCCGGCAGCGATCAGTGCGTCAAGCGACGCATCATCCAGCTGGTAATGATCCTTGACCATCGAGCGCACTTTTTTGCGCTCCTTTTCATGGACCTCGCCATCGGCCTCCATCACCTGGATGCAGAGTGCGGCAATGGCGATGCGGGGATCGCCGGGCTCGATAACAGCTGTTCCGCTGCCGGTCAGGCCGTCGAGGAAAGTTCGGAAACGTTCAAACATGGTGTTCCGTCAAAGATCGGGGTTGCGTCTCAAAACAGGCGAAATGTAGACTTTTCCAAAGGCTTGCTGGCGCCTTCGCGAACGCCGGGATCGTCCGGCGGGCGGCCGAAGAAGGGCTCGACGACCGTCTCCACTGGCTTGGCGTCTGCAGCTTTGCCGTCGCCAACCTTGGCCGGGACCGGCTTTGGCTCCGCCTTCACCGTCTGCGGGACGATGACCGATTCGCTTGGGGTCGGAACGGCGATGGTCCTGACCACGGGCTCTTCCGGTTTTTCCTCGACTTCGATGATGTGGCCATGGACGTCGCTGGGCAAAGTGGAGGTCACGTCCTGTTCCGGCTGCGGTTCGGGACGTTGATGGACGATGGCCACCGGTGGCAGGCTGCGGATCGCTTCATCGGCGGTATCCGGCGTTCCCTCCTCGATGGAGCCGGCGATCTGGGAGACCGGCTGTTTCCATTCGAACGCATCGAGGCGGCCGCTGACCGGCGAGACCGGCAGCCATTCGGGAGCGGTGACGCCATCTGCGGTCCAGGCGGGATCGCGCGGGCTTTTCAGCGCCTGGTTTATCCAGTGGCGGATGCGGCCGTCATCGTTGGTATCGGCCTCCTCGATATCGGCGAGCAGCAGAAAGACGCTCTCGCTCGGCTGGATGCGGGCGGCGGCTTCCGCCTTGGCGCGGGCGAGCGGCAGCTGACGGGCTTCAAGCGCGCTTTCTGCAACAGCAGCGAGAGCCACCGGGTTGTTGGGACGCAGCGCCTCGAGCTTGTTGGCGCGCTTCAGCCGGTCGGTGGCCGAATCTCCGCTGCGGGCGCGGACATAGAGCTTGGCGACCTCCGGATGCGGGTCCTGCTTCCAGAGTTTTTCCAGGATGGCGGCGCCCTTGCGCAGGTTGTCCTCGCGAAACAGCGCCTTGGCGGCGATCAGGCCGGCGGGGACCAGATCCTCGGCAAGCTTCAAGGCCGCCTGCGCATCGTCGCGGGCGCCCTTCGGATCGGCTTCGAGCTTTTCAGCGGCGCGAGCGGTCAGAAGTACGGCCTTCTTGCGGTCGGCTTCCTTGCGTTCGATGACATGCGCCGTGCGGCTCTGGTCGAGCAGTCGGATGGCTTCATCCCACTGGCCAGTCTGGCTGCGGTAATCGAGAGCGGCCAGCGTTGCCCAGGGCAGGTGCGGCGCCTTGTCGGCGGCGCGCTCGGCATATTGGCGGGCGGCTTCATTGGCGCCCAGCCGCTTGGCTTCCAGATAGAGACCGCGCAGTCCGAGTTCGCGGGTTTCCGGATCGTCGGCCATCAGCTCGAATTTCTTGCGGGCGTCGTCGTATTTGCCTTCGATCAGTGCCGTCTGGGCTTCGAGCAGATGGATCAGCGGCTCCTGGTCGGCGCTTAGTAATCCATGGGTGCGGGCGGTCATCTTGCGGGCAAGGGCACTATCGCCGGCACCGGCGGCGATCAGGCCGGTCGAGAGCGCCTGATAGCCCCGGTCGCGTTTGCGGGCGCGGAAATAGCGGGAGATTGAATGTGGGGACAGCCAGACGACACGGATGAACCAGACGACGATCAGGATGGCGGCGATGAGAGAGGCCAGCAGTGTTGCCGCCACCATCAGGCTCATCTCGATGCGGCTCCCCTGCCAGATCAGCGACAGTTCGCCTGGGCGATCGGCCAGCCAGGCAAAGCCTGCGCCAAGGGCAAGGACGACGAGAACATAGAACAGAATACGGATCATGAACTCTTCCTTAGCCCTGGTTGGCCGTCATGGCGCCGGCAACGGTGGCGTCGATCAGACCCTCGACGCGGATGCGCTGGTCCAGCTTGGTCTTGAAATCGGTTCCGGCGGCCTTGGCGGGCTCCGGCAGCGTGTCCCATTCCAGGCTTGCGCCCTTCAGGTCGCCATTGGTGAGCTTGTCCTCGATACGGGCAACGACGGCTTCCGGGCCTTCGCCCTCGACGCTGCCGACCGGGCGGACGCGAATGGCCGAGGAGGCGCTGTCCATCAGGCGGGAGAAAACGCCCTGGTTGGGATCGCTGTGCTGGGTTGCCTCCAGCATCGCATCGGCCACGGCCGGGAAGTCGCGCAGCAGATCAGCGCGCGGGGCGATGCCGGTTCTGGCATCATCGGCAAGGCCGCTGACGGCCGGGTCGGTGGCGGCAATGCTTTTCAGCGCGTCGAGTTCGGCGAGAAACGGTCCGCCGCGATCGATCGCCGTCTTCAACGCCGTGACGGCGACAGCGCGGGCCAGTTGCACATCGCTTGCCGGCTCATCAATCTTCTTTTCGGCGGCATCGAGGCGGGTCGAAAGCTCGGATTTTGCCGCTTCGGTCGATTGCTGCGCATCGGCCAGCGCCGATTTCAGCGTGGCAATCTCGCCGGTCAGGTTGGCAATCTGGGCATCGAGGCCCGAGACGTCGGCCGCCGCGCCATTACCGGCTTCCGCCGTCTTCTTTTCAAGCTCAGCGATGCGGGTTTCCAGCGGGCCGAGATCGGCGGTCGCCTGCGGTGCCGGGGCTGCAGCGAGCTGCGCCTTGAGGGCTTCGATATCGCTGGCGAGGCTCTGTTCGACGGCTGTGTTGCTGGCGGCCGGACCAAGCGAGGGTATGATACCAGCATATTGCAGGCCGCCTGCGCCGAGAAGCGCGATCAGGCCACCGAAAATACCGGCAGCGAGGGCGCCGGAATTGGAAGTGCGGTGCTGGGTAGGGTAAATCGGCCTTGCCGGTTCTTCGGCGGCGGTTGCAGCCGAGATTGGCTCTTCGGCAAAGGCCGCAGCGCCGGCTTCGGCGCGTGCGTCTTCCGCTTCCGATTTTCCGGTATCTGCGTCGGACATGTCGGCGCGCACCGTTTCATCGGTTTCGCCTGCGCGGATGTCCGTTGGTTCGTCGATGGAAGCTTCGCGCTCTGCGGCAGCGGCACTTTGATCGGATCCTTCCGCCGGCACCGCGGTGGCATCCAGGTCGATCGTCAACGGCTCCTGATCGGACTTTGAGCGGCGCGGAGGGTTTTCCGGTCCCATGATGATCTCTTTCCGTTATCGCATGAACTTGACGTACTGTCTTAAACCTAGACATGCGGCAGGGATAGGGAAAGCCCCCAAGCGACAATTCCTTGACTGCGGTTGGATGGATGTTGGTTCGGTGAACCGGTCAGAGCAGAGCGAGCAGTGCCTCTTCCGACGGCTCTGCGGCAATGGAGACCGGCCCGAAACCGTGGGGGATGGCATTTGCGACGTGCTGGCTCAGGCACAGAAGACGCATGCCGGACATCCTGTGTGCGGTTTGTGGAGACAGAAGCGCGAAAAAATGCCGTGCGGTTTCGTGCGAATAGAGCAGAACGAGGTCCGGGATGGGCGGCTGCAGCAGCTGTTCGACGGCTTCAGGTGCATGGGCAATTGCGGACATCCGGTAGGTTTCGGCAGTATGGCAGGCGATGCCTGCGGCTTGCAATCCGGCCTCGAAGGAGGGAGAGCGCGGCCAGCCCGCGAGATAGACCAGTCCATCTGTGAGGCCTGTCGATGCGTTTGCCGCGATCCTGGCCAGGGAGACCCCGGTGCCTGAGCCAGTCACGACTGACTGGAACCCCATCTGCCGTGCCGCCTGAGCGGTTGCCGGGCCGACGCAATAGACGGTTGTTTGCAGATGCGGCGCCAGTTGCGCCTTGTAGGGCGCAAGGGCACGAAACACCTCGGCACTGGTGACGGCAATGGCGCTGTGGCGATGGGCCAGCGCGTCCAATGCTGCGTGCGGCTGGTGGGTGGCTTCCATGACCGGCAGCACGACAGTCTGGTGTCCCATTGCTTTCAGCCTTGCCGCCGTTGCCGCCGCCGAAGGCTGAGGCCGGGTAACAAGAATGCGCATGTTTTAGGTCCAGCTCGAAAAGAAATCCGGCCCCGCATCGATGCGGATATCGTCGCCGGCCTTGGCGCCGAGTTGTTCGGCATCGGACGCCTTGCCCTCGGTCGACACGCGAAAATATTCGCTGCCGTCCGGGGTGAGGACCATGCCGGAAAAGCGAACAGTATCGCCGTCTGAGACTGCGTAGCCGGCAATAGGCGTGCGGCAGGAGCCGTCGAGCGTTGCCAGGAATGCCCGTTCGCAGGTCACGGCTTCATGGGTTCTCACATCATTGACCGCTTCGAGCAGCGCATTGACCTTGGCGTCGCCAAGGCGGCTCTCGATACAGATGGCGCCCTGCGCCGGTGCCGGCGGAAAGGTTTCCGGGTCGAGCAGCTCGGTCGGAACGTCGTCTTTGCCCAGACGCTTCAGGCCCGCGAAGGCGAGCAGGGTCGCGTCGACCTGGCCTTCCGCCAGTTTCCGGAGCCTTGTATCGACGAGGCCGCGATAGGTGATGACGTTGATGTCCGGGCGCAGGCGCTTGATCAGCGCCTGCCGGCGCAGCGACGATGAGCCGATGGTGGCGCCCTGAGGCAGGTCGAGCAGCTTTGCGGCGGTGCGGCCGACAAAGGCGTCGCG
Source organism: Hyphomicrobiales bacterium (assembly GCA_900473045.1). Classification (GTDB taxonomy): domain Bacteria; phylum Pseudomonadota; class Alphaproteobacteria; order Rhizobiales; family Rhizobiaceae; genus Pararhizobium. The sequence continues at coordinate 83,614 of UCKS01000001.1, forward strand.
GGCGTCTTCGCGTGGCAGATAGGCGGAGAGGAACAGGCCTGTCGGCAGCTTCGTCGGCATGTCCTTGGAGGAGTGCACGGCAAAATCCAGCCCGCCGGAGGTGAGCATATCCTCGAGTTCCTGGGTGAAAAGGCCCTTGCCGCCGATTTCCGACAGCGAGCGGTCGGTGATCCGGTCGCCCATGGTCGACAGCACGACGATCTCGAACATTTCGGCCGGCAGGCCATGCGCCGCCATCAGCCGGTCCCGTGTTTCATGGGCCTGCGCCAGCGCGAGCGGGCTGCCCCGCGTGCCGATCCGGAAAGGTTTTGTTTGCATCCACTGCGATCCGTTGTTACCGGAGTTCCGTGTAACCGCCTTTCCCCGTGACCGCAATATTCGAGTAAACCAGCCCATGTCCGCCCGCCTGCGCATTCTCGGTATCGAAACAAGCTGCGACGAAACCGCCGCTTCCGTCGTATCGCGCGATGAAAACGGCCAGGGCGAAATCCTGGGCGATGTGGTTCTCAGCCAGCTGGAAGAGCACAGCGCCTATGGCGGCGTCGTGCCCGAGATCGCCGCGCGCGCCCATGTCGAGGCGTTGGATACCCTGATCGAGGAGGCGCTTTTGCGCGCCGGCGTGACGCTTTCGGATATCGATGCGATCGCCGCCACCAGCGGTCCGGGCCTGATCGGCGGCCTGCTGGTCGGCCTGATGACCGGCAAGGCGATGGCGCGCGCGTCGGGAAAGCCGCTTTATGCCGTCAACCATCTGGAAGGCCATGCGCTGACGGCGCGGCTGACCGATGGGCTGGACTTTCCCTATCTGATGCTGCTGGTTTCCGGTGGCCATACGCAGCTCATTCTGGTCAAAGACGTTGGCGTCTACGAGCGCTGGGGCACGACCATCGACGATGCGCTGGGCGAAGCCTTCGACAAGACGGCGAAGCTCCTGGGCCTGCCTTATCCGGGTGGCCCGGCGGTCGAACGTGCGGCAAAAGGTGGCAACCCGGAACGGTTTTCCTTTCCGCGGCCGCTGGTCGGCGAAGCGCGGCTTGATTTTTCTTTTTCCGGCCTGAAGACGGCCGTTCGCCAGGCCGCGCAGTCGATCGCGCCGGTGACCGAGCAGGATATCGCCGATATCTGCGCCTCCTTCCAGAGGGCGATCTCGCGCACGCTGAAGGATCGTATCGGCCGGGGGCTTGCCCGTTTCAAGGAGCAATTCGGTGTTACGGTCGAGCATCCGGCGCTGGTCGTGGCCGGTGGCGTTGCGGCCAACCAGGCGCTTCGGGCAACGCTGCAGGAACTCTGCGACAAGAACGGTTTCCGCTTCATCGCGCCGCCGCTGCAGCTGTGCACTGACAATGCGGCGATGATCGCCTGGGCAGGCGCCGAGCGCATGGCGGCGGGATTGCCGGCCGACGACCTCGATGTGGCGCCGCGTTCGCGCTGGCCTCTGGATGCGGACGCGAAAGCCCTGATCGGGTTTGGCAAGCGGGGGGCAAAGGCGTGATGGCGGACGTCATGAATACGGATCGTATCGTCGTTGTCGGGTCCGGGGCTTTCGGAACGGCGCTGGCGGCTGTAGCGGCCGCCTCCGGCAAGGTACCGGTGACGCTGCTGACCCGCCGCGAGAGCATTGTTGAGGAATTCAGGCAAACCGGACGCAACGACAGCGCGCTGCCGGGCATCGACCTGCCGGAAACGCTCAGTGTTTCCGATGACCCGACGGTACTTGAAGGCGCCGGTATCGTTCTCTTTGCCATGCCGTCGCAGGCGCAGCGCGAGGCCGGGCGTTCGTTGCATGGTTTCATCGGCAAGGGTGCCGACGTGGTGATCTGCGCTAAGGGCATGGAGCGGGCGAGCGGCCGGTTGCTGACCGATGTTGTCGAGGAAGAATTGCACCTGCAGAATGTCGCAGTGCTCTCCGGCCCGGGTTTCGCCGCCGATATTGCCAAGGGACTGCCGACGGCGATGGTGATCGCGGCCGGGAGCGTCGAGCGTGCCGCCGTATTGGCCGAGGCGCTGTCCAGTGCGACGTTCCGTCTCTATCCCTCGGCCGACCGTATTGGCGTGCAGCTTGGCGGCGCGTTGAAGAACGTGCTGGCGATCGCCTGTGGCATTGTGGAGGGCGCAGGGCTTGGCGATTCGGCCCGGGCGGCTCTGATTTCGCGCGGACTGGCCGAAATGTCGCGTTTCGTGGCCGTGCGTGGCGGCGAGGCCGATACCGTTCGTGGCCTGTCGGGTCTGGGTGATCTGGTGCTGACGGCAACCAGCCATCAGTCGCGCAATCTGCGCTACGGCATTGCGCTTGGCCAGAGCGGCAGTGCCAGGGGGCATTCGGGCGAACTGGTCGAAGGCGCGTTTGCAGCCTCTGTCGCAGCCGATGTCGCCCGAAAGCTTGGCGTCGATATGCCGGTGACGGAAGCGGTGGCTGCGATCATCGATGGAAAGATGGATGTGAGAACGGCGCTGGAACAGCTGATGTCCCGGCCGATCACGCAGGAATAAATCAACAAGGAGAACACCATGCTGTTTGCGGTTCTGTGCACGGACAAGCCGAATGCCCTGCAGGTGCGGATGGACGCCCGTCCTGAGCACGTCGCGTTTCTGAACGATCTCAACGCCAAGGGTACGCTGGCCTTTGCCGGTCCGTTCCTCGACGATGCCGGCAAGCCGAACGGCAGTCTGGTGGTCATCCAGGCGGAGACGATCGATGACGCGCGGGCGATCGCGGACGCCGATCCCTATGCCAAGGCCGGCCTGTTTGCCAATGTCGATATCAAGCCCTGGAACTGGGTCTTCAACAAGCCGGAGGCTTGAGCGTGGGGTACTGGCTGTACAAATCCGAACCGTTCAAATGGTCTTGGCAGATGCAGAAGGACGCGGGGGCCAAAGGGACCGAATGGACAGGCGTGCGCAACTATCTGGCGCGCAACAACATGCGGGCGATGCAGATCGGCGACAAGGGCTTCTTCTACCACTCGAACGAGGGGCTGGAGATCGTCGGCATCACCGAGGTCTGCGCGCTGTCGCACCCGGATTCCACCGCTGAGGGCGATCCGAAATGGGACTGCGTCGATATCCGCGCCGTCTGCGACCTGCCGACCCCGATTTCGCTGAAGGACATCAAGGCCAATCCGGCATTCGAGAAGATGGCCCTGGTGACGTCGATGCGGCTGTCGGTGCAGCCGGTCACAGAGGAAGAGTATCTGGAGATCTGCCGGCTCGGCGGGCTGGACAAGCCGCCGCGGTGATCTCCCTCTTCTCCCCAGCGGGGAGAAGTGCCGAGCTGAGGCGAGGCGATGAGGGGGGCTTCGGCGAAGCCGGAGCCAAAGAACTTTCCTTCGGCCCCCTCATCCGGCCCTACGGCCCACCTTCTCCCCGCTGGGGAGAAGAGGTGCCTTCAACCTTGGCCAATCATCAACCGGAAGCCAGACTACCCGATGAAAACCGATCCCGAAACCTTCATCCTCGAGAACACGGACATCATGACGCCGCCACATGTGCCGGAGATCCGGCTGTATCTGGCGAGCGAAGCCCATGATCTGTGGCTGAAGACGGAGGAGGAGCTGGAGGAGATCGGCTTGCCGCCGCCGTTCTGGGCGTTTGCCTGGGCGGGAGGGCAGGGACTGGCGCGGCATGTTCTCGATCACCCCGAACTGGTGGCGGGCAAGCGGGTGATCGATTTTGCGTCCGGCTCCGGTCTGGTGGCCATCGCGGCGATGAAGGCGGGGGCGGCCTCGGTTCTGGCCGTCGATATCGACCCCTGGACCGAAACGGCTATCCGGCTCAATGCTGCACTCAATGGCGTCGATGTCTTGTCGGCGGCGTCGGAGGTGATCGGTGCCGGGCGGGATGCGCATGTCTATCTTGCCGGCGATGTCTTCTATGACAGGACGTTTGCCGACCGGATCGTTCCGTGGCTGAGTGCGCTTGCCGAAAGCGGTGCCGATGTTCTCGTCGGCGATCCCGGCCGTGCCTATTGCCCCCGTGAGCGGATGGAGATGCTGGCGACCTATCAGGTGCCGGTGACCCGGGCGCTGGAGGACAGCGAAGTCAAGAAGACCACGGTCTGGCGGTTTCTCAGTCGCGAGCTCGGCTAAGGGCAGTCGCAGGCGTGTGGGCGGGCAGTGTTGCGGCTGCGCGTACAATTCAGTTTTCAGCTATTCGCTGCCGCATGTGCCTGCGCAACATAATTCGCGACGCGCCGTGTCTCGATATCCTGCACGGTCTCAAGCTTGATGTGGCGCCGGAACTTGCCATCGCCGGACAGGAAGCCATGGGGATCGGCGAGCGCCGCGCCCTGGCTGAATTCCAGCGTCACGTGGGTCTTGTAGGGAAAAACGCCACAGAAGCTCTGGCCGGATGAAAACAGCAATCCGCCATACTTGACGTCCTCGGTGATCGAGGGACCGGCGGCCAGAATCACGTCGCGCAGGCGCGAAACAATCGGAAAGAGACCCTCGCGATGCTCTTTTACGTCCTGCAGAAGGATTGCGACTTTATCCGTACTCATGCCGCAATGGCTCTATTCGTCATCGCCGGATCACGCAGACGCCGGATTCCCAGGAGCAGGCACGGCCGGCGGTGGATGGCGTGACGCGGATGATTTTCGGACGGGCGGCGGGATAGTTCATGCCGGTGTCGTCGGAATAATAGCCGTAACCGTTGCGCTCGGAGCGGAAATAGGTGCCGTTGCCCGGATCGGTCCAGGCAGAGAGGCCGCCGAAATAGGTGCCGCCATTGGCATGCGACGGGAAACCGTCATCGCCATAGGACTGATCCCAACCATTCCGGCGCTGGCCACAATAGTCCCGCACCGGAATGGTGGGGTCAAAGCGGTCCCGTCCATATCTCGGCTCGAAATGCCCGCGATTGGCCTGACGCCTGTCGAACTGGAACCTGTCATGCCGGCGATCGTAGCGATATCCGTGGTCGTTGCGTGGCCGCCGGTCGTGGCGGTAATGACGGCCGGGATTGCCGCTCAAAATGGCTTCCTGCCGTCCACGGTGCGGGCGCTGGTCATACGACCGTTCGAAATGCGGGCGGCGGACCTGGATTCTTTCGCCGTTGCGATCACGCGCTTCGGCGAAGCCGGCAAACGAAAGGACTACGGTGAGTGCCGCGATCAAGACTTTCGTCGCATTCAGGATGCTGATTGGACGCATTTCGTGCAGCCCTCCGGGTGACTCTTAACAAATCCTTAACGGGCAATGTGGGGCAGGTACTGGCAAAAGTCACGGATTGCGTTGAATTTTCACGGCTTATCGTTAACGCGGCGGGCGAATCGCATCCGTCAAGCCGCCATATTTTCGTCTAATCGATTAAATTGATTTTGCAGTGCAAACACACTTGTCGTTCATCAATATGGTGATTAAACGTCGGCTGACTGAATTGCGCACAATCAGGTGCAATACCGGATGAAAATAGTCCAGTTTTTGGGCGTCTTTCCGGGTCTTCCGTGAGGTTCAGATGACGAATGTCACCAAAAGCCGGCCTTTGTCGCCGCATCTACAAATCTATAAGCCTATTCCCACGATGGTCATGTCCATTGTGCACCGCATCACTGGGTGCGCCTTGTACTTCGGCACGGTCCTTGTCGCCTGGTGGCTGATCGCTGCCGCCAGCGGGCCGGAATATTACGACTGGGCCATGTGGGCCTTCGGCACGATCATCGGCCAGCTCATTCTGTTTGGCTATACCTGGGCGCTGGTGCATCATCTGTTCGGCGGTCTCAGGCACTTCGTCTGGGATCTGGGCTACGGCTACGAAAAGCATTTTGCGACCAAGCTTGCCATTGCCAACCTGATCGGTTCGGTCGCCGTGACCGTATTGATCTGGATCGTCGGCTACGTGGTTCGCTGAGAGGACAAGAATTCCATGGATATGCGTACTCCCCTCGGCAAGGTTCGCGGCCTCGGTTCAGCCAAGGAAGGCACCGATCATTTCTGGCGCCAGCGGCTGACGGCCGTTGCCAATGTGCCGCTGATCATCTTCTTCGTGCTGTTCCTGATCAAATATGCCGGCGCCCCTTATGCAGAGGTCGTCGTTGCCTTGTCGAACCCCTTCGTGGCGGTGGTTATGGGGCTGGTGGTGATCTCCGGCCTGATCCACATGAAGCTCGGCATGCAGATCGTCATCGAGGACTATGTCCACAACGAAGGCGTCAAGATCGTCCTCGTCATGCTCAATACGTTTTTTGCGATCGCAGTTGGCGGGCTCTGTCTTTTCGCCATCCTGAAGATCGCGTTTGCAGGGTAATTCAAAATGGCACCCACCTCATCGCCGCTCATCAACGGCCACGCCTATGACTATGTCGACCATGCCTATGACGTGATCGTCGTCGGTGCCGGTGGCGCCGGCCTGCGCGCCACGCTCGGTATGGCCGAACAGGGCTTCAAGACGGCCTGCATCACCAAGGTTTTCCCGACGCGTTCGCACACGGTCGCAGCCCAGGGCGGTATTGCCGCGTCGCTGACCAACATGACGCCGGACAGCTGGCAGTGGCACCTTTACGATACGGTCAAGGGTTCCGACTGGCTCGGCGATGTCGATGCCATGCAGTACCTGACCATGGAAGCGCCGAAGGCCGTTTACGAGCTGGAACATTACGGCGTTCCGTTTTCGCGCAATGCCGAGGGTAAGATCTACCAGCGGCCGTTCGGCGGCCACATGCAGAACTATGGCGAAGGCCCGCCGGTACAGCGCACCTGCGCCGTTGCCGACCGTACCGGCCACGCCATCCTGCACACGCTGTATGGCCAGTCGCTGAAGCACAATGCCGAATTCTTCATCGAGTATTTCGCGCTCGACCTGATCATGTCGGATGACGGCAGCCGCTGCACCGGCGTTGTTGCCTGGAACCTCGACGATGGCACGATCCATCGCTTCTCCGCCAAGATGGTGGTGTTGGCGACCGGCGGTTATGGCCGTTCCTATTTCTCGGCGACATCTGCCCATACCTGCACCGGCGACGGTGGCGGCATGGTGGCGCGCGCTGGCTTGCCGTTGCAGGACATGGAATTTGTGCAGTTCCACCCGACCGGCATCTATGGATCCGGCTGTTTGATCACGGAGGGTGCGCGCGGCGAAGGCGGTTATCTCGTCAATTCCGAAGGCGAGCGCTTCATGGAGCGCTATGCGCCATCGGCCAAGGACCTTGCCTCGCGTGACGTGGTTTCGCGCTGCATGACGCTGGAAATCCGCGAGGGCCGTGGCGTCGGCAAGAACAAGGACCATATCTACCTGCATCTCGACCATCTCGATCCGGCCGTTCTGCACGAGCGCCTGCCGGGCATTTCCGAGAGCGCCAAGATCTTTGCCGGTGTCGACGTGACGCGCGAGCCGATCCCGGTTCTGCCGACCGTTCACTACAACATGGGCGGCATTCCCACCAACTACTGGGGCGAAGTGCTGAATGCCGACGGTGCAAATCCCGAGCGCGTCCTGCCGGGCCTGATGGCTGTCGGCGAAGCCGGCTGCGCCTCGGTGCACGGCGCAAACCGCCTCGGCTCCAACTCGCTGATCGACCTGGTGGTCTTCGGCCGTGCTGCCGCGATCCGCGCCGGCGAGGTTATCGACCGCGCAGCGCCGATCCCGGCGATCAATGAAAAGGCCTGCGAAAAGATCATGACGCGCTTCGACAAGCTGCGTTTTGCCGATGGTTCGACGCCGACTGCCGTGCTGCGCGAAAAGATGCAGCGCACCATGCAGGACGACGCTGCCGTGTTCCGCACGCAGGAATCGCTTGAGAGCGGCTGCAAGCGGATGAGCGCGATCTGGCAAGAACTGAGCGACATCAAGGTCACCGACCGGTCGATGATCTGGAATTCCGATCTGGTCGAGACACTGGAACTGGAAAACCTGATGGCCAACGCCATCGTCACGGTCTATGGCGCCGAAGCTCGCAAGGAAAGCCGTGGCAGCCATGCGCGCGAGGATTTTGTCGATGGCCCGTTTGCCGGCCGCGACGACGTCAACTGGCGCAAGCATACGCTGTCCTGGGTGAACGAGGCCGGCGAAGTCCGTCTCGACTACCGCCCGGTTCACACCGAACTTCTGCAGCCGGGTATCGATCCGAAAAAGATCGAGCCCAAGGCACGCGTGTACTGAGGAGAATGATCCATGGTTGAACTCGCTCTCCCCAAAAACTCGACGATGACCGAAGGCAAGGTCTGGCCGAAGCCGGCCGGTGCCACCAACACTCGCGAACTCCGCATCTATCGCTGGAGCCCGGACGACGGCAAGAACCCGTCGATCGACACGTTCTACATCGATGTCGACGATTGCGGCCCGATGGTTCTCGATGCGCTGCTTTACATCAAGAATAAGATCGACCCGACGCTGACGCTGCGCCGCTCCTGCCGCGAAGGCATTTGCGGCTCCTGCGCCATGAATATCGACGGCACCAACACTTTGGCCTGCACCAAGGGCATGGACGAGGTGAAGGGCACGGTGAAGGTCTACCCGCTGCCGCATATGCCTGTCGTCAAGGACCTGGTGCCGGACCTCACCAATTTCTACGCCCAGCACCGCTCGATCGAGCCCTGGCTGAAGACGGTTTCACCGACGCCGGCCAAGGAATGGAAGCAGAGCCACGAGGACCGCGCCAAGCTCGACGGCCTTTATGAGTGCATCCTCTGCGCCTGCTGTTCCGCCTCGTGCCCGAGCTACTGGTGGAACGGCGACCGGTATCTCGGCCCGGCCGTGCTGCTGCAGGCCTATCGGTGGCTGATCGACAGTCGCGACGAAGCCAAGGGCGAGCGTCTCGACAATCTGGAAGACCCCTTCCGTCTCTATCGTTGCCACACCATCATGAACTGCGCCCAGACCTGTCCGAAAGGTTTGAACCCGGCCAAGGCCATTGGCGAAATCAAGAAGATGATGGTCGAACGCCGGGTCTGACGGACTGATAGATTTATCTTTTGAAAACGCCGGGCTTGCCCGGCGTTTTCATTTCCCCCGCCCGCGAAAATACAGGTGATGGAAATTGAAACTTTCGCACTGCGGCATAACTACGGTATCGGCATTCGCCGGTGATTGGTATCTGGGGCGCCATTGGTATCAACGATCAACCTGACGGGGCAGGACAGAACCGTTTCAATCGTGCCACAGTCTCAAAGAATCAGCGCCATCTTGATTTTAAAGTTAGTTTTAAGCTAATTCCGCCTATATTCCCCAAGACAACGCGATAGCAGAGATGATCGGGAGCAAAAACATGCGGACAATACATGCAGCGGCGGGACTGGCCGTGGTGCTGGCGCTGGCTGGATGTCAGAGGACGTCCATGACCGATTTCGGTAGCAACAATACCATGTCTCCGGCTCCGGTGCAGGCGCAGCCTGTGCCGACCGTTTCGTCCGGCCAGCTTGCAGCACCCGGCGATACCTCGCAGTTTCCGGCAGCGCCGGTCAGCGGCACGGCCGTTGCCGGCGGCGTTACGGCGCCGGGTGGTACCGAGGTTGCGGCAGCGACCAATGCGCTTGACGTCACCAAGGAATCGATGGTCGGCAACTGGCGCGTCTCGAATGCCGGCGCCTCCTGCGACATGTTCCTGACGCTCACCAATCTCGGCAGCGGTTCGCGCGGTGGTACGCGCGGTTGCGCCGGCGAACTGACGGCGATGGGCTCCTGGGAAGTGGCCGGCAAGCAGGTCGTGCTCAAGGATCGCAACGGCAACCCGCTCGCCCGTCTGTTCAAGACGGCCGATTCGCGTTTCGACGGCTCGACCAATGGCGGCCAGTCGGTCAGCCTCAGCCGCTAATCATCAGCCCGGCATCAGCCGGGTTTTTTCTTGCCGTCGTTTCCGACGCCAGACCGGTAAAGCGCGTGCCCAATCCGCAAGACAGCATTTCGCGAAAACTCGAAGCCATGATCGCGGCGGGAACGCTGACGCGTGACCCGGCGCAGCTTGTTATTGCCAAGCGCCTGGATCATCTTTCCTCGGAACTGGCCGCCAGCCGTGCCCAGCGCAAGTCGAATGCGCTCGGCTGGCTGTTTGCCTCGCGCAAGAACGAGCATCCGCCGCTGAAGGGGCTTTATCTCTATGGCGGCGTCGGGCGTGGCAAGACGATGCTGATGGATCTGTTCTTCGAAACAGTGCCGATACAGCGCAAGCGGCGGGCGCATTTCCATGAATTCATGGCCGATGTGCATGATCGTATTTTTAAGCACCGGCAAAAATTGAAGAACGGCGAGACGCGGCAGGCCGATCCGATGCCGCCGGTGGCGGCGGAGATCTTTGCCGAGGCCCGCCTGCTCTGCTTCGACGAGTTTTCCGTCACCGATATTGCCGATGCGATGATCCTGTCGCGGCTATTCGGCGAGTTGTTTTCCAAGGGCTGCGTACTGGTGGCGACATCAAATGTCGAGCCGGGCAATCTCTACAGGGACGGTCTCAATCGCGGCTTGTTCCTGCCATTCATCGACCTGTTGAAGGCGCATACGGACATCGTGCCGCTGGATACGACAACGGATTACCGGCTGGCAAAGATCGAGGGCCTGCCGGTCTGGTCGTCGCCACTCGGGCCGGAAGCCGATGCCGAACTCGACAATGCCTGGAAGCTGGCAACGGCGGGACTGACGGTTGCCTCTGCCGAGGTGGCGTTCAAGGGGCGCAAGATCGTTGTGCCCAAGGCCGCCGGCGAATGTGCACGGTTTTCTTTTGCTGATCTGTGCGAAAGGCCGCTTGGGGCTGCCGACTATCTGGCCATCCTTTCGCACTACCGGACGATCTTCGTCGAGCATATCCCGCATCTCGGGCCGGAACGCCGCAACGAGACCAAGCGCTTCATCATGCTGATCGACACGATCTATGATCATGGAGCCCGGCTGTTTGCCTCGGCGGCATCCGCGCCAATCGATCTGCTGACGGCGAAAAAAGGCACCGAGGGGTTTGAGTTCGACCGCACAGTGTCGCGCCTGATCGAGCTGCAGAGCAAGGAATATGCCGCAAACCATCACGCAAACTCTGCTGTTTTGTGACACATTGACGACGCATTATCTTACGTTTACGTAAGAATTTTATGATCTAACCGATTGAAATTGCTCTACCCAAAAGTATCGGTTGATATTTTAGTTTTTGAAGTTTAATTCCTTGCGCCGAAGGTTTGCCATCGCTCGCGCTTGGATGCGCCACGTCAGGCCTTGTCAGATTTGGATCGCAAAGGAAGCACTTTCATGGCGCGCAACAAGATCGCACTTATTGGTTCTGGAATGATTGGTGGCACGCTGGCGCATCTCGCCGGCCTGAAAGAACTAGGCGACATCGTCCTGTTCGACATTGCCGACGGCATTCCGCAGGGCAAGGGTCTCGATATCGCTCAGTCCTCTCCCGTCGAAGGCTTCAATGCCAACCTGACCGGTGCCAGCGACTATTCCGCAATCGAAGGCGCCGATGTCTGCATCGTCACCGCTGGCGTTGCCCGCAAGCCGGGTATGAGCCGCGACGATCTGCTCGGCATCAACCTCAAGGTCATGGAACAGGTCGGCGCCGGCATCAAGAAGTATGCCCCGAACGCCTTCGTCATCTGCATCACCAACCCGCTCGACGCGATGGTCTGGGCGCTGCAGAAGTTCTCCGGCCTGCCGAAGAACATGGTCGTCGGCATGGCCGGCGTACTCGACTCGTCGCGTTTCCGCCTGTTCCTGTCCCAGGAATTCAACGTCTCGGTCCAAGACGTCACGGCCTTCGTTCTCGGTGGTCATGGCGACACGATGGT
>UCKS01000011.1 GCA_900473045.1 Hyphomicrobiales bacterium
CGTTCGCCGGACGATAACGATGGGCTCGCGGCAGAAGGTGTCATCGGATTTGTCAGCGCTATGTGCTTTCGTCCGATGGAGGACGGCGAAATGGTTGTCAGGCTTGCAGGTGAGGATGGCGAGATCATCGATCTGCGCACAAATCCGGTTTGTGCAGGTCGCCTTGCCATCGCTCTTCTTGATCTTATCAACCAGAACGGATGGTTCGAGGTCGATCTGCGCGTCACCGACGGGAATTCTGAGATCGCACGGATCCTTCCACCTGGCCCATCTGGCGGTAAGTCATTTGCATGCGAACCCGTGAATGAGTGAGACTATCTGAGCGGGCCAGCGATCGTTAATTGACGCGCAGTTAGCGACGACCGGGTGGTAGTCACTAAGAGTGTTCTTCCAGATCGTCGGTTGGATTCACAACAAAGGACAGATGGAACTTGAGACCATCCGAAGCGTATTCGGTCTGGCTTTTGGGTTCCATTGTCGGAGAGAACGCGTTTCGTATCAGCTTGGACCCGAAGCCCTCATTCTCCGGCGGCTTCACCGCCGGTCCATCGATCTCTCTCCAGTCCAATTCGATCCGGCCATCGTTCTGTCGCCACAGAACTTCCAGCCGTCCCGTCGCTTCGCTCAAAGCGCCGTACTTGAGAGCGTTCGTTGCGAGTTCGTGTACGACAAGGGAGAGAGCGGTGACCGCCTCGGCTCCTAGTAGGCAAGCCGGTCCGGATAAAGTGATACCGTCGGAACGTTCGCCTCCGACGGGGGAAAGTGTGCGAACCAGAACGTCCCTGATATCCGCCGCCTTCCAATTCTCGGACCGCAAGACATCGTAGGCTCCAGCGAGAGCGCCGACCCGACTGGCAAACACGGCGTTCTCTTCGGAACGATTCTTGAATGTCTGTCTAGCAATGACCTGAATGATGGCCATAGTGTTCTTGACCCGGTGGGACAATTCCTTGGCCATGAGGGCGCGTTTTTCATCAGATCGCACACTTTCTCGCCGCCGCACCTCTAGTTCGTCCAAAAGACCATCGACAGAGGCTCCGACCTGCCCCAGTTCTCCGTGCTGTCCCCTCATTTGAGTGCGGGCATCACCCTCGCCATCCCGCCAGCGCTGAAGCACAGACACGATGTGGTTGATGGGGTTCAGGATGAACCGGTTGCCGACGTAGAAAGCGGCGCTTAACGCAAGCGCTGCTCCAATCACCATCATAACCAGACCTGTCAGCGAAGCCCGGTCAATCGGCCCAAACGCCACCGACTCAGAGAGACCGGTGCTGACATACAAGGGATTGGCATCCGTCACGGGCGTGTACCCCATGATGCGCTTGGTCCCATCCTGACTGAACAGTTCGATGGTGCCGGGCTGCTCAGCCGAGAGAAGCGGTTGGTATTGGTCCGGAACTCTCGTTCCGACAAACTTTTCCGGTTCTGGATTGCGAGCAAGGATCACACCCTTGCGATCAGAGATCGTCAATGACCCTCCCGGCGAGAGGCCTCGCTCCCTAATTCGATCCTGCAGCCACTCAAGGCGCACGCCGGTCGCGAGAATTCCGATCGTTTCGGTCCCTCGCTTGAGCGCTACAGCCATCGGCAGTATTGCTCTACGGGAGACGCGGGCGACGGTATATTCGCCGACGACCAGGTCGTCGGTCACAAGCGCGCGCTGCACGTATTCACGGTCGCCAAAGTCGGTTCCTGGTTTCCAACCCATGCTGTCGCAGACAAGCCTTCCAGACTTGTCCAGCACAAGGATATTCTGCACCGAAGCAAGCTTCGAGGCGACCGACTTGAGAACTGTGTTGCAGGCAGCAGGATCCTGGTCGGCGATCGAAGGAATTGAAGCGGTTGCGATCAGCAATCCCTTGATGCCCTCGATGACGCTTCTGACTTCTGATGCAGCCTGGCGCGCAGTGTGCGCAGCCTGCCTATGGACTTCGGTGCTGCGCTCAGACCGTGCGGTTATCTCGTTGTAAGCCAGCATGCCGATTGCTGGTGTGAGTGCCGTCAACGCTACGGCCACCAATCGTTTCTTCACGCCGCCAGCCCCCGCTACGAACGAATCCAATTCCTGTAGGTTTAACCGCCTTACAATCCCATGCCAAGACGACCTACTGCAAGGGTGAAGACCAAAGTCACGTAGGAACAAGGGCTTTGGCGGTCAGAAGCGATTGCGATCCCAGCGCAGGGTCGTTCCGGGATCGGTCGAAGTCATCTCTTCTTCCTCTGTTTCACCGGTCCGTCGGCGAGCTCGATCCATACGGGCGCGTGATCGCTGGTATGTTCCCAACCACGGACGTGCTTGTCGACTTCGGCTTTTGATAGCCGTTCAGCAACGCTCGGGCTCAGCAGGAAGTGGTCGAGCCGAAGCCCAGCATCACGCCCATAGGCATTTCGGAAGTAATCCCAGAACGTATAGATGCGCTCGCCCGGATGAAGCTCGCGGAGTGCGTCCGTCCATCCTTGCGAAACCAGTTCTCGGTAGGCTTCCCGCACTTCAACTCGGAAAAGCGCGTCATTCGTCCAGCGCTCCGGCTTGTATACGTCGAGTTCCGTCGGCATCACGTTGTAGTCGCCAGCAAGGACGACGGGGACCTCAAGCTTGAGCAATTCGGCAGCGTATTCATGCAGTCGCCGGAACCACGCCAGCTTGTAGTCGAACTTTGTACCTGGGTACGGGTTGCCATTGGGAAGATAAAGACCACCGAGCACGATCCCGTCGACTACCGCCTCGATATATCGACTATGGCTGTCGTCAGGATCGCCGGGTAATCCCTTCCTAGTCAGCAACGGTTCCTGATCCCGCGCAAGGATAGCGACACCGTTCCATGATTTCTGCCCTTGCCAGACAGCCCCGTACCCAGCGGCTTCGATAGCCTTCACCGGAAACTTTGCGTCCGGTGCCTTTAGTTCCTGAAGGCAAACGACATCCGGCTCTGCCTCTTTGAGCCACCTCAGAAGCACGTCAAGGCGGCCATTCACTCCGTTGACATTATAGCTGGCGATCTTCACTTGGACTTGTGCTCGCCTTTGTCGCCCTCGCCAGGCTTCGCTTCGTGTTCGGCCTTGTGGCGCTTGTCTGCAGACAGCGACCGGCCGACATCGACAGACTCCTTGAATTGCCCCTGCTTGCCTCGACGGACGTATCTCTTGTTGGTTCCAGTGTTGATAAGTTCTCTCTCTGACATGTTGCTCTCCCTTTTCAATGCCGTTGAAACGCACGAGAGGCGGAGAGGTTTCAGGATGGTGGCCGGATAGCGATGCCGCTAATGAAAAGGGCGCTCAACGACATGATGTCGGAGCGCCCTCGCCAACCCGGACAACCATGCACACGACATCATGTCGCGGCGGCGGTCATCAATAACGGGCGGTAGATCATAGATACGAACGAGCCACGCAGTTTTCAAGATCAGAGGCTCTTGGCGGCGGCCGCTTCGCTCGTTGAGGCACTCGAGGGAGTGGTCCAGCATGGGGTTACCAAACTTCGGAACAAAAGCGCCCCGATCCGTCTTTCGCTTTGAACCCACAGAGGCATAATTTAAGCGGGTCAGGGCCATGTGCAACGACTACGAACAACACATCGCTTATGCCGAATACTGCAAGATGATGCAGGACCTCGAGCTTGGCATTCCTTCGCATCAGACGGAATTGGATCTTCCGCAGTCCGACGACATTAAGATCGGCGACATGGGTCCTGTTATAAGGTCGGCGGGCGCAGGTATCGTGGAGCTGTTTGCGATGAGATTCGGTTTCCCTCCCCCGGCTGGGCGGAAAGGTGGGCCCGTCTTCAACTTCCGCAGCGAGGGTCGTCATTTCTCTGACAGTCGGCGCTGCCTCATTCCGGCCTCAGCGTTCTTCGAATTCACAGGATCCAAGTATCCGAAAGCCAAGCATCGTTTTACGCTGAACGCTTCAACCTTCCTTGCGGTCGCAGGCCTTTGGCGTGAAGGTGAAGGCAACCAGCCGCCCTCATTCACGATGCTCACCACCACACCAGGCCCTGACGTAGCGCCAATACACGACCGTCAGATCGTGGTACTGCAGCCCAAGGCTTGGCGGCACTGGCTAGATCTGACAAAGGACGAGTCCGATCTACTGAGGCCTCTGCCAGAGGGAAGCCTCTCGGTCGAAATGGTGCGGAAGGGCGCGGATTGAAAGCTGGCGGCCCATATCCTGACACACCTGACGGACGATACTTCATCGTGCGCGGCCGGCTATGGCGCAAAAGCAACCCATCCCTCGGAGAGGAGGCTCGAACAAATCTGGTCCGGGAACTGATGTCCGCCCGCCGAGCGGTCAGGGATACCAAGGATGACCCACTGGCAGTGCAGGCGGCCCGGACGAGAGTTGATGAGGCGAAGTTCGCGTTGGGCGAGCGCGGCCCCGTATGGTGGGATGACGGAGCTCCCGATTTCAATCGTCACCTTGCAAAAAACACTCCCTACGCCGGGTGGTTCAGCAGGTTGGAACGTTGAAGCGGGGCAGCTATCTCGATTTGGATTCCCGGACCCGTGCCGCCCGGCGCGCCGGTCGCAACTCGTCGATCGTCGGAAACCACCATTCACTGTCATCTGCTCGTGGAGTTTTGGATGGCCACGTGCTGACCAGTTCTGCAAGCGTCGGCACTCGCCATATTCCCCAGACATGCTCATCTGTGACACCAGAGTAATATCCCGTCACCTGCGGCGGATCGACGAGTTCGCCCGTAATTTCAGTGAACACCACAAGTCCGTACGAAGTTGATACAGGTTCGTCCACGGGTGGTAGA
The DNA here is from genome assembly GCA_900473045.1 of Hyphomicrobiales bacterium. Taxonomy (GTDB): domain Bacteria; phylum Pseudomonadota; class Alphaproteobacteria; order Rhizobiales; family Rhizobiaceae; genus Pararhizobium. Next base: position 4,763 of record UCKS01000011.1, read on the forward strand.
TTGTCTGAGGCGAGAGGATAGCGGCGGCGCTTTCGTTCGGCAGAGCGTGCCTTCGATCTGAGATCTTCCTCAGTCCCCTTCCGTTCATCCGCGCGCCGTCGTCGTTCTTCAGGCTCGTTCCTACGTGCGGCGGCCTCAATCGCTGGCCAGTGGCCGCGGAGGTCCTCGTACGATCGGAACGGCACATACCAGACGTGTCGGTCACCGTCCCAGTGCGCAAACCGGACTTTTCGAAGCTCATCTACGACAGTTTTGGAATATGGGGTTTTGACCTCGAAGCCCGCCTTGCCGAGCCCGAGATACGGGCTATCGATCGGATCGAACTCAAACGCATCCCGGCCCTTGGCATCGGCATACGCGTCTGCTTCGGCCTCCTGTTCGGCAAGCCATCGCCCAATCCGGCGCGAAGCCGCCTTGCCCGGTACCCACCATGCTTTTATGTCGTCCCGCCAGCGTGCACGGGGAAATCGGGCGCGAAACTGATCGACAGTGAGCCTGTCATAAGGGAACGAAATGAGGTCGCCAGGAGCCGCCTCACTGGCTTGCTTGTTGAGATCGTCACCACCTGTCTGGACATCACCACGGGTCATGAGACGATAACGCCGGTGAGTGGGTTCCGGTTTCCTCGTAGGCCGCCTGCAGCCTCCCCCGATCTCAAGAGATTCAGGCTGTCGCGGGGACAGCGGGCTTCAGGCATCAAAAAACCCGGCTGATGAAGCCGGGTTGCCGCGGTGATGGGGGTTTCGTCCGGCTAGTGCGCGGTGTTGTTCATGAGCGCGTCGATGAGTTTGATCTGGGAGCGATTGCCGAGCTTATACTCGTTGATCAAAATCCTGGCCTCGGCAGTCGCGTCCTTGCGGAGAATTCGATGCTGGCTACACCAAGCGTCAAGAACCGTCTGGAGCAAATTGAGGTCTTTTGGGGGTATTGCGACATCAGATATATGCATCATTTTCCTCCCAATGATCGACATCATTTTCATGAGAAGCCGCCTCCTCGCGACCTCGCATACTGCAAACTTATAACAAAATAGCAGCGTCACAAGATGAAAATGTGACGTTTATAATGAGGTACGTACACGTTTTCGAGAGAGCCAAATCCGTTCGTTTTTACTGCAGAGGTACGGTGATGGTTCGTCGTGCATTGGCTGGGTCCGGCCGGAGTCAAAACACTTCCTATTTGGTCAGTAGCGCTATCAAGCCTTTGGGATAGAGGCCTGGGTGCCAGGACGGTCCAGTTGCTTAGGGTCATACCCCGCGCCGTACCGGATGGCGCGCCGGAAGAGGAGATCGCCGCGATCCGGAGCTACGGGACCCCTGCGTTGCTAGCCCGGAACGCTGAACGAGCCCGTCGAGGTTGAAAACGTACGGAGGCGCCAAGTTGGCGGTCAAGATGTGCTGCCACCTGTTGCGCAGCAGTCAGTCGCGCGGCTCTCACTACCTTCCAGTCATGCTCTGATAGCGCGCGATGGGGTCGTGTGATGTTGGCCGTAACGCGATAGAAGCGCGGTGGCAGCGTCACGATCGAGGGCCTTGGAAAATAGATAACCCTGCCCGAGAGTACAGCCGAAGGACAGAAGCTGCTTGAGCTGGTCATCGGTCTCGACACCTTCCGCGACGACTCGAAGTCCGAGTTTCCTCGCAATACTGATGACGCCTTCCACGATGACCACCGCGCCGTCACCATGAACCAACCGCTCGACGAACGATTTGTCGATCTTGATGATATCGACGGGGACCGTCAGGAGGTGCGTCAGTGAGGCAAACCCGGTCCCGAAATCGTCAAGCGCAACGCGCATGCCACGTTCTCTCAACAATCTGATCTCGTCGGCCACAACATGGTCGCGCTGTCCAAGATATACCGATTCCGTCACTTCGAGAATAACGTGCTTCAGGGGAACGCCCGCGTCCGAAAAGATCTTGCAGAGCCGGTCTTGCAGACTTCCGGAATGGAAGTCCGCAGCAGCCAGGTTAATGCCGACATGTTGAAACGGCAGTCCCTGGTCCAGCCACCGCCGTATGTCCCTTGCGACCTTGAGAAGCATGCACTGAGTCAAATCTGCCGCGACATGAGCATCCTTGGTGGCTTCATGAAAGTTTGCGGCGGCGATGATTTCTCCTGAGTTAGTGTTCATCCGGCATAGAGCCTCGAACCCCACCACTTCGCCCGTATCAAGCCTGACGATCGGCTGATAGTGCGCGTCTATACGGTCTTCAGTCAAAGCGTGACTGACATCCCGGATCGCCCGAAACCGCCTTGTAAATCCTGTACCGAGCGCGTGTGAATATTCGACGAACCGCCCACGGCCATGATCTTTGGCGTGGTAGAGAGCAATGTCCGCACATTGCCGCACCTCATCCGGTGACTGATCCTGTTCGGCGAGGGTTCCGCCAATGGAAATGCCGGGAACGACGACGTGTCGGCCGCAAGGTGCAGGCGATTTTACGATATCCAGTACCTTGGCTGCCTCTTCCGTCAAAGCCGGAGACTGCACGCCATCCAACAGAATTGCGAATTCGTCGCCGCCTATCCGGAAAACTTTGTCTGGCGCCATGACCGACGCAATGCGGTGTCCAACGGTTCGGATGAGGTCATCCCCCGCCGCGTGCCCGAACGTGTCGTTTACGACCTTGAGATTATCGACGTCGGCAAGCAAAATAGCCCAGGGTTCGTGATCATTTGAAACGCGCTCGGCGAGCGCTCGATTGAAACTGGCGCGGTTGTGCAAACCGGTCAGGGCATCGACATAAGTCAAACGTTGCCGCTCCTGCACACGGTGTTCGCGTTCGATCGCGATCGAGCACAAATGAACGCAGGCGTCGACAATCTGCTGTTCCAGATCAGTTGGCCCGCGAGATTCATGGAAATAGAACGCGAATGTCGCGACGACCCGGTTTCCGCTGATGATCGGTGTCGACCAGCATGCCTTGAACCCAAGCGGCATCGCAAGATGCCTGAAGTTCGTCCATCTGGGATCGTGTTCGATATCGGTGACAGCAACAGGCAACGCAAAATAGGCGGCGGTTCCACAGGATCCAACCAGGGGGCCAATCTCAAGATTGTCGAGGGCTGAGGAGTAGCTGTCGGGCAATGATGGCCCCGCGAGCGGATGAAGGTGACCATCGTCGACGGTCAGGACAGAGCACACCGTACCTTCGGCCATACGCTCTACTTCAACACACAATCGTCTGATTGTGGAAGGCAGCGGTTCGCCTGTCGCGATCATTTCCAGAATGAGGTTCTGTAGCTCGAGGATCATGGTGCTTCGGTTTTTAATCAAGCGTCAAGTATAGACGCACGACCTTCCGTTTGAGTTGCCTAAACCGCTAAAGCTTTACCAATCTGGTCCGCTTGAGGCTGCCAGCGCGGGCTTAACGTAATCTTGGACACCCGTCGAAAGAGCCCCCAACAGCGTAGGGGCGCACCACGCTCGTGAACATCTCGGGCACGTGCCTCAAGAAGCGCTTGGTGTGCATTGTCGCCAGCGATCGGCAGTCTGCCGGGGCGATTAGTTTCGCGCCCTTCGGAACAGATATTTCGCGCCGGTCACCACTGTTCCGGCTGTCAGACAGTTCGTCTAAATTGATGGTCTATTGGATCGATAACGATCCGTCCATGTTCGGGTTGTCAAAAAAACAAACCCGGGATACTCTCATGACCATCCTCGTTACCGGCGCCACAGGCAATATTGGCAGCCAAGTCATTCAGCGCCTCGTTGATCGTGGCGCGGATGTTCGCGATCGTTCCAGGGTCGACTTTCCAGCGCGCCGTCAAGGGCGACTTCCTCGATGTCGACTCCCTGCGCACAGCCTTCGACGGCGTGTCGACACTGTTTCTACTGAACGCCGTCGTGCCCGACGAATTTACCTAGGCTTTGGTCGCACTCAATGTCGCTCGCTCGGAGGTCGATGACCTTCACACTTTATGGGCCGCGGTTTTCCGTTGGCCCTTTTTTCTTTTTCCAAACGAGTCGCGAGGCTGCAGAAATGCGGGGCCGAAGCCCCGCGATCGTCCTGTTCGGATGCTTCCATTTGAGCGGTTGCTGCCTTTTGATCGACAGAGTTGGCGGGCTGCTCGACCGTGCCATTGTAAGGCTTCCAGGTTTCGCCGGTGATGTCCTCATAGGCGGCCACGGCGCCTAAAGAAGGATGGGAAATATCTCTATCTCAACCCCGCCGCTTTTGCGAACGACTTCGCCGCGGACCTGCCGACAGACGACACAGCGTTTCTGGCAAGGTCGCAGATCTTCGCCTCAAAGGAAGCTTTTTCCGCCAAGGTCGGGGACCCCGCTTGGAAGACAAAGCAGAGCTGATCAATTGTTGCTTCCCAAGACCGCTCCATCAATCCTGAAATGGAACGCGAAATGGCGAAGCGAGGCGGCAACGCGATCGACGCAAAGCCGCAAATCGCACCCATCGTCTTGGTTTCCGTAATAGTGCAGTCGCCAAGGGGAACACAGCGCTGAACCAGCGATTAGCTTGCCGGTGACCTCGGCGGAACCCTCGGCCACGAAACTAGAGAGCGCCGCGTCCGCCTGGTCCGCCCGGCCCCCTTACCAACGGGGGCATCAAACTCGTCCAGAAGGCCGCGGAACTTCCGGCGCCTGCGGGCGTAGTCGAAGTCAAAAGGTCGAAAACCACGTAAGCGGTCAAGTTTGAGCTACCGGCTCAATTATTCCTTCACCAAATCCCACTGGTCTCCAGGATTGAACATGCGAATTTTCTCGGCGACCATAGACGTCTCGTTTCCAAGATCGGCTTCATAGACAACACCGCTCTTGTTGACGACGAACGTTTTGACGCCTGTGATCCCGTATTTCACCGGCCAAGCGACCAATCCAAAGCCCGAGATCATGTTGCCGTTAATGACGTAATCGAACTTCCCGCCGGCAATTTTCTCCCCTTGTCCCGTCAGGATCCGGTAGCGATAGCCGTTGTAACCAAGTCCGGCCTTGGCTCTTTCAAGAGGATTGCCATCGACCAGTGCCGAGCCAGCAGGGCTGTCCTCGCCATCTCCCTGGTCTGACGGCCAGTAAAGCCCATCCTGCTGCCCATCGCTGCTGATCAGCTTCTGTGCATATTCCAGCACGCCGTCGTTGTCGTGATCATCGGAGGCGTAATCTTCTTGCGCTTCGACATAGGCCCGGACTGTGTCGATGGTCGAGATTTCATTTTCACCTACGCGGCGGTCTGCGATTTCCTCAAGTCCGGCATAGGTGTCGAACGTCCACTTTCCGCTCTCCGTCTTCACAAGAGGGAATGGCAAAGGCCAGAGCTGGTTTCCTATTTCCAGCACCTTGCCGTCTTGCTGGTTCTCTACGACAACTTTCTCCTTCACGCCGGCCAGGATTGCAGCGTAGTTATCGGTCGCGCCATCGCTCGCTTTGGCCTTCGCCGCATCCAGTCCGAGCAACTGAGCCAGCTGATCGAAATCGCCACCACCGACGGTCGATTTGAAAGCCTCCACCGCCTGTTCCGGCGTGTCAAACTCGGGCGGGTTTTCCGCAGACATGTACTCTTCAAGCGGCGGGTCGTTGTCCTGATCCGTTGCAGGAGTCGGTCCCGCTAATACTATTCCGCCGAGAAGTATCGACCCGAAAACGGAGAGCATCAGTTTATCACGTGCTATTTTAATCATCGTCAACTCCTGATCGCCCCTGTGTTACCGACCACGTCCGCCAC
>UCKS01000012.1 GCA_900473045.1 Hyphomicrobiales bacterium
CTCCCTCTTCTCCCCATCGGGGAGAAGGTGGCCCGCAGGGCCGGATGAGGGGGCCGAAGCCACCGTGAAGACGAAAACCGGGGAAACTGAAAAAGGAAAATTGAGAAATCACCACGATGAAAGGCCTCCCGCTCCATGCCGAACCGCCCCCTCATCCGCCCTTTGGGCACCTTCTCCCCGCTGGGGAGAAGAGGGAATTCCACCTCCCCCTTGAGGGGGAGGTCGCCGCAGCGCGGCGGGTGGGGGTGACAACCGCGAACTCTGCGACCTAAAGCATATGCCGCAGATCACCCCACCCCGAAGAGCTTTGCTCCACCCCCTCTCAAGGGGAGGATAATCCCATCACGCCGTCTCCAGCGCCCGTGCCGCAGCACCGGCCTTGCGCTTCTTCATCGCCTTGCCCGCCACGTAGACTTCGGCGACACAACGATCGTCGCCCATCGTCTGGAGGATGAACAGTTCCTCGACCAGCGATTTCACCGTCCGCATCCGCAGCTCCATCGCCGATTTGCCGCTACTATCGAGAACGACGATATCGGCATCGGCGCCCATATGCAGCGAGCCGATGCGATCCTGAAGCCCCAGCGCCCGGGCATTGCCGAGCGTCATGCGGTAGAAGGAATTGAGCGGCGACAGGCGCTGGCCCTGCAGGTGCAGCACCTTGTAGGCCTCGTCCATCGTCTCCAGCATCGAAAAACTGGTGCCCGCGCCGACATCGGTTGCCACCGACCAGCGGGCGCCGAGCCTGTCGAAGCGGTCGCGGTCGAACAGGCCGGAGCCGAGAAAGAGATTGGAGGTCGGGCAGAACACGCCGACGGCACCGGTCTCGGCCAGCACCGAAATCTCCCGGTCGCTCAGATAGATACAATGCCCGAGCAGCGTCCTTTCGGTCAAAAGATCGTAGCGGGCATAGATGTCGGTATAATCCTTGGCATCCGGATAGAGCGAGGTGGCAAAGGCGATCTCGTCCTTGTTTTCCGACAGATGCGTCTGGACATAACAATCGCGATGCTCGGCGACCAGCGCTTGGGCCATCTCCATCTGTTCCGGCGTCGAGGTGATGGCAAAGCGCGGGCTGATGGCATACTGCGCCCGGCCCCGGCCATGCCACTTGTTAATCAGCCGCTTGGTTTCTTCATAACCCTTTTGCGGCGTGTCGCGCAGCGCCTCCGGCGCATTGCGGTCCATCATCACCTTGCCGCCGACCATCAGCATGCCGCGCTGTTCGGCCGCGGTGAAATAGGCATCGACGCTCTGCGGATGCACCGAACAATAGGCAACCGCCGTCGTCGTGCCGTTCGACAAGAGCTCGTCCATGAAACGCCCGGCGATGAAGGCCGCATGTTCGGCTTGCGCGAATTTCTGCTCCTCGACGAAGATGTAGGTGTTCAGCCATTCCATCAGCTGCGCGCCATAGGACGCAATCGCCTGCGTCTGCGGAAAATGCAGATGCGTATCAATCAAGCCAGGCATGATCAGGTGCGGCCGGTGATCGGCCACCGCGACGCCTGCACCGGCAGTCTTGCTGATCTCGGCATAATCGCCGATGGCGGCGATCTTGCCGTCACGTACGAGAACCGCACCATCGTCCACGGTCAGATAGGATGCGGTATCATCAATGCCCTTGGGCTCATCGATAAAGGTCAGCACACGTCCACGGATCAGGAGTTCGCTCATTGGGTTTTTCCTCCGTTCACAACTGTCTCGTACCAGGCGACCAGAAGCTTGCGCTCGTCCTCGGTCACGGCCGTCACATTGGCCGGCGGCATCGCATGCGAACGCCCGGCCTGCAGGTAGATTTCCCGCGCATGGGCAGCAATCTGGGCATCGCTCTCCAGCATCACGCCCTTCGGCGGCTTGATCATGCCTTCCCAGCCAGGCTCCTGCGCATGGCACATGGCACAGCGGCCAAGGATGGTGTCGCGCACCTTCGGAAAGGCGTCCGCGGTGACGAAAGGCTGCTGGGCGGCCGAAACCTGTTCCGGCTCGCCGGTGAGGATTTTCGGCACGGTCGAAAGCCACATGATGACGATGAACAACAGCACGGTGGCCAGCCAGGTCCAGGTCGGATTGCCAGCATTGGCGTGGCGGGTGTTGAAATAGTGCCGGATGGTGACGCCCATCAGGAACACCAGCGAGGCGATGATCCAGTTGAACTGGGTGCCGAAGGCCAGCGGATAATGGTTCGACAGCATCAGGAACAGCACCGGCAGCGTCAAATAGTTGTTGTGCGTCGAGCGCTGCTTGGCAATGCGTCCGTATTTCGCATCCGGCGTGCGCCCGGCAATCAGGTCGGCGACGACGATGCGCTGGTTCGGCATGATGATGAAGAAGACGTTGGCCGACATGATGGTCGCCGTGAAGGCGCCCAGATGCAGGAAGGCGGCGCGGCCGGTAAACAGCTGCGTATACCCCCAGGCCACCGCCACCAGGATGAAGTAGAGCGCCACCATCAGCCGCGTGTTGTCATTGCCGAAGGGCGACTTGCAGAGCAGGTCGTAGATGATCCAGCCGAAGGCAAGCGAGGCCAGCGAGATGCCGATGGCCACCGGCTTGGAGACATCCAGCACGTTGGGATCGATCAGATAGAGATCGGCACCGGCATAATAGACCAGACACAGCATGCCGAAACCCGAAAGCCAGGTGACGTAGCTTTCCCATTTGAACCAGATCAGGTGTTCCGGCATGTTGGACGGCGCCACGAGGTATTTCTGGATGTGGTAGAAGCCGCCGCCATGCACCTGCCATTCCTCGCCGTAAGCACCGGCCGGAAGATCCGGACGCTTGCGCAGGCCAAGGTCGAGCGCGACGAAATAGAACGACGAACCGATCCAGGCGATGGCGGTGATGACGTGGAGCCAGCGGACGGCGAAGGTCAGCCAGTCCCAGGCAATGGCGTATTCATACATAAAGGCCTCCCTCTTTGGGAGACTTCTGCCACTGGACGATTCCAACCGAAATGCCGGTTAATCCCCAACACTTTCAAAAAAATCTATAAGATCACCCCCGCTGTGGTCGGTTCCTGCCTGTGGTAGAAGGGTGTCATGTCCTATCTCGATAATATCCGCGTCTTCGTCCGCGTCGTTGAACTCGGCACCCTTTCGTCGGCCGGCCGCGACCAGCGGGTGACGCCCGCCGTCGCCAGCAACCGCATCAAGGAACTGGAGCGGCACCTTGGCGTGCGCCTGTTCAACCGCACCACGCGAAAACTGTCGCCGACCGAACATGGCCGGGTTTTCTACCTCGGTGCTGTCAAGATCATCGAGGCCGTCAACGAGGCGGAAAGCGCCATCGCCGACCTCTCGCACAATCCGAAGGGATCGCTGCGCATCACAGCCCCGCTCGGCATCGGCCGGCGCCTGATCGCCTCTGGCATCCCGGAATTCCACGATAAATATCCGGATATCGAGGTGCGCGTGCGCCTCTCCGACCACAATGTCGATATCCTGAGCGAGGGCGTCGATGTCGCCTTCAAGCTCGGCGTGCTGGAAGATTCCAACCTGCGCATGCGCGGCATCCTCAACTGCCAGCGCGTCGTCTGCGCCGCACCCGCCTATCTGGCAAAGCGCGGCACGCCGGAAACGCCGGACGCCCTGATCGACGACAAGCACGACTGCCTGCTTCTGCGCTATCCGGGCTCGAAGGAATATTACTGGACGCTGCAGACCCCGGACGGCATCCGCAAGCTGGAAATCGGCGGCCCCTACGACAGCGACGATGGCGATGTGCTGACCCAATGGGCACTGGAAGGCCGGGGCATCATCAACAAGCCGCTGTTCGAAGTGAAAGCACACCTCAATGACGGCACGCTGGTGGAAATCCTCAAAGACACCCCGCCCGCCAGCGTCCAGCTCGCGGCGATCTACCCGCACAAGCGCTTCCAGGACCCCAAAGTCCGGCTGATGATCGATTTCATGGCCGAACGCTGTCAGCGGATGATCGGCAAGATGCTGGAGTGAGAACGATCGAAAACTGTTCAGATTGAATTCGCCGCAGAAAGTAGTATATTTGCCGGAAATATAGTACATGGAGATGTCGATGACATATGCTCTCATGACCAGTGCCGACTTCAACCAGAACCCCAGCAAGGCAAAGAAAGCCGCAAACGAAGGCCCGCTCGTCATCACCGAGCATGGCGAAGCGAGCTACGTGCTCGTCCGATATAGCGATTTCGAAAATAACTGGAAAAAGTCCAAAAGCCTGTATGACGCCCTATGTCACAAGGGCTCCCGGTTCGATGATGATTTCACTCCCGAACGGGTAAGTTTCGAGGGGCGGGACGTCGAATTCTGATGACATTCCTGCTTGATACGGATGCGCTGTCTGCGTCTCGCAGACCTCACCTTCAAGCCATCGAGTACCAGGATTTTCTCCGGGCATTCGATATAGGTACGGCATACATTTCAACGGTTTCAATCATGGAAATCGAGTTCGGCATAGAACGCGAACGAGGTCGTAATCGTGATTTCGCGGATGATCTGACCCTCTGGTTGACGACGGTGGTTATCCCGCAATTCACTGACAGGATTTTGTCTTTCGACAGGCGCGCAGCTTCGATTGCCGGCCGGTTACCGACACCGCATAAAAAGCCAAATGCTGATGCTATGATCGCGGCGGCGGCGCTTGCCAATGATTTGGTCATCGTTACGCGCAATCTCTCGGACTTTCAGCCACTGGGCGTGACGTGCCTCAACCCTTGGCACGGCCTGTGAGCAGATAGAGATGGATCAGGCTTTGGCAGCAAACGCTGGCTGCCTCTTTTGCACTCCTGCCAAAGCCGCCGTCATGATCTCCGCCGCGGCCAGAGCCGCAATCACCGCAGGCCGCTTGTCCTTCACCGCCGTACCGCCGATCGGGCAGATGAGGCGCTCGAACAATTCGGGGCGGCCGACCTCGCGGGAGAGCCAGTTCTTGAAGGTCGCCCGCTTCGTCTTTGAACCGATCATGCCGACATAGGCGGCATCGTCGCGGCGGAGAGCCTCTGCGGCAATGAGGAAATCGAGCGCATGGTCATGGGTGAGAATGACGAAGGAACTGCCGGTGGGGGCGTCGCGGACCAAGGCCTCCGGCATCGCGGTCAGGCAGGTTTCGATACCCGGCACGTTGGATGCGGACAGCTCATCCTCTCGGGTATCGACAAGGATGATGCGCAGCGGCACCAGCGAAAGCGCCATGGCCAGCGCATCGCCAACATGACCGGCTCCAAAAACGTAGACATGCGGACGCGAGGCCATTTCGCGATCGCTGCGGGCGATGAGAAATAGGGCCAGTTCGGTATCCATGTTGGTGAACGAAAGTCCGACCCGGCCGCCGCAGCACTGGCCGATCTCAGGCCCGAGGGGAACAGTCATGGCTTCTGCCGGACGCGACTGGCGCAAAGCCCGGCGGGCGTGGCCGATCGCCATGTATTCCAGCTGACCGCCGCCAATGGTGCCCAACAGGCCTTCGGCCGCCACCAGCATCCAGGCATCGGTATCGCGCGGCGTCGAACCGGCGGCACCCGTCACCTCGACGAACACGCAATCCGGTTCGCGGCGCAGGAATTCCCTGATGTCTTCGCGTTTGGCAGCCATGCCATTCACCCGTTCTTTGCCGCGCCGCGCAGCCGCTCGATGGCGAGCAGCACCCGTTCCGGCGTTGCCGGCGCATCGATGCGCGGTGCGATACGATACTCCGCAACGCTCGCCGCCGCCATCGAGATCGCTTCCAAAACCGAGATCGGCAGCATGAAGGGCGGTTCGCCGACGGCCTTGGAACGGCGGATAGTCTCCTCGCGGTTGACCGACCATTCCGCCAGCTTGACGTTGAAGATTCGCGGCCGATCCGATGCAAGGGGAATCTTGTAGGTCGACGGCGCATGGGTGCGCAGCCGCCCCTTGGCATCCCACCACAGCTCCTCCGTCGTCAACCAGCCCATGCCCTGGACGAAAGCGCCCTCAACCTGGCCGATGTCCAGCGCCGGGTTCAGCGACTTGCCGACATCGTGCAGCACATCGGTACGATCGACCTGATACTCGCCGGTCAACGTATCGACGCTGACCTCGGAACAGGAGGCACCATAGGCATAGTAGAAGAACGGACGGCCCCGGCCTTCGGAGCGGTTCCAATGGATTTTTGGCGTCTTGTAGAAACCGGCCGCCGACAGCTGGATGCGGGATCCATAGGCGATCTTGATGAAGTCCGAAAAGGCGATGCGCTGAGTGCCGATGCGGATCGTATTCGGCTCGAAGGCGACATCCTTCTCGCTGACGCTCCAGCGCTCGGCAGCGAACGTCACCAGCCGCGCCTTGATCTGCTGGGCGGCATTGGCGGCGGCCATGCCGTTGAGGTCAGTGCCGGAGGACGCAGCAGTCGCCGAGGTGTTCGGCACCTTGCCGGTCGTCGTCGCCGTCACCTTGATCCGGTTGAGATCCACCTGGAACTCCTCGGCCACAACCTGGGCAACTTTGGTATAGAGCCCCTGCCCCATCTCCGTACCGCCGTGGTTCAGGTGGATCGACCCATCGGCATAGACATGCACCAGCGCGCCGGCCTGATTATATTCCGTCTTGGTGAAGGAAATGCCGAATTTCACCGGCGTCAATGCGATGCCGCGCTTGATGATGTGGCTCTTGCGATTGAAGGCCAGAACCTCCTCACGCCGCGCAGAATAATCGCAGGAGGTTTCCAGCTCCTCGATGATCCGGCCGATGATGTTGTCTTCGACAGTCTGGTGATAGGGCGTCAGGTTGCGCCCCTCGCCGCCGTAGAAATTCAGCTTGCGGATTTCGAGCGGGTCCTTGCCGAGCGCATAGGCGATATCCTCGATCATTCGCTCGCCACCGACCATGCCCTGCGGGCCGCCGAAACCACGGAAAGCGGTGTTGGAAACGGTGTTGGTCTTTAGCGGCCGCGACCGCAACCGGACATGCGGATAGAAATAGCAATTGTCGGCATGGAAGAGCGCGCGGTCGGTGACCGGGCCGGAAAGATCGGCCGAAAAGCCGCAGCGGGCCGAGAAGGTCGCGTCCACAGCCTCGATCCGGCCGTCGTCGTCGAAACCGACCTTGTAGCCGACGTGGAAATCATGACGCTTGCCGGTGGCCGTCATGTCATCGTCGCGGTCCGGCCGGATTTTCACTGCACAGCGGTATTTCTTGGCTGCGAGTGCTGCGACGGCGGCAAACAGGTTGGCCTGCGTTTCCTTGCCGCCGAAGGCGCCGCCCATGCGGCGCACGTTGATGGTCACGGCATTGGAGGCGACGCCGAGCACCTGGCCGACCATGTGCTGGGTCTCGCTCGGGTGCTGTGTCGAGGAATAGAGCATGATTTCGTCGTCCTCGCCGGGAATGGCAAAGGAGATATGGCCCTCCAGATAGAAATGATCCTGCCCGCCGATGCGCATCTCGCCTTCGAGGATATTCTTTGCCTTGGCAAATCCGGCAGCAATATCGCCGCGCTCCAGCTTCAGGGGATCGATGACCAGCGGATAGTTGGCGGCGGCGGCCTCCAGAACGTCGGTGACGTGCGGAAGGTCGCGATACTCGATCTTGACCCTGGCGGCGGCGCGGCGAGCCTCATCGCGGGTTTCGGCGATGACGGCGAAGATCGGCTGGCCGTGGAACTCGACCTTGTCAGTTGCAAAAACCGGGTCGTCATGCTTGTGCGCCGGGCTGACATCGTTCTCGCCAGTAATATCGTCGGCGGTGAGGACGCCGATGACGCCGGGTGCGGATTTCACCGCCTCGAAATCGATCGACAGAATCTGCGCATGGGCGCGCTGAGAAAGGCCGAGATAGGCGTGCAGCGTCCCAGCGGGTTCCGGAATGTCGTCGATATATTCGGCGGTCCCGGTCACATGCTTGTGGCCGGATTCGTGGCGCTCGTTTTCGTGGACGCCGCCGCGGATGCGGTCGATGGGCTGCATGACGTTCATGATCTTCTCCTCACACAGCCTGCTTGCGGTCAAGCCGCACCGGCTCGTCACCCTGCGTTTCCAGATAGAACCGGCGCAGCAGGTTCTTGGCGACCAGCAATCGGTAATCGGCGGATGCGCGCCAGTCGGTCAGCGGCGTATAGTCCTTGCCGAGCGCGTCCATGGCGGTCTCGATCGTCGCTTCGCTCCAGTCGGCACCGATCAACGCTGCCTCGGCATTATCAGCTCGCTTCGGCGTTCCGGCCATGCCGCCGAAAGCGATCACGGCATCGGAGACTTTACCATTCGCATCGAAGGTCAGGCGGAAGGCACCGCAGACGGCGGAGATGTCTTCGTCCAGCCGCTTGGTGATCTTGTAGGCCGCATAGCGCGCGTTCTCATCGAGGAACGGGATGCGCACGGTCTCGACGAACTCGCCGGGCTGGCGGTCCTGCTTGCCATATTCAATGAAGAAGCTCTCGAGCGGCACCGTGCGGCTGACCTTGCCCTTGCGCAGCACAACGGAAGCGCCGAGTGCGATCAGGGCGGGTGGCGTATCGCCGATCGGCGAACCGTTGGCGATGTTGCCACCGATCGTACCCATGTTGCGGACCTGCTGACCGCCGATGCGGTTCCACAATTCGATGAGCTGCGGAAAATGTTTCGAAATCAACGGAAAGGAGTCGGTGTAGCTGACGCCGGCACCGAAGGTGATACCCGTTTCATCAACGATGATACGGCGCAGCTCGTCGAGATGGCTGAGATGCACGACCGGCGCGATATCGCGCATGAACTTCGTCACCCACAGGCCGACATCGGTGGAACCCGCAACGATGCGGGCCTTCGGCTCTGCCTCATAGATCTCGGCGAGATCGTCGACCGTGGCCGGCAGCAGGAAGCGCTCGGAACCCTCGCCGATCTCGACACGCTTGCCGTCCTTCAGCCCCTCAAGCTTCCCGATGATCGTGACGCGCTCCGCCACCAGCGGATCCCGGTCGAGATCGCCGATCACCGACACGGCTTCGGCGGCGCGGATGATGGCGGCGTAGCCGGTGCAGCGACAGAGATTGCCCTGCAGCGCCTTCTCGATGTCGGTCACGGAGGGCTTAGGATTTTCCATCCAGAGACCGTAGAGCGACATGACGAAGCCGGGTGTGCAGAAGCCGCATTGCGAGGCATGGGTATCGACCATCGCCTGCTGCACCGGATGCAGCGGGCCGCCGGGCGAAGCCAGCGAATCCACCGTGACGATATGGCAGCCGTCGAGCGAGCCGACAAACCGGATGCAGGCGTTGACGCTTTCATATTTCAGCCGCCCGTCCAAGAGGCGCCCGACCAGTACGGTACAGGCACCGCAATCGCCTTCGGCGCAACCTTCCTTGGTGCCGCGCAGATTGCGGTCAAGCCGCAGGAAATCCAGCAATGTCTGGACAGCCGAAACGGCCGAAAGCTCGACCAGGCGGTGATTGAGCAGGAAGCGGATGGAGCTACGGATCTGGACGGTCATGGCTCAGCTCCCGCGATAGGTCGAATAGCTGTAAGGCGAAAGCAGCAGCGGCACATGATAGTGCGCCGAGACGTCTGCGATGCCGAAGCGGATAGGGATGATATCGAGGAACGGCACCTCGTCGGCGTTTTGGCCGAGATAGTCGCCGGCGTGGAAGCGCAGCTCGTAGGTGCCGGATGTCATCGCCTCGCCGCTCAACAGCGGCGCATCGCAGCGGCCATCGTCATTGGTGCGGGTCGAGCTGATCTGTTCGGCACGTTCGCCGTCGATGCGGAAGAGATCGATGCGCAGGTTCCCGGCGGGCTTTCCGAGCGCCGTGTCGAGCACGTGGGTCGTCAGCCGGCCGGCTGTTCCAGATTGCATGCGTTTCACCTCCCGAAGACTGCATTCACTCAGCCACTATCCGCCACTCGACTTCCCTGCGGTAGCGGGCGGATCGTTCGAGACTTTCAAAATTTTGGAGGGGAATGGCGCGCGCGTTTTGCGGCTAGAAATCGGCCAATCGAACGTTTTGGGAGGAATGATTTCATGAGATATCCGCGCGATCTGCAAGGCTATGGCGCCACCGCACCGAACGCCGTCTGGCCCAACGACGCCCGCATCGCCGTACAATTCGTCGTCAACTACGAGGAGGGCGGCGAAAACTGCGTGCTGCATGGTGACATCGCATCGGAAGCTTTCCTGTCGGAGATCGTCGGTGCCAGCGCCTGGGCGGGCCAGCGCCACTGGAACATGGAATCGATCTATGAATATGGCGCCCGCGCCGGCTTCTGGCGGCTGCACCGGTTGCTGAGCGAACGCGACATTCCAGTCACCGTCTATGGCGTCGCAACCGCCCTGAAACGCTCCCCGGAACAGGTGGCGGCGATGCAGAGTGCAGGATGGGAAATTGCCTCGCACGGGCTGAAATGGGTCGAGCACAAGGACATGGACCCGACGGAAGAGCGCAAGCAGATCGCGGAAGCGATCCGGCTGCACACGCTCGTCACCGGCGAGCGGCCGCGTGGCTGGTATACCGGCCGCTGTTCGGAAAACACCGTCGATCTCGTCACCGAAGAAGGCGGCTTCTCCTATGTCTCCGACAGCTATGCCGACGACCTGCCCTACTGGCACGAGCACGGCGGCAAGCACCAGCTGGTCATTCCTTACACGCTCGATACCAACGACATGCGCTTTGCCACGCCCCAAGGTTTCAACAGCGGTGACCAGTTTTTCAGCTACCTGAAGGACACGTTCGACGTGCTCTATGCCGAAGGGACAGAAGGCACGCCGAAAATGATGAATATCGGCCTGCATTGCCGCTTGGTGGGACGGCCGGGACGCGCCGCAGCGCTTGCGCGGTTCATCGATTACGTGAAGAGCCATGACAAGGTCTGGATCGCCCGCCGTATCGATATTGCCGATCACTGGGCCAAAACCTTCCCCTTCAAGCCGAATGACAGCCGCCCGTCGCGCCTTTCGGAAGAGACGTTTGTTGCCCGTTTCGGCGGCGTCTTCGAACATTCGGACTGGATCGCCCGGCGCGCCTTTGCCGGCGAACTGGGCGCAGCCAACGATACGGCCATCGGCCTGCATGCGGCGCTGGCGGTGGTCTTTCGCGGGGCAAGCGAAACGGAGCGGCTGGCCGTTCTCAACGCCCACCCGGACCTCGCCGGAAAGCTTGCGCAGGCCAAGCGCCTGACCGAAAGCTCCACCAGCGAGCAGGCCTCCGCCGGGCTCGACGCCTTGACGGACGAAGAACGCGAGCAGTTCAACATCCTCAATGGCCGCTATGTCAAAACCTTCGGCTTCCCCTTCATCATCGCCGTGCGCGGTCTCGGCAAGGCCGATATCCTGGCTGCGTTTCAACGGCGCATCGGCAATGACTGGCAGACGGAATTCCAAACCGCCTGCCGCCAGGTCGAGCGGATCGCACTGCTGCGCCTGACCGACATGCTGCCGAACTGAGGGGGCGATGATGAAGACGATCAATATTCGGCCATTGACCCGCGAGGCTTTCGCCCGTTTCGGCGAGGTATTGGAGACCGACGGCGCCCATCACTTTCCGATCAACGCCGGCAAATGCGTGCGCTATCATGATCTCGCCAAGATCGAGACGACCGGCGAAAAGGCCCGGCCGATGATCAGCCTGTTGCGTGGCGAGCCCTATCCGCTGCCGCTGGAACTCGGCATGGTCGAGCGTCACCCCTTCGGCAGCCAGGCGTTCATTCCGCTCAGCGAGCATCCGTTTCTGGTGGTTGTTGCCGAAGAAACGCCGAATGGTCCGGGCGAGCCGATCGCCTTCAAGACCTCCCCCGGGCAGGGCGTCAATATCGGCCGCAATGTCTGGCACGGCATCCTGACGCCGCTCGACGGCATCTCCGACTTCGCCGTCGTCGACCGCGCCGGCGAAGGTGTCAATCTGGAAGAGCATTTTTACGAGACGCCGTTTTTGATCCGCTAAGCGTTCCCGGCACCGTTAAAAGCGGCCCGTGACGACTATTTTCAACCGGCAAGAAATTTTGCTGGATGATGTCGACTTCCGGAAAGCCCGTTCGTCGTTAGAATGACCGGTCATTGAGGCCGGCTCTAACAAGGAGATAGACGATGCGTGTGATGGTGCTCGTGAAAGCAACCGAAGACAGCGAAAAGGGCTTTGTCCCGACGGCCGAGACCAACGCGATGATGGAAGCGATGGGCAAATTCAACGACGAGCTTCGCGCTGCCGGCATCCTGCGCGATGCCGACGGCCTCAAACCCTCCTCGGCGGGCAAGCGCGTTGCCTTCGATGGCCCTCGCCGCACGGTTATCGACGGGCCGTTCACGGAAGCCCGCGAACTGGTCGCCGGCTTCTGGCTCTGGGAGGTCAAGGACATGGACGAGGCCGTCGCTTGGGTAAAGCGTTGCCCCAATCCGATGCCAGGCCCAAGCGAGATCGAAATCCGGCCACTCTACGAGATGGCCGACTGGCAATGAGCGGCGCGAAGCACGGCGGCGGATGAGAACCGTCGCCGGGTCTCTGGAGTTCGCCTGTGGCTTTGGCGGGTATTGCGGAAGACTGAAGGCGGCAAAGAGCGCCCCATTTCGGGTTACACTAATGCACGACGCGATACGCCATGCCGAGAGACCGTGGGGCCGTTTCCTTGAAACCGAACTTTTCATAGAGCGTATTTGCGGGCACATCCGCGATCAGACTGACATAGGCTGACGCGGGAAGTTCGCTTTCTATATGCCCCATAATGGCCTTCATGATCATCTTTCCGAGGCCGCGTCCCTGATGTTCAGGATGAACAGCAATGTCCACGACCTGAAAGAAGCAACCTCCATCCCCGATCAGTCGTCCCATTCCCACTGCGGAGCCTTCGCACAGAACCAATGCGGAAAAAACGGTCCCCGGCAACCCCTTACTCGCGGCCTCTTCCGAGAATGGGCTCAGCCCCGCCATTGCACGAAGGTGCAGATATTCTTCCGTAGAGGGGGTTCGAAGCACGACTGAATAAACAAGCTGGTCCATCCGATATCTCCTGATCGTCTTACCCTTGCGACGTCCTCTATCATCGTGTCCACCATGAATCACGGCTGTCCGGGACCGGCTTGGCATTGTCCACAGCCCGACTGAACCGTTCAAGAATGGCAAGAGATTTGCGTTTCATGATCGAAATTCGAGTTGATCATGGAGTTCCCACCGCGCCGCCAGCGGAGGGCTGAACTTGCCATATGAACATGGGTAGCGCAGCGCGTTGACATTTGATTAGGCGCCATACTATGTACCGCCACATGATATCTCTTGAACAAAAGTACGATTCGCTCCTGCAAGAAGCCGAGCGCCGCTCGCAGCCCGGTATTGCCAACCTCAGGCTCTGTTTCGAGCTTCTTGCCCTCACCGCCGCGATTGATCGTGATTGTGCGGTACGCCTTGCCCCGTACAATCTGTCTGAAGGAAAGTTCGTCGTGCTTTTTCTGCTGCACGGGCAGCCACAAGGTCTTTCACCGCACGAGCTCGCAGATCGCGCCGGTGTCACAAGGCCGACGATTACGGGCCTCCTCGACGGGTTGGAACGCGGTGGGTTTCTTGCGCGGCATAGCGGTCTGCAAGATCGCCGCAAGGTGTCCATCCGCCTTAGCGAAAAGGGAGACGCAACGGCACGAAGCCTCTTTGCTGAACATACGCGGTGGATCGGCAGCCTCTTCGAAGGTTTCAGCGCTGAGGAACGCAGCCAGTTCAGCGCTCTTTTGCAGCGGGTGTGGCGCAGTACCGATGCCGGAAAAATGGAAAGCCCTGCAATTGCGGGCGAACCAGCGCCGTGACTGCAAAAATGACGGTCAGACGGGTCGAGGATATCGAACCTGCGCGGCTCTCCCTGCTGAACGCCGGCCTGGTCGAGGCATCGAATTTGACCGAGTGTCTGGCTGTGGATTTCGGACCGTTGATGCGGGCCAGCATGCCCGGCATCGAAGACAAGGCCTTGACCCTGATGGATTCGGTAGCCGGGACAGGAATTTCCCGCCGCATGGCCTTGGCGGGCCGCATTATCCTGGAACGTTGCGGCCTTGGCGCATTGGACCGTCTCCACACGCACCCATCTGATACGGTAAGGGGCTGGGCCTGTTTCGTGATCGGCAGCGCTGAGAACATGCCTCTTTCCGATCGTTTGGACTTGATCCGCCCGCTGGCGGACGATCTTCATTTCGGCGTGCGGGAATGGGCGTGGATGGCAATCCGGCCGCACCTTGCCGGCGATCTATCCCGTGCTATCGCGCTTCTTGCCGAGCTTACGGGTGAGCGTTCGGAACGGCTGCGGCGCTTTGCCTGCGAGGCAACACGGCCACGCGGAGTCTGGTGTTCCCATATCGGTGAGCTGAAGAGCGAGCCCGAACGGGCGCTGCCGATCCTAGAGCCGCTTCGAGATGACAAGGCCCGCTACGTGCAGGACTCTGTCGGTAACTGGCTGAACGATGCTTCGAAAACGCAACCCGATTGGGTGCGCGAAACCTGCGCCCGCTGGCTGGATCAAAGCCCTCGCCCAGAAACGGCCAAGATCGTCAAACGGGCACTCCGATCCATCGGCAGCAATCCGTAATCGGTAAAAAGGACAATTCATGACCCGATACCTGGCTGAACTCTACACTCCAAAACTCGCCTGGTTTGCATTTGACCACCAAAGGCGGGTCGCCTTCTTCGAGGACATTGGCGCGGGCATGGCGCAACTTTCGGCTCTGGGCGTTGAAGCGATTGCCTTTGGCCAAACGGACGCGGCCAAAATCCACGCTGCACCCCAGCAGTTCTTCGCAATCTGGCGCTTCGCCGATGAGGCGGCCCTTAATGCCCTTCTGGATGGTATAGCCGCTTCAGGATGGCACGACTATTTCGATACATTGAATGCGGCCGGCGCAGGTGTCGATTTTACAGGCCATGTCGCACAGCTCGTTGACGCGCAGAATTAGCGGTGCGGAATTGACGACTGGAAAGTCCGCTGCAGGCCGGCGGCAGAACACGGACTTGCCGTAAAAGCGGGCCGCAATGACTGCGGCCCGGTTATGGACAAGAACCTGAAACGAGGCGGCGACTTGCCACCTCGCCGGCCTCACTTCACTCCGCGAAGAACGCGAAGCGGATGACGAACAGGACGGCGACGATCAGGGTGGCCGGGTGGATGGTGCGCCATTTGCCGGTGAACGCTTTCAAGACGACATAGCTGATGAAGCCGAACGCAAGGCCGTTGGCGATCGAGTAGGTGAAGGGCATGGCGAGCGCTGTCAGCGCTGCCGGTGCGGCCTCGGTCAGGTCATCCCAATCGACTTCGGTCAGTTCGCGCATCATCAGGCCTGCGACATAAAGCAGAGCCGGAGCCGTCGCATAGGTCGGCACGGAAGCCGCCAGCGGCGAGATGAACAGCGAGGCGAGGAAGAGGAGCGCGATGACTAGGGCGGTGAGGCCCGTGCGGCCGCCAGCCTGGACGCCGGAGGCGCTTTCGACATAGGCCGTGGTGCTGCTGGTACCCATCAGCGAGCCGGCGACGATGGCCGTGCTATCGGCCAGAAGCGCGCGGCCGAGACGGCTCGGCTTGCCTTCCTGGATCAGGTTGGCGCGCTTGGCGACGCCGATCAGGGTGCCCGTCGCGTCAAACACTTCGACCAGAACGAAGACGAGGATGACGTGGACCAAACCACCATGCAGGGCACCGACGATGTCGAGCTGCAGGAAGGTCGGTGCCATGCTCGGCGGCATCGAGACGATGCCATGGAATTCGCTGGCGCCGGTCATCCAGGACAACACGGTGACGGCCAGAATTCCGATCAGGATCGCTCCCTTGACCCTCAGCGCATCGAGCACCGCGATGACGAAAAAGCCGAAGATCGCCAGCAGCGGTCCGGTTGCCTTCAGGCTGCCCAGCCCCACCAGCGTATCCGGATTGGCGACGACGATGCCGGCATTTTTCAGGGCGATGATGCCGAGGAAAAGGCCGATACCGGTGGCAATGGCGCTGCGCAGCGATTGCGGAATGCCCTGGATCAGCCAGCTGCGGATCCCCGTCACTGTCAGGAAGAGGAAGATCAGGCCCGAGATGAAGACTGCGCCGAGCGCCTGCTGCCAGGTGAAGCCGAGGGCCGCGACGACGGTGAAGGCGAAGAAGGCGTTGAGGCCCATGCCCGGCGCCATGCCGATCGGCCAGTTGGCGACCAGCGCCATGACGATCGAGCCGAGGGCGGCGGCAAGACAGGTGGCGACGAAGATGGCGTCGCGATCCATGCCGGTGGTCGACAGAATGTCCGGGTTGACGAAGATGATGTACGACATCGTGAGAAATGTCGTGACGCCCGCCACCAGTTCGGTGCGGATCGTGGTATTGTGCTCACTCAGCTTGAAGAGCCGTTCAAACATATTTCCTCCCTTGGCCGGAAAAATCCATTCCCGGCGCATGCCACTGGCTGGATCGCCTTCTCCTCCGGCGAACCAACCATAACTGTACCGATCTTCAAGCCATTACGGCTTGTCAGGGCCCCTGCCCGATCAGTCTCCGGCTGCCATTGCGGCAGGCCAGATGTCTCATTCACGGTTTTATGATTGTGCGTTTTCGCGCCGCAGATCGCTAGCCGTCCATTTCGACGCGGCGAGCGAAAGACTTTCAAATTTTTGGGGGAACAGTGTTGGGCGGGAAGGGCCTCACCCGGCAGGAAGCGCCACTTCCTTTTCGTCAAATTCGCCGTGCAACTGGTGCAAACCCTGCAATTCGCCTGCAAAACATTTTGTGAGCATTTGCAGCAAAGTCAAGAACGGCTCAGCTGCGTTCGATGTCGCGGCGCAGCACGATCGATGTCGTCAGGTCGTCGACATTCTCCATCGTCGCCACCTCGTTTCTCAGTTCGTTGAGCGCATTGATCGATCCGACCTCGACCTCGACGACGAGATCGAGCTGGCCGCTGACCGACGACACCTTGCGGACGGAGGAGAAGCCCGCGAGCCGGTCGAGCACGCCGATCGATGGTGTCTTCTTTAGCGTCAAAAGCAGGAAGGCATGCACCTGGCCTTCGTCGAGCTGGCCGATATCGGCCCGATAACCGCGAATGATCCCGGCCTTTTCCAGCCGGGTGACGCGCTCTGTCGTGGCACTTCTGGACAGGCCGATGCGCCCGGCGAGCGACTTCATCGGGATGCGTGCTTCGCGTGACAGGATGCTCAGGATCGTGCGGTCGATCGCGTCTGTGTCCTGCATGATTTTGCGCCTTTCCGGGAACCGACAAGATGACGGTTATTATAAACATAATGCCGGTGCAACCGGCATATTGCCGGGTGCAAGGTTTTGCGGCCCGTGCAACTCTGACAGCAGACGAGGACCCATCATGACCGATATGCTGAAGACCACACCGGATTTTTCCATCGACGACGCCAGGCGTCTGCTGGCCGAGCACTACGGCCTCGACGGTTCGCTGTCGCCGCTTGACAGCGAACGCGACCAGAACTTCAAGGTGACGGCCAGCACCGGCGGGATCTATATCCTCAAGATCGTCAACGCCGCCGAACCGTCGGTCGAAAGCGACTTCCAGACGGCACTTCTCAGCCATGTCGGCGAACATGCGCCCGACCTGCCGGTTCCGCATATCCGCCCGACGATATCAGGCGCAAGCCTTGGCGAAACGACCAGCGCGCATGGTGTGCGCCACCTGCTGCGTCTCGTCGGCTGGGTGCCGGGCACGCCGCTGGCGCAGTCCGCCCGCAGCCCGGAGGCACTGACGTCGCTGGGCGGCCTGCTCGGCCGGTTCGATGCTGCGCTGAAAGGCTTCATGCATCCCGGCGCGCTGCGCGATCTCGACTGGAACATCCGCAATGCCAGCCGCTCCGCTGACCGGTTGCACCATATTACCA
This sequence comes from Hyphomicrobiales bacterium, assembly GCA_900473045.1. Taxonomy (GTDB): domain Bacteria; phylum Pseudomonadota; class Alphaproteobacteria; order Rhizobiales; family Rhizobiaceae; genus Pararhizobium. The sequence continues at coordinate 17,746 of UCKS01000012.1, forward strand.
GTGTGGACGACCGCGCACTTCTCCAGCGCTTACTCACCCGGTTCGAAACAGTGGTCGCGCCGAAACTGCCGAAACTACGCTCGGCCGTCATCCACAACGACGCCAATGACTGGAACGTGCTGGTCGCCGACGACGATCACGACCGGATCGCCGGCCTGATCGATCTCGGCGACGCGCTCTACGCGCCCGTCATCGCCGAAGTCGCCATCGCTGCCGCCTATGCCGGGCTCGACCATGCCGATCCGATCGGCGCTGCGGCTGACATCGCGCGGGGTTTCCATGCCGAGTATCCGCTGCTGGAAGAAGAGGTCGATCTTCTTTTTGACCTGATCGCCATGCGGCTCGTCATCTCCGTGACGATCTCGGCCTCGCGCCATGCCCATACCGGCGGTAATCCTTACCTCGCCATCAGCGAAAAGCCGGCCTGGACGCTGTTGCGCAAGCTCGATGCGATGAACCCGCGTTTTGCCACCGCGATCCTGCGACATGCCTGCGGTTTCGAGGCAACGCCGGGCACAAGCGCCGTCACCGCCTGGATCGATGCCAACCGGAAGACGCTTCACCCGCTACTCGACCGCCCGGCCGCCACATATCCGGCAGCGCTGGTGCCCTATGCCGATCCGCAGCATCCGATGACCGTCAAATCGGCCGGCGAACAGCCGGACGAGGCACAGGCGATCTGGGAGGCTTACTGCGCAGACCATGGCGTCGATCTAGGCATCGGTCCATGGGGCGAGGCACGCACGGTCTATTCCGGCGAGATGTTCGTATCGCGGCTGGTCGAAAACACCCGCCGCATCCGCCATCTCGGCCTCGACCTGTTCATGGCTGCGGGCACAAGGCTCTATACGCCGACCGCTGCCACGGTCGTCAGTGTCGAGGTCGAGCCCGATCCGCTCGGCTACGGCTGCCTGATTGCCCTACGCCATGAACCCGAGGGCTGCCCGGCCTTTATCAGCCTCTGGGGCCATCTTGCTCACGAAGCGCTCGGCAGGTTGAAGGCGGGCGACCGCCTGGATGCCGGTGCGCTGGTCGGCGAAATGGGCGCGCCTAAGGAAAACGGAGGCTGGGCGCCGCATCTGCATCTGCAGCTTTCCATTGATACCCGGCTTTCCGCGACGGAAATCCTCGGCGTCGGCGAGGAACGCTATCTCGACGTCTGGGCCGAGCTTTTCCCCAATGCCAATGCGTTTGCCGGCATCGCCCCGGAATTCTACGAAAAAACCGGTCGGTCGCATGAAGAGATCGTCACGCTGCGCAATGAACTGCTGGTTCCCAACCTGTCGATTTCCTACGACAAGCCGATCAAGTTCGTGCGCGGCGATGGCGTCTGGCTGATCGACGACAGCGGCCGGGCCTATCTCGATTGCTTCAACAATGTCTGCCATATCGGCCATGCGCATCCGGCAGTCGTCGAAGCGATGGCAAGGCAGGCAGCGACGCTCAACACCAACACCCGCTACCTGCACGACAATATCGTCGCCTATGCCGAGCGGCTGACCGCGACGCTGCCTAAGGAGCTGACCGTTGCCGGTTTCGTCAACAGCGGCTCGGAGGCCAACAGCCTGGCACTGCGGATGATGCGCGCCCATACCGGCCGCGAAAATGCCGTCGTGCTCGACTGGGCCTATCACGGCACGACCCAGGAACTGATCGACATCAGCCCGTACAAGTTCCGCCGCAAGGGCGGCAAGGAAAAGAAGCCGCATGTGCATGTGGCGCTGGTTCCCGACAGCTATCGCGCCCCTGCCGATTGGCCGGCCGAAGAGCATGGCAAGCGTTATGCCGAAAGCGTCGCCGAACTGATCGCGCAGATGCAGGTGAAGGGCGAAGGTCCGGGCTTTTTCATTGCCGAATCGATCCCGAGCGTTGCCGGTCAGGTGTTCCTGCCGGAAGGCTATCTCAGGGAAGTTTACCGGATGATCCGCGCAGCGGGCGGTATCTGCATCGCCGACGAGGTCCAGGTCGGCTTTGGCCGGGTGGGCAGCCATTGGTGGGCGTTCGAAGAACAGGGCGTCGTTCCCGATATCGTCACCATGGGCAAGCCGATCGGCGACGGCCATCCGTTGGCGGCAGTCGTCACGACCCGCGAGATCGCCGACAGCTTCGACAACGGCATGGAATATTTCAACACCTTCGGCGGCAACCCGGTCTCCTGCGCCGTCGGTCTTGCCGTGCTCGATGTCATTGAGGGGCAGGACCTGCGCGGCAATGCGCGTGCAATCGGCAATTATCTGATGGCCGGTTTCCGGGCGATGCAGGAGCGTTATGAGGTGATCGGCGACGTGCGCGGCATGGGGCTTTTCCTCGGCATCGAACTCGTCACCGACCGCAAGACCAAGGCGCCGGCGACGGATTTCTCCCGCGCCGTATCGAACGGCGCGCGTCAGCGCGGCGTGCTGATGGGCACCGAGGGGCCGCATGACAACGTACTGAAAATGCGGCCGCCGATGATCTTCTCGAAGCGGGACGCGGACCATCTGCTTTCCGTGCTTGAGGACACATTCGAGGCGGTCACGGCCCGGGGCTGACGCCCCGGCGAACAACAAAGAAGAAACAGGAAAGAGCTTGGCAGCGCTTGGCGCTGCCCGGACGGAACACGTGTGACTTAAAAAAACCCGGAGGAGAACGAAACCATGAAATCAGTCATTTTTGGACTATTGGCCGCAGCAACGCTGACTGGAACTGCGGCACAGGCGGGCACGCTGGATATTGCCCGCGAACGCGGCGCGCTGCGCTGCGGCGTCAGCCAGGGCGTGCTCGGCTTCTCGAGCCCCAACGACAAGGGCGAATGGGCCGGCTTCGACGTCGATTTCTGCCGCGCAGTCGCTGCGGCGGTGCTCGGCGATTCCAGCAAGGTGCAATATGTGCCGCTCTCCACCAAGGAGCGTTTCGCTGCCCTGCAATCGGGCGAAGTCGACCTTCTGTCGCGCCAGACCACCTGGACCCTGTCGCGCGATACCGATCTCGGCATGAGCTTCGTCGGTGCCAACTACTATGATGGCCAGGCCTTCATGATCCGCAAGGATCTGGGCGTCAAGAGCGCCAGGGAACTGTCGGGCGCTTCGGTCTGCACCGAAACCGGCACCACCACCGAACAGAACATGGCCGACTATTTCAGCGCCAACGGCATCCAGTACAACGTGATTGCCTTTGAAAAGCCCGACCAGACCGTTCAGGCCTTCGGCACCGGCCGCTGCGACGTCTACTCGACGGATGCTTCGGCGCTTTACGCCCAGCGGCTGACACTGACCGATCCGGACAACTACATGGTTCTGCCCGAGGTCATCTCCAAGGAACCGCTCGGACCGGCCGTACGCCAGGGCGACGAGCAATGGTTCAAGATCGTTCGCTGGACCCTGTTTGCGATGATCGAGGCGGAAGAACTCGGCATCACCAGGGAAAATGCGGCGAAGACGGCCGAAGACGGCACCGTGGCACAGAAGCGCTTCCTCGGCGCAGACGGTGCGATTTCGAAGAATTTTGGTCTCGATCCGAAATGGGCTTTCCAGGCCATTTCCGCCGTCGGCAACTATGGCGAAGTCTTTGAGCGCCATCTCGGCAAGGACAGCCCGTTGAAGATCGAACGCGGGCTGAACAACCTCTGGAACAACGGCGGCCTCGTCTACGCACCGCCGCTTCGCTGATCGAAACGCATAAACAGCTCAAGCCGTCGCGAGGCCATGCTTCGCGGCGGTTTTTTTATGTCTGCACGGAAGACGACGTTAAAGGGTCCCAGAATCGAAAAAGCCTGCCGCGGGAGGAGGTGCGGCAGGCTTTCGAATAGAACCGAACGGCAACTGGGAGGAGGAGTGTTGCCATTCCGCAAGTGCCCTCTGGGAGGAGGAGTGAGGCCACTTACATATCGAAGCTCTGCGGGAGGAGGTGCATCACTTCGATGACTTCAATATACATTGATTCAGCTTAAATCGTAGGCAGAATTTTGCAGAGCAGCCATGCGCCATGCGCGTAGCAGATAGCTCGTCCTGCCATAAACCGTTTTAATACGAAAGTCTTATGCCCGATCTGCATTGCAGCGTGACGGCACCTTTGGCGGGTGCCGTCACAGACCGCGCGGATTACTCCGCGGCGATCGCGGCGGGATAATGGACAGCCCCCTGCGCCTCATCGCTTGGGGCCTGCGGCTCTTCAACCTTGTGCTTCGGCTCCTTGCCAAAGAACAGCGCATAACCGGCCGGAAGCACGAGAATGGTCAGCACGGTGGCCACCAGGATACCGCCCATCATCGCATAGGCGAGCGGACCCCAGAAGACGCCGCGCGAGATCGGAATCAGTGCCAGGACCGCCGTCATCGCCGTCAGCACGATCGGCCGGAAACGGCGGACGGCCGAGCCGACGATCGCCTCTGTCCGCTCCATGCCGGCCGCGATGTCCTGGTCGATCTGGTCGACGAGGATGATCGAGTTGCGCATGATGATGCCGAGCAGCGCGATGACGCCAAGGATAGCGACGAAGCCGAACGGCGCACCGCTGATCAACAGGGCTGCAGCAGCACCGATGATGCCGAGCGGCCCGGTTGCCAGAACCAGCATCGCCTTGCCGAAATGCTGCAACTGGATCATCAGCAGCACGACGATGACGGCGAGCATGACCGGTGCCTTGTCGGCGATCGATTGCTGGCTTTCGGCCGCATCCTCCGCGCCGCCCTGGATCTCGACCGCGTAACCGGGGGCAAGACTGTCGCGCAGCGGTTTCATGTCGGCATACATCTTCATCGCCACGTCGTTCGGCTGCACGCCATCGGGCAGCGTGCCGCGCACCGTGATCGTCGGCAGTCGGTTGCGGCGCCATTCGACGCCCTGTTCGAGAACGGGCACGACCTTGGCCACCTGCGACAGCGGCACATAGCTGCCGAAATCGGTCGGGACATAGATCGAATGTACGGCCGACAGCAGGTGACGGTTGGCGTCCGGCTCGCGGGCAACGATAGCAACCGTTTCCTCGCCATCGCGGAAATCGTCGAGCGGCGCACCACTCATCGTCGCCTGCAGCATCTGGCGGATGCGTTGCGACGAGACCCCGAGCGCGCGGGCACGATCCTGGTCGATCACAAGCTTCATCGCCGGTACCGGCTCAAGCCAATCATCGTGGATGGCGCCAAGCTCCGGATTCTCGGCGAACTTCGCCTTCACCTGATCGGCGATGCGGCGGACTTCGGCGCGGTCCTGCCCGGTGACGCGCATCTGCACCGGCCAGCCGGTCGGCGGACCGAGGAACAGGCGGTCGACCTTGCCCCTGATCGACGGGAAGTCCTCGGCAAGAATGGTCCGCAGCTTGACGATCAGCCGTTCGCGGGCCGGTTCATCATTGGCCATGACGAGGAGCTGGGCGAAATTCGGATTGCGCAGCTGCTGGTCTAGCGGCAGGAAGAAGCGCGGTGCGCCCTCGCCGATATAGGTGGCGATGAACTTCTTGTCCTTGTCGTCGAGTATCTTCGCTTCCAGCGCCTTGGCCTGGGTCTCGACTTCCTTGATGCTGGTGCCTTCCGGCAGCCAGAGATCGACGAGGATTTCAGGCCGCGACGACTGCGGGAAGAAGTTCTTCGGGATGAACTGGAATGCCCAGAGGCTGGTAACGAAAGTCAGGAGCGTCAGCGACAGCACGATGACGCGGTGGCGCACCGCCCAGCCGACGGTGGTGCGCAGGCGGCGGTAGAATCGTGTGTCGAAGACGTCGTGATGGCTTCCGGCATGGGCGCGCTGCTTCAGGATCATGTAGCCGAGCCAGGGCGTGAAATAGACCGCCACGAACCAGGAAACGACCAGCGCGATGCCGACGACATAGAACAGCGAGCGCACATACTCACCGGCGGTCGAGGCCGCAAAGCCGACCGGGATGAAGCCGGCCGTGGTGATCAACGTGCCGGTCAGCATCGGGAATGCCGTCGAGGAATAGGCGAAGCTGGCGGCATCGAGCTTGTCCAGCCCTTCCTCCAGTTTGCGCTCCATCAATTCGACGACGATCATGGCGTCGTCGACCAGAAGCCCGAGCGCGATAATCAGCGCGCCCAGCGAAATGCGCTGCAGGTCGATGCCGAGTTCATACATGATGGCGAAGGTGGCGGCCAGCACCAGCGGGATGGCAATGGCGATGACCAGGCCCGAGCGCCAGCCGATCGACACGAAGGAAACAATCAGCACGATCACCAGCGCTTCGCCGAGCGCCTTCATGAATTCGCCGACGGCCTCGGTGACCACTTCCGGCTGATCGGCGATCTGGGCGACGGTGACGCCATAGGGCAATGCGGATTCGAAACGCTGGTAGGTTGCCTCGATCGCGGCGCCGACATCGGTGACCTTGTAGCCCTTGGCCATGACCACGCCGATCTGCACGCTGTCCTCACCATTGAAGCGGTACTTGTGCTGATAGGGGTCTTCAAGGCCGGAAGAGACAGTGGCGATATCGCCAAGACGCGTCACTTCGTTGCCGGAGCGCAGCCGCAGTTCTCGGATATCGGCCTCACTGGTCAGCCCGCCTTCGACGGATACGCGCACGGAACGGGTGCCGGTATCGACCGAGCCGGCCGGATCGACATTGTTCTGTCCCTTGATGGCATTCTGCACGTCGGCAAGCGTCAGGCCGCGCGACGCCAATACGGCGGAGGAAATGTCGATATAGATCTTTTCCGGCTGGTCGCCGATGATCACGGCTTTTTCGACGCCCGGCGTCGTCAGCAGCATGTCGCGGGCCTGGATGGCGAATGTCTTCAGTTCCGGATAGCTGTAGCCCTCGCCGCTCAGCGAATGCAGGGTAACGAACGTGTCGCCGAATTCGTCGTTGAAATAGGGGCCGAGCAGGCCCTGCGGCAGCTCATTGGCGATATCGCCGACCTTCTTGCGCACCTGATAGAAGGCGTCGGCCACCTGCGCCGCATTGGTATCGCCCTTGACCTGCAGCGTGATGATAGCGCTGCCGGCGCGGGTATAGGAGCGGACGAAATCGAGATGCGGTGTTTCCTGCAGCTTACGCTCGATCTTGTTGACGACCTGATCTTGCATGTCCTGGATCGACGCCCCCGGCCAGACCGCCTGCACGACCATGACGCGGAAGGTGAAATCGGGATCTTCCTTCTGGCCCATGCGCATCAGGCCGAGCACGCCGGTAATCAGGATCAGGCCGAACAGGAAGCGCGCGATGCTCGGATGCCCGATGGCCCAGCGCGACAGGTTGAAGGATTGCTTTTGGTCGGTGGAGGAGGTCATCGGCGTTATTCCGCTTTCGATGGATCTGGGGTCATCGCACGCGCTTTGTATTTTCGGCGGCGGCGGATTGCTGTGCGGCGTCACCGCCGAGCTTCACCTTCATGCCCTCGGTCATGAACTGCGTCCCGGCGGTCACCACGACATCCCCAGGCTTCAATCCTTCGGCGATCCGCACGCCGTCATTGGTGAAGTCGGCGACCGTGACAGGGCGGGAATGCACGGTCTCGGCGCTGCGATCGACGGTCCAGACGATCGGCTGGTCGTCCTTCTTGGCAAGCGCGCTCAAGGGGATGGAGACCAGTTGCTGGGTATCGGCAGCAGCGGCGAGAATGCCGGCGGTCATGCCGAGAAGCACATTCGGATCATTCGGCAGGCTGATGCGGACGGCGAATGTACGCGACTGCGGCTCGGCGCTACCGGCGACTTCCCGCACCTTGCCCTGCAGCATCAAGGCGGCATCCGACCAGAACCCGACGGTGACCACCTTGCCGGGCTTGAATTGGGCAATATCCGTTTCGGGAATGGCGACAAGCACTTCTTTTTCGCCATCGACGGCGACGCTGACAACCGGCGTTCCCGAGCCGACGACCTGGCCGATATCGGCGTTGATCGCGGTGACGATGCCGTTCTGGTCGGACTTCAGATTGGTATAGCTGACCTGGTTCTTCGCCTGATCGAGCGCCGATCGCGCCGAGTCACGCGTGGCAACGGCCTGATTGTAGCCGAGCGTTGCCTGTTCGAGCTGCGATTTCGGCGAAACGTTCTTGGCAAACAGCTGTTCGGCACGGATGCGTGCCAGTTCCGTCGTTTCGACCTGCCGCTCAGTGGCATCGAGGCTTGCCTTGGCGCTGGTCAATGCGAGTTCGTAGTCGGACGGATCAATCCGGGCGAGCAGATCGCCGGATTTGACGCGCTGGCCGATATCGACGAGGCGTTCGGTGATCTTGCCGTTGACGCGGAAACCGAGATTCATCTCGGTACGGGCGCGGACCGTGCCGGAATAGCTGAGCGTGCGCGACGTATCGATGGCGGCAATCTCGACCACATTTACCGGCCGCACGATTGCCTTGGTCTCGGCCTTTTCTTCAGAGCAGCCGGAGAGAGCCAAAACAGCGGCAGACAGGATGGAAACGGCGGACAAACGAATATAGTTATGGCTTGGCGAAAGCATGTTCGCACTCCTGATCAAAAATGAAGTCGGGAAAGCAGGCCGCTAACGGCCGCGTTCATCTCAAAGCATTGATGGCAAATTCGGTAATTTCATCGGGCGTCGCCCGGTTCGGCTTGGAAAGACATTGAGACACCAGTTGCGGGTGGCACATGACCACGGTCGCTGCCCCAAAGGATCGGGCTGCGACCGCCGGGTCCTGCTCGGCAAACTCACCGGCGGCGATACCCTGGCGGATGATCTCCTCCAGCAGTTCATGCATGTGGTCGATATGCTTCTCGATAACATGCCAGTCACGCTCGATCGCGACGATGACCATCTCGTGGACCTTTTCATGATCGAGCATGGCGGTCACGATCAACTGATATTCCGCCTGCAGATAGCGGCGCAGGCGATCGGCAGCGCTGATCGGTAGACGCGAGATTTCATAGGCCTGCTGGTAACTGCCGCCGAGCATGCGGCCGCAGATCGCCTGATGGATTTCGGTCTTGGAGGCAAAGAAACGGTAGATGTTGGCCGGCGACATGCCGAGATCGCGCGCGATGTCGGCAACATTGGTCTTGGCATAGCCATAGTGCCGGAACAGCCGTTCGGCTGCTTCCAGAATTCGCGTGATGTTTTCCTGCCGCGCGATATCAGGGATATCCGTGCTGCCGTCCATATTGTTAAACCTTCGAATTACGACTGACGAATTTTGAATTTCGTCAGTCGTAATTCGAAATGTCCTCTCTGTCAACTGGGGCGCTTTAAGCGGCGGTCAGTGACGTTGCCGCCTGCAGGTTCCGGTCGGCGCGCAGTTCAGCCACCAGGAAATCGACGAAAGCCCGGGTTTTGGCGGATATATGGCGGCCCTCGGCATGCATCACGTGGATCGGAATGGGCGGCTCCTCATAGTCGGAAAGCACGATATCGAGCCTTCCGGAGCTCACCGCAGATGCCACCTGATAGGACAGCGCGCTGGTCAGGCCCCAGCCGTTGAGCGCTGCGGAGATCGAGGCATCGACGGTGTTACAGAACAACCGCGGGCGCAGCGTGACATGGCTGTTCTCCCCGCCCACGAAGCGCCAATCCTGTGGCGCGGATGAACCGGTATTGGCAATGATGGTATGCGCGGCAAGATCGGCCGGAACCTGCGGTACCGGATATTTCTCAAAATAGGATGGCGCACCACAGATCACCCGCCGCACGCTTCCGACCTTGATGGCGTGGTATCCGGAATCCGGCAGTTGCCCGATGCGCAAGGCAACATCGATGCCCTCTTCCAGCAGGTTGACGACACGGTCGAGCAAAAGGGCGCGTCCATTGACGGCTGGATGCAGCGTCAGAAAGGATGTCAGCGCCGGCATGACGTAAATCTGGCCAAACAGGACGGGCGCCGTCACCGTGAGCAGCCCGGAGGGTGTCGCATGAGAGCCGCCGGCCGAGGCTTCGGCCTCATCGATATCGGCAAGGATGCGGCGGCAATCCTCGACATAGCGGCTGCCGGCCGCCGTCAGCTTCACCGATCGGGTCGACCGCAGGAAAAGCCGGGCGCCCGTCAGGTCCTCCAGATACGCAATGGCACGGGTGACCGCCGGAGGGCTCATGTTGAGGACGCGCGCCGCCTGCGCAAAGCTGCCCGTATCCGCAGCCTTTACCAGAACCCGCATGGATTGAAGCCTGTCCACCTTGGCCCTTCCACCTGATTGTTCCATTGAATGGAATAATATCTTGTCTCTTATCGTACTTCTGTTTCCATGAAGAAAGAAACACTTTCTCCCAAGGACAATCAACGTCCCAAGGAGACCGTCGATGAAACTTTACTATCACCCGCTGTCCGGCCACGCGCACCGCGCCCGGCTGTTCCTCTCGCTGCTGGGGATCGAGACGGAACTGGTCGAAGTCGATCTTGCTGCCCGCGCCCACAAGAGCCCGGAATTCCTCAAGCTCAATCCTTTCGGCCAGGTTCCGGTGCTCGACGATGATGGCACGATCATTGCTGATTCCAATGCCATCCTCGTCTATCTCGCCAAGAAAACGGCGGCGAAGGACTGGCTGCCGGAGGATCCGAAGGGGGCGGCGGCCGTACAGCGCTGGCTTTCAATCGCCGCCGGCGAAATTGCCTATGGCCCCTGTGCTGCACGGCTTGTCACCGTCTTTGGCGCGGGCTTCAATGCCGACGAAGTCATCGCCCGCGCTTATCTCATCCTGCAGCACATCGAGACAGCTCTTGACGGCCGCCCATGGATTGCCGCCGACCAGCCGACCATCGCCGATGTTGCGCTCTACAGCTACATCGCCCGAGCGCCGGAGGGCAATGTCGATCGCGGCGCCTATGCCAATATCAGTGCCTGGCTGAAGCGTGTCGAAGCCCTTCCCGGTTTCGTCGCCTTCCAGAAGACCGAGATCGGCATTCCGGAGGCTGCCTGAACAACCCTTCGGGCTACACGCAGCGCCTTGCCAACGGTTCATCAAAGGATCAAAAAATGTCGACTCTCAACACGACAGATCGGGCATCGCCGTGGCATGCGGGTGAGCAAGTGCTGCAGCATCGGGCCGGAGTGGCCGAGCGCATGGAAGAGCTTGGCCGCCGGGTGCTGCGCGATCACCTGATCGATCAGCATCGCGCCTTCTATCCGCAACTTCCGTTTATCGTACTGGGCACCATCGACGGCAGAGGGGACGCATGGGCGACGATACGGGCGGCCAATCCGGGTTTTCTGCAAAGCCCGGATCCGCACACCCTGAATGTTCGCCTGAGCCGGGAGCGCGACGACCCGGCGGATGGCGGAATGGCCGATGGTGCGGCGATCGGCATGCTCGGCATCGAACTGCACACGCGACGGCGCAATCGCCTGAACGGAACCATCCGCAGGTCTGGGCGTGAGGGTTTCGACGTCGATGTCGGCCAGTCCTACGGCAATTGTCCGAAGTATATCCAGCTGCGCGATTTCCACTTTGTCCGCGCTCCTTCGGCAGGCCCGGTCACCGGGCCAATGACATTGGGAACGCTCGATGCAGGGGCTCGGCAGATGATCGCCGCAGCCGACACATTTTTCGTCGCGACGTATTCGGAGTTCGAGAATGGACAGCGGCAGGCGGATGTCTCGCACCGGGGTGGCAAACCCGGTTTTGTCAGGGTCGGCAACGACGGCGTGCTGACGATTCCGGACTTCGCCGGCAACCTGTTCTTCAACACGCTCGGCAATATCCTCGCCAACGGCAAGGCCGGTCTGGTGTTCGCCGATTTCGACACCGGCGACCTGCTGCAGCTTTCCGGCGATGCGTGCGTTGTTTTAGATTCGCCCGAAATCGAGGCGTTCGAGGGGGCCGAACGTCTCTGGCGCTTCACGCCACGCCGTATCATCCGGCGGCCGGATGCGCTGCCGCTGCGCTGGGCGTCTCCTGTTGACAGTCAATCGCCGAGCCTGCGTATGACCGGAAGTTGGGACGAGGCGGAAAGCCGGTTGAGCGCATCGACGGCCTGATACCCGGCGTGAAGGGGTGATTCTGCCGATATCTTCATGCGGACTGGTCCCGGCAGGAACTTCCATTGCCGCCGGGACTTTAAGACGTGGCGCGACCCGTTGGAGGAATGCCATGTCCGAAAAACCCAGTCTCTTTTCAAGATTTTCCGGTGGGGTCGCGCAGCTGACCGGCAAACCTGCGACATTCGTGATTGCCGTCGCCGGTATTCTGATCTGGGCCCTTACCGGCCCGCTCTTCGGGTTTTCCGAAACGTGGCAGTTGGTCGTCAACACCGGAACGACGATCATCACCTTCCTCATGGTCTTCGTGCTGCAGAATTCCCAGAACCGGGATGGCAAGGCCGTTCAGGCAAAGCTCGACGAACTGATCCTGACCAGCGAAGCCGAGAATCGTTTCATGGGCATTGAGCATCTCGACGAGACAGAGCTCAAACGGCTGACCGAGCTTTTGCGGGAGGCTGCCGAAAGCGAGCCGGATCATGCCCTTGCCGGAAAGGTCGATCACCTCATCCGCGACCGGCGCACAAAGCTGAAAAAGAAGGTGTAATCACCGGATTATCAATTCCTCATACAATATATGTCGGGCCTCAAATGAACCCGAAAGCGTGCTATGCGTTGGTATGAGAGGAGAAACCGATGAGCCGCGCATTCACCAAGGAAATCGACGACGCCCCGCCTCCGCCCGTTCCCGAGCGGCCGATCAGCACCGCCAGAAATCTCGTCACGCCCAACGGTGCCCGGCAGATCGAGCAGATGTTTGCTGTGCTCACCCAGCAGACTGCCGCGACCAGCGACAGCGAGGTGCTTGCTGCTCTGAAGCGCGATCTACGCTATTGGGAAGCGCGGCGCGCTAGCATGGAGATCCTGGAACCCGGCGAGGAACCTGCCTTGGTGCGGTTCGGAACGCACGTCTCGATCGAGCGTGGCGGCGCGGTCCGGGATATCCGCATCGTCGGAGAAGACGAGGCTGATCCTTCGACCGGATCAATCGCCTGGACATCGCCGCTTGCCCGCGCGCTCGAAGGTGCCGCCCCCGGCGACACGGTCGAGTTCGAAGTGGCTGGCCGTGAAGAGGATATCGTTGTGCTGTCCATCGGCGGAACGGGTTAAGTCCCGGCTCGGCCAACCCTGCAAAAACCATCCTTTCATTGATCTCATCGGCAAATCACGGCAAGACCGTGCAGACGACGATGTGAGGACATGATTTGGAGACCACGCTTTATCTGCCGATCAAAGGTTTTCTCGAAGCCGCCGGCTACACCGTCAAGGGTGAGATCGCCGGTTGCGATATGGTCGGCCTTAGCCCCGACGAGCCGCCGGTCGTGGTCATCTGCGAACTTAAGCTCAGTTTCAATCTCGAACTCATCCTTCAGGCTGTCGACAGGGCCGCAGCGAGTGACGAAGTGTGGATCGCAGCCCGCGTTTCGGCCAAGGGAAAGGGCCGCGAAAGCGATCGCCGCTACCGCAATCTCTGCCGGCGGCTCGGTTTCGGCATGCTGAGTGTCTCCGACAACGGTACCGTCGATGTTCTTGTCAGCCCGGATGCGCTGATGCCGCGCAAAAACCCGCGCAAGCGGTCGCGGCTGGTCAATGAGCACAAGAAGCGCAAGGGCGACCCGGCCATGGGCGGCAGCACGCGCTCGCCGATCATGACCGCCTACCGGCAGCAGGCGCTGGCCTGCGCTGCGGCACTTCAGGGCGGACCTTTACGTCCAAAGGATCTGAAGACGATCACGCCATCGGCCGCAACCATCCTGCGCGGCAATGTCTATGGCTGGTTCGAGCGCATCGACCGTGGCATTTATGGTCTGACGGCCTCCGGCGCGGAAGCCCTGATCCGGTGGCCCGTTGCCGCCACCGATGTTGACGGCGCAATGACCGCGGCCGTTTGAACTCAGACCGCGGCGCTGGACACTTTGCGCAGCATGGAAACGATGGCCTGATCCAGTTCAGCATCGACCGGCAACGTCTGCGACGACAGCTTGACGATGACGGTTGAGGTTGCCGGATCGACCCAGATCCATTGGCCGTGAATGCCGATGGCGGCAAGCTCACCCTCGCCGGTCTCGTACCAGTAGTTGCGATAGCTGCCCGATGGAAACAGGCTCGTCTGATCGCCATTCTTCCATGCCTCGCGGCTGCCACCGGTCCACAGATCGGCAATGAACGCCTCGACGTTCAGGCCGGAACCTTTCGTGCGGATGATTTCGCCGATCAGGGCCAGATCGCGCGCTGTCGCCGACATGCCGCCTGCGGCACGCGCGGTGCCGATGCGATCGACGGTGATCATCGCATCTGCGCGGGCGCCCATCGGTTGCCAGAGGTGCTCGCTCAGCAAACTCGGCAATCGCCCACCTGCGGCACGCTCCACAACGATGCCGGCGAGATCGGTATTCGGGGAGCGGTAAGCATGCTTTTCACCGTGTTTCCAGCCGCCTTTTCCGATACTGCAGATGAAACTCTTCAAATCCGGTGCAGGGCTGTCCGGCCTGTCGGGATTCCAGCCGGTCGCCCGGCGATAGCGGTCGAAACCGCCGGATGTATCGAGATAGTCCTCGACAAAATCGACGCTGATTTCCATGTCGAACAGTTGTTGCACTGTCGCGTCCGCGTAAGCCGAGCCTGCGGCCTCCGGCACATAATCGATCACCACCTTGTCGAAGGAGAGCACCCCCTTGCCCGCGAGAATTCCGGCAAGCAAAGCCGTCAGCGATTTCGACACGGAAAAGATGATATGCGGCTGGCCGGGGTTGGAATGATCCGCCGACCATTCGGCAACGATACGCCCATCGCGCATCACCACGAGTTCGTCTGTCTCGCTTGCCGTCAGAAATTCTTCCAGCGATTGCCCCGTGCCATCGATGCCCGGAACCCGCAGGTTTTCAAGCCCAGCGAGATCGCGGGATGGCGCCTGGCCCTGGCCTTTGGCCTTGATGACGGCGGAGGGCACGACCTCGCTGACATTCTGGAAGGCCCATTGCGAAAAGGGCGCCGTTCGCCAATTGGCCAGCGTCACGTCCGAGCGTTTGAAATCCGTCATGTCCTGTCTCCTCCATCCGCCGTCGCCAGCACACCGTACAATTCCGGGCGACGATCGCGGAACATGCCCCAGGCGGCCCGGTTATCGGCAAGGTCTTGCCGGTCGAAACTTGCGATGAGAACGGCCTCGCCTTCGCGGGGCGCACTTGCGACAAGCTCTCCGGCGGGTCCAGAGACAAAGGATGAGCCGTAATAGGATTGCGACTGGCCGCCGATGGTTTCCGAGCCGATGCGGTTGGCGGCGGCAACGGGCATCATGTTGGCAGCGGCATGGCCGCGCATGACCATGCGCCAGTGTTCCATCGTATCGAGATCTGGTCGTGCCGGTTCCGAGCCGATGGCGGTCGGGTAGAGGATCACTTCGGCGCCCATCAGCGCCATGGCGCGGGCGGCTTCCGGAAACCACTGGTCCCAGCAGATACCGACACCGATCGTGCCGAAGCGGGTCGGCCAAACCTTGAAGCCGGTATCGCCCGGCCGGAAATAGAATTTCTCGCTATAACCCGGACCATCGGGAATATGGGATTTGCGATAGACGCCGAGGATGTCTCCGGTGGCGTCGATCATCGCCACGCTATTGTAGAAGGCCTGGTTCTTTTTCTCGAAGAAGGAAACCGGCAGGACGATACCGAGTTCGCGCGCCAAAGCTTGCATCGGTGCGATGACCGGATGATCGGCAAGCGCATGCGCTCTGGCGAAATGGACGGGTTTCTGCGTCTGGCAAAAATACAGGCTCTCGAAGAGCTCCTGCACCAGCACGATATTGGCGCCCTCCCCGGCGGCCTGCCGGATCAGGCGGGAGGCGGTGGCGAGGTTTTCCGCAAGATCGTCCGTGCAGGCGAACTGGACGACGCCCAAGGTCATCACAGAGCCGGAAGTCATGGTCAGTTGCCCTCGAAGCCGGTCAGCACGCTGACGGCATTGACGCCGATCTCGGCGACGGCATAGCCGCCTTCCATGACAAACAAAGTCGGGAGATTGAGACGGGCGATGCGCTCGCCGATCTTGGCGAAATCCTCGGTCTTCAGCTTGAACTTGCTGATCGGATCCTTCTCGAAGGTATCAACGCCGAGCGATATCACCACCACATCCGGGTTGTAGGCCACCAGCTTGCCGCAGGCATCTTCCAGCGCCTGGCTCCAGCACTCCCAATCCGTGCCGAAGCGCATGGGGTAGTTGAGATTGTAGCCTTCGCCCTCGCCCGCGCCGCGCTCGTCGGCATGGCCGAGGAAATAGGGATATTCCTGCATCGGATCGGCATGCAGGTTGAGCACCTGCACATCGGCGCGTGAATAGAAGATTTCCTGCGTGCCGTTGCCATGGTGATAATCGACGTCGAGGATCGAGACGCGCTTGGCGCCGTTGTCGCGGAACCATTGCGCCGCGACCGCAGCATTGTTGATGTAGCAATAGCCGCCCATGAAGCCGGCACCCGCATGATGGCCGGGCGGTCGGCACAGGGCAAAGGCGGAGCGCTCGCCATCCTGGACGAGGCCGGCCGCTGTCAGCGCCACGTTATGCGAGGATTTGATTGCGTCCCACGAGCCTTCGACGATGCCGCAACCGGCGTCGAAAGAGTAATAACCCAAAAGCCCGTCGATGAATTCCGGCGGCACATCACCGCGCAGGCCACGGGTCGGCCAGGTGAACGGCAGCGCCGTTCCGGTGCGTCCCTCGGCCGTCCAGCGGTCCCAGATCGTTGGCAGGAAATCGAGATAATCCTTGCGATGGATGCGCGCCGCCGTCCCCAGATCATGCTCCTGTGGTGGCAGGATCGGCCCGAGCCCGACCGTCTTGATCCGTGCAGAGACATATTCGGCGCGCGAGGTCAGCTCAAAGCCGGGAACGATGGCGCCAGCGACCAGTTCAAGCTGGTTGGCATGACCGAGATGGCGGGGCGAGAAGACGGTTTTCATAGGGATATCCAGCGGCGGGAAACGAAAACGCACCCCGCCGTGACGGACGGAGTGCGATTGAAGCAGGCTTACTTCTGAAGCTCGGTCCAGATCTTGGTGTAGAGCTCCTGAACCTCCGGCGGGCAGGTCTGCGAGGGAACGCCGACCGAAGCGAACTCGGCCGGGATATCGATTTCCGGAGCCCCCTTCATATCAGCCGGCATGAATTCGCCGGAACCTGCAATACCGTTGGCGTAACGGTGGAAACCGGAATTCATGCCGGCATTGGCCGGATCCATCATGAAATTCTGAAAGAGCTTGGCGTTCTCGACGTTCTTCGCGTCCCTCAGAACAGCAAGATTGTCGCTCCAGTTGACGTAACCTTCCTTCGGATAGCCGAATTTGATGGCAGGATTGGCCAGGCGCTGGCGGAAGGCAGAGCCGTTCCAGTCGCTGGAGGCGGCAAAATCGCCCGATCCCATCTTCTGGATGGTGCCGTATTCCATGGCCACCCAGTTCGGCTTGGCCTTGACCAGCGTATCACGCACCTTCTTGAGGATGGCGAGGTCGCCGGTGCATTTCTTGCCGCCATTATAGAGAACGGCAGCATCGATGACGTCTGTCATCTCCGGAACAACGTTGACCTTGCCTTTCAGCTCATCCGGCGTGTCGAAGACGATACCCCAGGTGTTGATGTCACCCTTGTAGACATCCGTATTGACGACAACGCCAACGATGCCCATTGCCCACGGAACGGTATATTTGCGGCCCGGGTCGAACTCGGGATTCTGCCATTCCTTGGCAACGTGGCTGAAATTCCCCATCTTGCCCGGATCGGTCTCGAGGAAGAGGCCTTCCGAAATCCAGATCGGAATATAGTTCTGCGATGGCACGACCATGTCGAAACCCGAACCGCCCTGGCGGACCTTGGCGAGTGCCGTATCGTTGGAATCGTAGTCGGTGATCGTCACCTTGACCTTGTACTGGTCCTCGAATTTCTTGATCATCTCGGGGCTGGTATAGTTGCCCCAGTTGTAGATGTTGAGTTCGCCTTCCGCCCGGGCAAGGCCGGTGGAGGCGAGAAGTGCGGCCGTGACGGCCAAGATCCCTGTCATCCGTTTCATGATGCTGTTCCCTTTTCTTTCGTTAGACACGTTTTCTGTTGACGATGAAGAAGACGGTGACGACACAGACCGACAGAAGCAGAAACAGCGTCGAGATCGCGTTCATTTCCGGTGTAATCGAGCGGCGGATCTGGCCGAGCATGTAGGTCGGCAGGGTGTCCTGGCCGGCCGATTTGACGAATTCGGTGATGACCACATCGTCCAGCGAAATCACGAAGGCCAGCATGAAGCCGGCGAGAATACCGGGCCAGAGCAGCGGCAGGGTGACATAGCGGAAGGTGTTCCAGGGGGTTGCGTAGAGATCGGCAGCAGCCTTCTCCAGCGTCAGGTCCATATTCTCCAGCCGCGCCCGGATCGGCAGATAGGCAAACGGGATGCAGAACGCCGTATGGGCGGCGATCAGATAGCCAAGGCCGGAATAACCGGTCCAGATCTTGACGCGGGCAAAGAAGATCAAAAGCGCGACGGCGGTGACGATTTCGGGGATCATCAAGGGCTGGTTGATGAAGGCATATTTCAGCGTCAGGCCGCGATAGGGCTCGGTCCGGGTCGTCGCCAGCGCCGCCATGGTGGCTGCAATGGTGGCGACGACAGCGGCAAACGAGGCGATCTGCAGCGAACGGATCGACGCGTCGATCACCTGCTGATTCTGAAAGGCCTTGGTGAACCAGCGCAGCGAAATCCCGTCAAAGGACGCCAGCGATTCTCCCGCATTGAACGAGTAGAACACCAGCACCGCGATCGGCAGGTAAAGCGCAAAGAAGCACGCCATCGCGATGGTGGTAAAGCCGCGCTGGCGCCGGATGGAGAATGTCTTAGCCATGCCGGCTCCCTTGAGATCCCGCATTGCGAACATAGACAAGCAGCGCCGCCATGACGATCAGCATCAGCGTGATGGACAGTGCCGCCCCGAGCGGCCAGTTCCGGCCCTGGCCGAACTGCAGTTCGATCAGGTTTCCGAGCATCATATTCTTGCCGCCGCCGAGAATGCTTGGCGTGACATAGGCGCCGAGCGCCGGAATGAAGACGAGGATCGAGCCGGCAATGACGCCGGGCTTGACCAGCGGAAAGATGATCTTGCGCAGCACCCTGAAGGGCGTGGCATAGAGATCATAGGCCGCTTCCACCAGCCGGAAATCCAGCTTTTCCATGCTGGCATAGAGCGGCAGCACCATCAGCGGCAGATAGACATAGACCATGCCCGTGAGGATCGCGCCGTCGGTGAAAAGCATCTGGACGGGCTTTGAAATCAGACCGAATTTCAGCATCAGACCATTGATCAGCCCTTCGTTGCGGATGATCTCCAGGATGGCGAAGGTGCGGATAAGAAGGTTGGTCCAGAACGGAATGGTGATCAGGAACAGCCAGAGTTCCCGGGTTTTTTCCGGCCGAGTGGCAATGAAATAGGCTGTGGGGAAGCCAACCAGCAAGGTCAGAACCGTCGTTGCCAGCGACAGCATGACAGAGCGCATGAAGATCGACACATGCGCATCGGCAAGTGAGAAGGTGCCGTCGAAGATATCCTTCTCCATGACGACGCCGATCCAGCCCTCAAGCGAAGGCAGCCATTGCACGTCGCCATAGGGACCGGGCGTCAGGAAGGAATAGACGAGAACGATCAGCAGCGG
Source organism: Hyphomicrobiales bacterium (assembly GCA_900473045.1). Taxonomy (GTDB): domain Bacteria; phylum Pseudomonadota; class Alphaproteobacteria; order Rhizobiales; family Rhizobiaceae; genus Pararhizobium. The sequence continues at coordinate 37,290 of UCKS01000012.1, forward strand.
GCCGGTCGATGCGAGAAGGATGATCAGCAGGGCGGGAAGCGAGAGCAGCCACCGTTTCCGGATATCCCTGCTCTTTTCCGCTTCGATCGTCCCCGGCATGTCCGTCATCTCAGTTCCTCAACACCCGGGCGGCATTGGCTTCGAGCGCGATGCCAACCGTGTCGCCCTGGTTGAACCGTGCGCTCTGCAGCGGTTTGTTCTGCTCTCGCAGGGTGAACAGCGTCTCGCCGTCGGAAAGCCGGACGTGATAGTGCGTGTCCGTACCGAAATAGACGACGTTTTCGAGCGTACCGGTCATCTGGTTGGCGACGGCACGGTCCGGTGGGCAGAGCGTTGCATGCTCCGGCCGCAGAACCACCGTCACCTCGCCCTCTGCGTGGAAATCCTGTGGCATCGTTGCCGAAATGCGGCCGGCGACCGGTGTATCGACATCGGCGATACCGCCCGTCACCGAACTGATCCGGCCTTTCAGGAAATTGGTTTCGCCAATAAAATCGGCGACGAAACGATCCGCCGGCGCATCATAAATCTCTCTGGGGTTACCGACCTGCAGGATCTTGCCAGACGACATCACGGCGATGCGGTCCGACATGGTCAGCGCTTCTTCCTGGTCATGGGTGACGAAGATGAAGGTGATGCCGGTCTCGGCCTGCAGGCGCTTCAACTCGATCTGCATGTCCTTGCGCAGCTTGTAGTCCAGCGCGGACAACGGCTCGTCGAGCAGCAGAACTTTTGGTTGGGGCGCAAGGGCGCGGGCGAGCGCGACACGCTGCTGCTGGCCGCCGGAAATCTGGCTGGTGCGCCGGCCGGCGAGCGCTTCCATGCGCACCAGCTTGAGCATGTCATCGACGCGGTCCTTGATCTCCTGCTTCGGCTTGCCGAGCATGGTGAGACCAAAGCCGATATTTTCGGCCACCGTCATATGCGGAAACAGCGCGTAGCTCTGGAAAACAGTATTGATCGGCCGCTTGAAAGGAGGCATGGCGGCGATGTTCTCGCCGTTCAGCATGATCTCGCCGGATGTCGGATACTCGAACCCGGCGATCAGCCGCAACAGGGTTGTCTTGCCACATCCGGAAGGCCCCAGAAGCGTAAAGAACTCGTTCTGCCGGATCGATACCGATGTGTTGTCGACGGCGGCGAATGCAAACTCGCCAAAACCGAATATCTTAGAAACCTGGCGGATTTCGACCGCGTTCAATTCCGCCATATACGGCACACTACCCGTTGCATGAAGCTACTGTTCCCGCCTTTTCGGCTTTGCGCTAGGTGACCACAGCGGCTCCGCCTTGACAACAGGATTCTCAATATTTTGATCAAAATATTACCGCGAGGAGAAACTGATGCGCCCGCCGCAAATTGTGGTGGTGGGTTGGATTCTCTGCAACTCGTTTGCAGCCGTTGCCTCGATGTCACCGCTCAAAATGACGATATCCGCCAGGTAACCTGCCCGGATCATTCCCTTGCGGTCTTCCTTGAATTCCGCGTAGGCGCCTTCGACACAATAGGCTGAAAGAGCCTCCATCAGGGAAAAGGACTGGTCGGGATCGCCGTCCGCCCAGGGTTTGCGTGTCACAGCTGCCTCGATGCCGATGATCGGGTCGATCGGCGACACCGGCCAATCGGAGGCAAAGCAGATATGTGCGCCGGCGTCCTTGAGCGTGCGCCAGGCATAGCTGACCGGCCAGCGATCCCGGCCGATGCGCGATACGGTCGGCTCCAACGGTACGCCAGCGCAACCCGGCGGATGTGGCGGCTGCATCGAGGCAATGACGCCGAGTTCGGCAAAGCGGGCAATGTCACCCGGATGCACAACCTCGATATGCTCGATGCGATGGCGGCTATCGCGGACGCCGTTTTGCGCGCGCGCAGCTTCATATCCGTCGAGCACGGCCCGCACCGCACCGTCACCGATCGCATGAACCGCGATCTGCAGCCCGCGCCGGTCGGCCTCGACCGCAACATCGCGAAACGTTTCAGGCGTAAAGAGGCCCTCGCCGCAATCGCCTGGCCTGTCGGCGTAAGGCTCCACCATGTCAGCCGTCCAGCTGTCGAGCACGCCATCGTAGAACATCTTGACGACGCCGGACGATAGCCAGTCGCTGTCGAAGCGGCGGGCAAGCTCGGAGGCCTTTTCCAGCATGTCGATCGACATGAAATTCTTGAAGTGGAAGGGAATGATCACCCGGCACGGCAGGCTGCCGTCCTCTTTCTCGATCGCGGCCAGCAACTCCAACTGATAGAGATTGCCATCCATGTTCTGAATGGTGGTGATGCCGTGGCGGGAGCAATAGTCGAGGCCACGCCGCATCACGGCAATGTCCTGCGCCCATTCGGCTTCGTTCGGATAGGGATCGGGCTCTCCGCCGGTCGATAGGCCGAGCCGGTAGCGATCGAACCCGCCGGCCGCCTGCAGCGGGCTGAACGCCTCCATTTCCCGCAGCTCCCCGGTCGCCAGGCCATCCGCACCCACCACGACCTCATTGCCGGGTCCAAGTTCGGCGCCCTGCAGTATGCCGACAAGCTCGAGCGCCTTGGTGTTGGCCCAGGCGGTGTGATGATCGGGTGCGAAGAGAACCAACGGTTGATGGGCGAGGATCGCATCGAGATGATGGCGTGTCAGGCGTTCGCTGTCGCCGAGGATCGTGTAATCGGCGCCCTGCGCAAAGAGCACCTTTTCGGCGGCCCGGCCTTCGGCATAGGATCGCACGGCATCGGTCAGTGCTGCAAGTCCGCTCACGCCTGCAAGCTGGAGATGATCGAGTTCGGCAGCGCCCGAAAACAGGTGCATGTGGTTTTCGGAAAAACCCGGAAGCACCGTGCCTCCCGCAGCATCGATCACCTGCGTGCCTGCCCCGCGAAAGGGCTCCATCTGCGCGGTCGTGCCGACCGCCAGGATGTGACCGGCAGCCATTGCCACCGCCTCGGCGCGGGGCCGATCCTCATCCAGTGTCAGAACACGGGCATTGAGAATGATGATATCGGCGGTCTGCGTCATGATGCTACTCGCTGCTTGCCCTGAAGAATGTGGTGCGAGCTAAGCCGATCCGGCCGCGCAATTCAACCGGGGACCGAACGTTTCTTCACCATCCTTCCGAAAGCACACGCTCCAGCATGTCGGCGAAGAAATCGGCGCTCGTGCGCGACAGGCAAAGAGGCGGCTTGATCTTCAGCACGTTCAGATAATCACCGGTCGGCTGCATGATGACCCCGAGTTGCAGCAGCCGGTCACAGATCGCTGCCGTTTCAGCGGTTGCCGGCGCCAAGGTTTCACGGTCACGGACGAACTCCAGCCCCAAATAGAGGCCCATGCCGTGCACGGCGCCGACGATAGGGAACCGCTGGCCCAACGCCTGCAAACGGCGCTTCAGGTGATCACCGACAGCGCGGGCGTTCTCCTGCAGCTTCTCGTCGCGCATGATATCGAGAACCGTCATTCCGACGACGGAGCTGACCGGACTGCCGCCGGCACTGGAGAAGAAATAACCTTCCTTCTCCAGTGCATCGGCGATCGCCTTTGTGGTGATGACGGCGCCGAGCGGATGGCCGTTGCCCATGCCCTTGGCGATGGTGATGATATCGGGGACCACGCCCTGCTCTTCAAAGCCCCAGAAATGATGCCCGAGACGGCCGTAGCCGACCTGCACTTCATCAGCAATGCAAACGCCACCGCGTGCCCGCACCATCGCGTAGATATCTTTCAGATAATCCGGCGGCAGCGGAATGCCGCCGGCATTGCCATAGACGCATTCGCAGATGAAACCGGCCAGGCCCTTGCCATCGCGATCCAGCTTTTCCAGCGTCGGCATGACGGCTTGGACATAGGCGGCAGTCGAGCCCGGCCCGCGAAACGGTCCGCGATAGGTGTTGGGCGACATCACCGGGTGAACCCAGTCGGGCCTGGTCGTCAGCGCCTGCGGATTATCGGCAATCGAGGTTGAGACCGCGTCGCTGGCAACGGACCAGCCATGATAACCTTCAAGCAGACACAGCATGTTGCGCTTGCCGCTCGCTGCCCAGGCGAGCCTGAGCGCGAGATCGTTGGCCTCCGAGCCGCTATTGACCAGAAACACCGTATCAAGGCCCTCCGGCGCAAGATCGGCCAGCCGCTCGGAAAATTCCGCGACGGAAGCATAGTGAAACCGGGAATTGGTGTTCAGCCGCTGCCATTGCCGGTGCACCGCATCGGCGAGACGCGGATGGCCGTGACCAAGGATGGTGACGTTGTTGACCATGTCGAGATAGGCGCGGCCTTCGACATCGACCATATGCTCGCGCAAACCCCGCTCGATCTGCGGTGGCGTCTCGTAATAATTTTTCTGCGGTTTGGCAAAATGGCTCTGGCGGCGCGAGAGAAGCAGCGCGCTCTGTGGCACCGGCGCATCGCAATCAAGGCCGAGCAGCTTTGCCGGTGATGGGCACAGAACCTTCCATGCCGCAACATGACCGGGCGAGACGAACGGTGGCGGCACGAGGTCCTTGTCGCGGCAGAGCTGGACGCGCAACACGCCATGGTCACCGGCCGAGCCAGTGACCATGCCAAGCGGCTGCCCGGGATGGATGAAATCATCCGCGCCGGGCAAGGCGTCGAGACCGGACAGATGCAGCGCCGCATCCCGCCCCAGCAGGATCAAGCCACCATCGGTGAGTTTCAAGATGCCGCCGAAAGGCGCAGACACGCTGGTGCCCGCCGGTATTAGCAGATCGACACCAAGAGCGCATGTCGCCGCCGGCTGTGATGAAAGCAGTGCCGTCCGGGTCAACCGGTATTCGCCGTATCGCGTCGAGACGGCGCCGTTTTCGCGCCATGCAGCCCTTAGCAGCTGGTCTTCGAGGCCGGGCTGGGGCCATGCAACGCCGTCGAACAGGTCACTTTGCGCGTCCAGGGCGATCACTGCGATCCCCGACGCTTCGATTTCCGGCAGCAGACGCTCTCCGGTGATTTCAGCACCCTGATCGCCCAATTGGCCGACCGCCTGGAGGATGGCGATTTCCATTACGGCTGACGGCACCGAAACAGCGACGTCAAAAATCAACCGTTCGTGGTCGATATTGCCGCTGACATAGCTGTTGTCCGGATCAAGCGCGATCTGCTGTTCGCTGCTTGCCACCAGGACGGCAGCGCGCGCCACGATCAGCGGCCAGAGAGCGCGCAGTTCCGACTCGTTGAGCGGGAAAACGTCGTGAAATGCCTTGATCGCGGGCAGGATTATGGTCGGATCGCCATCGGCGTGATGCAGCAGCGAGGCGCAGGTGACGGCGAGATCGGCAACCAGCCAGCCATGGATGACATCGCCAAAATCGATCACGCCATCCGGTATCAGCTGGCCGCTGTCATTCGGCAGGCTGACGACATTGTCGTCGGTGATGTCGTGGTGGATAGCCTGTTGACGAAGCTCCGGCTTCAGCCCGTCGAGCCGGCGCATGGCTGCATCCATCGCCTGGCTGATGCGTTGCTTGCGATCTGCATCCTTCACCGCCGACAGGAGATGGCTGACGACCGGTCCGGCGTTTCGCAGATCCCATTGCAGGTCGCGCGACAGGCCGGGATGGGTAAAATCCGCCAGCGCAAGGGCCAGTTTGCCGCCCAGCGCACCGAGCGCGGCGACCGTCACCACCGGCAAGTGTTTGCGCAGGGTCAGCGGTTGGCCCTCGATATAGTCGAGCAGGCGGATCTGATAATCCACGCCGCGCACCGTCACGAACAGGATGTCTGCGCTATTGTCAGCGGCAATCACTTTCGGCACGCGGGGCGTATTGGCCTTGCCAGCGATATGGCGCAGTGCGCCGTTTTGCGCTTCAAGCTCGACCGTCGCATAGTCGGCGCGGCATATTTTCAGGACGAAGCGGCCGCTTGCCGCGTCGATGCGATAATTGCGGTCCTGTTGGCTGCCGAGTTCGGCGATCGGACCCGACAGAGCGTAGTGATCGGCAAAAAGGCGCGTGGCATCTTCGGCATTCACATCAGGCCGCGACAATGCCGCCCGCCGCAGAAAAGCATGTTCCAATGTCTCGCCCCCCGGAATCAGTCGGCTGCAGATTGGCACATGCATGTGGGAACAAGAATGACAAATTGGAGCACGTTATCCCGAAAATTCTCGCGGGCGCTGGTGCACTATCCTTCGTCCATGGCGCCAAACACAGAAACGCCCGCTGCGAGGCAACGGGCGCTTCAGGAAACTTCGCTGGAGGCGGTGTTTTTAAGCAATTAGCGAGCGACAGATGCGCGGGCGATGCTCTGGATGTCGGCGCGGTCGATGCCGAGGTCGCGCAGTTCGCGCGAGGTCATGCGGCCAAGTTCGGTGACCGTCTGACGGTACTTGCGCCAATTGTTGAAAGAGCGTGCTACGTTCATGATAATCCCCTTTCTAGGGCTTTCCGGGCCCGGCAGCCAGTTGGTGGCGCCGTTGTCGTTCTGATGAGATGTATATAAGCCTCCCGATTTAGGAGTAACAGCGCCAATAGTTCAGGCCACCCATGCATCGGTTGCATGGTCAGCTTCCAGTGCGCCACTCCCGCTGTCAAACTGCGGTCTTATACTTGGATCGCAACGCCGGTCGTCACCTACGCCATGACATCGCAGGACGCCTGATACGATTCTTTCAATCTCAGCGGAACCTTTTCCATCTCGCCGCGTTCGAGGGATGAGATAAACAGGAGTTACTAATATGCTCGCGAAGTTTTCCTATCTCGCATTCGGCTTTGTTGTCGGCGCCGGCCTGCTCATGGCTTTGAGCATGGCAGGTCATTCCACGCTTGCGAAAACGAGCCGTCTAAACGGCACCATCGCACCGGCGAGTTTTGAAATGGAACGGTTTGGCTGAACGCCCGACAAGCCAGTTTGCACCCGGTCGCGCCGGATACCCAGCGCGGGTCTTATCGTTGCGCTCAATCGTCCGGCCGTGTCATGATAGCATTGCCCGCTGCATCGACAGGAAAATCCCCTTCAGCTCCGGCTCGCGAACACGCCGGGCCGCCTCGACGCAGGAGACCCACTCGCTGAGGCGTTGACCTTTCTCCCGAAAGACGTCGCAGCTTTCCTTCACGTCAAGCAAATGGACCTGAACGCAGCAAGGCGCACGCTGGCCGTTGTCGAGCATTTTGAGATAGGTGAAATATCCGAGCGGCTTTTTTCGTGCTTTTCCGCGTACGCCGGCTTCCTCGAAAGCCTCGATCGCCGCGACCTCATGCGGCTTTTTGCCCGCCATCGGCCAACCCTTGGGGATAATCCAGCGGCCACTGTCACGGCTCGTCACCAACAGCACTTCGAATATGCTGCCTTCAGCGCGGACGCGATAGCACAGCGCTGCGAATTGCTCGCGCATTCGCTCCTTGAACAAGGTGCCGGTAAAAGGCGCCAGTTCGGATAGAAAGGCCGCTGGCTTTTTCCATGATTTTTTCAGCGCGCCGCACATTGGGCTCACCCGCCCCTGATCGAGGTTCGCCATACCAAATCGGCATGCAGGCGGATGGTATGGTTCTCAGGCTCCGCATCCTCCGATACCAGCCAGGACACGGCCTCGCGGGCAATCGTATCCACGGGCTGTGCGAATGTGGTCAGCCCGTAGGATGACCAGGATGCCTGTTCGATGTCGTCGAAACCGGCCACGCAAATCTGATCCGGGACAGAGATCGAAAACTGATGGCGGGCCGCATCCATGAAGCCGCAGGCGAGGAGATCGGTGGCACAGAAGACCGCGTCCGGGCGCTCCTTGCGGGTCAGAAGTTGCTGGGCAACGACGCGGCCGCTTTCATATCCGGTATGGCCAAACCGTTCGACGATCACATCCAGGCCCAATGCCTTGGCAGCGGCAACGAAGCCGTGCTCGCGTGCCATCAGGCTGGGGGTGCCGGCCTGGGAATTGGCAAAGGCGAGCTTGCGGCAGCCGGCCCGAACGAACGCCGTGGCAATACGTGCTGCAGCATCCGCGTCATCCAGGTTGATCTTGAGCGGCCCTTCCCTGTCATCATCCCGGTTGATCAGCACCAGCCGCTGGCCGTTCTTCAGACAGAGATCGGTGATCGACTTGTCCGGCAGGCCGGAAAGGATGACCGAGGCATCGGCCCGGTAGCGGATCGCCTGCCGGAGCGCCAGATCGACGCTGCCATCCGACCGGTCGGTGTTGATCAACATCGCGACCTTACCGGAATTCTGCAACTGCTGCGTCAAGGCGCGCAACAGTGCCGAGCGATAGGGCGTGCCGATCTCCGAAACGATCAGGCAGACGATACCGCTTTCGTTGCGCATGAGGCCACGGGCCAGGTGATTGACGTGGTAGCCAAGCGCCTCTGCGGCATCGAGTACCTTCTGCCGTGTTTTCGGAGAAACGCTGGCACCGGAGGTAAACGTACGGGAAACCGCAGAGCGTGAAACCCCTGCCTTTTCCGCCACTTCCTGGGCACTGACGAATAGTTTTTGTGACACGGCGCAGTCCATCCTCTTGCGTGCAATCTGCACAATTTTGCAATTGCGTGCAAGCGTTCGATCGGTCGAAATGCGACAGTTTTGTGAAGATTTAGTTTGACAGCGGTTTTCATCTCATGCAGCATTTGCACACGCTTGCAAAAAGCGATCGGCGTGGAGGCGCTGCTTCAACAGGAGGAAATTTCATGGGTTCACGATATATTGCCATTGCGGCATTGGCCGCCGGAACGACATTGTCAGCTTTTTCGGCCCAGGCCGCCGGCGATCTCAACCTGATCTGCTCGGCCGATGTGGTCATCTGCGAGCAGATGAAGGGCGACTTCGAAAAGGCGCATAGCGACATCAAGGTCAACATGGTGCGCCTGTCGTCCGGCGAGACCTATGCCAAGATCCGGGCCGAAGCGCGCAACCCGAAGACCGATATCTGGTGGGCAGGAACCGGCGATCCGCATCTGCAGGCCGCATCTGAAAACCTGACCCTGGAATACAAGTCGCCGATGCTCGACCAGTTGCAGGATTGGGCCAAGAAGCAGGCGGAAAGCTCCGGCTACAAGACAGTCGGCGTCTACGCCGGCGCGCTCGGCTGGGGCTACAATACCGAGATTTTCAAGGCCAAGGGTTTCAAGGAGCCGAAGTGCTGGGCGGACCTTCTCGACCCGGCGTTCAAGGGTGAAATCCAGATCGCCAACCCCAATTCGTCCGGCACCGCCTATACAGCGCTTGCCTCGCTGGTCCAGATCATGGGCGAAGACCAGGCCTATGACTATCTGAAGAAGCTCAACGCCAATATCTCGCAATATACCAAGTCCGGCTCTGCCCCGGTCAAGGCTGCTGCGCGCGGCGAAACGGCGATCGGCATCGTCTTCATGCATGATGCCGTTGCCCAGACGGCCGAAGGTTTCCCGGTCAAGTCGGTCGCACCGTGCGAAGGTACCGGTTACGAGATCGGCTCGATGTCGATCGTCAAGGGCGCGAAGAACCTCGCCAACGCCAAGACCTGGTACGACTGGGCACTGAAGCCGGACGTGCAGTCGCGCATGAAGGATGCGAAATCCTTCCAGCTGCCGTCCAACAAAACGGCTGAAATCCCCAAGGAAGCACCGCGCTTCGAGGACATCAAGCTGATCGACTACGACTTCAAGACCTATGGCGACCCGGCCAAGCGCAAGGAACTGCTCGAGCGCTGGGATCGCGAAATCAGCGCCAACGCCAACTAAGAGAAACCGGTCGGGCCGGGGCTATTGTTGCCACGGCCTGCCCAAAGTTTCTCCCCGGCCGGGGATCGCGCAACCCTCCACAGATTGCGGCGCGGTCTCCGGCCACTCCTAATTCCATATTTTGCATCATGAAAAGGCGCGGGGATCGTCATGGACCATCGCAACCGTAGGCTGGATATTGTCCTTGGAATAGGTATTGCCGCCTTCCTTTTGGTTCCGTGGTACCGGATCGAAGGCGGATTTCTCGGATTTGGCTGGTTTTCCGGCTTTCCGACCGAGGCCTCCGTCGCTCCCGGCATTCTGCAAATCCTCAGCTACGGCCGCTGGTGGCTGGCCTTTGCCGGCCTGATCATGGCCGCTGCAGTCGCCGCGCGCTTCATTCGCGATCCGATGCGGCGCGGAACATTGCTTGCCACGGCAGGCGCCGCCGGCGTGCTGTTTCTGACACTTCAGGGGCTGGCGATCGGTTTTTCCGGCTGGTCCTGGACGATCAGCGAAACACTGTTCGGCGCGCTGTCCGACGGCCAGCCATCCATGGGTGCAGGCGCGGTGCTTTCAGCATTCGCCTTCGTTCTGATCTTCTCCTTCGGTCTTGGCGAACGCGGCGTCATGAAGGGCGATGCCTTTGTCGTCTCCTCGATCGCCATCCTGGTCCTCCTCGTCGCGATCTTCGTATTCTATCCGGTCGGCAGCATGCTGGTTGGCGCCTTCCAGGATTTCGACGGCTCGTTCAATCCGGACGGTTTTACCCGCAACATCCAGGACAATTCGATCTGGAGCCTTGGCTGCGTTGTCGGCGGCGAACGCTGCGGCGTTGCCTGGCGCACGCTCTGGCTGGCCTTGATGACGGCCGGCGGCTCGACCATCATGGGGTTGGCCTTCGCGCTGGTTGCCACCCGCACGCGCTTTCCCTTCAAGAAGGGCCTGCGGCTTTTGACGGTGCTGCCGATCATTACCCCGCCCTTCGTCATCGGCCTTGCGCTCACCCTGCTGTTTGGCCGCGCCGGTGTCATTACCGAAAGTCTGTCCTACCTGTTCGGCATCGAGCCCGGCCGCTGGCTCTATGGCCTGACCGGCATCTGGATCGCCCAGGTACTGTCGTTCACGCCGATTTCCTTCCTCGTGCTGATCGGTGTCGTCGAAGGCGTCAGCCCCTCGATGGAGGAAGCGTCCCAGACATTGCGCGCCGACCGCTGGCGTACCTTCTGGCGTGTATCTCTACCCTTGATGAAACCGGGTATCGCCAACGCCTTCCTGATCGGCTTCATCGAAAGCATGGCCGACTTCGGCAATCCGCTGGTGCTCGGCGGCAGCCATGGCGTGCTTTCGACCGAAATCTTCTTTGCCGTGGTTGGTTCGCAGAACGATCCGTCCCGCGCCGCCGTGCTTGCCATCATCCTGCTCTGCTTCACGCTGACGGCGTTCCTTGCCCAGCGCTACTGGCTGTCGGGCAAGAATTTCGCCACCGTGACCGGCAAGGGTGACAGCGGCTCGCATATCGCGCTGCCCCGCTCGATCTCCATCGCCGTCCATGCCATGGTCATCCCGTGGATGATCTTCACGATCGTCATCTATGGCATGATCCTGGTCGGCGGCTTCGTGAAGACCTGGGGACTGGACAATTCACTGACGCTTGATCACTACGCCCGCGCCTTCTCCGTCGAAATGCGCGATGGGGCACTGGCCTGGACCGGCGTTGCCTGGAATTCCTTCTGGACGACGATCGAGATCGCGCTGATCTCGGCGCCGCTGACGGCTGCCGTCGGTTTGCTGACGGCCTACCTGATCGTCCGGCAGAAATTCGCCGGCCGGAATGTGTTCGAATTCGCCCTGATGATGAGCTTTGCCATTCCCGGCACGGTCATCGGTATCAGCTACATCATGGCCTTCAACCTGCCGCCGCTGGAAATGACCGGCACGGCACTGATCCTGATTGCCTGCTTCGTCTTCCGCAACATGCCGGTCGGCGTGCGCGGCGGCGTGGCGGCGATGAGCCAGCTCGACAAGAGCCTCGACGAGGCGTCGCTGACCCTGCGCGCCAACAGCTTCAGGACGATCCGCAAGGTCATCCTGCCGCTATTGCGCCCGGCGATCACCGCGGCCTTGGTCTATTCCTTCGTGCGGGCCATCACCTCGATCAGCGCCGTCATCTTCCTCGTCAGCGCCGAATACAACATGGCGACCTCCTATATCGTTGGTCTCGTCGAAAACGGCGAGTACGGCGTGGCCATCGCCTATTCCTCGATGCTGATCGTGGTGATGATTGTCGTTATCGCCGGCTTCCAGCTTCTCGTCGGAGAACGCCGGTTGCGGCGCGAAAATCGCGTTGCCGGCGTCACCACAGCCCCTTCCCTTTCGCTCGGTCAGGAGAAAACCGTATGATCACCTCTCGCTCCGGCTCGGTCGTCTTTCAGAACATCAAGAAACAGTTCGGTGCCTTCACCGCCATTCACGACCTGTCGCTGACCATCGAGCCTGGCCAGCTGGTCACGTTGCTCGGGCCTTCCGGCTGTGGCAAGACCACGACACTGCGCATGCTGGCTGGCCTTGAACATCCAAGCTCCGGCAAGATCCTGATCGGCGGCAAGGACGTGACCATGCTGCCGGCCAACGAGCGCGACGTTTCGATGGTGTTCCAGTCCTATGCGCTGTTTCCGCATATGAGTTCGCTCGACAATGTCGCCTATGGCCTGGAATCCTCCGGCCTCAAGAAGAAGGAAGCGCGTGAAAAGGCGGAAGAGGGTCTGAAGCTGGTCGGTCTCGCCGGTATGGGCGGGCGACTCCCTGCCGAGCTTTCCGGCGGCCAGCAGCAGCGCGTCGCCGTTGCCCGCGCTCTCGTGCTCGAACCGCAGGTGCTGTTGCTCGACGAGCCGCTATCCAACCTTGACGCCCGCCTGCGCCGCCAGGTGCGCACCGAAATCCGCGACCTGCAGCAGCGCCTCGGCTTTACTGCCGTCTATGTGACCCATGACCAGGACGAGGCGCTGGCCGTCTCCGACCGGATCGTCATCATGAAGGACGGGGTGGTCGCGCAGGAAGGCTCACCCCGTGACCTCTACGAGGCGCCAGCCTCGGCCTTCATTGCCGACTTCATGGGCGAGGCCAATGTGGTTGCCTGCGACGTCATCAGCGTCGATGGCGCCGACGCCACCATCCGCATCGGCGGGCTCGAACACCGCGTACCCAGCCGCAATGCCAGGCCCGGACCGGCAAAGCTTGCGGTGCGGCCAAATTCGATCACGCTGGAGCCGGCATCGGGTGCTGCCTTTCCGGGACAGATCACCCATGCTGCCTATCTCGGCGACCATGTCGAATACGAGGTAGAGACAAGCACAGGCAGGCTTTTCGTCGTCGATCCGGCCGTCGAGCGGGCCTTGGCACCAGCAACCGAAGTCGCTATCGGCTTCAAGGGACGCGGCATCGCCATCATCAACGGCTGAGCCATACAATATTATAGAAGGACCATTTCATGACATTGCAGATCTCCGGGCTCGACGCGCGTTTCGCCCTGGCACAGGCTATCGCCAAGGAAGCCGGTGCCGTTGCACTCGACTATTACAACAGGCGCGAGACGCTGGTGATCGAAACCAAGCGCGACCTGCAGGACGTTGTCTCCATTGCCGACCGCGAGGTCGAGAACCTCATTCGTGCCCGCGTCGCCGAGGCTAACCCGGGCGACGGGTTCCTGGGCGAGGAATATGGTCTTGCTCCCGGCGATACCGGCTATACCTGGGTGGTCGATCCGATCGACGGCACCAGCCCTTTCGTCAACGGCATGCCGAACTGGTGCGTCTCGATCGCCGTGCTGCACAACAACGAACCGGTGATCGGCGTCATCTGCGCGCCCTGCCACGACGAACTCTATGCCAGTGCAAGCGGCAAGGGCGCGACACTCAATGGCCGGGTGCTGACGCTTGACCCCTCCCGCACCATACGCAACGCAGTCACCGGCATCGGCGCCAACAACTATGTGACGCCTGCCTTCGTCGGCAAAATGGTCGAGGAGCTTTTGGCAGCCGGCGGCAATTTCATCCGCAACGGCTCCGGGGCGCTAATGCTTGCCTATGTCGCAGCCGGACGTCTTGTCGGATATTACGAGCCTTACATGCACGCTTGGGATTGCCTCGCCGGCTATTGCCTCGTCAAGGAGGCGGGCGGCTGGTATCACCCCTTCCCCGTCGAGGGAGAGCAGCTGACCAAGGGTTCGCCGGTGCTGGCCACGGCTCCCGGCGCACGGGAAGACCTGATGAAAATCGCCGGTCTCTGAAAACCACGTATAGGGCAGACACTAACAGGTGCTGCCCTATCGAGGCCCGAGCGGCACCCTACGGTTTGGCGCGACTGTTTGGCAAAGCGCGTGCTGCCGCACTCAAAAGGTCGGTCTGGGATATCAGACCAAGAATGCGATGCTCGCTATCGATGACGATCACGGCATGGGCGTGCCCGTCGGTCAGAACCGGCAACAGCGAGAATGCCGGATCGGTCTCCGAAGCGGTGGCGGCCTTCGACAGGATGTCGCCGACACGATCGGCATGCTTCGACAATTCCCGCAAACCGATCGTCCCGGCCAAATAACCGTTCTCATCCATGACCGGTAGCGTGCGAATGTTGTGCTTCAAAAGCAGCGCGCGTGCGTCGGCAGGATCGGCATCGGCGCCAATCGAGATGACATCGCGGGACATGATGTCGGCGCAGCGGATATCGCCATGGGCGCGAATGGTTGCCTGAAGCTCGACCTGCTGCAGCAAACGGCTAAGATCCCCCCGGTCGATATCGAAGGTTTCGTCGAATGCGGCAAGGGCTGCGTCGAGATCTTCCTCGCGGAAGCCGACGCGCAGCGATGCCGGCAGATCTGCCGTCTGGTGTGTGTTGACCGCCGCTATGGCCGCGACATGCGGATAGTTGCGCCGGGCAAGCTTGTGAAATAGCAGGCCGAGCGCAACAAGAATGCAGGAATTGAGCCCTACCGGCACAAACGGAAACAACAGCCCCCAACCGGCAACGACCGGCCCGCCGAGCACGGCGGTCAACGCCGCCGCCCCGCCGGGCGGATGCAGGCAGCGCGCCAGCGACATTGCCGCGATGGCAAGCGCCACGCCGACGCCGGAGGCAATGACCGGATCGCGGATCAGAGAGGCGGTGATAATGCCCACCAGCGCCGAAATCGTATTGCCGCCGATGATCGACCACGGCTGCGCCAGAGGACTGGCCGGTACCGCAAACAACAGCACGGCCGACGCGCCCATCGGCGCCACGATCAGAGGCAGATGTGGCCCTTGCCCGAGCAGATAGCTGCTGATCAGGCCAGTCAGGCCGATGCCGATCAGCGCGCCAACACAGGCAATCAGCCGCTCGCGCAAAGTGGCGCCGGCCAGAATAGGTACGAACATTCGAAAACGGCCGTCCGGTTTGGGCTTTTGAGGATGGGGCATTGCGAAACCGGACACGCCTAGACGGGATCGGGACACCGGCGCGCGCGTCATCCCGTGTCCCGGCTATAGGAAAATCATGCACAAAGCGCAACGGCCAAACGCCAACGGGCCTGGCGGCAGGGGTTGGACGGCCGCTTTCCCGGCCGTCCAAGATCACCTAGCTCTGTTTGGCGGCCTCGGCAAAGAAGCCTTCCGGACTGTCGACCTCGACCAGCTTCTTCTTCTCGATCAACCAGAACCGGTTGGCGACCGCGCGGACGAAGCTTCGGTCATGGGAAACAAACAGGCAGCTCGCCTGCTGTGCCATTAATTCAGCTTCCAGTGCCTCCTGACCATCGATATCCAGATGGTTGGTCGGCTCATCGAGCAGGTAGAAGTTGGGGTTGGTCAGCCGCAGGATCAGCATGCCGAGCCTTGCCTTCTGGCCGCCCGACAGCTGGCCGACCGGACGCGCCTGCAGCTCGATGGACATTCCGGCCCCCGCCAGCAGCGCCCGCGCCCGCTGGTCGCCGATATCGAACCGGCGAATGATCGTTCCCATCGGCGTGTCGTCGTTACGAAGATCGGCCAGAGCCTGATCGCCATAGCCGAGAACCAGCGAAGGCGTCGCCTTGATACCCTCCTGTGCCATCTCCGGCTGCTCGATCGCCTTGCGCAGCATCGAGACAAGGCGGGTCTTTCCAGCACCATTGGCACCGAGCAGCACGATCCGGTCGCCCTGGCAGACGAACTGCTTGCCGGTCTTGAACAACAGGGTGCCATCCGGCGTCTGCATAGTGGCATCCTCCAGCGTCATCAACACCTTGGCATGGGTGCCGCGATTGGCGAGCCTGATGGCTCCGGCCGAGCGTTCCAGATGCGCCGGCTTTGCCGCATCCTCGAGCTTGTCTGCCCGCTGCTTCAACTGCTTGGTCTTGACGACCAAGAGATCGCTGCCGGAATTGATGCCGATATTGTTGAGCTTGGCCGCCTGCTTGCGCAATTGATCGGCGACCTTGATATCGCGCTGATAGCGGCGCTCGTCGGCAGCATCAGCCTCGTCCAGCGCCACCCGCGCCCGCTTGTACGGCAACGGAAAGATCTGCGATTGTTCAGCGCGCAGAAAGAGCGTGCGGTTGGTGACCGTGTCGAGGAAGGCCCGGTCGTGGCTGGCAATGATAACCGGCACATCGCGCGGCAAAGCATTCAGCCACGCCTCGAGCATGGCGATCTTACCGAGGTCGAGATGGTTGGTCGGCTCGTCGAGCATCAGCACATCAGGCTCGGTCACCCAGACGCGGGCAAGCATGGCAATGCGCTGCCAACCGCCGCTCAGCTGTTTCAGGGACCGCTGCCGCAGGGCCTCCGGCACATCGAGGTCCTCCAGCACGACATCGACACGCCAGCTCTCGCTTTCCTGCTGGTCGGCGGACAGTGCATCCAGCACGGCGGCATAGAAGGGCATGTCGAACAGGCGGGTGGGAACGTTCTGTTCGACATAGCCGATGGTCAGGCCGCGTGCCTTGGTGATCTCGCCTTCGTTCGCCTCAAGGGCGCCGGCAAGGCAGCGAAACAGCGTCGACTTTCCGCGGCCGTTGGCGGCCACGAGGCCTATACGATCGCCGGCATTGACGACGAGGTTGAGTTTGGAAAACAACGGGCTGCCCAGCACGATGCCGAGATTGCGGATGTTGATAAGGGTCATGATCGGTCTCTGGTCTTGCCGCACAAACATCCATCGAGGGCTCTCAAGCCATCATCGATGCGATGCGCGCGGCGGATAGAAAAATGCAGCAGCTCGAACCAACAGGATCAGCACTGCAGTGCCACGAAGGGCAGACCAGAAGACGGTTTTTTCAAGAGAAACGGACTTTGGTCAGCCCTGCAAACGCATTTGCAGGGCATTGACGGGGCCACGCTGGCGATGGTGCCAGAAAAAAATGTTCATTGCGCAGCCCTCCTTTCTCGATTGAGATTTCTCATACCATCCGATTCCGGAATTCGCAATCGCCCCGGAATGTGGGCGTCGAAAATTGAATTTGTCAGAGGATGGAGTGATCGACGATGACGACGGGCTTGCCGTGCGAACACATCTCGACCCGCGCCTCGACCCGATAGATATCGCGCAGCATCGAACCGGTAATGACCTCGCCGGTCGGGCCGCTCGCCACCATCGCGCCCTTGGCGATGACGATGGTATTGTCGCAATAACGCAGCGCGTGATTGAGGTCATGCAAGGCAATCAGCACCGACATGCCGGACTTTGCCGCCAGCGACCGCATGAAGCCCAACACTTCGATCTGGCGAAACAGGTCGAGCGCCGAGGTGGGCTCGTCCATCAGGAGGATTTCCGGTTTGCGGATCAGTGCCTGGGCAATCGACACCAGTTGCCGCTGGCCGCCGGACAGCTCGCCAAGGCCGCGAAACGCAAGATCGTCGATCCGCAGGGCCTGCAGGATGTGATCGATCTCCAGAAGCTCGCTGTCGCGCACCTTCCAGCTCGAGCCCTGCTTGCTGGCGAGCAGCACGGATTCGTAGACCGTCAGGACGGCATTGGCGCCGGTATCCTGCGGCATGTAGCAGATGGCTTCCTGCCCCTTCAGCGTATCGGACAGGACAACAGTTCCCGGCCCCGAGGCGAGCCCGGCAATGCGTTTGAACAAGGTGGATTTGCCGGCTGCATTCGGACCGATGACGGCAGTCATGACGCCACCGTTGAGGACATCGGTATCGACATCCGACAGCACGACGTGTTTGCCGTATTTGGCCCCGACGCCCTTGAGTGCAAGACCTACCATGCCCGCCTCCGATTGGTGAAGATCAGGATGAAGAAGAACGGCACGCCGACCAGCGCGGTAATCACCCCAATCGGCAGGATGGCGCCCGGGATGAGCGTTTTCGACACGACGGATGTGGCTGACAAAAGCAGTGCGCCGCAAAGCACAGAGGCGGGCAGGAAGAACCGCTGATCCTCGCCGACCAGCATGCGGGCGATATGCGGGCCGACCAGGCCGACAAACCCGATCGTCCCGACGAAGGAGACGGGAATGGCGGCAAGCAGGCTGACAGTCATCATCGTCTGCAGCCGCAACCCACGCACATTGATGCCAAGACTTGCCGCCTTGTCTTCACCCAGCCGCAACGCGGTCAGCGCCCAGGCCTGCCGGGCAAACAGCGGCAGGGCGAACAGAAGCACCGCGCCGGTGATCCAGACCTTCGGCCATGTCGCCTTGGTGAGACTGCCCATGGTCCAGAAGACAACAGCAGCCAGCGCCTGTTCGGAGGCCAGATATTCGAGGAGCGACAGCAGCGCGTTGAAAGTGAAGACCAATGCGATGCCGAGCAGCACGATGGTTTCGACCGTGACGCCACGCATGGTGGAGGCGAAGTGGATGAACAAAGCCGCCGCCATCGCCATCAGAAAGGCATTGATCGGGATCATGAACTGCACAGCAGCCGGAAACAGCGCCACACCGCCGACAAGGCCGAGCGCTGCGCCAAATCCGGCAGCGGCAGAAATTCCCAGCGTGAAGGGGCTCGCCAGTGGATTGGCGAGAATAGTCTGCATCTGCGCCCCGGCGACCGACAGCGACGCGCCGACGGTCACGGCCATCACCGCGATCGGCATGCGGATATCCCAGATGACGACGCGCAGCTGATCACTGACCGAACCGGCATAAAACAAGGAGGTCAGCACCTCCTTCAAGGTATAATTGGCCGGCCCCAGCGCCATGTCGATGGAAACGCTGAGAAGCAGGGCCGCGACCATGCCGCAGATCAGCACGATCCGGCGAAAAGCCAGGGCGCGGTACTGGGTGCCCCCAGTTGTCGTTTCGCGCTGTTCGGCGGCAATGGCCATTGGTTATTCGCCCTTCAAGGAGACGAAGTAGCCGGGCTTGTAGTCCAGCGGCAGGAAGCGCGCATGCAGTTCCTTGAACGTCGCTTCCGGGTCGAGATCCTTGAACAGTTCCGGATGCAGCCATTTGGCAATCTCCTGGATCGCCACGAACTGATACGGGTTGTTGTAGAACTGGTGCCAAATGGCGTGGACATTGCCGTCCTTGACCGCCTTGACGCCGGTGAATGCCGGACGCTTGGTCAGGTTCTCAAGCTTGCGGTGCGCTTCGGTGAGATCGGCTCCATAGCCGACTCCGACCCAGTTTCCACCGGGAACATAACCCTGCCAGTTGCCGCCGGTGATGATGATCTGATCCGGATTGGAGGCGATGATCTGTTCCGGATTGACCGCACCGAACGTACCCGGAATGATGTCCTTGGCCATGTTCGTGCCGCCGGCGATTTCGACCATCTTGCCGAAATTTTCGTTGCCGAACGACATGCAGCAATCATCGGAATAGCCGCCGGCGCGCTCGACGAAGACGACGGGTCGGACCATGTCGGTCTTGGCCAGCACGTCGGTCACCTTAGCGATGCTATCGGCGCGGAAATTGATGAAGTCATCCGCCTTGGTTTCCTGGCCAAGCAACTTGCCCATGATTCGCATGCTGGCTTCGGTGTTTTCCATCGGCTTTTCGCGGAAGTCGATATAGACGAGCGGAATGCCGACCTTGCTGAGCTTTTCGATATAGCCGGCCTCTTCGGTCGAGGTCTTTGCATCGAGGTTCATGATCACGACGTCGGGCTTCAGCGAAATGGCCTGTTCGATATCGAACGTGCCATCCTTCATGCCGCCGAATGTCGGCAGCTTTGCCATCTCCGGGTATTTGGCGAGATAGGCGGCATAGGTTTCCGGGTCGGCCTTTGACAGGTCGTCCCGCCAGCCGACGATACGCTTGAAAGGCGCATCCCGGTCCAGCGCGGCGACGAAATAGATCTGCCGGCCTTCCCCGAGAATGACGTTTTCGACGGGGACGCTGACCTCGACGTCGCGACCGGTTATATCCTTGATGACGACCTTTTCACCGGCCAGCACTGTACTGGAAAAAAGCGCGCAGAGACCCACGGCGACAAAGGCCGCCTTGCCGAACATACCCATCGTTTTCAACTCCATCGGGGAACTGGAGGCTTGGTAGATTTCATGACATTGACAGTCAAGATTTATCTTTTAGAAGCTTTCCAGAAACCGACAGCTCACACTTCAATGCAAGGCAGCTTCTAATGACCGACATGCCCCGTCTCTCGAATTATGACCTGCGCGACGAGATCAAAGCCTATTGGTCGGCGCGTGCGGCAACCTTCGATCAATCGCCGGGACACGAGATTTTCTCTGAAGAAGAGCGCGCCGCCTGGCATCGGCTGATCGTCAAGCATCTTGGCGCGGGCAACGGCCGCTCGGCACTGGACCTGGCCAGCGGCACCGGCGTGATCTCGCATCTGATGGATGATCTCGGCTTCAAGGTGACGGGGCTCGACTGGGCCGAACCGATGCTGGAGCGCGCCCGCAACAAAGCGAAAATCCGTACCCGCAACATCACCTTCCGCATCGGCGACGCCGAAAACACCATGGAGCCGGACGATCATTATGACGCGATCATCAACCGGCATCTGGTCTGGACGCTGGTGGATCCGGCCAGCGCCTTTACCGAATGGCTGCGGGTGCTGAAACCCGGCGGAACATTGCTGGTGATCGATGGCGATTTCGTCAACACGACAATGGTCGAGCGCGCGCTGATGAAAATCGCCGGCTGGGGTCAGCGCTGCGGTCTTTTGAAGAGCGATCCGCTGCATGCTCCGCCCGGCATGATGGACACCCACCGCAGCATCATTTCGAGGGTGTATTTTTCGCAAGGCGCCCGTGCCGAAGCCGTCGCCGGGCTATTGGCTGCGGCCGGGTTTGAAGACATCGTCATTGATACCGATCTTGGTGAAATCCACCGCACGCAGGCCAAGCACTGGAATGTCCTCAAAGGGATGGCCCGCGCGACACAGCATCGCTATGTCATCCGGGCCATCAAGCCGACCCGAGAGTCAATGTAGACAAATTTTCCAATATATACTTTATTGTCCACGATCTACATGCTAAAACGAGCTTCGCAGCCAACACGGAGACGCCAGTCATGCAGATCGAGGAATTCACGCTCGAACGGGTTCAGTCGCTTTATGAAAACCTCGTGGAGTTCAATCTCTCCGACAGCGGCGTTCACCCCTACTCGCTGAAGGAGCTGTTGACGCCGGACCAGCTGCTCGGCCTGCATGACGTCGAACTCGGTTATGGCTGGACCAATGGCGGTGTCGAGCTGCGCGACACCATCGCCCGGCTTTATCAAGGCCGCGACGGCGACAATGTCATGGTCACCAATGGGTCGGCGGAAGCGAATTTCATTCTGGTCATGACCCTTTTGGAGCCCGGCGACGAGCTGGTTCTGTTCGTGCCGAACTATCTGCAGATTCGCGGCTGGGCAAAGGCGCTTGGCGTCACCGTCAAGGAGATCGTGCTGCGCGAGGAACTGGGATGGTTGCCCGATCTCGACGAGGTGCGCGCCGCCGTGACGCCTAAAACCAGGATGATCAGCCTGTGCAATCCGAACAACCCGACCGGCAGTCTCTTGCCGCGCGAGACGATGGACGCGCTGGTCGATATTGCCCGCAAGCACGGCGTCTACCTGCATGCCGACGAAATCTACAAGGGTTCCGAACTGGACACCGAAGAGTCCATCAGCTTTGCCGACCTCTACGAAAAGGCCGTGGTGACGGCCGGGCTTTCCAAGGCGATGGCGCTTCCGGGCCTGCGGCTCGGCTGGCTGGTCGGCCCGGCCAAGGAAATCTACGGCACGTGGCAGCGCAAGGACTATACCTCGATCACCACCGGGGCGCTGAGCGAGCATATCGCCAACATCGTGTTGCAGCCGGCCAAGCGCGCCGAAATCCTGGCACGCAGCCGCCACCTGCTGCGGGAAAACCGGGCTTTGCTGACGTCGTGGATCGAAGCGCACAACACGCTGTT
Organism: Hyphomicrobiales bacterium; assembly: GCA_900473045.1. Classification (GTDB taxonomy): domain Bacteria; phylum Pseudomonadota; class Alphaproteobacteria; order Rhizobiales; family Rhizobiaceae; genus Pararhizobium. The sequence continues at coordinate 59,247 of UCKS01000012.1, forward strand.
TTCCTACCTGCCGCCGCGCGCCGGCGGCATGGCGTTTGTCCGCTATGTCACAGACATCAACTCCTCCGTTCTGGTCGATCGGGTACGCGAGCAAAAAAGTGTCATGCTGGTGCCGGGCGATGTCTACGGCCTTGATGGCTATGTCCGCATTGGCATCGGGGCGCAGAAGCATCATTTGGAAGCCGGGTTGGAACGCCTTGCGGACTTCATGAGGGGTTGAGAACCACAGGATGAAGTCTGAACTCACCTCCTATGCTACCGTTTGCGACGGCGTCGCCCAGCTGTTTCAGCCATTCGTCGAGGTCGTGCTACACGATCTCGAAACGGAGACGGCGGTGCATATTGCCGGGAATTTTTCGAAGCGCGAGATCGGCGAGCCATCGCTGTTGCACGAGATCGATTTCCGCCCGGCCGAACGGCTTCTCGGTCCTTATGAAAAGGTCAACTGGGACGGCCGCCGGATCAAGTCGATCAGCATCATCCTGCGCGATAGCAGCGAGCGGCCGATCGCCGTGATGTGCATCAATGCCGACGTCTCCCATTTTCATGCGGTGATGCAGACATTGAGCGCCTTCGCCTCGATCCCCGTCGATCATGCCAAGCCGGCAAGCCTGTTCAAGGAAGACTGGCACGAGCGCATCAACGAATATATCCAAAACTGGACCGGTTCGCGCCGGTTGATCATCGCGGACCTGACCCGCGAACAGAAACAGCAGGTTGTCAAGGATCTTTCGGCCGATGGCGCATTCGGCGGCAAGAACTCTGCCGCCTACATCTCGCGCGTCCTCGGCTTGGGCCGCGCAACGGTCTACAAATATCTCAACCAGGATCGATCGGCGGACGAATGATCATCCTGTCGCGATCAGAAATTGAAGCCTTGATCGATCTCGACAGTGGGCTTTCGGCCCTCGAAGCGGCCTATATCGCCGCATCCGATGGCCGGGCGGTGATGCCACCGGTGGGCTATCTCGCTTTTGCGGACAAGGACGGCGACTGCCATATCAAATACGGCCATATCGCCGGCGATCCGACATTCGTTGTCAAGATTGCGGCCGGATTCTACGGCAATCCTGCGATCGGGCTGCCGACATCAAACGGCGTGATGCTGGCATTTTCCGCGCAGACCGGCGTTCTCGAAGCGATCCTGCTCGATGAGGGATTTCTCACAGACCTGCGCACCGGCCTCGGCGGCGCCATCGCCACGCGGGCGCTTTGCCGTCCGGATGCACGGCGGGTGGCAATCGTCGGAGCCGGCATTCAGGCCCGCTGGCAGGTCCGTTGCCTGCAGCAGGCGATGCCGGAAACACAGCTTTCTTTCAGCGTCTGGGCGCGCTCGGAAGACAAAGCGCGGGAGACGGTAAGCGTGCTTCATAGCGAAGGTATCGATGTAACCGTGTCTACCGACCTGGAGCGTCTCTGCCGGGACGCCGAGATCATCATCACAACCACCCCATCACGCGAACCTTTGATCCGCGATGTCTGGATCCAGCCCGGCACCCACATTACCGCGATCGGCGCCGATGCACCGGGCAAGCAGGAGCTGGAAACAGCACTCGTTGTGCGTGCCGACCGCCGCATTTGCGACAGCCTGGAACAATCTCTGGATCACGGCGAATTTTCCACCGCGTTCCGGGCCAGGGAGATTTCCGCTGAAAACTGTATCGAGCTTGGAGCCGTGCTTGCTGGCAAGGGCGCAGGCCGGGTTCGTCCCGGCGAGATCACCATTGCCGATCTGACGGGCGTCGCGGTCCAAGATATCGCCATCGCCAACTCGGTCCTAAATGCCGACAGACGTTTTCGCACCGTTTGAGTTCGAGCTTTCCAGCCTCCATCGTAAGTCCCTATTACTGGCGACCCTGCCCCATCCGCGACAGCAGGATAACCGGGAGTATGCCGATGGCGACGATGGCCAGAGCCGCGATGGACGCCTCCTCATAGGTGCCCCTCGCGGCCTCGCCATAGAGATGCGTCGCGAATGTCTCGACATTCAGCGGCCGCAACAGCAGCGTGGCAGGCAGTTCCTTGACGCAGTCCACGAAAACCAGCAGACCCGCCGCCGTGATCGCCGCCTTCGACAGCGGCAGATGCACATGACGAAAGGTGCCTGCCGCCGATTGGCCAAGCACCCGCGAGGCATGATCAAAGGACACGGGGATACGCGCCAGCCCTGCATCGATACCACCGGCAGAGATGGCCAGGAACCGGACGCTATAGGCGTAAAGCAGTGCGGCACCTGAGCCGATGAACAACAGACCCGTCGATACGCCAAACCACGCCATCGCCGTGCGATCGATGAAACCGTCGAACGTCGCGAGCACGATCAGAACACCGATGGCAACGACCGTGCCGGGCGCCGCATAGCCGAGAGTCGAAAGCCGCTGCAGCCAAGCGGTCGCTGCGCCCGGCCGCAACCGGCTTGCATAGGCGACGAGCAGGCCGAACAGAACGGTGATGATCGTCGCGGCGGAAGCCAGAACGATGGTGTTGAAGGCTTCGCTGAGGAAGCGCGGCGAAATCCCGGCAAATTCGATCCGCTTCCACGCTTCGTTGACAAGATAGATTGCCGGCGCACCAAAGCCGATGAGAATCGGCACGATCCCGGCACTCAACAGCACCAGTCCTTTTGCAGGCGATACCCGGCGCGGTTCGAAGGCCCGGCTGCGCTGCGCGCCGGTCGAGTAGCGCTGCTTGCCCCTTGCCCATTTTTCGAAAGCCACCAGCGCCACCACGACCATCAACAACGACAGCGCGATCTGGGAGGCGCCCGGCAGATCGGTGCGGGTGATCCAGGTGGTGTAGATGGAGACGGTCAGCGTCCGCACGCCGAGGAATTCGGACGCACCGATATCGTTGAGGGTTTCCATCAAGGCGAGGCTGACACCGACGGCGACGGCTGGGCGGGCCAGCGGCAGCGCGACATGCCAGAAGACGGCGCGGCGCGAAATGCCGAGCGTGCGCGACGCATCGATCAGATTGGCCGACTGCGTCAGGAACATCGCCCGCGTTGGAATATAGACATAAGGATAGAGCACGAAACCTAAGAGCAGGATGCAGCCCGTCATCGAGCGCACGTCCGGCAGGCGGAATTCCCTGGCGCTGGAATAGCCGAGCAGCCATCGGATCGCTCCCTGCACCGGGCCGATCGGGTGCAGGATGTCGAGATAGGCGTAGGCGATGATGTAGGTGGGGACCGCGAGTGGCAGCAACAGGGCCCATTCGAGTAAACGGCGGCCGGGAAAGGCATAGGCCGTAACCAGCCAAGCCGTCGACGTTCCAAGAATGGCAGTGATCAGACCGACACCAACGAGGAGAATGCCGGTATCCACCAGGGCGGTCGGCAATACCGTCGAAACAAGATGCGACCAGAGCCCGGCCGAACCCTGGATCGCCTGCAGGAACAGCGCAATGACCGGCAGCATCACCAGACAGGCGATGATGCCGGCGCCAAGCAACCAGCGGGTTCCGGCGCGGCCTTTGGGCCAGCTTCGCACGGCGCTGATCATCGGCGGAAATCCATCTCTGTGGCGGCAAGAAAAAGCGCCCGCGACAAAGCGGGCGCTTTTTTGGGCTTTTAGTTGTCGAAGCCGACCTTGTCGACCAACTCGCTTGCCTGCTTGCGATGGCTGACGATTTCCGTCAGCGGCTTGGAATCGATCTTCAGTTCGCCGAACGAAGCGATGATCGGATCAACCGCAGCACCGGCCTTGACCGGATATTCGAAGTTGGCCTCCGCAAAGATCTTCTGGGCTTCGTCGGAGACGAGATATTCCAGAAGCTTGACGGCTTCGGCCTTGTTCGGTGCATTCTTGGCAACGGCAGCGCCGCTGATGTTGACCTGCGTACCACCGTCCTTGAACGTAGGCAGAATGACCTTGATGGCGTTGCTCCAGGTGACCTGCTCTTCGCCGCCCTTGCCCGAGCGCATCAGGCCGACATAGTAGGAATTGGCCACAGCGATGTCGCAGATACCACCGAGAATGTCCTTGGCGCCGTCACGGTCGCCACCGGCCGCCTTGCGGGCAAGATTGTCCTTGAGACCCGTCAGCCACTTTTCGGTTGTTTCAGCACCGTAATGGGCGATGTGGTCGGCAAACAGAGCCGTGTTGTAGGGATGCTGGCCGGAGCGAATGCAGATCTTGCCTTTCCATTTCGGATCGGCCAGGTCTTCATAGTTGAAGGCCGTCAGGTCGAGGTCCTTGGCGGCATAGATGACGCGGGCGCGCATCGACAGCGCAAACCAGTGATTGTTGGCGTCACGCAGCTGCGCGGGGATCGACTCGGTCAGAACGGTGGATTCGACCGGCTGGGTGATGCCCTTTTCGACGAGATCGATCAGGTTTCCGGCATCGACGGTCATCAGGATGTCGGCCGGCGAGCTTTCGCCTTCGGTGGCGACGCGCTCAGCCAGACCGTCCTTCATGAACACCGTGTTGACCTTGGTGCCTGTCGCTGCAGTGAACGAATCGAGCAGCGGCTGGATGAGGCCCGGCTCGCGGGTCGTGTAGATATTGAGTTCGGCAGCCGAAACAGCGCTCGTGCTGAGGAGCAATGACGCCATAAACAGGGTGGATTTTGCGACGCTTGACGTGTTCATAACTCTCTCCAGATGGACGATGCCAAGCTGTCGAGCATTAATTGATGAAAGCAGTCAAGTTTAAGCCATTGATTTTACCGTAAACAGCCTCGCCGATAGTGCGTGCCCGCCTACGCTGCCGGAAACACCAGCCAGCTATCTGGCAAAACCGAAAGGCCAACCGTCTCTGTATCCGGCGGCAAGCGGTGCATGGTTCGCACCTGCAGCGGCTGCTCCAGCCCATCGACGCTGATGGCAAGCTGCTCGACTTCGCCGAGGAACATGCGGCTTTTCAGCTGCCCGGAAAGATCGCCCCCCGGACCCGGAGTGACCGAAATGCCCTGCGGACGGATGTAAAGCGTTAACGGCGTCCCGTCACCGGCGTCGAGCGCTTGGGCAAAACGGCCGATAGCGGTTTCGACATGTCCGTTGCGATAGGCGCCGGAAACCTTGTTGAAAGCGCAGAAGAATTCGGCGGCATAGGCAGACACCGGGCGATCATGCAGATCGTAACCCGAACCGGCCTGAACGATCCGGCCAGCCTTCATCAACACCACCCGGTCGCCGGCCGAAAGCGCCTCTTCCGGGTCATGGGTGACCATGATCACCGTCGTGCCGAGGCCTTTCAGCAGCGACAGCGTTTCATCACGAACCTTTTCCCTCAGCCCCCGGTCAAGATTGGAAAACGGCTCATCCATCAACAGAATGTCCGGTTGCGGAGCCAGCGCGCGGGCAAGAGCCACACGCTGCTGCTCGCCGCCCGACAGCATATGCGGATACCGTTCCTTGAGATGCACAATGCCGATATGGGCGATGACTTCAGCCGTTCTGGCCGTCGCTTCCTGTTTCGGGCGGCGCCTTAGACCGAACAGGATATTCTGCTCGACGGTCAGATGCGGGAACAGAGCGTAGTCCTGGAACACGAAGCCAATCTTGCGGTCTTCCGGCTCGACGAAGCGCGAGGGGCCGGAAACTTCCTGGCCATTCAGCAGGATACGGCCGCCATCGATAACATCCACCCCGGCAATCATCCGCAGCAAGGTCGATTTTCCGCAACCGGACTGGCCGACGAGGCAGATGATTTCACCGGACGCAATCGTCAGCGATACGTCATCAAGCGCAACGGTCGCGCCGAAACGGCGGCTCACATTCCGAAGTTCAAGCGTCCGATCCTGGGCCTGCGGTGTCAAAATCCTGTCCCGTTCCTCTCTTCGCAGCCGCTGACCGGCTCCTGCAGGCCCGACTCATCGTTGGGCCCGTTATCAGTATATTTCGCGGAAAAGACAATCAGGTGGCTGCCGTGCCAGAAACGAATATACGCTGCCCTACGGCGCTTGGTGGCTGGCAGCCGATCGATGCAGTGTTCATTCTGTTTGGTGGAGGGCTCTTCCGGCTCTGCCGGAAATCGCCGGTGCGGGCGGTTACTGAAGGGCAACGCACCCGGATCGGCGTCAAAAGCTTGCCGCAGGCCCGTCGTCAACCGGCGGGGAACAGCAATCGGCTTAAACTTCGGTTTCCAAAAGGGCCGATACGGGGACCTGGAGTGCTGCTGCTATCCTTCTCAACTTGGCCGGATCGGCATCGCTACCATCTTCAATGGCGGAAATCTCAGAATTCGCCAGGCCGCAGGTCACGGCAAGGTCTTCGATGCTGTAACCGGCAGATTCGCGATAGGCTTTGACCCTGGACGCAACGGTTCCGCTGAACATAGCGCCGAGGCCAAGATTGTCGAAGTTATTGACTGCAATGGACATGGAAGTCTCCTGTTGTGCATGAATCGAACGTCTGCGTTTATCGTTCCCCGTTTATGACTGATCGCAAAAATACGACCCCTTCTATTGCTGCAGCGCGTCATCGACAAGTAAATATTGCTGCACCCGCTAGCTCATCCGGACAAGGGGCCTTTGGCCACGTTGGTGTGATCCGGAAAATTACATTCGAAGCAATGATCTGCGGATATTTTCTCATCAGTTCGTCGAACGGCTATTTCGTGATACGAAATCCCGGCGGCACGCCCTCAACAAGGGCTGGTTCTGTCTTAACGTCGGTGACGGACGCCCCAGGAGGGCCTATCCGGCAGCGTTCCAGCATGGCGGCTACGGCTGCAGCAGGTCCGCAGATCAAGGCCGCCACCGATCCATCGGCTTCGTAGCGAACCCAGCCGCACATGCGGAGCTTTTGCGCCTGACCCCGCATCCAGAACCGGAAGCCGACACCCTGGACACGCCCGGTTATGCGAACCAATACCGCTTTGGCTTCATCCGTCATGACGCCTCCATCAATTTCAGTCACACGAATCTGGAGCAGCCGCCAAAGATTACAAGCGTGTTTTCCAACGTGGCCTTCCCCTGCTATGGGAAGGTCGCCAATGGCTGGAACGCTAGGCTCTCGACACGATGACAACAATGGAAATCGATATGGATACCGTGGAAATCAATGGCCGAAGCGATTTTGCTCTTTGGGCTATCCAGCGGGCGCAGGAAATCGTCATGGCCGAAGGTGCCGCTCTTGCTCTCGCGGCCCGCGACATGAACGAAAACGCCCTTCAGGAGAATGGCGCCGCACTTGGCAAGGCCATCGCGGATGCGATGCTCGAGGTTTTCGACGGCCTGATGGCCGAATAGCAGAAACAGGTCCGGCGAGCATCGCTGCCCGCCGGACCTGTTTCGATATTGCCCGGCTCTCCGGGCTGGGCTGGTTGCGCCTTATAGCGGCGTAACGTCAAACCCGAACCATTTCTCCGACAGCGTCTTGATCGTGCCATCGGCCTTGGCGGCTTCGATAGCGGCGTTGAACATCGCCTTGAGTTCCGGGTCGGTCTTGCGAAGACCAACGGAACTACCACGTCCAAGGAAGCCACCCTGGAAGCGTGGACCTGCCGTCGTCATATCCTCGTTGCCGGGCTTTTCGGACGCCGTAGTCAGATAGGCCATCGACGCCATGACCAGATCGACGCGGCCGGCGGCCAAATCGAGATCGTGCTCTTCTGTCGTCTTGTATTCGCGAACCTCGACCACGCCCTTGAGGTATTTATCGACGAAGGAGGCGCCGGTCGAGGCGATCTGCACGCCGATGATCTTGCCCTGAAGCTGTGGCTTGATCGTCTCAAGGATGCTCAGCGCACCGGCTTCGTTGGACGCAAGCGAGAAGACTTCGCCCTTTGACGGCATGGCCGCCAGCGGGCTCGATTTCAGCGTGGCAAAGGCCTGACCGGTCGAGCCGTAGGAATTGCTGAAGTCGATGATTTTCTCGCGCTTTTCGGTCGCCGACATGCCGGAGATGATCGCATCGAATTTTCCGGCGTTCAGCGCCGGGATCATGCCATCGAAATTCTGGACGACGACTTCACACTCCACCTTCATATGGGCGCAGAGATATTTGGTCAGCTCGATTTCATAACCGTCGAGCGTGCCATCCGGCTTGGTGAAGTTGTAGGGTTTGAAGGCGCCTTCGGTCGCAATCGTCACACGCGTCCATTTCTTCTCTTCCGCATGTGCCCCAGCCGAAGCCAGCATCAGCGCCGAAAAGCAGGCTGCCTTGAAGATTGATCTGATGGTTTTCATTGTTGCATTCCCCTTTTTTGATCGATTGTTGGTGGTGTCGCAGCACTCATCCTTTGATGAACTGCCGGAAACGGTCGGATCTGGAATTTTCAAAGACGTCCTTCGGGCTGCCGTCTTCTTCAACCAGTCCCTTGTGCAGGAAGATCACCCGGCTGGAGACATCACGCGCGAAACCCATCTCGTGGGTGACGATCAGCATGGTGCGCCCCTCTTCGGCGAGCGACCGCATGACGCGCAGAACCTCTCCGACAAGCTCGGGATCAAGCGCCGATGTCGGCTCGTCGAACAGCATCACGTCCGGCCGCATGGCGAGCGCACGGGCAATCGCCGCACGCTGCTGCTGGCCACCGGAGAGATGTGACGGATACTGATTGCGCTTGTCAGCAATGCCGACCTTGGCAAGCAGCGCTTCGGCTTCCTCGATGCACTCCTTGCGCGGTCTTTTCTGCACGTGCACGGGAGCTTCGATGACATTTTCGAGAATGGTCTTGTGGGTCCACAGATTGAAGCTCTGGAACACCATGCCAAGCTTTGAGCGGACGCGGTCCACCTGCGCGATATCGGCGGGTTTGCTTTTGCCATTGCGGGCGGGAACCATCCGGATCGTTTCGTTTCCGACCGTCACACTGCCGGAATCGGGCGTTTCCAGCATGTTGATGCAGCGCAGAAAGGTTGATTTTCCGGATCCGGAGGAACCGAGGATCGAGACGACCTCGCCTTCCCGCGCATCAAGGGAAATCCCCTTGAGGACTTCGATCGGCCCAAAACTCTTATGGAGATTCTTGACGCTCAGCGCCGGCAGATCCGCCGCAGACATGGGAAGGTTCATCGCGCATCTCCTGCAATAACCGCCTCTGCGGCGTTTTCCGGTTGCCGCAAATGCGGGCTGAGCTTGAATTCGACCAACTGGACGAGGCGCGTCAGAAGGAAATTGATCGCCAGGTAGATGAAGCCTGCCACGAGAAACACTTCGATGGCGCGGTAGGTCTCGGAGATGATCCGCGCGGCAACGCCGGTGACCTCCATGATCGTGATGATCGAAGCGAGCGACGTTGCCTTGATCATCGAGATCATCTCGTTGCCGTAACCCGGCAGTGCCTGGCGGATTGCCAGCGGCAGAACGATACGGCGGAAGACCATCAATCGCGGCATGCCGCAGGCGCGCGCCGCCTCGATCTGCCCATGCGGAACCGACAGCAATCCGCCGCGGATGATCTCGCTAGCATAGGCCGCCGTGTTCAGGCTGAGCGCGATTACCGCGCACCAGTAGGCGTCGCGAAGGACTGGCCAGAAGATGCTGTGGCGGACCGCCGGAAACTGGCTGAGGCCGTAATAGATCAGGAAGATCTGGACGAGCAGCGGTGTGCCGCGAAAAATGAAGACATAGGCACGCGCAAACCAGTCGAGAACCACGATGCCCGAGGTCCGCGCCAGAGCCAGGGCCAGAGCCAGTATGGCACCAAGGGCAATCGCAGTAGCAGCAAGCGACAAGGTCAGCGGCAGGGCCGAAACGAGGCTGATAAACGTTTCCTGTGTAAACTCCCAATCCATCAGCCTCTCCTCACGCCTCGGCTGAAATGACGTTCAGCCTGCCGCATGGCGATGCTGGAGACGGTCGAGATGGCGAGATAGATCAGGCCGGCGATCAGGTAGAAATCGAAGGGCAGACCGGTCGAGCCGGCGCCGATCTGAGACTGGCGCAAAAGCTCAACAACGCCGGTGATGGACACCAGGGCTGACTCTTTCAGGACCACCTGCCAGACATTGCCGAGGCCCGGCAGCGCATGACGCAAGGTCAAAGGCGCAATGATACGCCGGAAGCGCAGCGAGCGGGACATGCCGCAGGCAATCGCCGCCTCGATCTCACCGCGATGGACCGCTTTGAAGGCGCCGCGAAAGACTTCGGTGTGTTGCGCGCCCGAGGTGATCCCGACCGCAAGCGCGCCGGCGAGAAAACCGGGGAAACTGATGAAGCCATCGGCACCAAAAAGCCTGCCGATCGAGGTGATTGCAGCGCTTCCACCGAAGTAGAGAAGATAGATGACGAGAAGATCCGGTATACCGCGCAGGACGGTCGTATAGGCATCGGCTGCGACGCGCAGTGTTCGCCCGCCGGAAATCTTGGCCCAGGCACCGAATGTACCGATGACGGCGCCGATCGTGTAGCCGGACAGTGCAATGAGAATGGTCATCCAGGCACCGGCGATCAACGCCTTTGCCCAGCCGTCCGGGCCAAAGCTCAACAGATCGAAAAAGCCCGGCTGGGTCATGACGCTTCCGTTCTGGATGGGTGGCAAGCCACCCCGCCTTGGAAGGTTGGCTTATTGGCCATTTGTGCTCTCCGGCAGGGGCGGATAAACGTCATCCGGGATGGGATTGATGAAGGGATTTCCGTCGAGGCGCTCCCTGTGGTCCGCCTTGGCGGCTTCGATCAGAGCCGGATTGGCGATGAGGTCGAGCGCTGTGCTCGCCATGACCTTTGCTGCATATTCCATGCCCTTGTGCGCCGCTGGCAGCTTGCCTTGCGCCACCAGCTGCCAAGAGTGCCCGGGCGTACCAATCGCATAGGTTGCGCCGCGCATCTGCACGGTCGGGACGACCCAGCTGACGGTGCCGACATCCGTCGAACCGACGATCGAGCCATCGCCACCGCCCAGCGGATAGATCAGATCGCAGAGTGCTTGCCCCTTTTTCGGCTTGATACCGAAGCGGGCATAGGACGCCGCGATATCTTCCGGCGAGAATGTCTGCTGGAATTTCAGTGCGGTATCGTTGTCGGCGGCATCAAAGGCGGGCGGGCCGAGACGCTGGAGGTTGGCGAACATGCATTCCTCAAGTGGCGTATTTCCGACCAGATTGGCGTCGCCGCTGACGACTTCGCTGCGCACCGTCGTCTCAGTCATCAAGGCGGCGCCCTCGGCGATTTTCTTGATGCGTTCGACAAGGCCGAGCAATTCAGTCAGCGTGCGCGCGCGGATCAGATAGCGCACCGTCGCCCGGGCCTGGACGACATTCGGCGCCGCGCCACCGGCATCGGTGATCGCATAGTGGATGCGCGCCGATGACGGCATATGCTCGCGCATGTAGTTTGCGCCGACATTCATCAACTCGACGGCATCAAGCGCACTGCGGCCGAGATGCGGCGTTGCAGACGCATGCGAGGCGCGGCCGCTGAAGTGGAAATTCAGTTCGTTGCAGGCCAGCGATATCGGGTTGTTGACGCCGGAGAATGCCGCCGGATGCCAGGATATGGCAATATCCACATCATCGAAAACACCGGCACGAACCATGAACCCCTTGGACGACCCCCCCTCTTCGGCCGGGCAGCCATAATAGCGCACCCGTCCCTTCAGACCGTTCGCAGCCAGGAAGTCCTTGACCGCCGCAGCGGCCATCATTGAGCCGGAGCCCAAAAGGTTATGGCCGCAGCCATGACCATTGCCACCGGAGACGAGCGGTCGCTGCTCAGCGACGCCGGCTTCCTGGCTGAGGCCGGGCAAGGCATCGAACTCGCCGAGAATGGCAATCACCGGACCACCGTCGCCGGCTTCGCCCATGACGGCGGTCGGAAGCCCTGCAACATTGCGTTCGACCCGAAATCCCTCTTCCGTCAGCAGGCGCGTATGCTCCTCACAGGCGCGGAATTCCTCGTAGTTTGTTTCAGGCGCATCCCAGACACGATCGCTGAGCGTGAAGAAAGCATCACGTTTCGCTTCAACGAAATCCCAAACGGAATTGGAGTTTTTCATGGCGTATGGGACCTGCCTGTCTTATAGTTACCAATATTGGCGCCAATTTATGATACAAAAATAAATTGCGCAACCGGCGCCGATGAATAATTTTAATCGGGTGATCTGCGTTGCAATGGCAAAAACTCGGCTACAAGAAAAAGTCAGGTCGGCATGCGCCGCCTGTCTACGACAACAGGAAGAATTCATGAGCGAGGTTCAAAGTGAAACGGCTGCCGGATCCGAAGAACGGGACGTCACCGAGCTTGTTCTTCAAGATATCCTCACCGGCCTGCTGCCTGCGGGCACCTGGCTGAAGCAGATCGACCTCGAACGCCGGTATGACTGCACAAGACCGGAAGTCCGCCGCGCGTTGGACCGGCTTTCGCAGAAGCGGCTGGTCGCCCACGTGCCCAATCGGGGCTACCACGTCCACCAGCCCGATGACCGGCACGCCAAGGAAGTCGGCGATATCCGTGTCATCCTCGAGACCGCCGTTGCCGACATGATGGTGGCCAACGCAACCCCCGACAGCATCGCCACATTGCGTGGGCTTGCCAGGTATTTCGACGAAATGACCCTGACGGGGACAATCCTGGAACACTACGAAGCCAACCTGGCCTTCCATCGCGAGTTGCTGCTTCTGGGTGGCAATCAGGAACTGGTCGACTTGGTGTCCGAAATTCGCCAACGCACATCGTCAGCCCCCGTTTCGCAATGGCGGACCCGGGCGCGCATCGAGAAATCGGGCCGCGAGCATCACATGATGGTCGATGCACTCGAAGCCCGTGACGCGGAGCAACTGAAACGGCTTATAGCCCTGCATATCCGTCAACCGACCGACACGCCGAAATAGACGCGGTGATGATCGCGCGTCTGAAGTCGGCTGGGTTGATCAGCGCCGGTTCGTTGTAGATAATCGGCACGAATTTCGGGAAATACGACGGAGGCGCATCTTGGACACTGGTCACGACACGAGCCAACTCGAGATGGTCGTTCTGATGACGCCGGACATGGCCAATTTCAGCGGCAAGGTTCATGGCGGTGCGCTGCTCAATCTCCTCGATCGTGTCGCCTTTTCCTGCGCTTCGCGCTTTTCGCAGGAATATGCCGTGACACTGTCGGTCGATCAGGTGGTCTTCCGTGAGCCGATCCATGTCGGTGAACTCGTGACGTTTCGCGCTTCGATCAATACTGCCGGCCGCACATCGATGGAAGTCGGCATCCGGGTCGAGGCCGAAACCATCCGCACCGGCGAGCGGCGGCACACCAATTCCTGCTATTTCACCATGGTTGCCGTCGACGCTGATGGGCGCCCGACCAATGTCCCCACCTACAGCCCAAAGACCGGCGTCGCCAAGCGCCGCGAACGCGCGGCACAGGTGAGGCGTAGCCTGCGACGTGAATTCGAAGAGCGTTTCAAGGCGGCAGGCACCGAGGCGGAAGAATGACCGAGGCAGGCTAGTAGCGTTGAAGCGTTTTCGAGGCTGATGTCAGGCGAGGTCGTCCAGCGTGTAGGCGCGGATATAGTCGATCTTCATTTCCGAACCGTCGGGAAGCCCGTCCGCCGGCGCCCCGGCCATGCCGCCGATGGCAAGATTGACGATCATATACATCGGCTTGTGCATGTCTGACGGTGTGTCAGCGCGCGCGACGGCGACATCATCGATGTACCAGACGATCTCATCCTGCTGCCACAGGACGCCGTAGGTGTGAAAACCTTGCGTATCGGAGACGCTGACGGCGGTGGAAACCGACGTTTGCTGGCCGGTTTCGTTCGAGTGGACCGTCACATGCACGGTGTTGGGATCCTGGCCGCGCATTTCCACGACATCCAGTTCCGGTGGCCAGGAGCCATCTTCCGGAAGCAGCCAGAAGGCCGGCCACACGCCTTTATTCTCCGGCATGTCGGCGCGGATTTCGAAATAGCCATAGGTCTGCGAAAAGGATGCATGCGTCGTCAGCATGCCGGACGTGTAATCGTATCCCTCGACCTCCGTGCTGATCGCGTCTGGCGTTTTCTCCGCCGTGATCGTCAAGACGCCGTCGCTGATGGAAAACGGATTGCTGCCTGATGTCGGCGCATAGCGGGGATTGACGTACCATTGAAGCTCGCCATTGCCCGATAACGTCGCCCCCTTCTCCGGCGCCCACCAGTATTTTGGCTCCCAGACACCTTCCGTGCCGTTCATAAGTTGAAGCGTGTTGAAATTATCTCCGAATGTCTGCGTGAGGGCGGAACGGTCGAGGCTCAGTTCGAACTGACCGGCATTCAGATCGGCTTTGCTGGTATCGGCAAACACCAGGCTTTCGCCATCCCCGAGATCGAGCCTCAGATGCGTGCCTTCCTGGGTCGCATGGGCGAGAACCTGATCAAAGGATGTCAAAGAGTAGTCATTCAGCCGGACGATGTCGGCCACTTCAAAATCGGTGATCAGGTCGCTGCCGTTGCCCCTGGTGAAAATGAAGGTATCCGCACCAGCGCTACCGGTGAGCACATCATTACCGCCGCCGCCGTCCAGTGTCTGCCGCCCGGATGCCCCCATGATGATGTTGTCGGCGGCGTTTCCGAAGGCATAGCGCAGATTGCCTGTGACGGTCAGGTTCTCGAAATTGTCCGGCAGCGTGTAGCTCATCCAAGTGCTGATGGTGTCGACGCCCTCGCCCGCTGCCTCATCAGCGCGGTTGATCGCCGAATAGAGGTAGTAGATATCGTCGCCCGTGCCACCGGCCATGGTGACGTTGACGGCACTATCGCCCCACATGGAATCATTGCCCGCCGTTCCCCGCAGCATCGGGCCGGAGCCGGTTGCGGAGATAAACCCCGTCGAACTGTCACTGTAAAACAGGGGTTGTCCAAGGGCACTCAAAACGGTTTTGCGCATGATCATCTCCTGTCGGTCCTGCTGGCAATCGCCGGCGGCACCAAAAACCATGCCGCAGCGCACCCAAGCTACAGCAGGCTATCTGATCCACCCATGATGGATCGGGATGACGCGCACGAAACCGTCAAGCTGCGTTAATACGCAGACAAACAATCCCGTTCTGGATCAAGTGTGACCGATTTCGGGGCAGCCGTGGTTCACGCTTTGCCTTTGTCGGGAATGCGCGAGAACGCGGCAAGGACGGTGCGCTCCGACTGAAGAAGGTAGCTCTCCAGCGCAGCTGCCGCCTCCTGCATCTCGCCGGCATCAAGCTTTTCGACGATAGCCGCGTTCAGCTCGATATAGGGCTCGTGCAGAAGTTCGGGACTGTCCAGAAGTCCAAAGCTGAGGCGCAACTCCGCAGCAATCTGCAGATAGAAAGCGTTGAGGCGCTCGCTGTCGGCCAGATCGACGATCGCCGCATGGAAGACCATGTTGGCGCTGCCGACTGTGCCCCAATCGCTCCTGGTACTGGCTGCACGCGCCTCTTCGACAGCGGCGCGCATGCGGCCGACTGCAGGATGCTTCGGATAGGCCTGCGCCACGGCCCGGCACTCGATGACGCGGCGCACGCGGTAGATGTCGATGATCGAGGCCATACTGGGGATGGCAACGAAGACGCCGCGATTCGGCTCGTGGCGCAGCAGGCCTTCCTTGGTCAGAAGCCGGAACGCTTCGCGCAAAGAATTGCGGGACACCTGCAGATCGGTGCTCAATTTTACTTCCGACAGGCGATGGCCGGGCTTGAGTTCGCCAGCAATCAGCTTGTTACGGATCGCTTCCGCCAAGCGGGGAGCAAGTGCGGATGTCATGTCCTGGTCAGTCATACACGTCCTTCATGCGAAGCGATAAGCACCTCATGGTTGACCGATATCGTGGTTTTCTCCACTTGGAAATGGGGTCTGGGTCGAACACACGGATAGGAGTATGCTTTGCGGTTTGCAGGCGACAGCTAGCTTGAACTTGCACAGCCCGGCTTTGCCACAATCAGGCCATCCGCGTTGCTCAGGAGCCTGAAAAGCGCGGCATGGAAACGCATCGGCGTTCGGTGAAAGTTGAAAAGCTCAACATTTCAACAATATGATGGAACGATAAAATAATAATCGTTGAACAATATTGACAGAATTGTGAAATGCGGCGAGGTTGTGGCAGTCAATAAAATTGGCTGGGTCCGCGCGGGGAATGTGCGGCGCCTGCAAATAAAAGAGAGGGTTCATGGAACAGTCGCCTATTTCACCCAACAACGGCACACCGCCGACGCCCGCCATGTCGGCCAAAACACGGCGGGCCGCGCTGGTTGCCGCAATCTTTCTGATGGCGACATCCGCCATTGGTCCGGGCTTCATCACCCAGACGGCCACGTTCACGAGCCAGCTCGGCGCTGCTTTCGCTTTCGCGATTCTCGCGTCCATTCTCATCGATTTCGTCGTGCAGTTGAACATCTGGCGGATCGTGACGCTCACCAAGATGCGCGCGTCCGACATTGCCAACGCGGCCATTCCGGGTACCGGTTACCTGTTGGCAGTTCTCGTCATCGTCGGCGGCCTGTTCTTCAATATCGGCAATATCGGCGGCTCCGGCCTCGGCCTTAACGCCATGCTCGGCGTCGACCCGAAATGGGGCGGCGCAATCAGCGCACTGATCGCGATCGGTATCTTCAGCTCGAAGCGCGCTGGCGTTGCCATCGACCGTCTGATCGTCGTGGCCGGTGTCCTGATGATCCTTCTGACGCTGTATGTCGCGATTGTCTCCGCGCCGCCGGTCGGCGATGCGCTGTTCCAGACCTTCCTTCCCTCCACCATCAATTTTGCCACGATTACCACAATCGTCGGCGGTACGGTCGGCGGCTACATCACCTATTCCGGCGCACATCGTCTGCTTGACAAGGGCACGGTCGGCATCGAGAACCTCGGCGCCGTCAACCGTGCCGCGTTGACCGGCATCGCCGTCACCGGCCTGATGCGCTACGTGCTCTTCCTTGCCATTCTCGGTGTGGTCGCCAGCGGCGTGGTCATCGATGTGTCCGGCAAGGGTGCCAATCCGGCAGCACAAGCCTTCCAGGCTGCTGCGGGCGAAACTGGCTATCGCATCTTCGGTGCCGTTCTGTGGTTTGCCGCCATCACCTCGGTGATCGGCGCCGCCTACACGTCGGTATCGTTCATCACGGTCTTCAAGAAGGACATCAGCGAGCGCGCCCGCAACATCGCAACCGTGATCTTCATCGCCGTCTCGCTGTTCTTCTACGTGATCATCACCACGCCACCGGCGCAGATGCTGATCTTCGTTGGCGGACTGAATGGCCTCATCCTGCCGATCGGCCTGTCGATCTTCATCTATGCTGCCTGGACACGGTCCGACCTCATGTCCGGCTACCGCTATCCGCGCTGGCTGCTGGTGCTCGGCGTTCTGGCTTGCGCGCTCACCTGGTACATGGGCTACAAGTCGATCGGTCCGATTTTCGCCCTGCTGTCGCCAGCTACGTGAGGAGATAGAACATGACTGCCATCGATCTGAACAGCGATCTCGGTGAAAGCTACGGCGCCTGGCGCATGGGCGACGACGACACGATGCTCGCCATCGTTTCCAGCGCCAATGTTGCCTGCGGCTTCCATGCCGGCGATCCCGCCGGTATCTGGAAGACCGTCAAGGCGGCAGCCGATAAGGGTGTTTCGATCGGGGCACATGTTTCCTATCCAGATCGCGTCGGCTTTGGCCGGCGCGACATGGATGTGACGAGCGGCGAACTCATCGCCGACGTCATCTACCAGATCGGCGCGCTGAAGGGCATGGCGGCAGCCGCCGGCGTCACCGTCGGCTATGTCAAGCCGCATGGTGCACTCTACAACCGCATCGCCCATGACCCCATACAGGGACAGGCCGTGATCGACGCCATCAAGGCAATCGATCCTTCGCTGGTGCTGATGGGTCTTGCCAATGCGCCGATCCTCAAGCTTGCGCAAGATTCAGGCCTCCAGACTGTCGCCGAAGCCTTTGCCGACCGTGCCTATACGCCGGATGGACAGCTCGTTTCGCGCCGCGAACAGGGTGCCGTGCTGCACGACGCGCAACTGATTGCCCGCCGCATGCTGCAGCTTGCCCGCCAGGGCACGCTTGAAGCGATCGACGGCTCCACCATCACGATCGACGCGCAGTCGATCTGCGTCCATGGCGACAGCCCGGGTGCCGTTGCCATCGCGCAGGAAATCCGCCGCGCCTTCGAGGCCGATGGCATCACCGTCCGGTCGTTTCTGCCGGCTTGATGGACATTTCGGGAGGACCACAATGATCGCGATAGACCATCTCCGCCATGTGAATGCCGAACAGGCAAGCATTGCCCGCGAACGCTACCGTTCCGGCAGCATCGAGCCGACATCGGGCGTCGCCCCCGGCTTCACCCAGGCCAACATGATCGTCCTGCCACGCGACTGGGCCTTTGATTTTCTGCTGTATGCGCAGCGCAATCCGAAGGCTTGTCCCGTCCTCGACGTATCCGATCCCGGCTCGCATGCCACGTTGCTCGCCCCCGGCGCTGACCTGCGCACCGATATTCCGCTCTATCGCATCTGGCGCGATGGCAGGCTGGCCGAGGAAACCGCCGATGCGCGTGCCGCCTGGGCCGAACATCCCGATCTTGTCAGCTTTCTGATCGGCTGCAGCTTCACCTTCGAAACACCGATGGCGGAAGCCGGCATCGAAATCCGCCACATTACCGACAAGTCCAATGTGCCGATGTATCTGACCAACAGACCATGCCGCCCGGCCGGTCGTCTGCACGGCAACATGGTGGTGTCGATGCGGCCCATCCCTGCGTCGCGCGTTGCCGATGCAGCGACAATTTCCGGTCGATTCCCGGCGGTGCACGGTGCGCCCGTGCATATCGGCGCACCGGAAGAGATTGGTATCAAGGATCTTGCCAGACCTGAATTTGGCGATCCGGTGCGGATCGAACCCGGCGAAATCCCCGTCTTCTGGGCCTGCGGTGTCACTCCGCAGGCAGCCGTCATGGCGTCCGGAGTGCCGTTTGCCATTACCCATGCGCCGGGGCACATGTTCATCACCGATATCCCCGATTCCGCTTATCACGCCTGAGGTTCCGATGCGTTTTCTGCCCGTCAGCCTGACAGTCCTGCTTGTCGAACTCGCCGATCTCGACGAGACGCTGGCACTGTTTGCCTCGCTCGAAGCCGATCCGGTCGACGGCATCGAAGACATGGTGCCCGCCGCCCGTACCCTGATGATCCGCTTCCGGCCGGAAAAGCTGACGGCTGAAAGGCTTACAAGCGCAATCGCCACTCGCGACCTCTCCGCCCGCATCGCGCCGTCCGACAAGTGTGTGGAAATCGCCGTCCACTATGACGGCGAAGATCTCGCCGACGTCGCAGGACTGACCGGCCTCTCGGTCGAGGAGGTCATCCGCCGCCACACCGATAGCGAATTCACCGTCGCCTTCTGTGGCTTTGCCCCCGGTTTCGGCTATCTCGTCGGTGGCGATCCCGTCCTGCAGGTGCCGCGCCGCCAGAGCCCACGCACAAAGATCCCAGCCGGCTCCGTCGCCTTGGCTGGCGCCTTCTCCGGCGTCTACCCGCAGGCAAGCCCCGGCGGCTGGCAGATCATCGGCACGACGCCGGAAAAGATGTGGGACCTGTCGCGCGATCCACCAGCATTGTTCCAGCCGGGTTACCGGGTGCGCTTCACCGATCTTTCGAAGAGCAAGACGACGTTCTCCGCAGCTACCACCAAAACAGGTGCAGCGCCGGTTTCGCCTCCGGCAGCGGATGCCCTGACGCTCAAGGTTCTCGCCGCTCCCATGCCGGCGCTGTTTCAGGACCTTGGCCGCTTCGGCCAGACCGGTCAGGGCGTCTCGTCGTCCGGTGCGCTCGATCTTGGTGCGCTCAAGGCCGCCAACCGCGTCGTTGGCAACCCCGCCGATTTCGCCTGTCTCGAAATCACGCTCGGTGGCTTCTCCTTCGAAATCACCGGCCGCGTTGTGTTGGGCATCACCGGCGCTCCCTGTCCCATTCTCATTCGCGACGCATCCGGCCGAGTGCACTCGGCAGAAAGCTACCAGCCGATCTCGCTGGAGCCCGGCGATATCGTCACGCTTGGGCACGCGCCGAAGGGTATGCGCAGCTATCTGGCGATCCGGGGCGGCTTTACCGTCAAGCCGGTGCTTGGCAGCGTCTCCAGCGATACGCTCGCCTTTGTCGGCCCGGATGCCGTGATCGCCGGTACCGTATTGACGATCGAGACCGAAACGAAGGGCCTTGCACCTGTCTCTCTCACCGAAGCCCCGGCCTTCGAGCATCCAGCGTCCGGCGAAACGGTGACGCTCGACGTCATCATGGGTCCGCGCAGCGACTGGTTTACAGAAGCCGGCATCGCCACGCTTTCCGGCCAACTCTGGACGATGACGCCACAATCGAATCGCGTCGGCATCCGCCTGTCCGGCGACGTGCCGCTGGAGCGCAAGGACAAGGCGGAGCTGCCGAGCGAAGGCACGGCAACCGGTGCCATCCAGGTGCCGCACAGCGGCCAACCGGTGCTGTTCCTTGCCGACCATCCACTGACCGGCGGTTATCCGGTGATCGGCACCGTCGCCGAATATCATCTCGATCTCGCCGGACAGATTCCGGTCAATGCAAAGATCCGTTTCCGGCCCGTGACGGCCTTCGCCGATATCCAGCCAACCAAGGCCTGAGATCGCGATTCCCAGCCGACCAAAGACAATGAGGATAGATCCCATGAAAAAAGTGCTGATTGCCAATCGTGGCGAAATCGCCGTCCGCATCATCCGCGCCTGCCGCGATTACGGCATCGCCTCTGTCGCAGTCTATGCCGATCCGGACATGGATGCGCTGTTCGTCCAACTGGCCGACGAGGCCTATGGGCTTTCCGGCAGCCGGCCAGCGGAAACCTATCTCGACATCGAAAAGCTGATCGCTGTCGCGAAGCGCTCCGGCGCCGATGCCGTGCACCCGGGTTATGGCTTCCTGTCCGAGCGGGCTGAGTTTGCCCGCGCCGTTATCGATGCCGGCCTGATCTGGATCGGTCCCGATCCGCAGGTCATTGAAGCGCTCGGCGACAAGGTGCAGGCACGGCGGATCGCCACCAGTGTCGGCGCACCGCTGGTGGCCGGCAGCGACGGCCCGGTCGAGACTGCGGCGGAAGTCGTGGCCTTTGCCGAGCAGCATGGCCTGCCGGTGGCAATCAAGGCCGCGCATGGCGGTGGCGGCCGCGGGATCAAGGTCGCCTGGCATATGGAGGACATCGCCGAATTCTATGAGTCGGCCGTGCGTGAAGCCAAGGCAGCCTTTGGCCGTGGCGAATGTTTCCTGGAACGCTTCCTCGACCGTCCACGCCATATCGAGGCACAGGTCATCGCTGACAAACACGGCAATGTCGTCGTGCTCGGCACCCGCGATTGCTCGCTGCAGCGGCGCAACCAGAAGCTCATCGAAGAGGCCCCCGCCCCCTTCCTCAGCGACGCGCAGCGCCAGTCGATCCATGACGCCGCGAAAAAAATCTGCGCCGCCGCCGGTTACTCGGGCGCCGGCACGGTCGAGTTCCTGCTTGGCGTCGATGGCACGATCTCCTTCCTCGAGGTCAATACCCGCCTGCAGGTCGAGCATCCCGTCACTGAAGAGACGACCGGTATCGATCTGGTCATCGAACAGTTCCGCATCGCCGACGGCCTACCGCTGCTGGTTACCGAGACGCCTGCCCCACGCGGCCATTCGATCGAGTTCCGCATCAATGCCGAAGACCCCGGCCGCGGATTCCTGCCGACGCCGGGCACCATTACCACATTCGAAGCTCCGTCCGGTCCCGGCGTGCGGCTCGACAGCGGCGTCGTCTCCGGCTCGACCATTCCCGGCACGTTCGATTCGCTGATGGCCAAGCTGATCGTCACCGGCGCCACCCGCGAGCAGGCGCTGAGCCGCTCCCGCCGGGCACTCAAGGAGTTCAAGATCGAAGGCATCGCGACGGTGCTGCCGTTCCACCGCGCCGCAATGGAAGCCGCTGATTTTATCGGGGAAGATGGCTTCAAGGTTCACACGCGCTGGATCGAGACCGATTTCGCAGACACCCTGTCGGCGGAAGCCCGGCCCGATCAGGGCGCCGATACGTCGCTCGTCCGCACCCATGTCGAGATCGACGGCAAACGCCACGCGCTCGGTATTCCGGCTTCGCTGCTTGCCGGCCTCGGCGGCCTGAACGCGCAGGATTCCACTCCGGCGAAAACTGTGAATGTCGAGGATGCCTCGGCCGTTACCGCTCCCATTTCCGGCACGCTGCAAGCCTGGAAATGCAACGATGGCGATACCGTCAAAGAGGGCGACCTGATCGCAGTGATGGAAGCGATGAAGATGGAAACGCAGATCCTCTCGGCCCGCTCAGGCGTATTGCGGATCAAGGCCGCAGAAGGCGCCTATGTGAATGCCGGATCTGCACTCGCCCGGGTCGAGTAGTCCCAGTCCTGCAGGGTCAGTGTGAAGAACGCTCGCAGCTTTGCATCAAGCCGCGAGCGTTTTGTTGTTTGCAGTGCGTCCCGTTTGGGGCAACCACACGGAGATCAATCGGCCTCACCTCGTTGGTGACGAGTGATTAACCTGGCGTGTCTCCAGCACCCCCAGCATCTTGATCTGCGTCGCCGGCAGCATGCTCTCGATTTCGTCGGCGAACAAAGTGCCGCCGCTGGCATGTTCGATGTGCCCGACCCGCCGCTTCTGGGCTCCCGTAAAAGCGCCGGCCTCGTGGCCGAATAGTTCGCTTTCGATCACACTTTCAGGCGTTTTCACTGCCTGGCCCAGCCTTAGCCAAAATCGCACGCGCACGTGACAATACTGGTGCATCGATCATTTTGCCGTCGAGTGCAAAGGCTCCACGGTTTTCAATCGCTGCCTTGTCGGCTCTCGCAAGCACGCGTCTTGCCCAATCGCATTCGGCCTTGGTCGGCAAGAGGCCGGTATTCAAAAACGGAATGGCGGACGGATGGATGCAGGTCGCGCCGTCAAATCCAAAGGCCTTGGCTTCCGCGGCCGCGGTCTGCATGGCACCGCTATCGGCGTAATCCGCGATGCTGCGAAGGAGCCCGAAGGATTGTTTGCCATGGGCCTTGGCAGCCATATGGACCAGAATCTTCGGCAGCCGCAGGACATCCGGGCTCGGTTCGGCGCCCATCATCATCGCAAAGTCCTCGCTGCCGAGCGCCAGCCCAAGCACGCGGGGGTGCGCTGCCAAAGCCCGGGCGTCAAACACCGCGCCCGGATCTTCGATAAGTCCGATGAAGGGCATGGGGTCACGTCCCATTGCATGCTCCAATGGCGCAAGATGGGCAGCGAGCCGGTCAAGGCCCTCCACGGTTTGCACTTTTGGAACAACAAGCCCGTAGGCTCCGGCCCTGCAGGCTGCCGCCGCGTCATCGAACTGTAGGTCGGGCTCGGAGTTGACCCGCACGAAAATCGCTGCGCCCGATTGCCCAGCTTTGTGGACGGATTCGGCCAGCGTTTCGCGGGCGCCGGGCTTGCTTGACGCCGGCACCGAATCTTCGAGGTCGAGGATGATCGCATCGGCTCGGCGCTGATGCGCTTTATCGATAAACCGGTCGAGATGGGCCGGGACGTAAAGCAGCGAGCGCAAGGTCATCGGGCAGCTCCGGCAACAATCGTGGCCACGGCCTCGGGGGAAACACCCGCTTCCGCCAGCACTTCCACCGTGTGTTCGCCAAGCGCCGGGGCCGGGCGCCGGAAACCTCCCGGGGTCGCAGACATGCGCGGGACGATGTTGTGCATCGGCAGCACGCCATGGTCCTCGTCCTCCAGCGAAACGATCACTTCGCGCTCAGCAAAATGCGCATCGGCGGCTGCATCCGCGATACTGTAGATCGGGCCAACGGTTGCGCCGCTGTCGCGCATGATCGTCAGCGCTTCGTCGTGTGACCGGGCTGAAAACCAGGCGCCAATGGCTTCATCGACCAGATCCCGATGTTTCAGTCGTTCGCTGTTGGTGGAAAAGCGCGGGTCTTCATTCATGTCCGGCCGGCCGATAATCTCGAAAATGCGCTGGGCCACCGCCGGCGTCGAGCCGGAGAGCGCCACATACTGACCATCGGCGCAGCGATAGACGTTGCGGGGGCATGCGGTGTTGGAGGCACTGCCCGTGCGTTCCTTGATCTTGCCCGTAAGGGCGTAGATGCTGGCTTCAGGGCCGAGCACGGAGAAGATCGGCTCCAGCAGCGACAGATCGATCACCTGTCCACGAGCCCTGCCTTGCTGCCGGGCGAAAAGTGCCGTGACGGTGGCCGACATGCCATAGATGCCGGCGATCATGTCGGCCAGCGCCAATGGTGGCAGAACCGGCTCGCGATCGGGAAAACCGGTGCGAAAGGCGTAGCCGCTCATGCCTTCGACGATGGTGCCGAAGCCTGGAAATTCGGCATAAGGCCCTGTCTGACCGAAGCCTGAGATGCGAACGACGACGAGATCGGGATTGCGCGCGAGCAGGAGGTCCGGGCCGAACCCCATCTGCTCCAGCGTCCCAGGGCGATAGTTTTCGATCAACACGTCGGCACGGTCGATCAGTGTCCAGAGAGCCTCCCGATCCGCCGCTTCGCGCAGGTTGAGCACCACGGACCGTTTGTTGCGGCCATAGGTCTTCCAGAACAGCGACAGGCCCTCCTCCTTCCACTCACGCAAGGGATCGCCGACCGGCGGCTCTACCTTGACAACATCGGCACCGAAATCGGCGAGTTGCAGCGACAGCATGTTCCCGGCCACGAGCCTCGAAAGATCGAGCACCTTGATACCCTCCAGCGGACCTTCAGCCGTTGGATCCCAGTGCTTCCGCGAAAAGCCGGTCATTGGATGCGTTCGCCGGAGGCTTCATCGAACAGGAGCACATTGCCGGGGTCGATGCCGATCCTGACCTGCGCACCCGGCAACAGTGGCGGGTCGTCGCCCAGCACCATGGTGATGTCGGCCGCAGCCAGCCGGAGCGTGACTTCCTGTGTGTCGCCTGTCGGTTCGACCAGCGCGACCTCGGCGGCAAAACCTTCATCGCTGAGGCGGATATGCTGCGGGCGGATGCCGTAGGTAACCTTACGCCCCTGCGCCAGAATGAGGCCGGGTGGCAATGGCAGTGCGGTGCCATCGGCAAGCCGCAGCCTTGCGCCGTCGATCTCGCCTGCCAGAAGGTTGATTTCTGGCGATCCGATGAACCCGGCAACGAAAAGGTTGCGCGGATTTTTGTAGAGCTCCAGCGGCGGTCCCATCTGTTCGATCTTGCCGCCGTTCAGCACGACGATCGTATCAGCCATGGTCATGGCTTCTGTCTGGTCGTGGGTGACGTAGATCGTCGTCTTGCCGAGGCGCTGGTGCAGCTTCTTGATCTCGCCACGCATCTTGACGCGCAGCTTGGCATCGAGATTGGACAGCGGCTCGTCGAACAGAAAGGCGCGCGGATCGCGCACGATGGCGCGCCCCATGGCGACACGTTGACGCTGTCCGCCGGAAAGCTCGCGGGGTAGACGGCTAAGAAGATGCTCAAGGCCGAGGATTTCTGCGGCGGCATTGACGCGCCGGCTGATCTCCACCTTCGAGACGCCTGCGAGTTTGAGCGCAAAACTCATATTGTCGGCGACCTTCATATGCGGGTAGAGCGCATAACTCTGGAACACCATCGCAAGGTCGCGTTCCTTTGCCGGCATGTCGTTGACGATCTTGCCGCCGATGGTGATCTCACCGGCGCTGATATCCTCCAGCCCGGCAATCATCCGCAACAGCGTAGACTTGCCACAACCCGACGGACCGACCAAAACCACGAACTCGCCACTGCTCATGTCCAGCGAGATATCGTTGAGCACGGACAGGCTGCCGTAGCTCTTTCCGACGTTCCTGAGTTCGATCTCAGACATGCTTGTTCCTCCCAGTTGATCCGCCAAGGTTGCCATTGCCCCGCCCTTCTCTGTGTTGAGAAGGGCGGGTGCGGCTTACTCAGGCGGCTTCGACGATCTCGACCGTGCCCACGCTCATGCGCCCCAGCGCACCGAGACGAAGACCGGCCATGCCATAGGTGTACCGATCGTCTCTTGCCTCGATCAGCGTCTTGCCATCGACCGAGAATGACAAGACATCGTCTTGCACCGAAAACGCGAACGCGTAGTTGCGGCCGAATTCGCGCTTGAATGGCGCCCGGGCCAGAACCGTGGTGCCGAAATCTTCCTTCAGGATCACCACGTCATCGCCATCGAACCCGGCGGCGTAGAACTGGCTGGTGCCCTGAACGCGGGCGGTGACCAAGTGTGAGGTCCCTGCCAGCGGCTGGATATCAGCCAGAACGGTGACGGCGCGGGCATAGTAGTGCCCGGTCCAGATGTCGGCATCGCTGGCGGTGTGGGCGTGGATGCGGCCATTCTGCAGGGTCCAGTGGCCACGGTTCCAGGTGAAGCGGGAAATCGCGCCCCATTCCTGCACCTCGGTTTTCGGGTCGATCACCGTGTGCCCGGCACCCTCGACTTTGAAATCGGCAAGGAACAGGCGGCCGAGGAATTTCACACGGCCGAAATACTCGACCTGGATACCGATTTCATCGATGGCTTCCAGACCGTCCGGGACGGTGAAGGCATAGTCCTGCCAGCCCTGATGATCCGGCACATGCCAACCGCCAATTTCCTCGATCGTTCCGGACATGGCGCGGCGAACATAAGGAACGACGCGCAGATTGCCGTCGCCGTTCCACGGGTCGAGCGACAGCTTGAACGAGACCTTCTGTCCCGCATCGACCAGCGGCGTGAACATCGGACGATAACGCTCGTCGTCAAAATCCTCGCGGCGATAGAACGGCTTCCAGAAGATGCGGCCGCCATGCCCACGCTCAAGACGGTCGAGCTGGATTTCCAGCGAGCCGCGCGAGCCTTCGACATGCCTTTCTGTCGATGCCCTGACGCTGATCTGGTTGAAGCCCGCAGTCCGGAAGGCGTGTGTGGAGCCGGGCAAATCGAAGTCGAAGCGGACGCCACGGCGGGTGAAGTCTTCGAGCCAGAGGGCCGGAACCTCATCGCCGCGCAACTGCAGCGCCAGCACCGTCAGTTCGCGCGCAAACGACGGAATATCGACGATGTTGATCGAGCCGACGACGCCGGATGCGATGACGAAATCGTTGATCGGCGTCCGGTATCGATCCCAACCCGGCTGCACGCCTTGGAACGTGCCGACGATAGCACCGGCATTGCCGGCATTGCAGTCGGTATCCCAGCCGGCCATCGTGGCGATCTCGGCGGTGCGCGGCAGATCGCCCTCGCCGTAGAGGATCGCCATCACGGTGACGCCGGCATTCGGGATGATGTGGCAGACACCCGGATAACGATCGTAGCCCCATTCGGCCGTCAGCATGTCGCGGCAGGCGCGCCAGTCGCCGGGATTGGCCCTGTGGAAATCGATGACCGCCTGGGCGACGCGCGCATAGGTGGATTTTGCCGATATCGTCGCCATGGCAGTGGCGACGATATCGGCAATCGACGTTGCCTCAAACGCCGCAGCAATCGCAGCAGCGCAGAAGCGAGCGCCATTCAAACCCTCGCCGTCATGGGCGACGCTTGCAGCACGAGCGGAGGCGTCAGCTGCCTTCTGCGGTTCGCCCGGATGCACCCAGCCCCAGCTATCGATGAAGATCTGTCCACCGATCTGCTCGGCGACGGATGCGCCGTTCTGGGCGATCGAGCCGGACTGCGGTGCCGGAATGCCGGCACGCAGGTTGCGATAGGCCGTGTGTTCGGTGGATACGCCGAAGCCGCCCCACCAGTACATGCCATGTTCTTCGGCTGCATAATTCACCCAGGTGCGGCCGACATCGGCGGCACTGGCCTTCAGGCCGTAGTCGCGCAAGGCGCGGATGAAGTAGACCGGGCCATTGGTATCGTCATCGGCAGCGAAATTCTTGAAATCGCGCAGATACTGGGTGACTTCGCCATAGGTCTTCTGGATGCGTTCATAGCTCCAGATCGTCGGTTCGACCGGGGCGCCGAGACGAACGCCAATCGCCTTGCCGATAAAACCGGCATAGATCTTCTCGTAAATCATCTCTTTGGTCAGCTTGGACATCATGCGTCTTTCTTTGCAGGTCTAATTCAGGAGAGCAGCGCGGCTTACGGCGCGGCTGTTGGCAGCAGCCTGGTCGGTTGCGAGGATGGCTTTCACAGTTTCGGTAAACGCATCGGCCGATGCGATGAGGTCGAGCCGGTTTGCCGCGTCGAGCAGTTGGCAATCGGCCCTGCCGATAACCTCTTCGCCATGCATGGCGCCGAGGATGGCGCCGGCCATCACGCCGATCGAGTCGGTATCGCGGCCGGAATTGATCCCGTCTTCGATCGATCGGCGGAAATCACCGTCATTGACGAGGCAGAAGCCCAGCGCCAGCGGCAGCTCCTCGATCGAACCCAGGCGGTTCGGCTGATAGGCACCGGTCAACCGGCCAGCCTTAGCCGGCGTGTGGTTGACGTCGTCACCCATCGGCGAATAGGGCGCGATGATCCGGTGGAACTCGGCAACAACGCTTGAATGGTCCGCACCCTGTGCCTTGAGCTGACGGGCACTCTGCGCGATATCGGCGATAGCGTTGCGGGTGCCGTCCTTTGCCAGCGCCAACACCGTTTCGACAACAGCATTAATGGTCGTGCCGGGAACGAAAGCTGCCGCGACTGCAGCTGCAAACACGCCGGCCGCTTCGAGGCCATAGCTTTCCTGGTGGCCAGAGGCAAAGGCAATCGCCTCGTCATAGGCTGCCTTCGAATCGCAGGCATTGACCACTCCGATCGGCGCCACATACATGGCTGCGCCGCAGTTGACCATGTTGCCGATGCCGCCCTGCCGGGGGTCGCAGGAGGTCAGCTGGTGACGCTGGAAAATCCATTTTTCCGGGTAGAACAGGCGCTCGATCAGCATCGCCTCACGCTGCAGTTCCGGCACGTAGCGCGGGATCCAGGCGATCTGGCGCACCATGCCATCGGCCATGTCCCAGGCGTCCAGATGCCGGCCGACGTCGGCATAGATATCCATCAGGCAGAGCGTCATCAGCGTATCGTCGGTGACGATGCCGTTGCCGCGCACCCTGCCGTTGCGCGCCGTGGCGTCCATCGACATCTTGTGCCATTGCGTGTCGAGCGAGGAAACCCGCCCATATCGCGCCACGATATCGGCAACCGGCAATTTTTCGACCGGAGCCCCCATGGCGTCGCCCAACGCGACGCCATGGATGAGCGCACGGACTCTCCCTTTGAGAGAGAGCCCGGAAGCACTATTTCTTTGCATCGAGAACAGTCCTTGCATAGTCGTTGAGACGCGTGCCGCCGGCGGCTTCCCATTCGGCAACATATTGATCCCACTGGTCCATTTTGGCCGCTCCGGAGATGAACTTGTACACCCAGGAGCGGTAGACGTTTTCCGTGGCATCGAGATCGGCGGCATAATCGGCCGGCCAGACGAAGGTGTTGTCCGGCTTGAAATCCTTCTGGATCGTCGCCAGCGATTGCTGGGCGGCCTCCGATTGCCAGATGACCGGTGGCGTCCAGTTTGCCGCCACCATGAAGCGCGCATACCAGGTGGCGATTTTGTCGGTCACCTTGTAGGTGTCGCCCTCCTTGATGAATTCCTGGCCTTCAAAGCCCAGCCGGTCGAACATCTGACCCTCTGGGCTTGCCATGAAGTCCAGAAGCTTCATCACTTCGGCCTTGTGTTGTGAGGTCGTCGAGATGGCAAAGCCACGCGATTCCTTGGAGACGTCGACGGCCGACAGGCCCTGCCCGCCCGGTCCCTTCGGCGGTGCCAGCAGAACGAGTTCGGTGCCCGGATGAACCTGCCGCATCTTGCCGCCATAGATATCGATGACTTCACCGGAGGATCCGAAGATCACGCCGGCCTTGCCGGTGTAGAACTTGTCTTCCTTCACATCGAACTTGGTGGTGATGTATTCCGGATCGTAGAGGCCCTGTTCGCGCAGCGAGGCATAGAAGGCGATCTTGTCCTTCTCCTGGCTGGTGATCCGGGCGCTGACCCATTCGCCGGCCGCGTTCTTCATCCAGGTGCCGGTAATCCCGAATGCCTGGTTGAAAATAGAATCCAGTTCGTTGGTGTTGTCGGCCGTGGTCACGCCATAGGTATCGGCGACGCCGTTTCCGTCGAGATCACCGTCCTTGATCGCCTTGAACAGGGTCACATAGTCTTCGACGGTTTCAGGTGCCTTCAGCCCCGTTTTTTCCAGCCAATCCTTGCGGATCACCGGCTGCGGGCCGCGAACGGGGTAGACATAGAGAAGATAGGGGTAGTTCTTCAGGCGCTCGACATTGTGCGGCCAGAGCGCATCCTTGAGATAGGTCGTCTCGGCAATCATCGGCCCCAGATCTTCAAGCACGCCCTGCTCGACCATCTTGGCATCGCCACCCTGGAAATAGATCAGGTCCGGGATATCGCCCGATAGCAGCATGACCGAAAGCTTGTCGGCATAACCAGAGGATGGCAGATCGACGAGTTCGATATCCAGATCGGTGACCTGCGCCTTCAGCGCTTCCTCAATGCGCTGCAGATGTTTGACATCGTCCGGGTTGGTCGGGCCGAAATCCTTGGATACGATCCGGATCTTGATCGGGTCAGCCATGGCAGGCACGGTGATGCCAAGGCACAGCGCCAGGGCGGTCGAGGTCGTCAGGACCAGTTTTCTAAGCATTTCGTCTCCTCCGTTAGATTTGCTTTTTTGGTTATTGCGTCACCACGATCAGCCCTTGAGCGCGCCACTCATGGTGCCCTTCGTGAAGAATTTCAGGATCAGCGGGTAGATCGCCAGGATCGGCGCGATGGTCAAAAGGATCATGCCGGCCTTCAACGCCCGCAGATTGAGCTGGCCCGCACCGGTATTGTTGTTGGCGCTATCGGCTCCGACAATCGCCACCTTGTCGCCATCGATGACGAACTGGCGCAGCACCACCTGCAGCGGCCATTTTCCCTGGTCGTTGAGATAGATCATCGCCCGGAAGAACTCGTTCCAGTGAAAGACCAGATAGAACAGCGAGATCGTTGCCAGCGCCGGCTTGGCGAGCGGAAGAACCAGGTGCCAGAAGATCTGGAAGGGGTTGGCGCCGTCGAGTTCGGCCGCTTCCAGAAGCTCATTCGGGATCTCCTCGAAAAACCGGATGAGGATGATCAGATACCAGGCGTTGACGGCCTTGTAGAGGATCACCGACCAGTAGCTGTCGAGCAGTCCAAGCCGCTTGTTGACGAAATAATCGGGAATGATGCCGGGTTCGAAGACGATGGTGACGAGCACGAGGATGAACAGCGCCTTGCGCCCCGGCAGGTTCGGACGCGACAGCCCCCAGGCCATCAGCGC
Source organism: Hyphomicrobiales bacterium (assembly GCA_900473045.1). Taxonomy (GTDB): domain Bacteria; phylum Pseudomonadota; class Alphaproteobacteria; order Rhizobiales; family Rhizobiaceae; genus Pararhizobium. The sequence goes on from UCKS01000012.1 coordinate 90,409, forward strand.
CGTGCCGACGACGCCAATCAGCGTGCTGACGCCGGTGATGAAGATCGAGTTGATGATGCCGCGCTGAACATTGGGGTGCTGCAGCAACACACTCCACACCTCGAACGATAAGCCGTCCGGCAGGATGGCCAGCCCGCTCATGCCCGGTACCTTGCCCGGTGCCGATAGAGAGACTGCGAGAAGGTTGAGGATCGGCTGAACGGTCACGACGACCAGCAGCAGCAGCGTTGAAACGATGATGGCGTATTCGATACGTTCAATCGGGGTCTTGCGCGACAGGGCCATTACCAGACTCCCTTTCCGGTCAGGCGTTTGGAGATGAAATGTGCGACGACGATCATCATCGTCCCGAGCACCGCCTTGAAAAGCCCGGCCGCCGTCGCCAGCGAATACTCGCCGGTCTGCAGGCCGATCCGGTAGACATAGGTGTCGACGATATCGATCTTGCTGCGCACCACGTCATTCGACAGGTTGATCACCTGATTGAGGTCGGCATTAAGGAACATTCCGGCATTGAGAATGAACAGGGTGGCAATCGTCGGAACGATGCCCGGCAATGTGACATGCCAGATTTTCTGCCAGCGGTTGGCACCATCGACCTCGGCTGCATCGTAGAGCTGCTGGTCGATGGCAATGATGGCGGCCAGATACAACAGGCTGTCCCATCCGGCCGAGCGCCAGATTTCCGTAAACACCAGCACCCAGCGGATGGCGCCGGTGTCGGTCATGAAGGATCGCGGCGCGATGCCGGCCATGCCCAGCAGATTGTTGACCGCACCATCCGTCGGCGACAAGGCGGCAATGAAGATGCCGGCGATGACCACCCAGGAGAGGAAATGCGGCAGGTAGATCGCCGACTGGATGAACTTGCGCAGCGAGCCGCCGCGCACCTCGTTGAGCAGCAGCGCCACGACGATCGGGACCGGCAGGAAGAACACCATCTTCATCGTCGAGATGATCAGCGTGTTGGCCAGCACCTGCCAGAACACCGAAGACGAGAACAGCACCTGGAAATGCTTGAGCCCGACCCAGACATTCGGCGGCACGATACGGACCTGCTCGAAGGCAATGCGGGTTTCCCAGATCGGGAGGTAATGGAACACCAGAAAGAACAGGATACCCGGCGCCATCATGACGTAATACGGCCACCAGCGGCGCCAGCCATCGGCGAATGCAGACACCCGCCCCGGCTTCCTGCGGATCGCATTTATGGGAACGTTCCCAATTTTGGGCGAAGTCAACGCTTGTCGGCGGTCAGTCATGAATTATCCCCTCCCGGCCGCGGCGGTCCGCCTGGGCTGGTGTAACGACAGGTCGGCCAGTGAGCCGCGCTCGATCAACCGGCACGGCATGAAGACGCGGCCATGTTCGGGGCGGCCGGCGATTTCATCAAACAGGCAATCTACCGCACGCATGCCGATCCCGCGGCCGGGCTTGGCGACGGTGGTCAGTCCCGGCCAGGAAAACGCGCTGGCCGGAACACCGTCGAAACCGAGGATAGAGACATCTTCCGGGCAATTCAGCCCTGCCTCACGCACCGCGAGCATGGCGCCAAGCGCCATCATGTCGTTGGCAGCAAACACCGCCAGATGCCCGGCGCGGCCTCGCGCCAGCAGCCGCTTCATGGCCGCATGTCCGCCTTCGACGGTATATTCTCCATCTTCCATTGGCAGGGCCGCCGGGTCGATATCCCGCTCGACACAATGCTCATGGAATGTCCGCAGGAAGCGCGCCCGCGCGATACGCGACTTGGGTCCGAGGATGAGTGCCGGCGCATGGTGCCCCTTGGAAACAAGGTGATCCATGCCGATCCGTACCGCCTGGGCGATATCGGAGCCGACACTGGAGGTGGCGGGGAAACGCTCGGCACTGGAACCTATCAACACGAAAGGCAGCCCGAACCGGTCGAGATCGTCAAAATTATCGGCGACCGGATTGATGATCGCGCCGTCGACGCGCGCCTGCCGCAGAGCGCGCAGGTGACTGGCCTCACGGCCGTGATCCCAATCGGATGAAAACACCAGCAGCGACATGCCATTTTCGGCGGCGCGGTCCTGCGCACCCCGGGCAACATCCGCCCAGAAAGGATTGGTGATGTCTGGAATGACCAGACCGAGCAGCCCGGTGCGGCCGGATCGCATGCCGACCGCAAGATCGTTGCGTTCGTAGCCCACGGCCCTTGCGGCATCCATCACGCGCTCGCGCGCCTCGTCCGTCACATTGGAGGCACCCGACAATGCGCGACCGGCCGTGCTTTTCGACACACCTGCCTTTTGCGCAACATCAATAATGGTCGGTCGCCGCCTCTGCATCCAAACACGCCCTCCTCAGCATGATTTCGTGGGAACGTTACCACGAGGCCGCACTGGAGAACAAGGGGCAATTTTTGGAAAACACTGCAAGACTGCAGCCGCCAGCATTGACGGCTTTATGGTTTGCACGAAGAGCAAGGTGAATGGCAGCGTAACGACCCCGTTTACTTGGGCTTGGGTGAGACACCTCAGTTGCGGCTCGACAGAGCGAGGGATTTCGGTTCCCAGCGATATTGGCTGCCTTTTTTGCTCCAAAGCGCTGTCTCTTTAACCGTACCTTTACCATGATGAGCGTCATTGGTGGAACAGCACTTTCCGCGCCGCACAATAGCCCCATCCCGGCTTTCAAAGCGTTGCAGTTGCTCTTGAAGGGATTGGGATATGAAAACGGATAAAGGAATTACGCTCGCCGTCATCGCATTCACGATCGTCGCGATGTTCACTCTGAATGTTGCGATGGCCCGTTATGGCACGCCGGTCGCCAATGATGGCGTATCCGGTGAAATTACATCGTCGATACCAAAATAAACTACTGCTTTCGACGGTTCGGCACTGTTATCGTCCCTGATGTGAGTTGCAGGGAACTTTTTGCCGATCCGACCTGTTCTGCCGCAGAGGAGAACTGCGATGGACGACAGGAGCCTGGCGTATAAACTGATACGGCTGCAGAGCGGTGTTCTGGTGCCGCGAACTAGTCACCAACCGAGCGTACCGCGAAAACGCGCCTTGGCCTCATCCCGGATCGCAACCATTGACGGTACCGTTGACACGCCATGACAGCGCGCAATGTTTTGCTGATCCTCGTCACGGCATTCTTTTTGACAGCCCTGCTCCTCATACACAATGCGTTCTATCGACCCGTTTCAACCAGCGCCATCGAGCCGCCTACCGTAGTCACTGGCGAAATACAGCCCTATGGCTGAGGTGTATTCCAACTCTTTGGAACTTTGAGCACGCCTGCCGCGTTTTGCCATTCGGAGGAGAGACAAATGGCCAACGTAACGTGGATCATAGCACTGGTTGCAGCGCTTACCGTCTTTGGTATAGCCATCGCCTACGGCATGCTCAGTCAACGGCGGTTCAACTCGAAAATGAGCCCCACACGGCAGGACCGGATCGATGAGATGTCCTGGCGCGAGAACCTGCTTGACCAGTGAGTTCACTGGCGTTCAGCATCCGTAAACGGGCCATTCTTTAAAACCTTTGTGAGGCATATTGTGCCGCCAATCTCACATCACCGGGAGTGATCGCCTTGCCAGCAGACTACCCGATCGCCCAGCCGGATCATTGGCCTGCAGATGCCTGACCGCAAAGTCCTGTGCCTCCTGCAGTTCTGCGAGAGCGCCATCGTAATCAAGATGTAGCACCTTGCCGCCCTCTACCACCGGCCGGCCGTCCACATAGACCGCTTCAACGGCGCGTTCCGCCGCGCAGTGAAGCAGGTTGCGCAAGGGGTCATAGACTGGCTGCATGGCCGCATGGTTCAGGTCGATCATTAAGAAATCCGCCTTCGCACCCGGGGCTATCCGGCCGATATCGCGCCGGCCAAGCGCGCGCGCTCCGGCAAGTGTTGCGGCCTCGAAAACGTCGGCCGTGCCAACATCGAAGACTGAGCGCCCGGCAATCCGCGAGCAGATCATTGCCTGGCGCATTTCCTCCAGCATGTTGAACGGATAGCTGTCGGTTCCAAGCGCCACATTGACACCGCGACGGCGATAGCGGCCAAGGGATTGCAGGACCATGCCGCTGCGCGAGAAGGTGACCGGGCAGTGCGCCACCGTGGCGCGGCGCCGGGCGAGCAAATCCAGATCGATATCAGTCCGTTGCCGCGTCCAGGAATGACCATCGACAAAGATGCAATGCCCGATGATCAGGTCCTCACCAAGAACGCCCAGTTCTTCGAGATACTGGACAGCGGTCAAGCCTGTCCGGCGCATCAGTTCCTCATGCTCGGCCATCGTCTGCGCCGCATGCACGGTGATCGGCACGTTCCGTCCGCGTGCCGCCTCAGCCGCTGCCTGCAAGAGTTCGGCGGAGCATGTCTCGACCTGCGAAGGAGAAACGATACCGCCCAGCCTGCCGGACGGATGCGCGCCTGCAGCATCGACCACCTCGAGTGCTTGGGCGAAAGCTTCGTAACCCCTGCTCTTGTCCCAGGTGAGATCGAGGCGTCGGCTGTCTTCAACATGCCATGCGGCTTCCCGGAAGCCAGGAGCGACATAGGCGCGTGCGCCGCTCCTTGCCAAAGTTGGCAGCCAGCTGTCATGCGGACCGGCAATATCGACAAGGGTGGTAACGCCGCTGCGCATCAGATCGCCGAGCATCACCGTCAACGAAGCCTCGACAGCGCTGTCGCTGATCTCGATCAGGTCGGAATATTCATAGAGCGCGTTGCCCCAGAGCGCTGCAGTGCCTTCATCTTCGAACAGGCCCTTGGAGATCGGCTCCTCTCCGGAATGGCAATGCACGTTGACGAAACCGGGCAGCACCATCCTGTCCTTGCCGGGTATTTCACGCACGAACGCACCATCATACCGGCCGCCGACATGGATAAACCCGCTAGCGTCGAAGGCAATATCGCCGTCGGAAAGATAGGCATGCCCCTGGCGGTTTTCGTCATAGCCGGCGATCGTGCTGGCGTTGCGGATGACATGAATATCGTTAGCCATGGGTGACCCTGAAATGCTGTTCGAGGAAGCGGCTGTACAGGCCCATCAGGGCGCTGAAGGTGAAATAGACCGCGGCGGCAAAGACATAGCCTTCGAGAACGGCAATGCCCTGCCACTCGGGATCCCGCAGGGCCGAGCGCACGGTGTCGAGAAAATCGAGCAGGCCGACGATTGTCACCAGCGTGGTATCCTGGAAGAAGCCGATGAACAGCCCGACCATCGGCGGGATGACCTTCTTCAGGGCCTGTGGCAGGACGATCTTGCGCATCACCTGCCAATAGGACAGCCCGAGAGACTGGCCTGCCTCGCGCTGGCCTTCTGGAACATCCTGCAGGCCGCCGCGAACGATTTCGGCGATATAGGCAGCGGCAAAGATGATGATGGCGACCTGCGCGCGCAAGAGCTTGTCGATGGTCACGCCCTCCGGCATGAACAACGGCAGCATCACCGTCGCCATGAACAGGATGCTGATCAATGGAACACCACGAACGATCTCGATGAAGCCGACGGCAAGAACGCGGATGGCCGGCAGGCTTGAGGCGCGGGCAAGCGCAAGCCCGATGCCGAGTGGCAGAGCGCAGACCAGCCCGATGAAGGAGAGCATGAACGACAGCGGCAACCCGCCCCAGCTCGATGTCGCAACCGGCGACAGTCCGAAGATCCCGCCCGCCATTAGGACATAGAGAACCGGCAGGACTACAAGCAGCCACGCATAGAGCAATATCCGGCTCCAGAAGCGCGGCATCATCGAGATCAGGCAACTGGCCAGAAAAAGCACCAGCGCCAAAAGAGGGCGCCATTGCTCATCGAATGGATAGAAACCGAAGATCATGTACCGGAGTTTCTCGGCAAGAAACGGCCAGCAGGCGCCACCGCTTGCCTTGCAGGCCAAACCATCGCCGGAAAAGACGGCATTGACCACCAGCCAGCCAAACGCCAGCTTGCCCAGGAAAAAGATCGTAACCATCGAAACAAGGCTGATCATGGAATTCAGCGGCGTGCCGAAATAGGTCTTGACCCATCCGGAACGCCGCACCGGCGGCTTGGCAGCACCGACCGGTAACGGCAGAGCTTGAATTTCGGCCATCAGCGCACCTTCAGCGCGACACGCGCGTTGTACCAGTTCATCGTCAAAGAAATGGCGATCGATAGGCTCAGATAAACGCCCATGAAAATGGCAATGGTTTCGATCGCCTGCCCCGTCTGGTTCATGACGGTGTTGGACACCATCACCAGATCCGGATAGCCGATGGCAATCGCCAGCGAGCTGTTCTTGAAGACCGTCAGATATGTGTTGGTCAAAGGTGGAATGATCAGGCGCAGGGCCTGCGGCAGCACAACCAGCCGCATCACCCGCGAACGATGGAGCCCCAGTGCTGCTGCGGCCTCCCATTGTCCCGGCCCGATGGCCTGGATGCCGGCGCGGACGATTTCGGCAATACTGGCGGACACGCTGAGAAGAAGCCCAAACAACAGCGCGACGAATTCAGGCCGCACATGCAGGCCACCGGTCAACCGGAACCGGCCGGCCTGCGGAATATCCCAACCGAAGGACACAAGGCCGAGCATCCAAAGAACAAGCGGCGGCAGTACCAGCGCCAGACAAGCAATGACTGTGCCGTGGTTGGGCTTCCCGGTCGTCAGCCGCCGTTGCTGGCTGATGCGCCGGATGAGGATCGCAGCCGCAAGACCGGCGCAAATGAACAGGGCGAAGATCGCAGCGCCGTTTTCCACGAATATGGCCGGAAGAACCAGCCCGCTGTTGGAAAGATAGACGCCGGGCAGGATGTTGAGCGCCTGCTTGACCGGCGGAAACACCATGATGATCAGCGAATACCAGAGAAAGAGATAGAGCAGCAGCGGAACGTTTCGCAACACTTCGACATAGGCAAGCGCGAGGCGCGCCAGCAGCGGATTGCGCGACATGCGCGCCACGCCAACGAAGAGCCCCAGAACCGTTCCGAGGATCGCCGCCAGCAGCGAAACCTTGACGGTGTTGACGATGCCAACCAGGATCGCCCGGGCAATACTGTCGGTCGGCTGATAGGTGATCGCCGTTTCGCTGATGACGAAACCGGCCTGACGGGCCAGAAAGCCGAAGCCGGTGGCAATGTTCTGTTTTGCGAGATTGTCGCTCGCTGTCGCAAACATCGTCCACGCAACAGCGACAACCAGACCGATCGCGCCGATCTGATAGCAGAACGCGCGAAAACGCATATCATTCAGGAAGTTCATGACAACTCGCCGCTATTGTTTCGAACGGGAGAAAGCTCGCGCGCTTCATGGGCGCGAGCGATGTACTCAACGGAACGGCGGTGCGTAGACCAGACCACCGGCATTCCACTGCGCGTTCGGTCCACGCGTCAGTCCAAGCCGGGTTTTCTCGCCCAGATTGCGCTCGAAGAGTTCGCCATAATTGCCCACAGTCTTGATGACGTTGTAGCCCCATTTATTGTCGAGGCCGAGCATCGCGCCGAGCTCGTCGGTGACGCCCAGCATGCGCTGGATGTCCGGATCCGGGCTTTTCAGCATCTCGTCGACATTGGCCTGGGTAATGCCTTTTTCCTCGGCTGCCATCAGCATCCAGACTGACCAGGACATGATATCGCGCCAGTTGGAATCGTTCTGGCGAACGGCCGGTGCGAGCGGCTCCTTGGAGATCGTCTCCGGAAGGACGATATAGTCGTCCGGATTGTTGGCGACCGCGCGGATCGACGCGAGGTCAGAGCGATCCGACGAAATCGCCTCGCAACGACCAGCAAAGAAAGCGGCCCGGTTTTCATCGGGGCTTTCAAACACCACCAGTTCGAACTTGCCGCCGATCGTGCGGAAAAAGTCGCTGAGGTTCTGCGCAGTGGTCGTGCCCGGCAGCGTGCAGACTGCGGCGTCCGTCAATTCCTTGGCGCTGGAAACACCGAGCGACTTCGCCACCATCAGACCCTGGCCATCATAAAACACGGTCGGACCAAAATCGAGCCCGAGCGAAGCTTCGCGCGAAAAGGTCTGCGTCGTCTGGCGCGACAGCATGTCGATTTCGCCGGATTGCAGAGCCTGGAAACGGGTGTTGATATTGGTCGGAACAAACTCGATCTTGTCGCCATCGCCAAACACGGCAGCGGCCACCGAGCGGCAGACGTCGGCATCGAAGCCCTGCATCCGGCCCTTGTCGTCCGGCGCGGCAAACCCTGGTGTGGCGAGCGACACCCCGCAAACCAACTTGCCACGGGCCTTTACGGCATCGAGCGTCCCGGCCTGCGCAACGCTGGCTGCCAGAAGTGCCGTGGCTGCGGCGCAGATCGCCAGAAATCCTTGTTTCATAGTCCCCTCCCTGATGGTTTCCTTGCTACTGACGACTAATGAAGACTTCCGCCCTCCAGCAGAAATTCCTAAATCGGCGATCCTCCCGATCGCATATATTGTGTACAATATTGAAAATCTTTTGGCAACAAAATCGAATACAAAAAGTGGCGGAACCTCCTCGTGCTGGATATAAATTCCTCCGAGACTCAGGTTTGAGCGGTCTGTCGTCACGATTTTATGCTACAATTGAGCGCGCGCCCGCCTCAGAAAACTCAACACAATGCAGCGCGAAAGCCGAAAACGGCGCGTGAAGTCCCATTCCGAGTTAAAATGGTATACAATATTCCCCAACCTTGACTTGCGCTATTGAGCGCCTTGCAAGCGCACGCACCGAGATCTGAATACCTGGATTCGCAGAGGTCTTCCTTCCTAAATTGGAGGCAAGACGCTCATCATGAGCAAATCGAATTTCAGCGAAGAGTTAAAGCCCAACGCAGTGCGTCAGATCACGGAGCGTCGGCTATCCCCTTGCCGAAGTTTCGCAGCGGCTGGGTGTGAGCCAGCATTCTCTCTATGGGTGGAAGATGACTCTTCCTCGGCTGCCGGCAGCCAGGGCGACCATCAACAAAAGCGGCATCGTCTACGAAGCCGATCTTGGAGAACGGACAAGTGAGATCGCGGATAAGATTCGTACGTTCAATCCCTAGGACCAGTGGGATGCTGCCAAAGAGTAGGAGTTGATTCTTAAACACCCTAGCTCGGTGATTGACATTCCAACCTGCGACCGGAACTAGCTTCATAGGTGTTATCGATTGCGTGATAAGACCGATATCTCGTCGCGCACCACCGGACGTGCTCAACCTCTTGTGGCGATAAAAGCATCGGATGGGAAGCAGGGCTTCAGTCGATGTTCCTTATGAACGCCGTCGCGCTGGTGGAACCTGAAAGCGCAGGCTGTGACAGCTGAAACGCAGATACAGACGAAAAGGGCACAGCGATAAAAAAGGCCATGAGGGTTAGCGGCACATCCAAACAATCGATGCATTGGCTAATCCAATCCAGACACTCATGTTTGAAACGTCAATGACGCGAGATTGGTTCCCTCATCGCCATAAGACTCACCGCGTCGCTTATTCAGCGGTGATCCGGGCCTGAATCTGACGTATCGGAGCCGCCGCAACCCATCATCCACTCTGGGAACCTAGGTAGCAGCCAAATTCCGAAGCTTAGATGGAGGCTGTGAGCCCTCCAATCGTCCTACATCCCAAACCCCTGCCCTTTGTTGAGTGAACGCTTCAACTCATACTGACGCGACTGCTCAGCCCGCTGTACGCGATCCACGATTCGGGCAAGAGCCTTGATCTGATCCAGCGTGGCGGAAGCCCTAGACCCCAACCGAAGGTTCTCGATTTTCAGATCGCGCAAATCCGCACTACCAAAGCGCTGTTCGAGAGCCTGGGTAACCGTCCTTGCCTCATCAAGTGCCTGTTTGCCCTCCGTCGTAATGGAGAGACGTGCAAGAAATTTCGGCTTGTCCGCCTGGGGCAAACCATCGAGCTGTTTGAGGATCGCCTCACTGCGTTGGGTCAACCCCGGCACCTCGACCACATCGCGTTTCTCGCGGCTCCACGTCTCCGACTGCCGCTCCGCCTCCAGGCGCCGCTCCCAGGTTCGACTGGCGGATGCAACATGATTGCTGAGTGCCTTGGCATAATGACGCGCTGATTTGCGTTCCTTGTTCTCAGCGAAGAACCCTGACTTACCCTGCAGCTCCCCAAACTGCTCCGGCCGCTCGGCAAGCGATTTCGCCAGCGTCTGCCCATCCATGCCCCTGTCCGCGATGGCAACGCTGAGCTTGGCAGTGACAGCATCGGGATCGGCATAGAC
>UCKS01000026.1 GCA_900473045.1 Hyphomicrobiales bacterium
CGCAGAAATTCGCGCTTACGCTGATAGGTGTTTCGGAAATCTCGCTTAGGTAAGGAAATTGCGTCCGAATATACCATCATTGCGCGTGTTAGGTTCTGTTGAATTAAGCCCGCCTCATTCATGCCGCATTCACATTTGGAGCGCTTTAAAGCCCTCAGCCGCTTGGGCTTTTGGGAGTAGAAAATGCAGAGAATGAGAATCGCCGTTGCCGCTGCAGCGGTGTTGTTGACGGCCAGTGTCTCTCATGCGGAAGACCTCGTCTTCACACTGAAAAACGGCACGAACTCGGTGCTCAACAATTTCCATGCTTCGCCGGTCGGCGTCGATAAGTGGGAAGACGATATTTTTGGCCGTCAGGCGCTAGGCCCAGGCGAAACCATGGAAATCACGATTGGGGACGGACGCGACGTCTGCAAGTACGACATGCGTTTTGAATTCCAAGGCGATGATCTCGACGTCACGACCGACACGCAGGATCTCTGCGAATTGGGTGAATACACGATCGAAGAATAAGTATTTCTGACGTTTGCATTTGCCCCGCCACTCTTTAGGGAGGCGGGGTTTTCAGGCTTGGATTGGCAGCCGCAATGTGCCGGTCAGGCAAAGACGCAGGGCCAGGCGCATCCGGCGCTTCTTGTTCCTTATGCGGCAGCCGGCCCGCGCCGGTTTTCTTGCGCGGCCTCCTCTCGATACACCCTCATCATTGCCAAGGCGCAGGAACGCCTTTGCTCTCGGCCCAGCCCGAGATTTTGTCTTGCGCGTGGTTGGGAGGGAACATTTTATGTCTTGCCCGAGTTTCCCCGTCGCACTCAATCCCGTTCCAAAGGCCGACCGCTTGTTCTGTGTGATTTGGGTGACTGGCGGCCAGCATGCGGTGGACACATCGGTCTGTCAGCGGGGCTGCCTTCGAAATGTCCTAATAACAGGTGAACAGTTGAGTGTCTGTCATCTGCAACCGATCCTGGTTTGTCCTGCGTTCATTCTCCCAGCCGGGATCGCTGCACTATCGATGACTGTTGTGAATCTATCGACTGAATGGCTGCGTGCGGTATGCGGTCCGGTTTGAGAAGGAAAAAATGATGAAGAAAACACTCGCTTTGGCGCTCACCACCGTGACCCTGGCTTTGACGGGCGCAGTTGCCGCTCAGGCTGCCGATCTGGCCAACAGCGCGCCGGCCCCAAGCTATGAAGAGAGCGATGTGCGTGACGGCGTCAAGATCGGTTATCTCGAATGCGAGGTCGGCGGCGGCGTCGGCTATGTCCTCGGATCGGCCAAGGAAATCGATTGCACATTCAAGTCGACCGTCGGCGCTGAACGCACCGATCGCTATACAGGTGCCGTTCGCAAGATGGGTGTCGATCTTGGTTTTACCACGCGCGGCAAGCTCGTCTGGGCGGTGCTGGCGCCGACGGCAGGTTACCATCAGGGTTCGCTCAGCGGCCTCTATCAGGGCGCCAGTGTTGAAGCCACGGTCGGTGCGGGCGTTGGTGCCAACGTCCTTGTCGGCGGCACCTCCGGCTCCATCCACCTGCAGACCATCAGCGTGACCGGCCAGCTCGGCCTCAACTTGGCAGCCACCGGCACATCGGTGACGCTGACGGCCGCCAACTAAATCGATCTCGTCCTTCCCCTGCGTTTCGGCGCAGGGGAAGGACGGACATTTCAGTCTGCCAGTTCGGGATCGCTCGTGCGCAGGCTCTTCGGCCGGAGCAGCCGCAGCGACTTCCCGGCCGGATGGCTCTGAAGTTGCAGAACGCGGGTGAAAAACGTGTTGCCGGGTTCCATACGGCCAACATTGAGAATGGCCGCCTGACCCAGCTCCTGTTCGAGAAAGGTCAAAACCCGCTGGTAGGCATCGCGCTCCAGTGTATCCAAGGCCTCATCGATAATGATCCAGCGCGGTTTGTGCAGGCCGAGCCTGGCAATCGCCAGAAGCCTCATCTCGACTTCGTTGAGCTTCAGTTTCGTGCGCATATCCTGATCAAGTCTGCCATTCAGCTTACCGAGGCCCACCTTCGCCAGGACCGCCACCATCTCGGCCTTCTTGAAATCGCCGGGATTGTCGGGGTAGCTCAGTACCTCCTCCAGTGTGCCCGGCGGGAAATAGGGTGTGCGCGGAATGAAAGCCATGTCGTCGCCATCCGGCAGGGCAATGCGCCCATGTCCCCAGGGCCAGAGGCCGGCAATAGCGCGGAAGAACGGTGCCTTTTCCACATCCGACGTGCTTGTAAACAGAACGCGGTCGCCGGGCCGGATATCGACATGCTGATCGGCAAGCTTGATGCAGCCGGAGGGCAGGGCGATTTCCAGGCTGTCGATGGTCAACTGGTGGCCATCGCCCTTGGCAAACTCAATGCGCTTGTCGTTTTCATGCCGCTCGTCGGTCATCAGGACGGCGGAGCGGAAGGCGGCGACACGCAGCAGGGTCGCCCGCCAGTCGGCAATGCTGTCGATGTTGTCGACGAACCAGCGTAGAGACGCATTCACCTGATTGAACGCGCCGACAGCCATCATCAGGCCGCCGAAACTCAAATCGCCATTGAAATAGACCGGGGCGGCTATCACAATCGGCGCAACGACCGTGACCCAGCCGTAACCCGCCGTCACCCATGTCAGCCGCGTCAGGGCCATCATTAGCTTGCTGCTGATTTCCAGCACGGAGGCGAGATCGCGTTGCAGACGGCGTTTCTCGTTTGCCTCTCCGGAAGACAAGGACACGGCCTCGATATGTTCGTTGACCCGCATCAGCGAGAAACGGAGCGCCGCTTCCCGGGAATAGTGGTCGCCATTGATCTTGACGAGGGGCCGACCGACGAACCAGCTCAGCGCCGCAGCCGTGCCGGCGTAGAGGAAGGCGGCCCAGACCATGTAGCCCGGAATGTTGAGATTGTAGCCACCGACATGAAAGACAAAGCCGGACGAAAGCGACCAGAGCACGCCGACGAAACTGGCAAGCAGAATGCCGGACTGGAACAGGCCGATGGTGAGGCCCGCCGTCAGGTCGGCGAGGTGGCGGGCATCCTCATGCACGCGCTGGTCGGGGTTGATACCGATGGCGCCGGCATTGGCCAGCCGGAAGGCCCGCGCCGGCTTCATCCACTCGCCGATCAGATCAAGCGTCAGGCCCTCCCGCAGCTTGATGCGTATCCACTGGCTGAGCCAGGTCTGCATCACATTGAGGACCAGCAGTGCTCCGGCGATCTGGCCGAAGGTGATGAATTGCATCAGAAATGCCGAAAGATCGCGCCGCTCCAGGGTGTCGTAAAACGGCTTGTACCATCTGTTCAGCAGGATTTGCCCGAACGACGTGGCAAGGATGACGGCGACAATCCCGACGGCGAGCCAGATGATGGCTTTGCGCACGGGGGAATCGACAAAGGCGCGTTGCATCATGCGGAGCTGATCGAAGAAAGGCTGCTCGTCGTCGGTTTCTATGCGCTGGTTACTCTGACCATTCATGTCATGCGGCATCGGCGCGAATCTTTTCACCACGGTCTTCACCTCCGAAGTATAGCGCGTCCGAAGCGCTACCCCTAAGAAAGATTAGCAGGGGAGCATGGAGCGAGGCATTCCAACGGACTCAACGGCCGCTATCATCGCAAATTGGCGGACAAATGGCTGTTCACGTTTCGCGGAGCTTGCCATGGACGAAGGCCTTGGCTTGGGCAATGGCGGCCGGAAGCGGGTCGCCAAAGGCCAGGCGGGCGGCAATGGCGCTGGCGAGCATGCAGCCGGTGCCGCGCATCGTTACGGCCAGGCGGGGGGATGCAAACGACTGATCGGCCTGTCCCTGCCGGAAGAGCAGATCAATGGCGTCCACGCCGTCAGCGTGCCCGCCCTTGACCAGAACGGCCCTTGTTCCCGCCCTCAAGAGGCTTTGGGCCTGATCGGCAACGCTATCCGGTGATGTGGCAACCGGAGATGCCGCCAGCGCCGAAAGCTCGGGCAGATTGGGTGTGACGAGCGTGCACATCCGGAACAGGTCACGCAGGATATCCGTGGCATCCGGGCTCAACAGCGCGCGGCCGGATGTCGAGACCAGAACCGGATCGAGAACCACGGGAATGCCGGGGCGATCCGCAAGGACTTGTCCAACGGCTGTAATCGTCTCTGCGGTCGCCAGCATGCCGATCTTGATGGCTGCGATTGTGTTGGCCGACAAGGCGGCGCGCATCTGCTGCGCCACGCGGTCCGGTGCCACGGGATCGGCATGCTCGACGCCATGATGGGTCTGGACGGTAACGGCGGTGATCGCCACCGAGGCCTTGACGCCGAAGGCGGCCAGCGTCTCGATATCGCGAACGATCCCGGCGCCACCGGAGGAATCCGAGCCCGCGACAACAAGCACATGCGGCATGGTGCTCATTCTGCCCTCATCACCGAAAGTCCGCCGTCCGTTCGATCCATTCCCGCGTGCGCGCTTCCGGATCGGCATTCAGGGTAATGTCGGTGACGACGGCGGCGCTATCGGCGCCATGGGCAAAGACGCTGTCGATCCGGCCGGTATTGATGCCGCCGATCGCCACCAGTGGAAGAGACCCGATGCGATCCCTCCAAGCACGCAGCTTTTCCAGCCCTTGCGGCGCCCATTTCATTTTTTTCAGGATGGTCGGCCAGACCGGCCCGAGTGCCACATAATCCGGCTCTGCCTTCAGGGCTGTCTCCAGCTCTGCCTCGTCATGGGTCGAAAGCCCGAGCTTGAGCCCGGCAGCGCGAATGGCTGCGATATCCGCCTCGGCCAGATCCTCCTGGCCAAGATGGACGAAATCGCAGCCTTCCTCGATCGCCGCGCGCCAGTAGTCGTTGATGATCAGCTGGCATTGATGCGCTGTACAGACTGTTTTGGCGCGGCGAATGGCAGCCCGTAGGTCAGCATCGGTGCTATCCTTCATCCGCAACTGCACCAGCCTGACGCCGAGCGGCACAAGACGCTCGATCCATTCGGCGCTGTCGACGATCAGGTAGAACGGATCAAGCTTCATGAAAACACCGCCTTGCCGATGACCGGCGTGGACGGCACCGCCATGTCGCGCGGCTCCAGCATGCCGGCATGACATGCCATGCGACCCGCCTCGATGGCGCCGGCAAAGGCTGCGGCCATGCCGGCCGGATCAGCAGCACCTGCAACGGCGGTATTGAGCAGGACGGCGTCGAAACCAAGCTCCATGACGGTAGCGGCATGCGAGGGGCGGCCGATGCCCGCGTCGACGATCAACGGCACATCGGGAAAGCTTGCCCGCATGCTGCGCAGCGCCGTCAGGTTGACCGGCCCCATGGCCGAGCCGATGGGAGCACACCAGGGCATCAGCACCTGGCAACCGGCGTCGAGCAGCCGTTCCGCGACGACAAGATCATCGGTGGTGTAGGGGAAGACCTTGAAGCCTTCGCCGCTCAGGATGCGGGCCGCCTCGACCAGCGCAAAGACGTCGGGCTGCAAGGTGTCGTGGTTGCCGATCACCTCGAGCTTGATCCAGTCGGTGGAAAACATCTCGCGCGCCATTTTCGCGGTCAGCACAGCCTCCGAGACCGTATGGCAGCCGGCGGTATTGGGCAGAACCCGAACGCCGAGCGTACGGATCAGCTCGAAGAAGGCGCCGCCGCTGCGGCTGCCTGCGGTCTCCCGGCGCAGCGACACGGTGACGATATCGGTGTTCGAGGCCCGGACGGCATCGGCAAGGATGGCGGGCGAGGGATAGCGCGCCGTGCCGAGCAGCAGGCGGGATTGAACCTCGACGTTATAGAGTTTCAACATTTCAGCCCCCCTGCATGGGTGACAGGATTTCGATCCGGTCACGCTCGCCCAGTGAAAAGCCGGTTCGCTCTTCGCGATGCACGAGTTCGCCGTTGACGGCTGTTGCCAGCCATTCGCCGTCATAGTCGAGAGCGGCCAGCAGGTCGGCGAGCGTCGCCGCCGCGACCTCCTGTTCCTCGCCGTTGATGATGAAAGTCATGAAGCCCTCCTTTCCGGTTGCCTCTGTTGTCCAAGGAGAAGCCGCGCCACCTCTCCAGCCATCGCTGGCGCCAGCAGGTAGCCATGCCGGTAAAGGCCGTTCACATGGAGGGTACGCCCCTCCGCAGTTACGCGCGGCAGGTTGTCGGGATAGGCAGGGCGCACACCTGCGCCGGTTTCGATAAGCCTCGCCTCTCCAAAGAGCGGGTGGAGCGCATACGCGGCATTCAGCAATTCCATGAGCGAGCGGGCGGTGATGGGCCCGGCATCATCGCTCTCGATCATCGTCGCGCCGACCATGAAGCGGTTCTTTCCGCGCGGTACGATGTAGATAGGGTGGCGCGGATGCAGCAAGCGGATGGGGCGGGAAAGGCTTATCTCGCCGGTATCGAGAAGCAACATTTCCCCACGCACCCCCCGAAGGCCGGGCAGGATCCCGATCTGTGCCGATCCGGTGCAGTCGACAATGCGGTCGTGGCGGGCTTCCTCCCGCTCGCCGTCGGCACCGAACAGGAAACGCATCCGGGCTTCCTCCAGCCCCCCGGTCAGTGCGGAAAGTGCTTGCCGTGGATCAAGATGGGCTTCCTGCCGGAAAAACAGGGCCTTGCGGAAGCGGCCGGCAAGGTCCGGTTCCAGCGCTGCAATCGCTGCTTCGTCCAGCCATTCCCAGCCGGTCGTACGGTTGGCAAAGCGGTCGAGTTCGCCGGCGTCGCGGCTGCCTGCCACGACCAGCGTGCCACGGCGCTGCACATGGCCGGGGAGCGCAGCTTCCCACCAGTCGGCTGCCATCCGGCCGAGTGTCAGCACGGGTTCATCCGCACTTTCCCGCTCGCACCAGGGGGCCAGCATGCCGCCGGCAAAGCCTGAGGCACCGGTGCCGATCCTTTCGGCACGCTCCGCGATGGTGACATCGAATCCATGGCGGTAGAGTTGCCAGGCGACCGTAAGGCCGGCGACGCCGGCCCCCTTGATGAGGACAAGCATGGTCACTCTCCGGCTGGCGGAATGGTTCCATCCGGGCCAAGCGGCATATAGAGCGCGCCACCTGCCTTGAACTTCGCCGCCATCGCTTCCAGCCCTTCCTTCTGCGCCTCGGCGCGGATGTCGTGCGAGATCTTCATCGAGCAGAATTTCGGTCCGCACATCGAGCAGAAATGCGCCACCTTATGGGCTTCCTTCGGCAGGGTCTCGTCATGGAAGGACCGTGCCGTTTCCGGGTCGAGCGACAGGTTGAACTGGTCCTCCCAGCGGAACTCGAAACGGGCTCGCGACAAGGCGTCGTCGCGCAGCTGGGCGGCCGGGTGCCCCTTGGCCAGATCGGCGGCGTGGGCGGCGATCTTGTAGGTGATGACCCCGACCTTGACGTCGTTGCGGTCAGGCAGGCCGAGATGCTCCTTCGGCGTGACATAGCATAGCATCGCCGTGCCGAACCAGCCGATCATCGCGGCACCAATGCCGGACGTGATGTGGTCATAGCCGGGGGCGATATCTGTGGTCAGCGGCCCGAGCGTGTAGAAGGGCGCTTCGCCGCAGACTTCCAGCTGCTTGTCCATGTTTTCCTTGATCTTGTGCATCGGCACATGGCCGGGGCCTTCGATCATCACCTGGCAATCCTTGGCCCAGGCGATCTGGGTAAGCTCGCCGAGCGTTTCCAGTTCGGCAAACTGCGCGGCGTCGTTGGCATCGGCAATCGAGCCGGGCCGCAGGCCGTCGCCAAGCGAGAAGGTGACGTCATAGGCGCGGGCGATGTCGCAGATCTCGTCGAAATGCTCGTAGAGGAAGCTTTCCCTGTGGTGATGAAGACACCACTTGGCCATGATCGAGCCGCCGCGTGAAACGATGCCGGTGACGCGATTGACGGTGAGGGGGATATAGGCGAGCCGCACGCCGGCATGGATGGTGAAATAATCGACGCCCTGCTCGGCCTGCTCGATCAGCGTGTCGCGATAGACTTCCCAATTGAGATCCTCGGCGATGCCGTTGACCTTTTCCAGCGCTTGATAGAGCGGCACGGTACCGATCGGAACCGGCGAATTGCGGATGATCCACTCGCGGATATTGTGGATGTTGCGGCCGGTCGACAGGTCCATCACGGTATCCGCGCCCCAGCGTGTCGCCCAGACCATCTTCTCGACTTCCTCGGCCATCGACGAGGTGACGGCGGAATTGCCGATATTGGCATTGATCTTCACCAGAAAATTCCGGCCGATGATCATCGGTTCGGATTCCGGATGGTTGATATTGGCCGGAATGACGGCGCGTCCGCGGGCAATCTCCTGGCGCACGAATTCCGGCGTTACGTGGTCGGGAATGCTGGCGCCGAAATTCTCGCCGTCGCGCGCCAGCGCACCCTTTGGCGGCTTGCGGCCGAGGTTTTCGCGGATGGCGATATATTCCATTTCCGGCGTGATGATACCGGCACGGGCATAGGCGATCTGGGTGACAGCCTTGCCGTCTTTGGCTCTCAGCGGCTGGTTGCGGTGAGGGAATTCCGGCGTCAGCCGCTCGCCGGTGGCAAAGCCGTTGTCCTCTGGTTTGACGTGGCGGCCGTCATAGGCCTCGACATCACCGCGCGCGCTAGCCCAGGCCTGGCGCTGCCGGGACAGACCGGCATCGATCGAGACGATGTGCGCCGGATCCGTATAGGGGCCGGAGGGGTCGTAAACGGTGACGGGCGGTTCGCCCGAGGTCGGATGCACGGAAATTTCGCGCATCGGCACGCGGATATCCGGGTGCAGTTCGCCCGGAATATGCACCTTGCGGGAAGCCGGCAGCGGGCCTGTGGTAACTGTGGGAGTGATGTTCTTTGCGGCAATAGTCATGGTTGAGGCTCCAAAGTTGGAGACCCAGTCATCAGAGCCGGAATGATGAAAAGACGCCGACGCGAATCCGCAAACGGAATCCGAATCCAAACAGCGCTTGCACCGTCCCTACGCCAGTATGAACTGGATCAGGTT
The DNA here is from genome assembly GCA_900473045.1 of Hyphomicrobiales bacterium. Taxonomy (GTDB): domain Bacteria; phylum Pseudomonadota; class Alphaproteobacteria; order Rhizobiales; family Rhizobiaceae; genus Pararhizobium. The sequence continues at coordinate 8,909 of UCKS01000026.1, forward strand.
CAACGGGTCACTGCGCTGCTTGAGGGCGGCAAAGCCACCGATCATGCCAGCAGAATCTCAGCCCCTTGTCGGGACCCCCCTGGTGAATGCGCCAATCTAGGCACAGTTTTGGATGGAGCGTCAAGGGCCGCTTGGCACGGCACCCGGCATACTGCCCTCGTCGAGCGCCTGAAGACTGTGAAGATATGCAATGATTACAATCGCGCCCTCGACAGCGCCGACCCGGCAAATTATCTATAAAACATGACCTCAGCGAGCGAAGACACGATTGCCAGCCGCATCAGCCGTATCCTTGCCGACAGGATCGTGACCGGACAATTGGACCCGGGCACGAAGCTGCGCCAGGACCATATTGCCGAGGAATTCGGAACCAGCCACGTACCGGTGCGCGAGGCTTTTCGGCGGCTTGAGGCGCAGGGTCTGGCTGTCAGCGAGCCACGCCGGGGCGTGCGGGTCGCGTCCTTCGATTTGAAGGAAGTGCGCGAAGTGGCGCAGATGCGGGCAGCACTTGAGGTTCTCGCCCTTCGCCATGCGGCGCCGCATCTGACACCCGCCATCCTCGATCAGGCCGAAGAAGCCACGGTTGCAGGCGACAATTCCCACGACGTCCGCTCCTGGGAAGAAGCAAACCGCCGGTTTCACACGCTGATTCTGACCCCCTGCGGCATGCCGCGCCTTTTGGCCGCCATCAGCGATCTGCATGCCGCCAGCGCCCGTTTCCTGTTCGCCAGCTGGCGGTCCGAATGGGAAGTGCGCACCGATCACGATCACCGCGCCATCCTGACATTTCTGCGCCAGGGCAATATCGAGAACGCTGCTCCCGTCCTCGAACGCCATGTGCAATGGATCGGCCAAAAGCCCGTCCGCAATGCGTCCGGCGCCACCCGCGACGCCTTCGCCATCGTCGGCTGAGAATTATTTTCCACATCCCTTGCTCATGATTTTGACTGTTCCGGGAGCGTGCCGTGGTGCCGTGAAAACGCGTATCACGTGATTTTTTGCGCCTTGCACCAAAAAGGTGGTTGCGGTTTTGTTGGCTTCGAGAAATTATAGATAATTATTATTTTAATCTATCAAATGGAGCGCCTTGATGCTGAGAGAGCAAACTCGTCCGGACTTCTCGGTTGGAAAAGGCAGCTTGGATGGCAGGATTCGCGACGAAGGCACTGCGACGGAGCGGTTTTCTTTAGATGATGCAAAAATTATCTATAATTTTCCATTCAATGATCTGCTCTTTCAGGCGCAGTCGGTTCACCGGGAAAACTTCGATCCCAATGCCGTGCAGATCAGCCGGCTTCTGTCGATCAAGACCGGGGGGTGCGCCGAGGATTGCGGCTATTGCAGCCAGTCGGCGCGGTCTCCGACGGGGCTGAAGGCCTCCAGGCTGATGATGGTTGAAAAGGTTCTGGCAGAAGCAAGCAAGGCCAAGGCCGAAGGGGCCAGCCGCTATTGCATGGGGGCCGCCTGGCGTAGTCCCAAGGATCGCGACATGGACACGCTGGTGGCGATGGTAGAGGGGGTCAAGGCGCTCGGTCTGGAAACCTGCATGACGCTCGGCATGCTGTCGCCCGATCAGGCAGCAACGTTGGCCGGGGCCGGGCTCGATTATTACAATCACAACATCGATACGTCGGAAGAGTTCTATCCGCAGGTCATCACCACCCGTACCTTTGCCGACCGGCTGGAAACGCTCGCCAATGTGCGGGATGCCGGCATGAAGGTCTGCGCCGGTGGCATTCTCGGCATGGGCGAAACCACCGATGATCGCATCTCCATGCTGGTAACGCTCGCCAATCTGCCGGAACCGCCCGAGAGCGTGCCGATCAACATGCTGATCCCGATCCCCGGCTCGCGGCTTGCCAATGCCGAACCGGTCGATCCGATCGAATTCGTCAGGACCATCGCGCTTGCCCGCATCCTGATGCCGCGCACGCATGTGCGCCTGTCGGCCGGGCGCACGCAGATGAGCGACGAGATGCAGGCTCTCTGTTTCTTCGCCGGCGCCAATTCGATCTTCTCCGGCGATACGCTGCTGACGGCGGAAAATCCGGGCGAGGACCATGACGCCGCCCTGTTTCGCCGGCTTGGCCTGAAGCCGATGGACATGGGACTTTCGCAATGATGGCTCAAGGCCTTGCCCGCTACGAAACCACGCTGGCGGGCTTGGAGCGGAAGGGGCGGCGCCGGGAATTGGTGGCGCAGTGCGGTGCCGATTTCAGCTCGAACGATTATCTGGCGCTGGCCGGATCGGCGCGGCTGGCGGCAGCGATTGCATCTGCCCTTGAGCGTGGCGTGCCGGCCGGTGCTGGCGGTTCAAGGCTGCTGCGCGGCAATCACCCGGAGCATGAGGCGCTGGAGGCGGAGGCCGCTGCGTTTTTCGCAGCCGAGCGCGTGCTTTATTTCGGCAGCGGTTATGCCGCCAACACGGCTTCTGTTCTCGACCCTGCCGGAAAGGGGAGATCTCGTCGTCTATGACGCACTGGTTCATGCCAGCGCTCATGAGGGCATTCAGGCTGGCAAGGCGCAGGCGGTGGTTGCCGCCCACAACGACGCCTCAGCCTTCGAGCAGGCAATCGAGCGTTGGCGCGCCGACGGCGGAACCGGCCACCCGTGGATTGCCGTGGAAAGTCTCTATTCGATGGATGGCGACCGTGCGCCACTGTCTGCACTTGCCGAATTGGCCGAAAAACATGACGGTTTCCTGGTGATCGACGAAGCCCATGCGACCGGCGTTTTCGGCCCCGGAGGCCGTGGCTTTGCCGCTGATCTTGAAAACCGCGCCAACGTTATCGTGCTGCATACCTGCGGCAAGGCGCTGGGCGTTTCCGGCGCGCTGCTCGGCGCCAGCGCTGTGCTTTGCGATTATCTTGTCAACCGGGCGCGTGGCTTCATCTATTCGACAGCACCATCGCCGCTGATGGCGGCAGCGGTTCGCCAATCTCTGCGGATGCTGGTCGATGAGCCGCAGCGCCGTGCCGATTTCGACGCGTTGCACAGCTTTGCCAATAGTGAACTGACGGAAAAACTCGGTGTCGCAGGCAGCGGCTCGCAGATCCTGCCGGTGCTGATCGGCGATAATGGCCGGGCCGTGCGGATTGCCGCGCGCATGCGGGCCGAAGGCTTCGACATCAGGGCCATCCGGCCGCCGACGGTGCCGGAAGGCACCGCAAGGTTGCGGATCGCCATCACGCTGAATGTCGATAGGGCAATGATAACCCGCATGTTCACCCGGCTGGCAGCCATTATTGCGGAGGAGAAACCATGAAGCGCTTCGTGGTGACCGGCACCGATACCGGCATCGGCAAGACGATCTTTTCAGCGGCACTGGCAGCGGCGCTTGGCGGCTATTACTGGAAACCGGTGCAATCCGGTCTGGACGAGGAAACCGACACTCAGGTCGTCCACCGGCTCGGCCGCCTGCCGCCGCATCGTATCCTCCCCGAGGCTTACCGCTTGCGGACGCCGGCCTCGCCGCATCTCGCCGCCCGGCTTGATCATGTCGAGATCGACCCCGAACGGTTGATGCCGCCGGTGACGGACGCGCCTCTGGTCATCGAGGGCGCCGGTGGCTTGCTGGTGCCGCTCACCGAAACCTCGGTCTTTGCCGATGTGTTTGCGCGCTGGCAAATCCCGGTCATCCTCTGTGCCCGCACCGGGCTCGGCACGATCAATCACACGCTGCTGTCACTCGAAGCGCTGCGCTCCCGCGCTATCCCGGTTTTCGGAATTGCGTTCATCGGTGATGAACAGACCGAAACTCAACGCATCATCGCGGCGATGGGCCAAGTGCGCATTCTCGGCCGCCTGCCGCGTCTCGATCCGTTGACGCCGGAAAACCTCAGTCAGGCCTTTCACGAAAACTTTCCTCTTTCCTCGTTCGAAGAGAAGACAGCATGAGCTCACGCGTCTGGCACCCCTTTACCCAGCACGCACTGGAACCGGCGATGAAGCGCATCGTCCAGACCGACGGTGCCTGCCTGATCGACGATAGCGGATCGCGCATTCTCGATGCCATCTCCTCCTGGTGGGTGATCACGCATGGCCACCGGCATCCGGCCATCATGTCGGCCATCCAGGCAGCATGCGAAAACTACGACCAGATCATTTTCGCCGAATACACCCATGAACCGGCCGAAGAGCTGGCACGCGGCTTGTTGCGGATCGCCCCACCGGGGCTTGCACACGTATTCTATTCCGACAGCGGATCGACCTGTGTCGAGGTCGCCCTGAAGATGGCCCTCGGTTTCTTCCACAATTCCGGAGCACCACGCCGCCGTATCTGCGTTCTGGAACACGGCTATCACGGCGACACGATCGGCACGATGTCGGCAGGCGAACGCGGCGTTTTCAACGCGGCGTACGAGCCGATATTGTTCGGCGTCGATCGCCTACCGTTTCCTACACCTGGCGAAGAGCAGGAGACATTGGATGCCTTCGAACGGTTCTGCGCAACCGGCGATGTCGCGGCCTTGCTGATCGAGCCGCTTATTCTCGGAGCAGGCGGTATGCTGACCTATTCCGCATCGGTCCTGTCTGAACTGAAGCGGATTGCCGAACAGCATGGCACGTTGCTGATCGCCGATGAGGTGATGACTGGCTGGGGCCGGACCGGCAGTGTCTTTGCCTGCGAGCAGGCAGGCGTGGCACCCGATATCCTCTGCACCTCCAAGGGCTTGACCGGCGGCGCCCTACCGCTTGCCGCCACTCTGTGCACGGCCGAAATCTTCGATGCGCATCTGTCGACTGACCGCCGAAAGACATTCTTCCACTCCAGTTCCTATACCGCCAATCCGATTGCCTGCGCCGCCGCCGTCGCCAATCTGGCGGTCTGGGAAAATGAACCGGTGCGCGAGCGCATCGGATCGCTGGAAGTCATGCAAACGGAGAAGCTGGCTCGTTTTAAAGCCAACCCAAGCTTCGGTAACGTCCGCCAGGTCGGTACGATCACCGCGCTTGATCTGACAGTTCCGGCCGGGGGGTATCTGTCAGAGGTCGGTCCGAAGCTCAGGGCCTTCTTCCGCGAGCGCAACCTGCTGATCCGGCCGCTCGGCAACGTCATCTATCTGATGCCGCCCTATTGCGTCACTGCCGCCGAGCTCGATCGGGCCTATGATGCGATCGACGAGGCGGCGGCATGGTTTGCGGCGGGGCGCCTGTGAGGCGCGTCTGTTCCTCGCGTCTTGTAGGTTTCGGTCATAGCGTACCGGGGCGGTGTGTCGAAAATGCCGAGATCGAGGACAGGCTCGGCCTCGAGCCGGGCTGGATCGAACGCCGGACCGGGATCAGGACACGTTATTGGGCAGAGCCCGCTGACACGTTGTCCGGGCTTGCGGCCAGGGCAGGCGAGGCGGCCATCGGGGACGCTGGCATCGCCCGAGAAGACATCGCCCTGACGCTGCTCGCCACCTCGACGCCCGATCATCTGTTGCCGCCGTCTGCGCCGTTGCTCGCCCATCGCCTGGGCTTGGCGAATTCTGGTGCCATTGATCTGGCCGGGGCCTGTTCCGGATTTCTCTACGCTTTGACACTGGCAGACGGTTTCATGCGCACCCAAGGCCGGCCGGTCCTGGTGGTCGCCGCCAATATTCTCAGCCGCCGGATCAATCCTGCCGAGCGCGCAAGCTCCGTCCTCTTTGCCGATGCAGCCGGTGCGGTCGTCCTGATGCCCTCGCTGGATGCGGAAGCGGGATTGCTGGGTGTCGATCTCGCCTCCGACGGTAGCCGCTATGACCTGATTTCCATTCCAGCCGGTGGCAGCAGTCGCCCCTTTACGTCCGATGTGGAGGCACAGGATTGCCTGATGACGATGCGCGATGGACGGGAAATGTTCACGCAAGCCGTACGAATGATGACCGATTGCGCGCGCCGAGCGCTTGCGCATGCAGGGCTCGGCGCAGCAGATATTCATCGTTTCATTCCGCATCAGGCCAATGCCCGCATCTCCGATGCCGTCTGCAGCGATCTCGGTATCGCCCCGGGAAAAACCGTTCGCACGATCGCTGACTACGGAAACTCCTCCGCTGCGACCATCCCGCTTTCCTTGTCGCTCGCCCGCCAAGCCAAGCCGTTTATGCCCGGAGAGAAGTTGCTGCTGACAGCGGCAGGCGCGGGACTGACGGGTGGAGCCTGTGTTCTTGGACTGTAAGTAATATCTTACCATTCTTGCGCGCGGCGGACCGAGGGTGCGCAGGAAACGGGTGGCGACCAGCCAGTCAAACGGTCATTCAAGATACTTCGCTTCACAACGATGATCCTGGAGGTTCTGCCATGAATGCGCATTCGACAACCCCGCCGGTTTCGGCAGCACTGTCCGCCAAGGCGCGTGTCGCCGGATATGACTGGAACCATCTCGGCGAAGAACTCGACAGCTTCGGATGCGCTGTCATGGAGAAGCTGCTGTCGCCTGAGGAATGCCGGCAGATTGCCGGGTTCTACCCGGAGGAACAACACTTCCGCAGCCATATCCACATGGCCCGTCATGGTTTCGGCAAGGGCGAGTATCGCTATTTCAAATATCCGCTGCCAGAATTGATCGGCGCGCTGCGCACCGCGCTCTATCCAGATCTCTCTGGCGTAGCCAATGCGTGGAACGAACGCATGGGCATGGATGAGCGCTATCCTGCCGGACATGCCGATTTTCTGAAACAATGCCATGATGCCGGCCAGACCCGGCCGACACCACTCTTGCTGCAATATGTCCCGGGCGATTTCAATTGCCTGCATCAGGATCTCTACGGCGACCTGGCCTTTCCGATCCAGGTGGCGATCCTTCTTTCAGAGCCTGGAGAGGATTTTACTGGCGGAGAATTCGTCCTGACGGAGCAACGGCCGCGCATGCAGAGCCGCGCCGAGGTCGTGCCGTTGCACCAGGGCGATGCCGTTGCATTCGCGGTTCACAACCGGCCGGTTCAGGGCGCCAAGGGCAATTACCGGGTCAATCTGCGCCACGGCGTCAGCCGCGTTCGCTCCGGCATGCGCCACACGGCCGGGATCATTTTTCACGACGCCAGATAACGCCGGCATGGGTCGTAAACCGCCGGAAAATACCGGCTCCAGGCCGATTTAAGGGCGGGGCGCCTGTTGCGCGGCCCCATCATCTTTGGTAAATTTTATCTGAAGATTGATGGAGCGATCAGCCATGTCAAGCGCGACGCGCCGTTTCGAAAACTACATGAGAAACGGCATGGGTGGCTGGGCGCGGTCGCAGCCTCTTTTTATCCGGGTGCTTCTTTTTCTACCCTGCCTTCTGGAATACCTGATCGTCTGCGTCTTCTGTGCCGCCGCAATTCTTGCAGTGGTTTTTCTGATGTCGCTTGTGGTGATCTTCGGGCTGGATGAAAAGCGTCAGCCCGGCCTGCGTTGAGAAAAATCTCTCAACGCGCGGCCTTCAGGGGCTGCTCGATGTAATAGCTCTCATAGCTCTTGCGGTATTTTTCCGCAGCGCCGAAATCGCTGTATTTTCCAAGCTGGTCCATATCCGTCTTGTTGAGCATGACACCGAGAATCTTGGCATTGAATTGCGGATCGGAATTCAGCACGTCCCGGACGAGACGGGCAGGGGTCTTGCCCCACTCGATCACCATCAGGAAGCCGTCGGCAAAGGGCGAAAACGCCTTGGCATCGATGACCGGTGCCAGTGGCGCCAAATCGACAATGACATAGTCAAAGCTCTTGCGGGCATTGGCAATCAGCGTTTCCATGCCCTGCGAGGCCAGCAGTTCGTTGGTGTGGTAGAGATGGTCGCGCGGTGCGATCGGCAGGATCGCAAGCCGGGTCTGTGGATCGACCCTCAAACCTGCGGTCCATTCTTCCTCGCCGAGGACTGCTTCGACCAATCCGGTTTTCGGTGCCGGCGAAATCATTTTGCTGATCGCCGGGTTGCGGATGTCGGCATCGATCAAAAGCGTGCGTTTGCCGCTGGCGGCAAGCAATCCGGCAAAATTCGCAGCTATGGTCGATTTGCCTTCACCCGGCAGTGCCGAGACGACGCCGATCACCCGGTTGGGGCGGCCCTGCAGGATAACATCGCTGGCAAGCTTGGCATTGCGCAGCGTTTCGGCAAAGGCCGATCGCGGTGCATCGACGGCAATCCGTGTCATGCGGTTCAGCGGCATGTCGGCTTCCGCCGGTTTGTCGGCTTTGTCCACTTCTGGCTTGGCAAAACGCTCGCGCGTCTTGCTCCACATGCTGACGGTCTTCTTGCCGATCAGCGGCAGATAGCCAAGGGACTTGTGTCCGAGCACCGAGCGGATGTCCTCTTCCAGCCGGAAGAACCGTTCACGGAATTCCTGCAGGCCGGCAATGACGGCACCCAGCATGAAGCCCAGCACGATGGAAAGCGCAAGCACCATCGTCCGCTTCGGGCTGGATGGCGAGACAGGGACACCGGCATCGGAGATGATCCGGGCCTTTGCGATCGGGAAGGAGCGCTGCTGGGCCGCTTCCTCGAAGCGCCCAAGATAGGATTCGTAAAGTGTTTTCAGTGCCGTTGCCCGCTGTTCCAGCCCGCGCAGTTGCACCAGCGACCGGTTGGCCTCGGAATTGTTGCCCACCACACCTTCGATGCTTTTGCGCAGCGACGCCTCGCGGGATTTAGCGACTTCGAATTCGTTGCGGTAGCTGCCGGTGATCTGCTGCAGTTCCCGGAAAATCTGGCCGGCGAGTTCGGTCTTTTCCGCCCGCAGACTTACGGCCTGGGGGTGATCGGCGCTGAAATTCTGGGTAACGGCCTGCTCGCGCTTGCTGACGGCCAGATAACGCGCCCGCAAATCCTGAATGACCGAATTGTCAGTCTGGTTGGACGAGATCGTCGCGTTGTTCACGGCATTTTCGGCGCCCTGATCGATGATCGATTTGAATTGGTTGTAGCGGGCGGACGCGCTGGCGCTGTCTGCCTGTGCGACAATCAGCTGACTGTTGAGATCGGACAGTTGCTGTTCCGACATCAGTTCGCCGCGTGTCGAGGTCAGGCCGTTCTCCGCCTTGAATTTTTCGGCCTCAAGCGCGGCTGCCTGCGCGCGCTGGCCAAGATCGGTCAGGCGTTCCTGCAGCCAGACAGAAGCCCGTTCGGTGGCGTCGAAATTGGCGTTCAGCTGATCGGTCAGATAGGCTTTGGCATAGGCGCGGGTAATGGTGGCGGCAAGCTTCGGATCGGTCGACTTGTAGGACACCGCCACGACCGAGCTTCGCGCCACCCGTTCGACCGTCAGCCCCTGTTGAATATAGGCGGCCGCGGTTTCGCGCTTGCCGTTTCGGGCCGCCGCTTCGGAAATCTCCGGCTGTGAACCGAAGATGCCGGTGACGGATTTGACCGCCGATTTGACTGACGACATCAGCGATTGTGGTGGGTTGAGAACAGTCTCGTTCTCCCCGAGATTTTCCGCATCGGTGACGCGCAATGCCAGTTCGCCGGACTTCAGGATTTCGACCGCGCTTGAAAGCTGCGTGTCGGCTTGCTGGGCGCTCTGCGGCGAGGGCGCTTCTTCCGCGTATTTGGACAGATTGTCATCAAGCAGGATCTGCGTTTGCGACGTATAGACCGGTGTCGCAACCAGCAGATACAGCACGCCAAGCATGAAGCAGAGGAGGACGCTGAGGGCCACGACCCTTGAACGGCGAAACGCAATCGCGGTCAGCCGGTTCAGATCGATGAACGAGTCTGATTCATCGCTGCGCAGCGATGGGACGGTGTTCAACGGAAGAGGTCTCTGATTCATGGGCCGTCTGGTCTCCGGTACTTTCGTGGTCGGTTCTCACCCCAAAACGCGGCAGGGGTGAGACCAGATTTTCAGGCAGCGTCAAGCCACTGAAAGATCGTCATTTTCAGGCAGCGCGCATCGCCTGTTCGTGGGACAGAACCATCTCGCGAACGGATTCGAACACGAGATTGCCGATATCGGCCCGCGCCAGCGCAAAGGCGACATTGGCTTCGATGAAGCCCTGCTTGGAACCGCAATCGAAGGTCCGGCCCTCATACGGATGGGCGTGGAACGGCTGGTCTGCCGACAGGCGCAGCATGCCGTCGGTCAGCTGGATCTCGTTGCCGGCGCCGCGCTGCTGGTGCGCGAGGATCGAGAAGATCTCCGGTTGCAGGATATAGCGGCCGTTGAGGTAATAGGTGGATGGCGCCTCGGAAGCTGGTGGTTTTTCGATCATCTGGGTCACTTCAAAGCCGTGCCGGGTTTTTTCACCCATGCCGACGATGCCGTATTTCGACGTGTCCTCAAGGGCGCACTGCTCGACGGCGACGACGTTGCCGCCGACATCGTTGTAGAGGTCCATCAGGCCTGCCATGCAGCCGCGCGCACCGTAGGAAATCATATCCGGCAAAAGCAGGGCAAACGGTTCGTCGCCGATCAGGTCGCGGGCGCACCAGACCGCATGACCAAGGCCAAGCGGCGCCTGCTGGCGGGTGAAACTGACGGAGCCGGCGGTTGGCAGCATGCGCGCCAGCTCGGAGAGCTGGGCATCCTTGCCCGAGCGCGTCAGCGACGAGATCAGCTCCGGCACATCGTCGAAATGGTCTTCGATTGCCTGCTTGTTGCGGCCGGTGACGAACACGATGTGCTCGATGCCGGCCTGCATGGCTTCCTCGACGGCATATTGCACGACAGGGCGATCGACGATGGTCAGCATTTCCTTCGGCATCGCCTTGGTTGCGGGCAAAAACCGGGTACCGTTGCCGGCGACGGGAATGACGGCTTTGCGAACGGGTCTGATAGGAGCCATAGAACTATCCTTTGTTCTTGTGCGGGCTGTTGCCCGGGGTGGTTCTATTCATCGTTTTCGGCGGGGGACCGAAAGGGCGAAGTGCAGTGAACGGCGCCATCAGGCGCCGTAGCCTGACGGCAATGGGCATCCGCAGATGCCGGATCGCCGCCGGATTTCTCCACGCGGTTTTCACCACGCCGGAAAGGGATCGTGCCTTGATCTGATCGACCAGGATGATGAAGGACCGCGCGTCCTTGATGCTGCGGTGACGCCGGTTCTGTGCCAGCATTGAAGCCTCGTCCAGCGGGTTATTCCGCAGAAACGCAGCATCGGCGGCGAGCATCGCATCCACCTGATGCAGCTTCAGCACCCGCGAGATCGACCCGCTTCGAATGTAATAGGTATACCCGGCGAGCGGCTCGACGGCGCAGCGGCCGCCCTTGGCCAGAGCCGACGCGAGAAGCAGATAATCCTCGCCGATTGGCAGGCTCTCGTCGAAGCGCAGGCCGTGCTCCTCGATAAACCGGCGCTCGAAGATTGGCTTCATGTAGCCGTAATTGTGCTCTGCCTGAAACAACACGTTCGAGCCGATAAAAGCGGGAAGTGTCAGTGTTTCGAGTGCGGACAGCTGGGCCTCGTCGAACATCCGTTTGATCTGGCCGTCCAGAGGAACGACGTCGACATTGTCGACGACGATCTGGGCCTTGGCGGCCTTGGCCCGCGCGATCATGCGTGCGGTGCGATCCGGCGACACCGCATCGTCGGAATCGAGAATGACGATCCAGTCTCCGCATGCGGCAGCAAGACCCGCATTGCGGGCGCCGCCGGGGCCACGGTTCTTGTCGAGCCGGATCAGCCGGACGCGCGGATCGGTATAGGCTTTGACGATTTCGGCGGTGTCATCCGGCGAGCAATCATCGATCACGACAATCTCGACGCTGACCCCGGTTTGCGCCAGCGCGCTGTCGATGGCGCGTTCGATCGTCTCTCCGGCCTTGAACGCGGCGACGATGAACGTGGCGTCGGGACGATGCTGTTCCATCAGGACGACCTCGCCTCGGCCGCGCCGTACTGCTCGATTTCCCGAACGCCGAGAAGTCCGACGACCACTCCTGCATGCATCGCGGCGCGCAGAGCGTAACGGTTACGGCGAACAGGTGAGAAAAACAGAAGGACGCTGGCCAGCGTGCAGAAACCGCTTTTGGCTGCCGCCAGCGCAAGCGCGCGGATTTTGCCCGGCGCGGCGGTACCGGCATCGATCAGCCGGCCATGGGTCTGGCCGAAGCGAAATCTTCGCTTGGCAAGCCAGGACAAGGTAGCGCGCTTGGCCGGCACAGGTTCCTCAACCCAGGCTGCCGGCGCATAGGCAATTTTGCCGCCCATCCGGTGCATATGGGTAAAGAACTCCGTATCCTCGCCGCCGCTACGGCCAAGCGCCAGGTTGAAGCGGCGTCCGGCAAGCGACGGTGATGCAAGGCGCAGAAGGACATTGCAGGTGTAACCGGTGATGATCTGCCCGCTGACCCAGACCGGGACTGTCGAATGAAAGTCGCCGCGCTGCATCCAGCCCGGCGCATCCGTGCCGTAGGTGGCCTTTACTGGACCGAGCACCGCATCCGCTGCAGTTGCCTTTGCCGTCTGGACCAGCTGGGCGACCCAGTCCTGGCTCGCCGTCTCGTCATCGTCGATGAATGCCAGGAAATCTCCCGTAGCATGGTCGAGACAGGCATTGCGGGCAATCGAGATATTGGAGGACGGGCAGTGCACGTAGACGATCTCGTGCTGCACGGAGCCGCGCAAGGCGTCCACCCGCGCTTTCGCGGTGGGCTTATCGTCATTATCGGCGACGATGATGCGGATCTGCACGTCATCGGGCACGGCAATAAGACCCAGCGAGCGCAGCGTCTGTTCGAGCTCCGGACGCCGGTAGGTGCAGACGCCGATATCGACGCGGATGCGGCTCATCCCGGTGCTCATGAGGCGGCCCGGCGATTACGGAAATCAAGAAGTTCGCGCCAGAAACCGGCGGACCAGGCAAAATGCATCACCATGGCGGAAAGAGCGGCGAGCGGGCCGTAGGGGTTCTTTTCGCCCAGCGCCATCCACACCCCATAGCCAAGGCATGCCGCAGCCCAGAGGCCAAACGGAATGACGGCGGCCCAGCTGACGATCGCCAACAGGGCGCCGATCGCAACGGGAACGACGGCAAGCGGCAACATCTGCCGGATGCTTGGCATGGCGCGGTGCTTGAGGAAGTTTTTCGCCCGGCCGCGGCCATAGCCGAAATACTGGCGGAAAAGCGCTCTCGCTGTGCTGCGCGGATGGTAGATCATGCTGGTCTTGTCGGTCATCCAGATCCGGTAGCCCGCCTTGTTGAGACGGTAGTCGAACTCGGCGTCTTCGTTATGGCTGAACATCTCGTCATAGCCACCGACAGCCTCAAACGCGGAAATCCGCATCAGCGCGTGGTGGCCGTGATCGGCCCAATGGCCGACAGCGCCCGTGCGGTGCTTGGAACCGCCATTGCCGAGCTTGGAATTCTGCGCGTAGGCCGTCGCCTTCTGGAAGGTGCTGAAGCCGACGGTCTGCATGGCGACGACGACGGAATCCGCCCCGGTCGCAATGGCGTCCTGCATCAGGCGCTGGCAATAGTCGTCCGGATATTCGCCATGCGCATCGATGCGGATCATGTATTCGTAGTCCGCCCCCAGTGTGGCGACGGCGAGATTGATGGCAGCGCTCTGGATCTTCTTCGGATTGCCGAGCAGCCTGACCTTCGGATTGACGGTCGAGATCCGCTGGACGATCTCGCGGGTGCCATCGGTACTGCCACCATCGACCACGACCAGATCGGCGTTCAGATCCTGCATCGCGCTCGCGAGCTTGGCGATCAGAGCTTCGATATATCTGGCCTCGTTGAGGCAGGGTATAACGATCAGGCTGCGGCCGTGTCTCAAATCATCGGCGTTCATAGCAGTCCACCCTTGTTGCTGTGCGTTTGGGAGAGCTCATGGATTGGTGCGGTCTGGGCGTCGCTGGCACGAAGTGCCGCAAGCCGGTTGACCAGCCGCTGGCAATCGGCGCGGTCGAACACCCAGGTCGACGACCCCGTTGCTGCGACCTTGCCGAATTCGGCGAAATAGCGTTCCCGCGTCATGCCGGAAAGGAGGGTGGCAAGTGCAGCGCTGTCGGCCGTGTCGAGCACAAGGCCGATATGCTTGGCACTGATGAAGCGCGCCGTTTCCGTACCGCTCATGGCGATCGGAACGGCGTTGTAGCGGCAGCCTTCGTAAAGCCGGTTCGGCAAAAGCCAGCTGGAGTTCAAGCCCTCCTCGAAAAAGTCGATGCCCCAGGAAAACTGCACGTCGTCGTAGATTCGGGCAAGATCCTCGGGGTTCTTGTAGGCGCCGTGAAAGTGCATGAACGGTTCGTTCTCGACGAAACCATCAAAATCGTCGAATTCGGAATAGGCGGGGCGTCCGCGCAGCACGACTTCGAATTCCCCGTCCATGGCGCGGGTAAATTCAGCAAGCAGCTTGAGCGATTTATGGCAGCGCAGGGCGCCGAACCAGCCGATCTTCCAGGGTTCGCCGGCCTGTGGCGGGCGTGGGCGGGCGGTCTGCATGGCAACGCTTTCCTCAAGCTCGATCACCTGGTTTTCCAGAAGCAGAACCGGCGCTTTCAGGCGGGAAATCGGCCGGAAATAATTCTCGACAAAGGCCGGTGAACTGGTGACGAGAAGGCTGACATTACGCCCGAGGTATTGCTCAGCTGCACGCAGAGCACGGCCGGCAAAGTCCTTGCGCGTAAGGAGCCGGTGAATGTCCAGGCATTCGTAGACAATCGGAACATCGCCGCCGAAAATACCGTTTGCCCGGTTGGCAAGGGCAAGCATTTCAAGATTGCGGGCAATGATGATGCCGGGCCTCTTGGCTCCACGCAGTTTCTGACGCAGAAGCATCGCCGCCTTGGCAACGGCGCCGACCCGCTGACCAAACCGCCCATCCCTGGTGACGCCGAGTTCGATGACACCCTTGGCGACAGGTGTGTCTGCGCCGCGCCGGAAGCCCGCCACCGTCACGTTCGCACCGCCCGCCTCGAGCGTCAGGGTTCTACGCCTGATCGCCGGGTCTGCCACATCATGTGCCAGGTATAGTACATCCAGCATGAAAACTTCCCGTTCCCCGCTCAGCTTGCGCCGAGCTTAGTTCAGTTTTTTGTGCATCGCAACATTCATGTTGCGAATGCTAATAAGCATCAATCGAGCGTGCAGGTGAGGGATTCGGGAAAGAGGCATTTTTCACCGGGAGCGGTGTAAGCCACCCGGTCAATCTGCATCTTTGCCGGGCCTTCATAGTCAAACTTGCCCATCCAGTCGCTCAGGGTATCGGTTCCCCAGAGGCTGAAGAAAATCTTCTGTTCGTTGACCGGAATTTTCGCAGGGTCCGTCACCTCCTGAACCAGTTTGCCGTTCAGGTAGTAGCGCAACCGGTCTTTTTCCCAGACGAAGGCGTAATCGTTGAAATCGGCGTTGGCGCCGCCCTCGACATCGACCAGCTTCTCGTTGCCACCCTTGGCCGAAATATACTGGTTGACCTGAACCTTGGCGGAATCCTTGCCAAGCACCTCAAAGTCGATCTCGTCATGCGGCTTCTTGTCGGTTGGTCCGATATAGGTGAAAAAAGCCGAATTCAGCCCTGAGCCTTCGGCCGTCTTGATCCGCGCTTCGTAGGTGCCGTAGCTGTAGCGCTTGTTGGTCTGTATCTCGCCGCAGGCATAGTCACGTTTACCGGCTTTGCGCTGTTCGAAGGTGAGTTCAAGCACGCCGTTCTCAATGGCGATCTGATCTTTCGACCAGGTGCAGTTCTGATGTGCGCCATTGTCCCAGCCGTCCGAAATGTACCAGAGCTTCCTGTCGATCGTGTCGAAATTTTCGACGAAAGAAGCGCCGGTTTTAGCGCCTTGAGCAAAGGCGGATGCCGGAATGGCGACGGAAAACGCCGAGAGGACGAGAAGGACTTTTGAGATCGATTGGGTCATCGGGTCGCTTTTTCCTTTGGAGAAGAGGTATCGGGCCAATCCTTCGGGTTTGTTCCGCTTTCCGTCAGGCGCTTTGCTGCGGCGTTGGAGCGGCCCGCACGGCTGCCGGTCAAAACGGCATGCAATTTGGGTACCAGGCGCTTCGCCAGATGATTGGAGGCGACCAAAATCAGGAGGGCCAGGATGGGCGTTGCGAAGTAGAACAGCGGGTAGAGACCGGGATGCGCTGCGCGGTTCCAGAGCATCCAGAATGCGATGAGCAAGGGGTAGTGAGCGCAGAATATCCAGAAACTCAGGCCTTCCGACCCCGAAAGCCGCTCGCCGATCCGTGAGCGGATCAGGATCGCCGAGATCGCCCAGGAGCCGACAATGCCGCAGACGGCCGTTAGGCTACGCAGCATGTCGATCCACACAGGATAGTCCGGTCCGGTCCAATAGAGGGCAGTCGCCAGCATGACGGCCGCCGTCAAAAACAGTGTGGATATCAATGCAGCATGCCGATCGAGTGTCCGGATGTTGATTTGGTGAAGGCTTGCATAGATGCCGCAGCTGAAGCCGAACAGGATCGATTTCTTCAGGAAGATGCCACTCGGGACCGGTAACACGGCATAAGCGAAGAAGATTGCCAGCATTATCAGCGGATAGCGCTTGATCAGGATGCCGAGAACCGGAGCAAGCAGGATGCACAAAAGCAGGTCCCGCAGGAAGTAGAGTGGCACATTGACCGGCAAGCTTTCAATCGCAAGGGCCAGTGTCGCCACCTCGCGAGGGCTCGCGTTGATGGCATCCGGAAGATAACCAAATCCGATACCGCCCTTCTGCGCCAGAAGAACGAGCGCCAGAAAGGAGAGATTCCAGATTAGGAAGGGCAGCAGAACCGTACGCGCCTTGGAACGGATCGTCTTGCCGTAATCGAAAGCGTCAAGCCCGCGGCGAAACATCAGGTAGCCGGAAATCGCGCTCAGGCATGGCACGCCAACCCGAAAAAGGCTGTCACCAAGAAAGACCCTGATCCAGTCGACGAAGCCATTGGCACCGAGGAACGGACTGGTCTGCGGATCAAAGGGGACGTGTACGAAGACAATTCCCGAGATGAGCAAGATGCGCATCAGATTGATCCGCGATGATATATTCGCGTCGATAACCAAGGCGACATCCCCTGTTGGGCCACTCCCCCCGAAGCGGCGTTTCAACCAGAGCAGACTTCAACCTGCATCTCGAAGATAGGGTAATACGTCTCGAAAAATATGGCACTGCAGCAGAAAAGATCGCATGGATGCTGCGATGCACGCGGATTGAGCGCAGGAAAATTTGTCGTGAAAATTGCCGGAATCTTGCCTGTAAGCTCGGAAAAATGCGTGATGATAGGATGTTGCGTCATATCAGAATATGATCATATATGAGCCGCCGTTGAGATGGCGGAGAGCAAAAATTAGTTTCGAAAATGCCCAATTCCACACGTCAGGGTTTGTGAAATCCTGCTCGTATTGGCGCGCTTGTTCCGAAATAAGGCGCCGCTGCAACCCCTCCGGCGTGTTTCGCGATGGTTCACGCCGGAGTATTTTGGCCTTGGTCTCAAGCCCTTCTGTTTTTGACCAGCTGATAGATTTTCGTCAAAAGTGGCCGTTCCGACAGAAGCATGAACAGGACATAGATCAGACCGCCGATCGCCGCGCCGGCCAGGATTTGCAGGATGGGGTTCGGGATCAGGGAACCGAAGGTCTCGAGCAGATAGCGAACGGCAAGCGCCATGACCAGCGCCATCAGCATTGGGCGGCTGCTGATATACAGGCCCTTGAAGAACGGTGTTCCATCCGCCTTGAAGACCGCCCAGGAGTAGCCGATCAACGTTGCGGCATTGACGATGCAGAGCCAGATCATCGCATCGATCAGCTTGCCCGTGCTGGCGCCATAGGCAACCGCGGCGCAGGTGACGATGGCGCGGATGATCGCCGACCAGAACAGCGCCCGGCCATGTCCGACACCCTTGAGATAGGGAATGAAGGTGCTGCAGGGCGTAAGGATGCCCTTGGATAGAGCCAGCAGTCCCAGTACCGGCCAGGCATAGGCCCATTGCGGGCCGAAAAGAACGCGCATGGCCGGTTCCGCCAGCGCCCAGAGGCCGAACATCATCGGGGCCAAAAGCACCGTCGTCACCTGCGTCGAGAACATCAGCGCCTGCGAGCGGCGGGCCTTGTCATCCATCATGCCACTGAAAGCCGGGAACAGCACGCCCATGACGGCGGAAAGCACGACTTGGTTGGGAATGCTGGCAAACCGGTTGGCGGCCGAATAGGCACCGGCATCGGCAAGGCCGAGATAGCGCGAGATGATCACCATCGGTGATTGGAAGGTGATGAAGTTTGCGACTTCCGAACCCATCATGCCCAGGCTGAAGCGGCTTAAGCCCAGAACCCGTTTGGGGTGGAAAACGAAGCGCGGCATATACTGTGATACGGCATAGAGGCCGCAGAGCCGTACCAGCGCCGAGACGAAAAGTTGTGCCATCAGGGCCCAGACACCCCATCCGAAAAGTGCCAGCACGACGGCGACGATGGCGCCGAGCGATTCGGAAATCATGCTCCAGACGGCGTCCTTGCTGAAATTCATCCGCCGTGCGAGTAGCGAATAGGCGACGTCGCCGCCAAGCTGCAGCGGGATCAGGAAGCTCATGATCTTCAAGAGATAGGCGGCCTCGGGAGCACCGAGTAGTGCTGCAAAAAAGTCGGCCCAGATGAAAAGGCCAAGCGCCATCAGGCAGGAAATGGCCAGGTTTGCCCAGAAGACGGAGTGGACCGTTTCCATCTCTTCCTCGCGCTGGATTACCAGCGCCGAGGTCAATCCGGCCCCGCCGATCATGGCCAGAAACTGCACGACGGTGAGCGCTACGGCGACGGCGCCGAACTCTTCCGGCGTCAGGATACGGGCCAAAATTGGCACGGTGACAAACTTAAGCCCGAATGTACTTGTCTTGGATAAGATGCTCCAACCGACATTGCTTGTGACGGATTTGACGTTAACTGTAGGGGGCATGGCGTAAATCCTGTGTGGCGATGGGGAGGATCAAGGACAGAGGAGACGCGCTCGATAACGCAGCCGCAACCTGATGGAGGAACCAGGAAGCACCTTCTAGGAAAACCGCAGGGGCAAAAAGATGGCAAAGTTTACAGTTGTTATTCCGTACTACCAGAAACAAGCAGGAATTCTGAGCCGGGCCTTGGGGTCCGTCTTTGCGCAGACCTGCCAGGATTTCGACGTCATCATCGTTGATGACCAGTCGCCGTTCCCGATCGAAACCGATCTTGAAACCCTGAGTGCCGCGCAGCAGGCGCGCATCCGCGTCATCAAGCAGGCGAATGCCGGTCCGGGCGGGGCGCGCAACACGGGCTTGAACAACGTCACGGCGGAAACCGATTTTGTTGCCTTCCTCGATTCCGACGATCTGTGGACACCGGACCATCTGCAGAATGCAGAGGTGACGATGACCCGTTTTGGTGCCGATTGTTATTGGGCATCCATTACCGGCGGCGATGCCTTTTACTATCATTTCGACATGTCCGAGTTGGAAAAGACCGAAAAGGTCACGCGGCTCTCGGAGAAACCGCTGGTTCTGGAAGTGCCCGAGTTTTCGCAGGTGATGTTGCGCAACTGGAGCTTCCTGCATCTGTCCTGCATGGTGATCGGGCGAAAACTGTTCGAGGCCGTGCGCTTCGAAGCCGAGCTGCGGCTGGCGGCAGAGGACGTGCTGTTCTTTTGCGATTGCGCCATTGCAGCCGATCGCATCGTCCTGTGCAACGAGCCGGGTGCAGTGCGCGGCGAAGGGGTCAACATCTTCCACAGCATCGATAGTGATTCTCCGCAGTTCCTGTCGCAGCAGTTCAACACCTGGGTTGCACTCGATACATTGGAAGGGCGCTTTTCCCGCAAGCCGGCGGAAATTGCCTCCATCCATTCCTACAAGCATACCGCGCGCCGGCAGGCTCTCTGGAGCCAGGCCCGGCTGATCAAGCGACGGAAGATGCCGCAGTTCAATCTGCTGGCCCGCTGGGTCTGGCGTGATCCGAAGCTGCTGCAAAGCGCGCTTCAGCTTGCCGTCGGCAAGTTATCACGGTAGCCTTCGCAGGTGCAGCATTTTTTTGCTGTGCCCATTGATGCGCGTGATTGACCTTACATGTCACGCGCGAGCAATTCCTTGCGCAACGCATGTAGGAGATGGTCATGGACCCTTATTACTGGGAATCCGCACACGGCAATTTTGGCGACGATCTCAATCTCTGGCTCTGGGATTTCCTGATCCCCGGCTTTCGCGATGTTCGTCCAGAAACGCTTCTCGTCGGGGTCGGCACGGTGCTGAACCGCGCGCTCCTGCCGGAAGGCAGGCATAAGCTGGTGCTCGGCAGCGGTTTTGGTTACGGCTCCTTGCCCGATATGAGCAACAGCCAGGAATGGGATATCCGCTGTGTTCGCGGACCGTTGACCGCGCAGAAAGTCGGTGTCGATCCAAAGCTTGGCATCATCGATCCGGCCGTCATGGTCGCCGAAATGCCCGAATTCAAAGGTCTGCCGAAGAAATACAAGAAGAGCTTCGTGCCTCACTGGGAATCGGCGATTGCCGGCATGTGGCCGGCTGTCTGCCAGACCGTCGGGTTGCATTACATCGATCCGCGCGGCGAGGCCAAGGATGTCATCCGCCAGATTGCTCAGTCGGAAATGATTGTGGCTGAATCGATGCACGGCGCTATCCTCGCCGATGCTTTCCGCGTGCCGTGGCTCGCGGTGACCACCTCCAACAGTATCAACAGTTTCAAATGGAACGATTGGGCCCAGACTGTTGGCGTCATCTACCGCCCGCGCCATGTTCCTGTTTCCAGCCGGGCGGAAGCCATCATCAAGGGTGCGAAGTTCTGGGGCATGGATTTCGACGCACATCAACCGCCGCTCGATGATCCCAACAAGCGCCAGATCGACGAAAGCGTGATGGTCGCTGCCCGTGATCCCAAGCAGACCTCGTTGCGGGTGGCCGCCAAACAACTGCTCGCGGCTCCTTCGGCCTTGTCGCTTTGGCAAGCAGCGCGCGCAACACCGCAACTGAGCGCCGATCATGCCCTGGCAGAGCGCAAGGAACGCTTCCTCGCGGTTATCGCTGGGGTGCGCCGCGACTATTTCTAAGCCGGCATTGCCGTCGCCCCGCCATCAAGTCTGCCCCTTATCGGGCAGTTGATGGCGGTTGCAGGAGATAGCGCAAGCCTCCTGATCCGCCCAGCGCCACCGGTGCGGCATCCGCCTGCCGGCGAAAACGTTCCGTCTTGTCGGCGAATATCCCGCAGGCGATGGCCGGAATGGCGGCTGGGTTGCCAAGCGCGTGAAACAGCGCGGCTTTTGGGCCGGACTGCTGCTTGATGTCAAGAAACTCCCGTAACTCGTATCGTCCGCGAATGTGATGTTCGTGTTGGGCGATCAGTGTCCTTGCCCGTGGCGGCAGATCCGCCTGCGCAAGAATTGCCCTGTCGGCCTCATAGAGCCGCTTCAGATCGATCGTACGGTGACTGCTGCTGAGGGAATCACCACGGACGACGGCGCCATAGCCGCAGCTGTGGATAATCTTGTAGCGGGCGCCTTTGGTCAGGGCACGGGCATAAAGATCATAATCCTCGCCCAGCCGCAGGCTTTCCTGATAGCGGAGGTGGTGGGCGTCGAGAAAATCGCGCCGCATCAGCGGTTTCAGGAACCCGATCTCGCCACGCCGGACACCGCGCTTGGAAATATTGCCCGCGATGAACTCGCCGAGGGTGAGAATACGTGGAGCTGAGGGAAAGGCCTCAAGGGCAAGATGTGCCTCTTCGGCCGTTCCGGCGTCGACGAAGGCGATGTTGTCGGCGATGAAATCCCAGTCCGTCTGCGATAGCAGGTTGCTCAGCCGGCCAGGAAAGAAGAAATCATCTGCATCGAGAACCGCCAGTACCGGCGCATTCGAGATCG
This sequence comes from Hyphomicrobiales bacterium, assembly GCA_900473045.1. GTDB lineage: Bacteria > Pseudomonadota > Alphaproteobacteria > Rhizobiales > Rhizobiaceae > Pararhizobium. The sequence continues at coordinate 30,638 of UCKS01000026.1, forward strand.
AAATGGCGTGGTTGCGGGCTGCGGCCGGCCCCCTGTTGACCTCGAACCGGGCGATTGTCAGCCGTCCGCTGCCATCGTCAGCCTTTTGCGAGATGTCGCTGGTGCCATCGCTCGATCCGTCATCGACGACGATGACCTCGGCGGTTTCAGGCTCTCTCAGTGCCGAGATGATGGCCCGCCCGATCGTTTCGGCCGCGTTCTTCGCGGCGATGATGACGCAGACGTCTGCATTCGGTTTCATGATCGCATTCCTTCATCGCTGTCGCGCCGAACCTAGGTCGGCTTTGGACGGGCGGCAAGGCGCGATATTGCGGATGCGAACAGATCTGTCGGTTTGGATCGCCTGCGAAGGCCGGATGGTCTCAACGAGAGCCCGGATGTCGGAACGGCGGCTCAGATGTACATTCAGGAATTGAAATGGCCGGGATTGTTCGACACCCGGATAGTTTTCGGCTCTTTGTCTTCACCCGCCGCTGCAGTCACAGGTGACTGACGTTGCGCCGCGTTGCGGCGGTCCCGGCCTTCCTTTGCCACCAGAAACAGCACGGCAATGAAATATCCAGCTTGCACCAGCACTGCGCAGACCAGCGTCTGCCAGACTGTCGTCCAGGCAGAGCCTGTCAGGATAAAGGTTACGATGGCAAAAACGCCAAGCGCTCCGATCATGCTGATGAAAACACGCGGTGCAAACATCAAAACGTCCTCAATATTATGTCTTGGTTTGCAGACATCACTGAAAAATCCACCTTATCCTCTTAGGCGCTTATTAACATATCGGACATGCACTGCGGTTTCAATCGCGCATGGGTACTCTGTTCCATTACATTTACGTCATTTAACGTGCGAATTATTAGCCTGCATTTAAAATCATCTATCGATTGCGCAGCAACGAAAAGATTTTTTGTGGAATATAGCGCCAATTTCGCCGGATACCGCTGCGACAAGCGGCGAGAGCAGGTTTTGGCCACATTTGGAGATGTAGCGCCTTGCCAATGCAATCAGTGGGGGTAATCAGCTGTCCGTCTATCCTCTGGTGGTGGAGAACTCTCTTTTAATGATCAACTTTTGTTACAAAATTAGCGATATCTAATATGTTAAAGTGCAGTGCAAAAATAATGCTGCATCGCAATATTTTTTATATTGCAACAATAACTATTGTAGTTAATGGTGAAAATAAGAGATATTAAATATCGTTCCGAGAACGGCGACGTTTAAATATCGATTAGTTTTGGGGATTAACTGATATATCTTAAATGATGGTTCCATTTTTTCCGATTTTTAATTTGGTTCAATCGTCAATTTTTGGAATGAGAACGCAACAGTAGGGCGTGACATTATTTTGAACTTGGCCGCATTTGCCATGAACGGCTGCAATGGGGCGAAAGTTGCCTTTAAAAATCTAAATCTCCCTCTACACTCTCATCTGTAATTGATCCCAGTACCCGCTGGGAACCCGACCAATCGCCAACCCGAATGGAGTTTTCTCCCATGAAGTCTGCGACTCGATCGGCAAGTTCGCCGTATTTTACGACCATCGAATCCGGGGGACACCGGCCGATAGGGGGAATATCAAAGAGGGGTTTCGATATCTTCGCCGCGTCATTGGCGCTTATTGTCTTCAGCCCGCTGTTTCTGCTGCTAATGGCGATGGTGAAGTTTTCCGATGGCGGCAAGGTGTTTTATGGACACCGTCGCGTCGGTCATAATGGCCGCTTCTTCCATTGCCTCAAGTTCCGGACAATGGCGCCGGATGCCGACAAGATTTTGCAGGACCATCTGCATAAAAATCCCAAGGCCTATGAGGAATGGCAGGCAACCCGCAAGCTTCAGGACGATCCCCGTGTCACCGTGGTCGGCAATGTCCTGCGCAAATTGAGCCTTGATGAACTGCCGCAGCTGCTCAACATCATCCGCGGGGAAATGAGTGTCGTTGGCCCACGTCCCGTCGTGGAAGACGAACTCGAACTTTACGAGCATTCCGCCGTCTTCTATCTGAAGTCACGCCCCGGCCTGACAGGGCTCTGGCAGGTCAGCGGCCGCAATGACGTCTCCTATGCCGCCCGTATCGCCTTTGATACGCATTATGTGACCAACTGGTCGCTGTTCAACGATGTGGTCATCGTTGCCAAGACAATTCCTGCTGTCTGCCTGTCCCGGGGCAGTTACTGATCACAGTCATCAGCGCGAATACGCCGCTTCCGTCATAACGTCGGAATCGGCTTTGTTGTTAAGTAAGGAAGTTTCATGAACAGAAGTCTTTGCAAGGGACTTCCAGCCCTCGGCCGCAAAGTCTGGGGTGCCGCGCGTCTTTCCGCGCTCGCCGTCGTCATCAGTGTCTCAGGCATTCATGTGGCGTTTGCTGGCGACTATACGCTGGGTGCCATGGACAAGCTGAGAATACGCGTCGCGGAATGGCAGACTGCGGAAGGAACTGTCCGTGACTGGTCTGCCATCAGCGGCGACTATACCATCGGCGCCTCTGGTGGCATTTCCCTGCCTTTCCTCGGCACGATGCCAGCGTCCGGCAAGACCACGTCGGAGATTTCCGAGGAATTGGGCCTGCAATTGCAAAAACTGTTCGGTCTGCCCGATCGCCCGTCCGCGTCCGTCGAGCTTGCTCAATACCGGCCGATCTACCTTGCCGGCGAGGTCCAGACGCCGGGTGAATATCCGTTTGCACCTGATATGACGGTTCTGAAAGCTGTCAGCCTGGGGGGCGGCCTGCGGCGTGCCGAAAACGGCCAACGTTTCGCGCGCGATTTCATCACCGCGCAGGGTGAATCGTCCGTGCGGGGCGCCGAGCGGAACCGGCTTCTGGTTCGCCGTGCACGATTGCAGGCCGAGATCGCCGAAAAGACCGACATTGCCATGCCAGCCGAGATGAAGGGCGTCGCAGATGCCGCAGGTCTTCTGGAGAGCGAAAAGGCGCTGATGGTCTCCCGGGACAAGCGGCAGAAGCTGCAGTTGATCGCGCTGGCCGAACTCAAATCGCTTCTGCAAAGCGAAATCGAAGCGCTCGGCAAGAAGTCGGTCACACAGACCCGGCAGCTGGAGCTTGTTGTCGAAGACAAGGGGCGCGTCGATGTTCTGGCGGAGAAGGGGTTGGCACTCAGCGCCCGCAAGCTGGCTGTCGAACAGCGGATCGCCGATCTCCAGGCGGCCCTGCTGGATATTGATACCGCTTCACTGAAGGCCAAGCAGGATGTCAGCAAGGCAAGCCAGGACGAAACCAACCTGCGCAATGACTGGGATGCGCAGCTTGCCCAGGAGCTTCAGAACACCGAAGCCGAGCTGGATACGCTGTCCTTAAAGCTGATCACCAGCCGCGATCTGATGACGGAAGCGCTGGTTCAATCCGCCGATGCCTCGTTGACCCCGAAGCCGGGCAGAACCATCGACATCAACTATTCCATCATCCGCCAGAAGGACGGAAAATCGACGACGATCGCGGCGGACGAAGGCACCCCCATTCAGCCCGGCGATGTCGTGAAGGTGCAGCCTGCGCTCAACACACAATGAGGCCGTGAGGATGAAGATCGCCAAGGCCAGTCTGGTGAAGCCGGGCGAAAACCTCCTCTACGGGGTTTTCGCCCTCACTGTTTCCTATTTCGTCTTCGCCTATTCCGGGCGCTTCGGCCAGGTCTCGATCCTGCTCTATTACGCCGTCTGGCTGCCTCTGGTGCTCATCGACTATCGGCGGGCACTGGGAAACTACGTCAAATATGTCTGGATCTTTGCCTTCGCAGTTTTCGCGCTGCTCTCTGTCTTCTGGTCGGCAGCGCCGGGCACCACGACAAGAGCGGGGATACAATATCTCTCCCATGTCATCTGCGCGCTGATTGCCATGCGGGCGCTGGATGTGAAGACGTTGACGCTGGGCTCGGTCACCGGAGCCGGCGTCGTGTTGCTTTATTCGCTGCTGTTCGGCGTTTATCATTTCGATCCGCTGGACGGGACGATCAGTTTCGTCGGTGCTTTCGATTCCAAGAACCAGCTCGGCTTCTATGCGTCGCTTGCCGTCTTCTTCTGTTTTTCCGCTGTGGTCCTGCTGAAGCAGCGCGGTCTCTGGCTTCCTGTCTGCGGGGTGATCGGGCTTCTTGCAGCCTATTGTCTGTATGCATCCCAGTCTGCGACCTCGGTTCTGACGACCGTTGCAGTCCTTGGGATTACCGTCGGTATGCAGGTATTTTCCCTGCTGCCGCCGAAAAGCCGCAAGCTGCTATTCATCGCTGCGACCATTTTCGGCACCATGGCTGTGATCGGGGCCATCTACGGTGGCGCGATCGACAGTGTTCTCGGCGCTTTCGGCAAGGATTCGACCCTCACCGGCCGGACGTATCTCTGGCAACAGGGCATCGAGGCCGCGCGCGCATCGCCGGTGATCGGTATCGGCTATCAGGCTTACTGGGTGCAGGGTTTTTCCGAAGCGGAGCGGTTGTGGGAAGAGTTCTTCATCGGCTCCCGCGGCGGTTTTCATTTCCACAATACCTATATCGAAACGATGGTGGAAACCGGTGGGATTGGGCTGCTTCTGTTGACCACGCTGTTTCTTGCAGGCCTGTTCGGTCATCTCAAACGGGTGCTGGCCGAGAGACGGGGTTTCGAACCGTTGGTGCTGTTCGGCATTTCCGCTTTGTTGTTCGTGCGCTCTTTCGCTGAAATCGACGTCATCTTCCCCTATCAGATCGGCTCGTTCCTGCTCTATATCGCCGCAGGAAAACTGACCATGCCGGCGCCGCAAGGTGATCCGGCGCGATCGCCGGCATTTACCGGAGACGCAGTGCAGTCGATGGCGCATCCGCTTGGAACCGGTAGTGCCTATCTATACAGGTAGGCAGGTCCTTCAGAAGGCAAAGACATCGATCGGTTCGCTCAGGCCCCGCAACAGGTGGGATCCGACATTTTCCATCTTTGTTTCGCATCCGGCGATTTCCACGAATGCACGCGAGAGCAGCACAGGTCGCTTGAGTTCCTTGGTCAGGCTTTCGAGCCGGGAGGCGACATTGACGGTCGGGCCGATGACGGTGAAATCGAGGCGGCTGCGCGAGCCGATATTGCCGTACATCACGTCCCCGACATGCACGCCGATGCCGTAGCCGAGAGGCTTGTAGCCCTTTTTGACATTCTCCTCGTTCAGCGCCGTCATCGCGGTCTGCGCCTCGCGGATCGCCGCGAGAAGATCGCCGCAGGCACGGGTGTTGCTGAGCGGGAAAATTGCCAGCAGGCCGTCACCCATGAATTTGAGGATTTCGCCGCCATGCCGCTCGATCGGCTCGGCCATGGCATCGAAATAGCCGTTCAGCAGCTCGATGACATCGTCGCGCGGCCACATGTCGGAAATGCCGGTAAAGTCGCGCAGGTCGCAGATCAGGATGGCAGCGCCGACCGTAACCCCGCTGCCACGCGTCGTGGCGCCGGCAAGGATTTGTTCGCTGGCATGCGGGCCGACATAGGTTTCGAGCAGCGTCCGGGCGAGGCGGTTCTTCAACCGGATTTCGCTGACCAGCGCAAAGGCCGGCAGCAGCTCGGCCAGAGCCGCAATGTCGTCATCGCTGAAGCCGCCCGGCCTGTCGCTGCCAAAGGTGATGATGTGGTTTTTGCCCAATGTGTGCTTCAGCGGCCAGGCGATGTAATCGGTATGGCCCTCTATGCGCAGTTCGTCATAGAGCGGATAGGGTGGAGCGTTGGCGAAGGCTGCCGGTTCGAGGCGTTGGCGCACCTCGCTTGCTCCGTTGTGGAGGTCGTTGACCGGGCTGTTCCGGTAGCGGTCGCTATCCTCGATACCGAAACCGAATGTCTGGATATCAGCCTCTTCCATGCCTCTCTGCCACAGGATCCGGGCGCCCAGCCATTGCGGGTGGAGGATACGGAAGTGCAACGTCCCGCGCGAGACCGGTATGCCGGCCTGATTGAGCCGGTTGCACATGTCGATGAAGATATTGTCGATGAAGCGATCGTCGCGCGTCTCGGTCATCAGCCATTCGATGATGCCGCTGCTGTCGCTTGGTGGCGCGTCTGCGCTTTCGCGACGTAGGCCGGAAGTGGCGTTGGATGGTACTTGCATGGATACACCCCGTCTTGGTCTCGGCATTCTGAGACGTACAATTAGTTACGGCGCGACGGGAATACCAGTGCGGGAAATGACCTAGTGTGCCTGGAACGGCTGGCCGTAGCGTTATGGCTTTGAACGCCTCGTCAGTCTGAATTCCCAACCGAACACAAGAATGGCGCCGCCCGGGGGCGACGCCATAAAGTGGTATCAGGAGAATGACAGACGCTTAGGCTGCGGCCGAAACGCTGTCTGCAGTCGGGACTTCGGCAATCGTCTTGAGGATCTGCGAAGCAATCTGGTAGGGGCAGCCCTGCGAGTTCGGGCGGCGATCTTCCAGGTAACCCTTGTAGCCGTTGTTGGCGAAGGAGTGCGGAACGCGGATCGATGCGCCGCGGTCAGCAATACCGTAGCTGAACTTGTTCCACGGTGCCGTCTCGTGCTTGCCGGTCAGGCGCTTGTCGTTGTCCGGGCCATAGACGGCGATGTGGTCGAGAAGGTTCTTTTCGAAAGCCGCCATCAGCGCTTCGAAATAATCCTTGCCGCCGACTTCGCGCATGTACTTGGTCGAGAAGTTGGCGTGCATGCCCGAACCGTTCCAGTCGGTGTCGCCGAGCGGCTTGCAATGGAACTCGATGTCGATGCCGTACTTTTCCGTCAGGCGCTGCAGGAGGTAGCGGGCCATCCAGATTTCGTCGGCAGCGCGCTTCGAGCCCTTGCCGAAGATCTGGAATTCCCACTGGCCCTTGGCCACTTCGGCATTGATGCCTTCATGGTTGATGCCGGCGGCGAGGCAGAGATCGAGATGCTCTTCGACGATGGTGCGGGCGATGTCGCCAACGCTGGAATAGCCGACGCCGGTGTAGTACGGGCCCTGCGGAGCCGGGTAGCCGGTTTCCGGGAAGCCGAGGGGACGGCCGTTCTTGTAGAAGAAATATTCCTGCTCGAAGCCGAACCATGTGCCTTCGTCGTCAAGGATGGTCGCGCGGCTGTTGGAGGCATGCGGGGTGACGCCATCGGGCATCATCACTTCGCACATGACGAGCGCGCCGTTGGTGCGGGCCGGATCCGGATAGATCGCAACCGGCTTCAAAACGCAATCCGAGCTGCGGCCTTCGGCCTGCATCGTCGAGGAACCGTCGAAACCCCAGAGCGGCAGCTGCTCAAGCGCCGGAAACGCGTCAAATTCCTTGACCTGTGTCTTACCGCGAAGGTTCGGGACCGGGGTATATCCGTCGAGCCAGATATACTCGAGCTTAAATTTCGTCATTTCTAACCTCTCATGGGTTGATGATGCACAACATCTGGAAAGCCCATCACGCTGCGCCGCCAACGGCTGCCATCCTATATGCAGGTGGCATGCCAGTTTGAGGTGGATTTGGAGCGATAGGCCATTTTTCTTCCGAAAGGCGCAAAACAGAGGGGCGGTGCGGTGTGAGGCTGCGGCGGATGCGAAAAGTTGAAGTCACTGGGGAAGTTGAGCTTTTCGGTGCCGATTTGAGTCCTTTCGCGGCATTTCTCCACCGGTTTTCAATTGGGACGGCAGGGTTTGTTCAAAAAATGCGCAGAACTTGCGACAATTTGACTGGAGTGCACACGCACAAAATTTATCGCAAAAATCTCATGAAAGATGGGATGCCTAAAAAATGGCCTATTTTTTAGGCGGATTGATTTTTTTTTAATCAATCCGCGCAAATCGCGCCCAAGTCTGCTATGGTCCTTTATAAGCAGTCCTGCTGAGGGCTGTGAAAAAGGAAAAGGCACTATGGCAATGATGTCTCCGGCCGGTACGGCCAAGATTTTCGAATTCCCCGCCGGTGGGCGGAATTTGGGCGGCCGCCGCTTCGAGCAATCCGCCACGATCGCGGATATCCGCCCAAAGCAGGTCCTTACTGTCGATTACAGTAACTGGTACCACGACGAAGCCGTCCGTGAGGAACAGACGCCGAAATCCTGAAGGGCGGCAGGCTGGCAAGTTCGATTGCCGCGCCTTTGTGGCGCTGACATTGCGCGTTGACTATTGTTCCGCGTCTGTGAAGTGGCTGGCTGATTGTCGCCACGAGACTGTTTCTTGAGCGATCATGTTTGCCGCGCATTTATAATGGATGCCGCCGCTTGCTCGTCTTTCATTCGATGGCTGACAAGACGGTGATTTCGCGCCGATCAAGCGCTTTAGCATGCCGCTCGTGGTTAACAAATTTCATCAGATCCAACGATCAATAGGACGTTATTTTAACTTTTGAGGCGCAAATTTGAGCAGAATCGTTCGTCGGGTGCATCTAAATCGTTTGCGGGTGCGTTACTCGATAGGAGATTTGGCGCAATCGGCGGAATAGTCCTGCCGGGGCGGGCGAAGATCACCGCAGGCCGAAGCCAGACGGTTTCACCCGCTTCTGCGGATCAGAGGAGGCTCGACATGACCGATCATATCATGAAGACGCTCTTGAACATCATGGCTGCACTATCCTTCGGTGCCATCATGGTCCTGTTCGTCGTCCTGTAACAGCAGCAGAAACGCTGCTTACGGATAGAGATAGTGCGCGTCCCACTCATCATGCGGGATGAGGTCGCCGATCTTGTAGTTGAACGACAGAACCTCGATATGGTCCGGTCCGGTGCTGCATTTGTATTTCAGCTTGTACCATTCGCCCTTGCTGCGGAATACCGCACCCGGCGCCTTTAGATTGTCGGCATCGACGACCGGATCGGCGAACGTATAGGCAATCACCTTGTCAGGCTTGAAGGACGACTGGTCGGCGCTGATCTTCCACATCGCTTCAGTGTCGCATCGCTGTTCCAGGCGGGTCTGCGGGTCCAGTTTTTCGAATTGCTTGACCAGCGACTGATCCATGGCTGCGGCCGGCGCCGCAATCGCTGCGGCCATCAAGGGCAAACAAACAAGCCTGTTCATTGCGGATTGAACTCCTTCGTCACACCGGAAACATCGGCGTCGGGCCGGCAACGAAACCGGCAAATAGCGAACGTGAGGGCGAAGGAATGCCGGTTCCGGAGATTAACTTCAAGGAAACATTTGTGTTCATTCGAAGGCAGGCGGCCTCAAGTCTCCGATACGTCGATCCATTCGGCAAGGGACAGGAGAGCCATCCGCTCGGGGTTGATCCGAACCGCCGCGTGCGGTGCGCCAGCGGCGGGAACGACCTCGTTGAACGCTCTGAGCGAAATGTCGCAATAGACCTTGTGGGGCTTGGCAAGGCCGAAGGGGCAGACGCCGCCGACGGGGTGGCCAGTCTCTTTTTCGACCTCATCGAACCCGAGCATGCGGGCCTTGGTCGCAAACCGGGCTTTGTATTTCTTGTTGTCCAGCCGCGCATCGCCGCGTGTGACGATCAGGATCACCTCGTCCGCCACCCGCAGCGCAAGTGTCTTGGCAATCTGCGCCGGCTCGACGCCATGTCCCGCCGCCGCAAGCGCCACTGTCGCGGTGCTCTGCTCAAGCTCGATAACGGCGATGTCGGGGGCGTGTTCGGCAAAGAAGGTCTTGACGGAAGCGATGCTCATCGGATGACGGGGCTTTTCTGATCGATGCCGCCCGGATCATCCAGGCGATAGGCTATTGCAGATCTTTTCAGTCGTCGTTCGACGCGTCAAGATTTTCCGGGCGCGTGCCTTCCTGATCATGCGGCAGATAGCCGTGGCTGGTGAACCAGTTGAGCAGGATCGCGGCGATTGCTTCATCGCGCGTGTGCATGCCGGGATGATCGGAAATGAAGGATTGAATCGCTTGTTCGATCCGGGGATCGTAGATGTCAGACATAATGTCTCCAGAACAAAGATCGGGGATGTACCGGTTTTCCTGGCGGCAAACCGGCACGATGCCATGACGCGTCAAGCTTGCTTGACGATGCGGATCAGCACGAGAAGGATGACGGCACCGATCGTTGAATGGATGATGGCGGCAAGGATGCCGCTGCCGATGCTGACGCCCAGATAGGGGAACAGCCAACCGGCAATGAAGGCGCCGATAATGCCGATGACAATATTCCCGATCAGGCCGAAGCCGAAACCTGAAACGATCAAGCCTGCAAGCCAGCCGGCAATGGCGCCGACGATAAGAAAGACAACAATGCTCTCGATACCCATGGATGGTTCCTTTCCGTTGTATCTGCAAGGAGCAAGATAGAGCGAAAACTGTTTTGCGTTAGAGGGGAAATGCACTCTTTGCCGATTTTTTGCCGCGAAAAGGCAGGCGCGGACAACGAAGGGGCATTTTCGGCGTAAAAATGAGGAAACAACCGTCCCGAAACAGAAAAAGGCCCGAGGGATCGGGCCTTTCCGGGTAATCTACGTTTCTTAGACGATGCCGCCGCCGCCACTCTTTGACGCCGGCCGTTCGCCGGAAACCTTGGCGCGATAGCCGCTGGCGCGATAGGCGGCAACCGGCGCGATGGCGCCGCCGGCCTCGTAGCGGGACATGGCAAGAATGGGCTCGACATGGGTGCGGAACGCAGCCTTTAGCGTTTCCGTCGCCATCAGCGCATCGTTGCCGTCCTGATAGCCTTCAAGCGCCTTGCGATCGACCAGCAATGCCTGTGCATAGGCGCGGCTGACCTCGGTTGCCGAGTTCATCAGGCTTTCGATCGGGTCGGTGACATTGTGGCTCTGGTCGAGCATGTGCATCGGCGCAAAGCCCTCGGCCTTGCGCGCTTCCGCGTCGACCAGTTCGTTGAAGACGAGGAACAGCCGGTAGGGATCGATCGAGCCGGTATCCAGATCGTCGTCGCCATATTTGGAATCGTTGAAATGGAAGCCGCCGAGCTTCTTGAACTGGATCAGCCGGGCAACGATCATCTCGATATTGACGTTCGGCGCATGATGGCCGAGATCGACCAGGCAATGGGCCTTGGGACCGAGTTCCTGGGCGATCAGATAGTTGGTGCCCCAGTCCTGCACCACTGTGGAGTAGAAGGCCGGTTCGAACATCTTGTGTTCGGAAAAGATCTTCCAGTCATCCGGCAGACCCTTGTAGATCGCCTTCATCGCCTCGAGATAACGTTCGAAGCTGTTGGTGAAGTTCACCTGTCCGGGGAAGTTGGAGCCATCGCCGATCCAGACGGTCAAGGCCTTGGAGCCGAGGGCCTTGCCGATTTCGATACATTCGAGATTGTGATCGACAGCCTGCTGACGGGTCGCAGCATCGGCATGGCTGAGCGAGCCGAACTTGTAGGAATGGACCTGGTCGGCTGCGTCGGAAAAGGTGTTGGAGTTCATCGCATCGAAGCCGAGACCCAGCGCGTTGCCCTTTTCCTTCAGTTCCGTCAGGTCATCGACTTTGTCCCAGGGAATATGCAGCGAGACAGTCGGTGTCGCCTTGGTCAGTTGCTGGATGACAGAGCAATCCTCGATCTTGTCGAAAATATTGCGCGGCTCGCCGGTGCCGGGGAAGCGGGCAAACCGCGTTCCGCCGGTGCCGACGCCCCAGGACGGGACGGCAACTCCGTAAGCCGATACTTTCTCTTTAACGGCGCCGATATCGATGCCCCGGCGCGCCAGTTGTGTGCCGAGGTGTTCGTAGTCCGCCTTCAGATCGGCGATGCGCGCGGCATTGTCGGCGTCGATGACGTCTTTTGTGATCATCCGTGTCATGTCGCTCTCCGGTCTAGCGCGTGAACGACTGGGCGTTGCCCGCGTCGACATTGATGATATTGCCGGTCGACTTGGCCGACATGTCGGAGGCGAGGAAATAGATTGCTTCGGCAATGTCTTCCGGGAAGACGCTGAGCTTCAGCATCGAGCGCTCGCGGTACATTGCCTCAAGCCCTTCCATATCGGTCTTGTAGACGGCGGCGCGCTGTTCCTTCCACTCGCCGCTCCAGATTTTTGAGCCGCGCAAAACAGCGTCCGGATTGACGACATTGACGCGGATCTGGGCGGATGCGCCTTCAAGCGCCAGGCAGCGGGCGAGATGGATTTCGGCGGCTTTGGCGGTGCAATAGGCCGATGCGCCGGGGGAGGCGGCAAGACCGTTCTTGGAGGCGACGAAGACGACGTTGCCGCCCGCCTTCTGGTTGCGGAAGATGCGGAAGGCTTCGCGCGACACCAGGAAATACCCGGTTGCGAGAATGTCCATATTCTTGTTCCACAGCGCCAGCGTCGTGTCTTCGATCGGCGCGGAAGAGGCAAGGCCTGCGTTGGAAACGAGAATATCGAGGCCGCCAAATTCCAGTAGCGTATCAGCAAAGCTCCTCTCGACGGCGGCTTCATCAGTGACGTTCATCGTGACGGCGCGGACGAAGTCCTTGCCGTAGCGGCCGCCAAGTTCGCTCAATGCGGAGGCGAGGGCCGTCTCGTCAATATCGGCGAGCACGACGCAGGCACCTTCCTGCATCAGGCGGTGGGCTGTCGCCTTGCCGATGCCACCGGCCCCGCCGGTGACCAGTGCGATCTTGCCGGCCAGCATCTTCGGCTTCGGCATGCGCTGCAGCTTGGCTTCTTCAAGCAGCCAATATTCGATGTCAAAGGCTTCCTGTTCCGGCAGGCCGACATAGGTCGAGACGCCCGAGGCGCCGCGCATGACATTGATGGCGTTGACGTAGAATTCGCCGGAAATGCGCGCCGTTGCCTTGTCCTTGGCGAAGGTGATCATGCCGACGCCGGGAATGAGATAGACCACCGCATTCGGGTCGCGCATCGCCGGGCTGTTGTCACGCTTGCAGCGCTCGTAATAGGCGGCATAACCGGCGCGATATTCGGTGATCGCGGTTTCGAGCCCGGCGAGCGTCTTGTCGATATCCGGGTTGGCCGGATCGAAATCGATCACCAGCGGGCAAATCTTGGTGCGCAGGAAGTGGTCGGGGCAGGAGGTCCCGAGCGCTGCCAGCGGCTCGAGGTTCTTCGAGGTGACGAAATCGAGCACGGCCTGGCTGTCGTCGAAATGGCCAAGCTTGCGCTCATCGGCGCTGATCATGCCGCGAATGACCGGCATCAGTTTTTGCGCAACGGCGCGGCGCTCAGCGGCCGGAAGAACAGGCTTCACTGCGCCGCCGAAGGCCGGGGCGGTGTTGGTCGTCTCGAACCAGGCAATTGCCTTGTTGATGATCTCGACGGTGGTCTCGTAAGCTTCCTTGGCCGTGTCGCCCCAGGTGAAGAGGCCATGGCTTTCCAGGATCAAACCGCGTGCATTCGGGTTTTCAGCGCAGAATTTCGACAGCCACAGGCCAAGCTCGAAGCCCGGACGCTTCCAGGGCAGCCAGCCGATATCGGCGCCGAAAATCTGCTGCGTCAGTTCGCGGCTGTTCTTTGAGGCGGCAATGGCGATGATCGCATCCGGATGCATGTGATCGACATGCTTCTTCGGCACATAGGCGTGCAGGGGCGTGTCGATCGAAGCGGCGCGCGGATTGAGGTTGAAGGTGCAATGGGGCAGGTAACCGACCATCTCGTCTTCATGCTCGAGGCCGCGGTAAAGCCCCTTCAGGGCTTCCAGCTTTTCCATATAGAGTGTCGAAAAGCCGTCCATCTTGATCGTGCCGACATCGCCGCCGGAGCCCTTGACCCACAGCACCTCGACCGTACCGCCGCCGAGCGGATCCTTCTCCATGACCTTGGCGGAGGTGTTGCCGCCGCCGTAATTGGTGATGCGCTTGTCTGAGCCGAGCAGGTTGGAGCGGTAGAGAAGCCGCTCGGCTTCGCTCATCGCGGCTGCCTTGGCGTCGTCCCAGAGATTGGCAAGGCGCGAGCCTTGTTGCTTGTCGAGCATCGATCATTCCTCCCGGTCAATTCTGCGCCGGCCCGCTGGATTTTGCGGGGCAAAACGCGCATTCGTTGCGATCAGATCACACAAAGATCGGCCGTGTGTCAATCATAAACGATCAAAATCAGTCATATTGCACTGCACAATGAAAAAATATGATTGTTTGTGATTGACAATGCGCGGTCGTGATGGAAGCATAGACAATATTGGAGGAGCCTAATGCACGAGAAAGAGCGACACAGGATCATTCTGTCAGCCGTCCAGGACAAGCCGGTCATCACCGTGCCTGAACTGGTCGATCTGACGGATAGTTCTGAGGCGACGATCCGCAGGGATATCGCAGCGCTGCATGTGCAAAAGCGGTTGCGCCGGGTGCGCGGCGGCGCGGAAGCCATCAATCCACCGCAGTTCGTCGGCCTTGCCGGCCGTCCGTTCAGCGTCAACGAAGGCCTGCATGCCCGCCAGAAGCAGGCAATCGCCAAGGAGGCGGTGGCGCTCTGTCAGGATGGCGAGCCGATCATCATCAATGGCGGTACCACGACGTTCCAGATGGTGCATTTCCTGGCAAACCGCCGGATGCAGGTATTCACCAATTCCTTTCCGATTGCCGAGCACCTGCTCAAGCACTCGAAGAATACCGTGATGCTTTCGGGCGGCACGATCTACCGCGAGCAGAACATCATCCTCAGCCCCTTCGATAATGATGTGACGCGCAATTTCTATGCGCGCCGCATGTTCATGGGCGCGCAGGGGCTGGGTCCGCTCGGCCTGATGGAAGGCGATCCGCTGCTCATCCAGGCGGAGCAGAAGCTGATCGACCAGGCAGACGAACTCGTCGTTTTGATCGACTCGTCGAAGTTTCACAAACGCTCCAGCCTCATTTTGTGCGGGCTGAAGCGCATCACCACGGTGATCACGGATTCGGGCATCGAGGACAGGCATGTCCAGATGCTCGAAGATGCCGGCGTCGGCTTGGTCATCGCCAATACGCGCTCGGGCATTGCTGAAGAGAATGCTTCCTCGTCGGCTTAAGTCCGGCGGGAGGAGGGGAGTGGGAACGCCGATGGTTCACGCCATCAGGCAAAGTTTTGAGAGCATACAGCCGAATGAACGCGATCATTGTGACCGCGCGGCTTTCAGGGAGGAGAACGTCATGAAAATTTTGAAGGCACTGATGGTCACGACAGCGGTTTCGCTGGCACTGATGGCAAACGCCGCGCATGCGGAAAACAAGAAGATCGCCCTTGTCGTCAAGGCGCTCGGCATCGGCTTCTTTGAGGCCGCCAACAAGGGTGCACAGGAAGCCGCCAAGGAACTCGGCGATGTCGAGGTGATCTACACCGGCCCGACGACGACGACGGCCGAAGGCCAGATCGAAGTCATCAACTCGCTGATCGCCCAGAAGGTCGATGCGATCGCTGTATCCGCCAACGACACCGACGCGCTCGTTCCGGCTCTGAAAAAGGCCATGGAACGCGGCATCAAGGTCATTTCCTGGGATTCGGGCGTCGCCAAGGATGGCCGCTCCATGCATCTGAACCCATCGTCCAGCCCGCTGATCGGCAACATGATCATCAAACTTGCCGCCGACCAGTTGCCTGATGGCGGCGACGTCGCCGTTCTCTCGGCAACGGCAACCTCGACCAACCAGAACGTCTGGATCGAGGAAATGAAGAAGGTCCAGGGCAATTACAAGGGCATCAACGTCGTTGCCACCGTCTATGGCGATGACCTTGCCGACAAGTCCTATCGCGAAACGCAGGGCCTCATTCAGTCCTACCCGAACCTGAAGGCGATCATCGCTCCGACGTCAGTCGGCATCGTTGCCGCCGCACAGGCCGTCGAAGATGCCGGCAAGGTTGGCCAGATCAACGTCACCGGTCTCGGCCTTCCCTCGGAAATGGCAGGCCATGTCAAGGCCGGTTCGTCCAAGTCCTTCGCCATCTGGAACCCGATCGACCTCGGCTATTCCGCCACCATGATCGCCTATGACCTGATCGGCGGCGCCGAAGCCAAGCCGGGCGCCGAACTGAAGATGGGCCGCATGGGCACCGTCAAGCTCGATGACAACAACGAAGGCGCCATGGCCGACCCGTTCGTCTACGACGCCAAGAACGTCGAGGAATTCGCCAAGATCTTCTGATTTTGAAGGGTCTCTTCTCCCCTCGGGGAGAAGATGCCCGAAGGGCAGATGAGGGGGCGGTTCGGCAAACACAGCGTCGGCGGAAAGACCCCCTCATCGCCTCGCTTTGCTCGGCACTTCTCCCCGTTGGGGAGAAGAGGGAGGTTGCCGAAACCCCCACTATTCAAATTCAATCACACCGGTGGATTGCCTCTTGCTGCAGGAAACGACCACATCGCGGATGAAGCCCGCCGTTGCTCTTGAGGGCATATCCAAGTCCTTTCCGGGCGTGAAGGCGCTGTCCGATGTCTCGCTCGCTTTATACCCCGGCTCCGTCACGGCGCTGATCGGTGAGAACGGTGCGGGTAAATCGACGCTCGTCAAGATCCTCACCGGTATCTACCAGCCGGACGGCGGCACGATCCGGGTCGATGGAGCCGAAACCCATTTTCCCACAGCCATGGCCGCCGCCCATGCCGGCGTCACCGCGATCCATCAGGAAACTGTGCTGTTCGATGAACTGTCGGTCGCCGAAAACATCTTTCTCGGCCATGCGCCGCGCAATCGCTTCGGCCTGATCGACTGGAGCAAGCTCAACGACAATGCCCGAGACCTGCTGCGCCGTGTCGGAGCCGACATCGACCCGACCATCCGGCTGCGCGACCTCGGCATTGCCAACAAGCATATGGTGGCGATTGCGCGCGCCCTGTCGATCGACGCCAGCGTCGTTATCATGGACGAGCCGACGGCCGCCTTGTCGCACAAGGAAATCCACGAACTCTACGAACTGATCGACCGGCTGAAATCGGACGGCAAGGCCATCCTGTTCATCAGCCACAAGTTCGATGAAATCTTCCGCATTGCCGACCGCTACACCGTGTTTCGCGATGGCGGCATGGTCGGCGAGGGGCTGATTGCCGATGTGACCCAGGATCAACTGGTCAAGATGATGGTCGGCCGCGATGTCGGCCAGGTCTTTCCGAAGGTCGATGTTGCGATCGGCGAGCCGGTCCTGACCGTTTCCGGCTATCGCCATCCGACCGAATTCGAAGACATCAATTTCGAGCTGCGCCGCGGTGAAATCCTCGGCTTCTACGGTCTGATCGGTGCCGGCCGCTCCGAATTCATGCAGTCGCTGATCGGCATCACCAGGCCGTCCGCCGGTGCGGTCAAGCTGAACGGCGACGTTCTCGTCATCCGTTCCCCCGCCGAAGCGATCGAGGCCGGCATTGTCTATGTGCCGGAGGAGCGCGGCCGCCAGGGTGCGATCATCGGCCTGCCGATCTTCCAGAACGTCACGCTGCCCTCGCTGCAGAAGACCTCGCGGGCCGGCTTCCTGAAGCTTGCCAATGAATTTGCCCTGGCGCGCGAATATACGCAGCGCCTCGATCTGCGCGCCGCCTCGCTCGATCAGGATGTCGGCACCTTGTCGGGCGGCAACCAGCAGAAGGTGGTGATTGCCAAATGGCTGGCAACGCAGCCAAAGGTGATCATTCTCGACGAGCCGACCAAGGGCATCGATATCGGCTCCAAGGCTGCAGTGCATGCCTTCATGAGCGAACTGGCAGGGCAGGGATTGAGCGTCATCATGGTTTCCTCGGAAATCCCCGAAATCATGGGCATGGCCGACCGCGTCATCGTCATGCGCGAAGGCCGCATCGCCGGGCGCTTCGAACGCGCGGAGCTGACGGCTGAAAAGCTGGTCCGGGCCGCCGCCGGCATCGGGGAGGCCGTATAATGGCAAAGCTGCTCAAGAACCGCGAAATCCTTCTGGTCATTGCCATCATCGCGCTGGTCTTCGTGATCGCACTGCGATTCCCGGGATTCGTGGCGCCCGCCAATCTGGCGCGCGTCTATAATGACACGTCGATCCTGATCATTCTGGCGCTCGGCCAGATGGCCGTCATCCTGACGCGCTGCATCGATCTGTCGATGGCCGCCAATCTGGCGCTCTCAGGCATGGTCGCGGCAATGATCAATGCCGCCTTTCCGGGCATCCCGATCCCGCTGCTCATCCTCACCGTCGTCGCCCTTGGTGCCGCCCTCGGCTCGATCAACGGGCTGCTCGTCTGGAAGCTCGATATCCCGCCAATTGTGGTGACGCTCGGCACGCTGACCATCTTTCGCGGAAGCATCTTTCTTCTGAGCAAAGGCGCGTGGATCAACGCCCATCAGATGAGTGATGCCTTCAAGGCACTGCCACGCGCGCCGCTGATCGGTTTCCCGGTCCTGTCATGGCTCTCGGTTCTGGCGATTGCCGCCGTCTATATCCTGATGACGCGCACGCCGATCGGCCGGGCCTTCTTTGCCGTCGGCGGCAATCCACATGCTGCCGTCTATACCGGCATCGATGTCGGCCGCACGCGCTTCTTCGCCTATTGCCTGTCCGGTGGCCTGGCCGGCCTTTCCGGCTATCTCTGGGTGTCGCGTTATGCGGTCGCCTATGTCGATATCGCCGCCGGTTTCGAACTCGATATCATAGCAGCCTGCGTCATCGGCGGCATCTCGATCGCCGGTGGCATCGGCTCGGTCGGCGGTGCGGTGCTCGGCAGCCTTTTCCTCGGCGTCATCAAGAATGCGCTGCCGGTCATCAATATCTCGCCCTTTGCCCAGCTGGCGATTTCCGGAGCGGTGATCATCATCGCCGTTGCCGTCAACGCCCGCACTGAAAAGCGCAAGGGCCGTGTCATTCTGAAGAAAGCGGAGGCGGTCTGATGGCTGAGCTGAATCTTTCACCCCGGGTCATTCCCGACCGGCTGCAGAGCCGCGGCAGCCGGGCGCTGAAGAGCTGGGAGAGCCTGCTTCTGGTCGTGGCGATCCTGATCTTCGCCATCAACTCGTTTGCCTCGCCCTATTTCCTCGATCCATGGAACCTGTCCGACGCGACGTTCAACTTCACCGAAAAGGCACTGATCGCCTTCGCCATGGCGCTGGTGATCATTTCCGGCGAGATCGACCTGTCCGTTGCCTCGATCATTGCGCTCTCGTCCACGGCCATGGGGCTTGCCGTCACCATGGGCGCCGATACGCCGATGCTCGTTGTTGTCGGCCTTGGTACGGGGCTTCTCTGCGGCGCGGTCAACGGCCTGCTGATCACCGGCCTTGGCCTGCCGTCGATCGTCGTCACCATCGGCACGATGAGCCTGTTTCGGGGCCTGTCCTTCATTATATTGGGGGATCAAGCGTATACGGGATATCCGGCCAGCTTTGCCTATTTCGGTCAGGGCTATGTCTGGTGGGTCTTCTCGTTCGAATTCGCGCTCTTCGTGTTCTTCGCCATCGTCTACAGCGTGCTGCTGCACAAGACCAATTTCGGCCGCGCCGTCTATGCCATCGGCAACAACCAGACGGCAGCATTGTTTTCCGGCGTCCGCGTCGGCCGCGTCAAGTTCATCCTGTTCCTGCTGACGGGGCTGATGGCCGGCATCGCTTCCATCTGCCTGACCTCGCGCCTGGGCTCCACGCGTCCGTCGATTGCCTTGGGTGTCGAGCTGGAAGTGGTGACGATGGTCGTGCTTGGCGGCGTCAGCATTCTCGGCGGTTCCGGCACCATTCCGGGCGTCGTGCTTGCCGCCTTCATCATGGGCATGGTCACCTTCGGCTTTGGGCTCTTGAACGTGCCGGGTATCGTCATGTCGATCTTCATCGGCGTGCTGTTGATTTCCGTCATCGCATTGCCGATCCTGTGGTCACGCGCCCGCCGCCGGGCGCATTGAGGACACCATGGAAAAATACGCTTTCCGCATGCGGCTCAATCCCGGCATGGCTGAGGAATACAAGGCCCGCCATGATGCAATCTGGCCGGAACTGTCGGCGCTTCTGACATCCGCCGGCGTGTCGGATTATTCGATCCATCTCGATGAAGAGACCCATCTCCTGTTCGGTGTCCTCTGGCGGCGGGATGATCACACCATGGCGGATCTGCCGAAACATCCGGTGATGCAGAAATGGTGGGCCTATATGGCCGATATCATGGAGACCAGGGCCGGTAACGAGCCCGTCGCCGTGCCGCTGACACCCGTCTTCCAGATGAAGTAAGCCGTATGAAAACCATCGCTGTCATCGATATCGGCAAGACGAATGCCAAGGTCGCCTTGGTCGATCTCGACCGGTTCGAGGAGACGGCGGTGCGCAAGACCGCAAACGGCGTCGTCACCGAAGGCCTCTACCCGCATTTCGACGTCGAGCGGCTCTGGCGCTTCATCACAGAAAGTCTCGCCGCGCTCGATGCCGAAGCGTCGATCGATGCGATCTCGGTCACCACCCATGGCGCGACAGCGGTGCTTCTGGACAAGAACGGCGATCTCGCCCTGCCGCTGCTCGATTACGAGTTCACCGGCCCCGATACGCTTGCCGCTGATTATGAAAAGGTTCGCCCACCCTTTGCCGAGACCGGTGCCGCCAGATTGCCGATGGGCCTGAATATCGGCGCGCAGATCTACTGGCAGGAACAGGCATTCCCTGACCAGTTTGCCGAAGTCGCCAGCATCCTCACCTATGCGCAATACTGGTCCTACCGCCTGACCGGCGTTCTCTCCACCGAACTGACGTCGCTCGGCTGCCACACCGATCTGTGGAATCCCTATTCTGCCGATTTCTCCACCATGGTCGATGCGCGCGGCTGGCGGCGGCTGTTTGCGCCGGTGCGCCGTGCAAGCGACGTTCTGGGTGGATTGACCCCGCAGGCCGCAAAGGCCACCGGCTTGCCGGTTGGCCTGCCGGTCTATTGCGGCATCCACGATTCCAATTCCTCGCTGCTGCCGCATGTGCTCACCCGGAAAGCGCCGTTCTCCGTGGTGTCCACCGGAACCTGGGTGGTGATGATGGCGATGGGCGCAAGAAAGGTGGCGCTCGATGAGGCGCGCGACACCTTGATCAATGTCAATGCGCTCGGCGAGCCCGTCCCCTCGGCACGGTTCATGGGCGGACGGGCCTTCTCGACGTTGATCACCGATCCGGCAGTCACTGTTTCCCAGGAAGTCGAAGCACAGGTGGCTTCGGCTCAGTGGATGCTGCTGCCATCGATGCCCGAAGGCTCCGGGCCTTTCCCGCACGCCAAGGCCTCCTGGACCTGCGACGAGGCGTCGTTAACCGGTCCACAAAGGCTTGCCGTCGTCTCCTTCCATCTGGCGATGATGACCGCCAGTTCGCTCGGCCTGATCGGCGCTGAAGGTGAGATCGTCGTCGAGGGGCCGTTTGCGGTCAACCCAAGCTATCTGCGGATGCTGAAGGCTGCGACCGGGCGCCCCGTGCTGATCGGCAGCCAGAGTGCTACCGGCACCAGCCTTGGGGCTGCATGCCTTGTCGATGGCAGCCGGGCGCAGGCGCACACGGTTGAATTTCGAGGTGAGGTTCCTGAAGCCTATGCCGCCTATGCGGCACGCTGGATCAGGCGCGTCCAGGCCTTGTAGGTCGCATAGGCCAACCTATCCCGACGCCACTTGATCTGCGTTGAAGATCGCCGACAAAAGACCGGGGAACCTTGCCTCGAGATCATCCTGCCGCAGTGACATATAGATGACCCGGCCTTCCGGCCGCTGTTGGATCACACCAGCCTCGCGCAGCACGCGCCAATGGTGCGTCATCGTCGATTTCGAAACGTCGGTCACGAAGTCGCTGCAGATACATTCGCCGGTCGCGATCTGCTTCACCGCCGCCAGCCGGATCGGGTTGCCCAGAGCCAGAAGGACATCGGGCAGGCGAAGGTCGTCACGCGTGGGATGATGGTCGTTCATAAAGGCAAGATAATAAACCGTTCGCGTACAGTCAAACTTTTTGGACGTCTCGCGTTGACAATTGTACGATTCTATCCGTACTATCAAATCATCAATGCTGCGCAGCCTTGTCCCCGCAACAAGAGATATCCATCATGTCACTTTCTCCCGCATCCGGCGGTCGCCAGCGGCTGGGCTGGACACTGTTCCTGCTCGCTTTCGCTCAACTGGTCATCGCCGTTGATTACAATATCGTCTTCGTCGCATTGCCCGACATTGGCGCGCAACTCGGCTTCTCGCGCCAGACGCTGCAATGGGTCGTCAGTGCCTATGGTGTCGCCTTCGGTGGCTTCCTGCTCCTGGGCGGCCGCGCTGCCGATCTTCTCGGCCGCCGCCGGATCTTCATTTTCGCCCTGGCACTATACGGCGTATCGTCGCTGGTCGGCGGACTGGCGGCAAGTCCCAGCGCCATCATCATCGCCCGGGCCATCCAGGGTGTGGGCGGCGCCCTGCTGTTTCCGGCAACGCTGTCGCTGGTGACGACATTGTTTGCCGAAGGTCGCGAGCGCAACCGCGCCCTCGCTGTCTGGGGCGGTGCCGGTGCATCCGGCCTGACCGTCGGCGCTCTGCTCGGAGGTATTCTGACCAGCGCCTATGGTTGGCCCGCCGTCTTCTTCGTCAATGTGCCGCTGGTCGTCATCATCATCGTGGGTGCGCTGATCGTCATGCCACGCGATGTCAACCAAGGCTCGCATCGCAGCTTCGACCTGCCCGGTGCGCTAACGGCGACAATCGGCATTACTCTGCTGGTTTACGTCCTCGTCCAGGGCCCGGAATCCGGTTGGGCGTCGCCAACGATCCTTTTGGCGCTGGTGGCGGGTCTGATCCTGCTCGCTGCCTTCTTCGTCATCGAAGCCCGCAGCGATGATCCGCTGATGCCGCTGCGTCTGTTTTCCAACCGCTATGCGCTGGCGGGTATGCTGCTGACGCTGTTCTTCGGTGCCACCCTGGGGGCTTTGCCCTATTTCGAAACCGTGCTGTTCCAGGGGATGCTCGGCTTCGATGCACTGTGGACCGGTCTGGCATTCCTCGTTCCGGCCATTGCCATCTTCATCGGCACGCAACTCGGTGAGCGCATGGCGACCGGCTCGGGCGTTCGCGCCAGCCTGGTCATCGGCCAGGTTCTCAGTGTTGCCGGCATGGTGGCGTTCGCCTACGGGATTTCGCCGGAATGGGGCTATATGGGCTTGGTTCCGGGCATGGCAGTGCTCGGCGTCGGCCAGGGCATGGTCTGGACCGCGATGTGGATCGTGTCCGCGACCGGCGTTGCCCAGGAAGAGCAGGGCGTGGCGTCGGGCATGGCTTCCACCAGCCTGCAGGTCGGACTGGCCGTCGGTCTCGCCATTCTGGTCGCCGTCGCCAATGGTGTCGGGGAATCGATCGATCAGACGGCGACGATCGGGCTTATCGAAGGGACACGGTTCGCCGTCTATCTGGCCGCTGTGGGAACGGTTTTGGGGCTGATCGTCGCGCTCACCCTGCCGCGCCGGGCGGAAGTGCCAGCGGGTGCGAACTACGCTCCAGCCGAATGAACCTGCGGCCCGCCCTTTGGGGCGGGTCTCACCCGCCGGCTGTTGCGGCGTGCAATCAAGGAGCGCGGTAAAACAGAATGGTTATTGAAGGGCTGCAGCCGTTATCGGCAGGGAGGTCCTGATGTCTCAGAAAATTCCGCGATGTATTGCGTTCTGCTACAGGCAAATGCTTACGGCCAAAGTGCCGCTTAACTATTTCCTAGAAAATACGGGCATTCAATGACTTACGATCATCCTCGATATTCAGGAGGATGGAGACTGCTGCCAGTGTAAGGGTGGCGATAAGCGTAGCGCTTAGTCCCAGAACAATCATTGCCCGTTCCTTCTACGTCATCATCATGATGCCGCTTCACTTTGTCCGGCTATGCTTGCGCATGGCTTGCGCCGGTCAGAATAGGCAGTAGTTAATGGTGGGGTCTCTCAAGATCAACTCTCAAGTTTTACCATTAAGAACCTGTTGTTTCTCCGACGGTCGCAAACCCCCGTTTCACAGGCGGTTGCGCCGGGTGAGGGCAATATGCGGTCAATTTTAGTGAAAGAAGATACGGACGATCAACCGTTAACCTTCAAGCAAGGAATTAACCATAAACATGGTCGTACACGTTGGAGTGGGAAAATCTACTTCCCCGCAAGGCATGATGCCGTACCGACGAACCGGTTCTGATCCGGTATGCACTTTCACCGGATATCTCTTGGGAACGAAGCGGCCGATTGCCGTGGCCAGCCGGCATTGCGCCGTCGCCACCTGGCGTCTCGCAAGACGGCACGCTTGGGCAACGCCCCTTTGAAACATCCGTTGATGAGTGGATGCACCGTGCGCCGTTCAAGGCGTGAAACATGCTGCAAGAGTTTGATTTTCTACAGGATACCTCTGAAGACCGCTCGGTTTGCAGAGATGAGATACCGGACCGGGGAATAGCGTGAGGCAGGAAACATCGCCAGATCAGACCAGGAAAGCTCAGGCAGGCAGCCTGCTGGAGCGCTTGCGTTTTGCCGGGCTTGATGAAGACCAGACCGACGTCCTGCGCAAGCATCGCCAGTCGCTCGGCGCGGAAGTCGAGCTCGCATTGCGCGACCTGTTCCAGCGCCTCCAGACCTTTCCGGATGCCGCGCGCCATTTTACCAGTGACCGCCAGATCGACCGGCTGCACGACCTCCAGTCGTCGCATTGGAGCGTACTGACCGACGCCCGCTTCGACAGTCTCTATGCCGAGCGCGTCAAGGTGCTGTCGGATACCGAGAGCAAGATGGGTCTCGATCCGCGCTGGCAGATCGCCGGCCACGCCGTCGTGCTCGAACGGTTGATCTGTTCAATGATCGAGCAGTTCTGGCCGAAATCGATGCTGTCGCTGGGCAAGGCGAGCAAGAAAGAGCTGGCGGATCTCGTCGCCGCTCTGGTCCGCACCGTTTTCGTCGATACCGAAATTTCCGTTTCCCTGCGCTTCAACGAACAGCGCCACAGCCACCAGCGCCAGCTTGCCGAGCAGCGCAAGGCGGGTGAAGCCGAAGCGCTGGCTTTGTTTGGTGATGTCACACAAGCGCTCGGCCGTGGTGATCTGTCTGTCCGCGCCCCGAATGATGTAGCCGCCGCGTATCAGCCGTTGGCTCACGAACTGAATGGCGCCCTTGATGCCATGCAGAACGAATTCATCGGTCTTGCCGACCGCGCCGTCACCATGGAAACATCGTCGCGCGAACTTGCCGGTCAGACCGGACAAATTGCCGATCGTGCACGCGAACAGTCCGAAGCGCTGGGTGAAACTGTTCGGTCGCTCGGCGCCATCGTCGATCGCGTCAAGCACAACGCCGGCCAGACACGGGCGGCCGAAAAGAGCGTCGCAGTAACCCGCCAGTCGGCCGAGCATAGCGGCGAGATTGCCGGACAGGCGATTTCCGCCATGGCCGATATCGAAGCGTCGGCCGAGAAGATCGGCCAGATCATCGGCGTTATCGACGAAATCGCCTTCCAAACCAATCTCCTGGCGCTGAATGCCGGTATCGAGGCTGCGCGTGCCGGTGAAAGCGGCCGTGGCTTCGCCGTCGTCGCCCAGGAAGTTCGCGCCCTGGCGCAACGCTCGGGCGATGCGGCCCGTGAGATCAAGCAGCTGGTGTCGAGCACGAAGTCGCAGGTCGAGGCGGGCGTCGAGCGCGTCGGCCGCACACAGGACGCCATCAGCAACATCGTCGAGCAGGTGCGTTGCATCAACGATGCCATCGCCGGCATTGCCGAAGAAACTGCCGACCAGGTCACCGGCCTTCAGGCCGCGACATCCGATCTTGGCCGTATCGGCACCGAAATTGGCGCGGGTGCCCATCAGGCGGCCGGTGCCAAGGAAAGCTGCGACGACCTGCACACCGTCATTCTCGAGCTTGGCCAGACGATCCGCCAGTTCCATGTCCAGCGCCAGGCGCCGAAAACGGCCTTCGCACCGTCCTACTCGACCCCGGCCATCGTTGCGCCAGCCGGACGGCCGGGCGAAATCGCCGCTGACAGCATTGACGGCTTCGAAGAGGGCTTCGGTCTGCAGGGTCGTCTTGCCGGATGGGCGCGCTGATGCAGAGCCGTCACAAGCACATCCTGCCAAGCTCCGCGATTTCCGAGGGTGAGAACGCGCGCTCGCAAGGGCGCGCCGGAAGCCAGTTCAACCGCCCGTGTAAATTACTCCCAGCCAGACAAGGAAAGTAGAGATGGCAGCCAAGAAAGCCGCTCGGAAAAGTTTGAGCCTCGCGCCGGTTCTCGACCTCAACGAGGCCAACGCGCTGCACGGCAAGCTGATGGCTCTGCGCGGCAACCCGCTCGCGATCGACGCATCTGCGGTCGAGCGTGTCGGCGCGCTCTGCGTCCAGGTCCTGATGGCCGGGGCAAAAAGCTGGGAAGAGGATAATCAGTCTTTCACCTTCGCCAAGGTGTCGGACGCATTTACGAAAACGACACAGCTCATCGGGGTCAATATCGACCACCTGATGGCAAAGGAGATTTGAGACATGAAAAAGAAAGTTCTTACAGTCGATGATTCCCGAACCATCCGGAACATGCTGCTCGTCACGCTGAACAATGCCGGTTTCGAAACGATCCAGGCGGAAGACGGCATCGAGGGGCTCGAAATTCTCGAGGATGCCAATCCGGACGTCATCGTCACCGATATCAACATGCCGCGTCTCGATGGCTTCGGCTTCATCGAAGGCGTGCGCAAGAACGAAAAATTCCGGGCAATCCCGATCCTGGTCCTGACGACCGAAAGCGACGCGGAGAAGAAGAACCGTGCCCGCCAGGCAGGCGCGACCGGCTGGATTGTCAAGCCGTTCGATCCGACCAAGCTGATCGATGCAATCGAGCGCGTAACCGCCTAACGCCAGGATTCACCCCATGGATATGAACGAAATCAAAGAGATTTTCTTCCAGGAATGCGAGGAGCAACTCGCCGAACTGGAATCCGGTCTCCTGAGGCTCAATGACGGCGACCGCGATCCGGAGACGGTGAATGCGGTTTTCCGTGCGGTCCACTCCATCAAGGGTGGTGCGGGAGCGTTCGGGCTGGATGATCTGGTCTCTTTCGCACACGTGTTCGAGACCACGCTTGATTGTGTTCGTTCCAACAAGCTGGAACCCAGCCAGGATGTCCTGAAGGTGATGCTGAAGTCTGCGGACGTCCTGGCAGACCTGACCAATGTCGCGCGCGACGGCGGCAGCGTCGATCAGGCCCGTTCCGCACAGCTGATCCGCGAGCTTGAGGCGCTGGCCAAGGGCGAGGCGCCACCTGCCGCAGCTCCGGTCGCCGCCGCCCCCAAGGCCGCTCCGGTTGCTGCCGCACCGGCACCTGTCGTCAGCGACGACGGCTTTGTCCCGGTTGCCTTCTCCTTTGATGATTTCGGCGATGATGATCTGTCCGCCGATCTTCCATCCTATGACGTCGTCTTCAAGCCGAAGTCGGAGCTCTACACCAAGGGCAATGAAGCAACGCTGCTCCTGCGCGATCTGTCGCGCCTGGGAGAAATGAGCATCCATTGCAACATGGATAGCCTGCCATCGCTCGACCAGATGGATCCGGAAGCGGCCTACTTCTCCTGGAAAGTATCGATCAAGACGGACAAGGGCGAAGATGCCGTACGTTCGGTGTTCGAATTTGCCGAGTGGGATTGCGACCTCGAAGTAACGGCGCTTGAAACCGGTGATGTTGCAGAGGCCGTCGCTGACGACCTGCCGATGCAGCCGGTGCCGTTTGATCTGTCCGCGCTCGATGATGAGCCCGACGCGCCGCTTGGCGTGGTCGAGGAAGAAGAGCAGATCGCTGCCGTGCAGCAGGCCGTCGCCGCTGCCGAAGCCGCATCCAATGTCGTCCAAATGGCTGCCAGCGCATCGCGCGCGGTCGCCAGTGACAAGGGGGCAGCCGCTGCTGCAGCCCAGAACAATGCCCAGCAGGCATCTGCTGCCGCACCGACCATCCGCGTCGATCTCGACCGGGTCGACCGGCTGATCAACCTCGTCGGCGAACTGGTCATCAACCAGGCCATGCTGTCGCAGAGCGTCATCGAGAATGACTCGAATGGCGTGTCCTCGATCAACATGGGTCTCGAAGAGCTGCAGCAGCTGACCCGCGAGATCCAGGACTCGGTCATGGCGATCCGCGCCCAGCCGGTGAAGCCGGTGTTCCAGCGCATGGCCCGAACCGTCCGTGAAATCGCCGATATTACCGGTAAGTCGGTTCGCCTCGTCACCGAAGGCGAAAACACCGAAGTCGACAAGACGGTCATCGATAAGCTCGCCGAGCCTTTGACCCACATGATCCGCAACGCGGTCGATCATGGCCTCGAAATGCCGGAAAAGCGTATTGCCGCCGGCAAGAACGCCGAAGGCACGGTCAAGCTGACCGCCAAGCATCGCTCGGGCCGTATCGTCATCGAACTCTCCGACGACGGCGCCGGCATCAATCGCGAGAAGGTTCGCCAAAAGGCGATCGACAACGACCTGATCGCCGCCGATGCCAACCTGTCGGACGAGGAAATCGACAACCTGATCTTCCACGCAGGCTTCTCCACCGCCGACAAGGTTTCCGACTTGTCCGGCCGCGGTGTCGGCATGGACGTGGTCAAGCGCTCCATCCAGGCGCTCGGCGGCCGTATCAACATCTCGTCGAAGCCTGGCCATGGCTCGGTCTTTACCATGAGCCTGCCGCTGACGCTCGCCGTTCTCGACGGCATGGTCGTCACCGTTGCCGGCCAGACGCTGGTCGTGCCGCTGACCGCAATCGTCGAAACCCTGCAGCCGGATGCGGCAGCGATCCACTCCTTTGGCGCAACGCAGCGGTTGATTTCGATCCGCAACTCGTTCTGCCCGCTGGTCGATGTTGGCCGCATCCTGAACTTCCGCGCAACCCAGGCCAATCCGGTCGAAGGTGTCGCCCTTCTGGTCGAGTCCGAAGGTGGTGGCCAGCGCGCCCTGATGGTTGATGCCATCCAGGGTCAGCGCCAGGTCGTCATCAAGAGCCTCGAGGCCAATTATACGCACGTGCCCGGCATTGCCGCCGCCACCATTCTCGGTGATGGCCGCGTGGCGCTCATTCTGGACGTCGATGCTGTTGTTTCGGCATCGCGCGGCCAGTCCCTCCACACCGAAACATCGCTCGCCGCCGCAGGGTAAGGACTATGACGCTTCTCGCAAAAAATCTGACGAAAGGGGGGCGCGAGTTCATCGCCTTTCGAATCGGCGATCAGGAATTCTGCGTCAACGTCATGTCCGTGCGGGAAATCCGCGGCTGGGCACCGGCAACACCGATGCCGCATGCGCCACAATATGTGCTTGGCGTCATTAATTTGCGCGGTGCGGTCCTACCTATCATCGATCTTTCGGCCCGCCTCGGCATGAAGCCGGCCGAGCCGACAGTGCGCCACGTCATCATCGTGACGCAGGTCAAGCACAAGGTTGTCGGCCTGCTGGTGGAGGCAGTCTCGGACATCCTGACAATCAAGGACGAGGATATCCAGCCGACGCCGGATATGTCGTCCGACTTCGAGCGGACATTTGCCCGCGGCATGCTGGCGATCGAAGGGCGGATGATTTGCCTGATCGAGCTTGAGGCCGTATTTCCTCATACCGAAAGTGAAGCTGCATGAGCATGCCAGCCGCCTTTGACAGCAAGCTACCCCCGGACGAGTGCCTGGCGAGCGGTGAGTATCCGCTGACCCGCCGCGACCTCGCCGAAATTGCTGCC
This sequence comes from Hyphomicrobiales bacterium, assembly GCA_900473045.1. Taxonomy (GTDB): domain Bacteria; phylum Pseudomonadota; class Alphaproteobacteria; order Rhizobiales; family Rhizobiaceae; genus Pararhizobium. The sequence continues at coordinate 60,035 of UCKS01000026.1, forward strand.
ATGATCTATGCCGATGCGGGCATCTATCTCAATGAATCGAAGGCTTCGCTCGTCTACTCGCGGCTTTCCAAGCATATTCGTAATATCGGTCTGAAGGGTTTTCGCGACTATTGCCAGCTGGTGTCCTCGCCGGCCGGTGCCGCCGAGCGCCGTGACATGCTTTCGCACCTGACGACGAATTTTACCCGCTTCTTTCGCGAGAACCATCATTTCGAGCACCTGAAGAGCGATGTTCTGCCGGAGCTTATCGCGCGTGCCAAAAATGGCGGCCGGGTGCGCATCTGGTCAGCGGCCTGCTCGGATGGGCAGGAGCCTTATTCGATCGCGCTGACAGTCCTGTCGATGCTGCCGAATGCTGCGGATTACGATTTCCGTATTCTGGCGACCGATATCGACCCCAAGATCCTGGCGCTGGCCCGGGCCGGCAGCTATGATGCCACCGCCCTTGAAACCGTCAGCCCGGCGATGCGCAAGCAATGGTTCACCGAAACCGCAGTCAACGGCCGCCAGAAATGGCAGGTTGATGACCGGGTCAAGAAACTCATCACCTTCAACGAACTGAACCTGATGGCGCAGTGGCCCTTCAAGGGCCAGTTCGACGTGATCTTCTGCCGCAACGTCGTGATCTATTTCGACGAGCCGACCCAGATGAAGATCTGGTCGCGGTTCGGCGGCATGCTCAATGGCAAGGGGCATCTCTATATCGGCCATTCCGAACGCGTCTCCGGCGATGCGAAGTCGGTCTTCGACAATATCGGCATCACCACCTATCGCTACAACGGCAAACCGCATGGAGGCCGCTCATGAGTGTTGCGCGCGTTCTTGTTGTTGACGATTCCGCCACCATGCGGGGGCTGATCACGGCTATCTTGAGCAGCGATCCGGAAATTCAGGTCATTGGCCAGGCGGCTGATGCCATGCAGGCGCGCCAGGCGATCAAGGATCTCGATCCCGACGTCATCACGCTCGACATCGAGATGCCCAATATGAATGGGCTGGAGTTTCTCGAAAAGATCATGCGGCTGCGCCCGATGCCGGTTATCATGGTCTCGACCCTGACGCACAAGGGCGCGGAAGCCTCGCTGGCTGCGCTGGAAATCGGCGCCTTCGATTGTGTCGGCAAGCCGTTGCCGGGGGACCCGCATCCGTTCCGCGATCTCGCCGAAAAAGTGAAGGCCGCAGCCCGTTCGCAGCGCAAGTTCATCATTTCCGGCAACAAGGTCGCCGCCCCCAGCGCCGCCAACGCCAATGCGGCGTCCGATTACCGGGTCGGCCGCAAGATCGTCGCGATCGGATCATCAACCGGCGGCGTCGAGGCCCTGATTACGGTTCTGCAGAAGTTTCCGGCCAATTGCCCGCCGACGTTGATCACGCAGCATATGCCGCACACCTTCACCAGGAGTTTTGCCGAGCGTCTCAACCGCATCTGTGCCCCGACGGTGGCGGAGGCCACGGATGGCGCGCGGCTGGAGATCGGCAAGGTCTATCTGGCCCCAGGCGGCGAACGCCACCTGCAGGTCGTCAACCCGACATCACCCAGCTGCCGTCTGCTGGACAGAGAACCGGTCAACGGTCATCGCCCGTCCGTCGATGTGCTGTTTGATTCCGTGGCCGAACTTGCCGGCCGCAATGCAGTCGGTGTGATCCTGACCGGGATGGGCCGTGATGGCGCATCCGGTCTGTTGAAAATGCGCCACGCAGGTGCCCGCACATTCGGTCAGAATGAAAAAACCTGCGTTGTCTATGGAATGCCGAGGGTTGCCTACGAACTAGGCGCCGTCGAAACACAACTCCCCCTCGGCTCAATCGGGGAAGAAGTCCTGAAAAGCACTGCCGCCCGAAGAGAAGGAAGCGAATAAATGTCCCTAGCGGAAAAAATCAAAGTTCTGATCGTCGATGATCAGGTCACCAGCCGCCTGCTGCTGGGTGATGCCCTGCAACAGCTTGGTTTCAAGCAGATCACGGTTGCCGGCGATGGCGAGCAGGGGGCCAAGATCATGGCAGCTCAGCCGCATCATCTGGTGATCTCCGATTTCAACATGCCGAAGATGGACGGTCTTGGCCTGCTTGCTGCGGTGCGCAACAATCCGGCCACGAAGAAAGCCGCCTTCATCATGCTGACGGCCCAGGGCGACCGCGCACTGGTGACCAAGGCTGCGGCACTCGGAGCCAATAACGTGCTCGCCAAGCCTTTCACCATCGAAAAGATGAAAGCTGCAATCGAAGCCGTTTTTGGGGTATTGAAATGATCACTGAGGCTGCGACCAGGCGCGTGCATGTCATCCAGGGCGAATGGAAGGTGGTCAACGATCCAGACGTCGTACTGTCGACCATCCTCGGTTCCTGCGTGGCTGCGTGCATGCGCGATCCGGTCGCGGGTGTCGGTGGCATGAACCATTTCCTTCTGCCGGGTTCGGCGGATGCGATTTCGTCCGGCGGCGATGCAACGCGTTACGGCGTGCATCTGATGGAATTGCTGATCAACGGGCTCCTGAAGAAAGGAGCCCGCCGTGAGCGGCTGGAAGCGAAGATCTTTGGTGGTGCCAAGACGATCGCGCGCTTCTCCAATGTCGGCGAGCAGAATGCGCTGTTTGCGCGCCAGTTTCTGATGGACGAAGGCATCCAGGTGGTCGGCGAGAGCACCGGTGGCGATCATGGCCGCAAGCTTGAATACTGGCCGCTCAGTGGCCGCGCCCGGCAATATGCGCTGACGGGCGTGGAAGCACAGAAGGCTGTGGCTCAGGAGCAGCGTCCAAGGCCGATACCGAAGCCTGTCGACAATGCGATCGAGTTTTTCTAGCGCTTGGGTGGGATCCCGGGATCACCCCGGGATGTGCTTTGGCAAGGTGTTTAGCGTAGCCGTTCGGTGGGGGTAGTCCCGAGCGGCATTTGTTGCCAGCGTGAGGGCGTGTAATGCTGACTGAAATGAAGAACCATATGCCTCACGTCGATGAGGCGCTCCCGGATGTGATGATACGCATCGTTTCGGAACTCTATGATGTGGCTTATCTCATCGAGCGGATCGAACCGATGCTCAGCGATATTCATGGCGAGGCGATGCTGGAATCGTCTGACCGGATAAAGGTCCTGCAGGGTATCGATCTGGCCGTCCAGAAGACGCGCGGTCTGGCCGAGTTCATCGACACGGTCACTGCGGCCATCCCGCAGTCCTGGCTGGTGGACGTCACGACGGCGCTCAATCTCGTCAAGCTTGCCGATATGCAGAAGTCGCTCGGCAACGGCATGCTCCGTCACGGCCATTCGCAGCCGCTGACTGAAGCCGCCGGAGATTTCGAGGCCTTCTAGCCCCCCTCAACCTCTCTTTACTTCCTTTCGCCGCCGCCTCGACAACCGTCGTGAGCGGCGGTTTTGTTTGGTCGATCTTCGATTGTTGATGTTTTCAGCCAATGTCCCGTCGTCGGATGGCACGCTTTCAACGCTTGATCTTTTTTCGAGTCTTGCTGCGATGCACAAAGAGGTGCGGCAGCGGGCGCAGCAGCCATTCCGCAGACGCTTGTGGTTCGGTAAACGGCGCATCGGTCGGAGGGCCGATCGGCGCCAGTAAGAACTAATACAACGGAATCGTTGCGGTTTTTTCGTCAAGATGGAAAGAGGCGGCGGAACCAAACGGCCACTGGAGGGTTATGTCGCCGAGGGTCATTTCACGATCCCAAGGAGATCCCAGTGAACAAATTTATCATCGCATCGGCGATCGTCGCCCTGTCCGCAACGTCCGTCTTCGCACAGGCAGCAACGCCTTCAGCCAATCCCAATGGCGACACGCCGGCCGTTGCAACGCCATCCGATCAGAACGCCACTGCACCTGTCGAAGGTGCAAACAGCTTCACCGAAGGTCAGGCCACCGACCGCATCGTCGAAGCCGGATACGCCAACGTGACTGAGCTGAAGCTTGACGACAAGGGTGTCTGGCAGGCGAAGGCCACCAAGGACGGCAAGCCGGTCATGGTGTCCCTGGATTATCAGGGCAACATCGTCGCCAAGTAAGCGCCTTGAAGCATAACAGCCAAAAATAACAACACGGAGAAACACCATGACAAAGACCGTTACAGGACTGTTCGACCAATATGCTGACGCGACCGCTGCCGTTGACCAGCTGAAGGCTGCCGGTATTTCCGACGATGACATCAGCATCGTTTCAAACAACGCGGATGGCCGCCACAAGGGTGACACGAACGATGTTGCCGAAGACGCCGGCGCCGGTGCCGGTATCGGCGCTGCAGTCGGTGGTGTCGGCGGCCTGTTGACAGGGCTCGGCATCATGGCAATCCCGGGTGTTGGTCCCGTCGTGGCTGCCGGTTGGCTTGCGGCAACAGCTGCGGGCGCAGTTGCAGGTGCCGTGGTCGGCGGAGCTGCCGGTGGTATCATCGGTGCACTGACGGACTCCGGTGTCGATGAGCGCGATGCGCATGTCTATGCTGAAGGTGTGCGCCGTGGCGGCACCTTGGTAACGGCAAAGGTCGACGACGCTCGCGCCTCGGAGGCCGAAGCCATCCTGAAGCGCTCGAACTGGGTTGATCTGCCTGCTCGCCGGACTGCCTATGAAGGCCAGGGCTGGAAGGGTTTCGACGACGCGTCAAAGCCCTATACCCAGGCTGAAATCGATGCAGACCGCGCCCGCTATCCAGGCCGCGTTTTGTAATCTGATATTGTTGTCAGCGAATATCGATATCTGCACCGGGGCCGTCGAAAGACGGCCCCGTTCTGCATGAACTGTGCCGATAGAGCATCTATCCGCGTTCCGGCCATTCGGATGGGCCAAGACAAGTTCGCGCAAGTTTCGTTTTCTAGTGTGCCAATCGGGACTGGTAGATTTGTGCGCGATTTGACGAAGCCACATCCATCAGCAGCCCGAATGTTTGGATCTGCGCATGTTCAATCCCCAGGCGATGTTGTCTGAACGGAACATGGGCCACTGGGTGCGGAAACAGAATGAATCTGTTGGATCAACTTTCGACGGTCACGAAAAACCTGGCCAGTCTCGGGCAGGGCAAGCTCATTGCGCTGATTTCAGCCGGTGTCATCGCGGTGGCGATCGTTCTCGCTGCCGGGCTCTACGTCAACAAACCCTCCTATGAAACGCTGTATGTCGGGCTGGAAAGCAATGACCTCAACCAGGTCAGCGTTGCCCTTGCCGAAGCAAACATCAATTTCGAGGTCGGTTCCGATGGCGCGAGCATTCAGGTCCCGGTCGGGATGACGGGCAAGGCCAGACTGTATCTGGCCGAGCGCGGTCTGCCCAACAGCGCCAATGCCGGCTACGAACTCTTCGACAATGTCGGTTCGCTCGGCCTCACCTCATTCATGCAGGAAGTCACCCGCGTCCGCGCCCTCGAAGGTGAGATCGCCCGTACCATCCAGCAGATTTCCGGAATTTCCGCCGCCCGCGTCCACATCGTCATGGCCGACCGCGGCAGCTTCAGAAAAGCCGAGCAGAACCCGACGGCCTCGGTGATGATCCGTGCCAGCGCCAATATCGGCCGCAATGCCGCAGCCTCGATCCGCCATCTGGTGGCTTCGTCCGTTCCGGGCCTCGGCATCGACGACGTCACCATCCTCGATTCGACCGGTCAGCTGCTTGCCTCCGGCGACGATCCCGCCAATAGCGCCATGAACCAGTCGCTTGGCATCATTCAGAACGTCCAGAGAGAGGTCGAAAACAACATCGACAAGGCTCTGACGCCGTTCCTCGGCATGGACAATTTTCGCGCCAGCGTCACCGCCAAGCTGAACACCGACACCCAGCAGATCCAGGAAACGATGTTCGATCCGGAATCGCGTGTCGAACGCTCGACAAGGGTCACCAAGGAACAGCAGAAATCCAGCCAGCAGCAGGCAGACAATGCGGCGACCGTTCAGCAGAACGTTCCGCAGGCAGCACCCACAGGCGGCGCTGCCGGACCTCAGTCGAACGACCAGACCGAGAAAAAGGAAGAGCAGACCAACTACGAGATCAACTCGAAGACCGTCGCTACCGTCAAGAGCAGCTATACGCTCGAAAAGCTTTCGGTCGCCGTCGTCGTCAATCGCGGCCGGGTGGCCGCCATGATCGGCGAAGGTGCCGACCAGGCGAAGATCGACGCCTATATCCAGGACATGCAGAAAATCGTCGCCTCAGCCGTTGGCCTCGACCCGGCACGTGGCGACATGATCACGCTGACGGCCATGGATTTCGTCAACACGCAACTGCTCGATGAAGCCGTCGCTGGTCCCGGCATCATGGAAACCCTGACCCGCAATGTCGGCGGCATCATCAACGCACTCGCCTTCGTCGTCGTGGCCGTCGTGGTGGTGTGGATGGGCATGCGACCTCTGGCCCGCTCGATGGGTCTGGGCGGTCCGGGTGTAGCGCTGAACGATAACGAACCGGTCGGCCTGGAACTGCCCGACTTCTCGCCCGCCGCAAACGGAGGTGGAGGCGGCGCGCTGATGGAAGGTTTCGGTTCCGACTTTGGCTTCGACAGCACCGACGACCTGCTCAGCCTGGGCGACGACAGCGAAGGCGGCTTCAACCGGCGCGTCAAGGAAGGCCCGGAACGCAGGCTCGCCCGCATGGTCGAGATCAGCGAAGAGCGCGCCGCCAAGATCCTGCGCAAATGGGTCGCCGAAAAAGCGGCCTGAGGCCCGGCGCTCTCTTCTGCCTCAAACCAGGTTCTGCGAAAACCCGTCCCGTCGGCGGGTTTTTCCGTATTGAAAATCAGGCGGCTCACCTTACGGCGTCATATTAAGGGGAAAGTTCTCCCCAGCTGCATGCGGACAACCGCGAAGATTTCCGGTAACCCGTCCATTGCCGGTCATTGGGTTGTGCTCTGAAAAGCTAGAAGCATTGCCGTTTTCTGTATTGCCTTCCCGCTGAGGCAAGGTTGCAAGAATCGGACGGTGCTGGACCGATGTAACCGGTCGCTACCGGATTCGTTATATTTAACAAATCGTTAATTTTTCTCTGGGGAAAACCGGGTTTGTCTGCGGCATTGTGTGACGAGCCGCAGGTATTGATTCAAGGATACAGTAATAATTCAGTTTGGTTGAAATATCATCAGCATTGTATAGTCAGAATTACTTTTGTTTTCGTTATGTTCCCAAATTTAGACGCCGGCTTTTGATGATGTATTTTCGCAACAATTCCAGAAACAAATAAGAAAATGAAAACTTGACAAAAGCGGCCGATTCAATCGGCGCTGATTTGTTTTGCCATTTTAGCCGCTCATTGAGCTTTCAGCGCTTGTCCGTTGATGAAGATGGATCAGTTTCCGGCCGGGATTTTTCCAATAAAGTTAATAGTTACAATAAGCTAAAATGCAAGGGCTTCTGGTTTCGCAGCGAATGTCCGATTTTCCCTGCGTGGAATTGCGAATCGATTCACGAATTCACAAAAAAGTAAATCCCGATAAGGGGGCAGTAGTTTTTCACAGGGGGCGATGTACATTTTATGTAGTGATTCGCGTCCTGATTCGCGTGTGTCGAAGAATGCGGACGCTTCGATACGGTTGCCGGCGGCGGCGAGAGCGCTTGAGTGAGCACGGACGAATCCATCACGGGGGTAATGTCATGGATGCTCTACAGACAGAAGTTGCGGCTTGGCCATTGCCAGGGTCGGTCGCGCGCGGTGTTGGGCGGGTTTCTTCCAAAGAGCAGCTCATTCGCAGGCTCGGCGAATTTGCCGAGCGCGGCAGTCTGAGCAAAGGGCTCGCGGCTCTGACGGACTACGTCGGAGCAACCCACTATCTCCTCGCGCGCTATGATTTGTCGCAGGACGAAGGTCTTGATTTTGTCGTCTGCTCGGACTGGCCATTCGATGTCGTTAAGCGCCTTGGTAAGGTGATGTCGCAACTCCACTCCAAGACCAACGAGATGGAGAAGTGCCTGTCCGTCATGCAGCCGGTGTTCATGAGCCTGCCGGATGACATCGATATCAGCCGCGGCATCAGCCGGGAATATTGCGCCATCACCTTCAATGTCGGGCGCGCCCGGTTGTCGCTGATGCTGCTCTTCCCGCAGGACGTCATTCTCTCTCAGGAAAGCCTGAGGGATGTCGGGCTGTTGACCGGTTATTTCGCCAGCTTCACCACCGAACGCGGTGCGCGCACCGACCGGGATTTCGAACTGACGGAACGCGAACTCGAATGCCTGTTCTGGATCGCCGAGGGTAAGACCAGCGACGAGATCGCGGTCATCCTCGGCATCTCGCGCAATACGATCAACAACTACATTACCAGCGTGATGCGCAAGACGGCGACGAAGACCCGCTCCGAGGCCATCGCCTACGCCGTTCGCAACAATCTCGTCTAGGAGGACGGTCATGACCTATTTCCTCCCGCATGCGCGCGCAGGTGAAGACGCCAAGGCCGGCAGGTTACAGGCGAGGGCGTCGAAAGCGGCAACGCTCGTGGCGCGGTTGCAGGCGATGCAGAAACAGATCAACGCCAAGAATTTCGCCGTCCTGCGGCTGAACGGAAACGGCCTTCCGGCAACACGCAAACTGAGCTGTGTCCTCGACAATTGGGGCGTCGAGAGCGAAACGATGGCGCACGAACTGGTGTCTGCCTATGGCGCCGAGATGCTGCTGCATCTGGATGCGTCGCTGCTGCCGATGCTGTGGAACGGCATGGGCGAGCATCAGGCAGCGGAGACGCCGGACTTTGCGCGCTTCACCCAGCGTCTTCCCGCCCGCATCCTGCCCTATTCCGGGATCGCCCTGCCGGTCAGGCTCGGCGCGCAGGGCAATGGCTATGTCCTCTTCATGGGCAGCTATATCGACCTGTCGAGCGAGGTGATCATCGACCTTCACGGCCGTAGCTGCCAGATCATGACCGATCTTCTGGCCGCCGACGAACGGCGCATGCTGCCGTCGGAATCATTGAGCGATCGCGAGATCGGCTGCCTGCAGATGGCGGGCGACGGATATATCAGCGAAGAAATAGCCGAGAAGATGGGTCTGTCGGTGCATACGGTCAACGCATATCTTGGCGCTGCGACGACCAAGCTGGATTCGGTCAACAGAATCCAGGCGATCGCCAAGGCCATTCGTCTCGGTTACATCAGCTGATTGTGATTTTCAGGCCGTCATGGCCTCGTATCCCGTATCCGCAACTCAACTCGCCAGAGCGGTCGGATAGGATTTGACGAATTTCGCCGCGTTCAGGCTCTGCGCCAGGAACGCCGTATTCTCGTCCGGATCGCTGGACGGGCTTTTAAATGCGATATGGTTGATCTCGAGACCGGCCGAGTTCTTGCCCAGAGCCAGCTGCGCATAGACGGTGACGCCATCCGGCTTCAATTCAAGATCAAGCGTGATCTCCGGCTCCGTGCCCCAGTCCAGGGAATAGTTGCCGCCGATACCGAAGTTGACGGTACCGGGAAGGAAATAAAGTTCTGCGGCTGATGACACCAGGTCCGCCAGGCTCCCGTGCGATTCAAAACGCAGCATCGCGATAAAGTCGGCGGCATCGATCAAGCGCAATTCCGTCGCAACAGGACGGATCGCGTCGGCTACTATTTTCTCGCGTTGTTCCGAATATTCGCATTTTTTCATTGGGATCACGTCATCCGTTTCGGCTGCGTTGCGTAGATCCGGTGAATCAGTTCGGCGACTGCCTTGTAAAACACCGGTGGAATCACACTATCCACCGAGACTTGCGCAAACATTGAGCGTGCGAGGGGCGGATCTTCAAAAACCGGGATGCCGTTTTGCTCGGCGATCTCGCGAATCTTCAGGGCGACAAGGTCTTGCCCCTTGGCAACGACCACCGGCGCATCGCCTTCCTCGCGGACATAACGCAGCGCAACGGCATAGTGCGTCGGGTTTGCGATGACCAATGTGGCACGGGGAACCGAGGTAATCATCCGCCTGCGGGCTCTGTCGCGGGCAATCGAGCGAAGCCGCGCGCGGATGATCGGGTCGCCCTGGGATTGTTTGAGCTCCTCCTTGACCTCCTGCTTCGTCATCATCAGTTCGGTGTACCAATGGTGCCGTGTCCAGAAGAAATCGGCGATGGCGATGACGGCCGTCGAGATCAGGATGACGATCATGATCTTGTTGAAGTCTTTCGACATCGTCGAAAAGATCGTCAAAGGATCCGAGAACATCGAATCGAGTGTGGCGTAATAGTCGTTCCAGAGTACCAGGACGATGATCAGCGAGACGACCGCCACCTTGGCAAAGGCCTTGGCGAATTCGACGATACCCTGGATCCCGTAGATCCGTTTGAACCCGCCGATCGGCGAAATCCGGTTCATCTTCGGTGCGACACGATCAAGCACTGGGCTCGGCAGGTTCTGCAGAATGGAGGAGCCGATCCCGAACACGATCAAAAGCACGAAAAAGGGAATGAGCAGCGTGCCGGCTTTCCCGAAAAGGTGCATGATCAGCGCGACCACATCGTTCGATGTATTGAGACGCCAAGCCTCCGGTTGCTCGAAGATGTCCTTCAGCGATTCTGCCACAGTGGCGAAGCCCTGCGGCAGGAAGAAAACGACAAAGATATAGATAGCGACGACCGAGGCGAACATGGTGACCTCGCGCGAAAAGGGCGTGTTGCCCTTCTCCATGGCGTCGGTGATTTTTTTCTCGGTCGGCGATTCTGTTTTACTGTCTTTGTCCTGATCGTCCGACATCGGATGAAGACCTCTTGCATGTGGCTGCAGCAGTGATTGCTGTCAAACCTGTTGTGAGCCGGGGCAGGAGGGCATGCAAGGAAGATATGCGCGGCAGGCCAACGCTTCACAGAAAGTAAACGGCCCCGGGCAAGTACCCATACGAAAAGCCCTGCAACCGGGCCGGCTGCAGGGCTTTTTGTATGGGTTCAGGACTAAAGCGGTGGCAGTACCCGGTCAGGCAGCGACAGCTTCCTTTTCTTTCAGTTCGATCTGGCCGCTTGCGGCAAGGCGAATGGCTTCCTGTGTGATCGAGCGGCGGGCAATGGCGATATCGCGCGGATTGATGCCGACGTCGCCGGCCGCAAGGTCCGATTCGATCATGCGGCGCTGGCGAGCGCCGATCGAGGCGAGGACCGATTCGCGCAGTTCCATACCGGATCCGCGTAGCGCCATGGTGATGATGTCGCCCGATACGTCGTTGAACAACTGAACGCGGCTGCGCTGCGGCATGTAGAGGACGTCGTCGAAGAGGAAGATCTTCGGGCGAACCTTCTTGACCGATTCGGTGCTGAGTGTTTCGAGCGATGCCAGCAGCGTGTCGACCTGGCTCTTCTCCAACTCGTTCATCACTTCGGCAATCTTGATCGAGCCGATCGAGTTCTTTTCGGCGTCCATCTGGCGCATCATTTCGACCACGCGGGCCTCGATGATCTGGGCGGCCTTGGGGCTGACGGTCTTCATGTTGACGGCGCGGTTGATGATGTCGGCGCGGCTGCTTTCGGGCAGCTGCAGCAGCACCTTCGCACCGAAGGTCGATGGCATCATCGACAGGACATAGGCGATTGTCTGCGGATGTTCCTTGCCCAGGCTCTGGGCGACGAAAGCCGGATCGGAATCCTGCAGGCGGTCCCAGATATTGGCTTCATAGGCGGCAAAGGCGGTGCGGCGGCCGAGCAGGCCGTCAACTTCATCCGGCGTCAGGCCTTCTTCGAGGATGCCTTCGATGGCCTTGGCATTGTCCATCAGGCCGGCACCTTCGGTGAACAGGTCCTCGAACTCGTTCACCAGGATTTCCAGTTCGTGGGGCGGTATCGAGCGGAGCGATTGCGCGGAAGCGATGATGCCCTGCAATTCGCTCTGCGTGAAGAATTTCAACAATTTGCCGGCAATGGGCTTGCCCATTGCAAGGAGAACCGCAGCGGCCTTGTCCATTTGGGTGAGTGGCCTTGTGGGTGCCGAAGCCTCGAAATTGTCGAAATCCATCATGGATTGATCCTCATGACCCTAACCGGGTTCAAACTTTACTGGTACCCTTGATTTCGATGAGTTTTACACCGAAACGCGTTTCGTCTTCGTCAAGCACGGTGATTTCGCCGCGGCCGATAACCCGGCCATTGACGACGATTTCCACCGGTTCTCCGATCCTGCGGTCGAGCGCGATCGTCGCGCCTTCCGTCAGGTTCATCAAGCCGGAGACCTGCATGCGGCTGGTGCCGAGAACAATCTGGACATCGATCGGGATATCCATGATCAGGTCGAGATTGGCCGTCATGCCGCTGCCGGGCTCGCCGGCTGGCTGGTCTTCGAACGTGTCGCCACCGAATGCTTTTGCGCCGAACGAACCGGCGTCAAAGGCTGGTGCAGCCGAGGAATCGGCTAGGTCGGCGAAGCTGTTGCTGGCGCCAAAATCGCCGCCGAAGCTGCTGAGATCCGCTTCGGCTGAGAATGTGCTGCCGAAATCCGAGGTCTCGCCAGTCGCGGGTGCTGCGGCAAAATCCATGCCGAAATCGTTGTCCAGCGCGGTCCCGGTGGCATCGCTTTGCAGCACGCCACGCAGGTCGTCGATGGCCTGATCGAGCTCGGCATCGCCGCCGCTCAGGATCGTCTGGTCTTCTATTGGTGCTTTCTTCGGTGCCATGTGCAAACTATTCCAGTTGAAACTTGCCCCAACCATGTTGCCGGGGTGGGCAGGGGGTTTTTAACTCATTAGGTGGTGGAGAATGTCGCTCTCCGAACCGTGGGTATCCTTGATCCGCACCGTGTATTTCGCGCCGGATCGCCCGAATTCGCAGATATAGAGATCGCGGCCGTTGGCGTTGATCTCGACGCGCACATCCTTGGCGTCCTGAAAGGGAATGACATCGCCGGGTTGAAGGCGGCTGATGCTGTCCAGCGTCAGGCTCTGCAGCTTGATGCGCGCTTCGAGGCTGACCGTCGAACGGCGGACCTGCTGTTCGAGCTGCTCGCCCCATGCGCCCTTGGTCTTGCGGCCCTGGCCGATGCCCTTGGGGAAAACGACAGCCGTTTTCAAAAGCGTCTGCTGTGGGACGATGATCGAGAAGGTCGACAGAACCGGCCCAAGGCCCATCGTCACGTTGATGCAGGCGGCGTAGACGTCAGCGACCTCCGGATCAGCCGGCGGCCGTTGACTTGCGTTATACGGACGCCCAACCACCGGCTCGAAGCTTCCGGCAACGCTGACTGCCGATTTCAGCACGTCGGCGACCTTTTCGAAGATCATCGTCGCGACATCGAGCTCGATGTTCGACAGCGAACGGGGTTTGGGTTCTTCGATGCCGTTTACAGGCGCGCCGAGCAGGATTTCCATCAGCGTGATGATCACCGGGCTGTCGCAGCTGATGACGAAATCCGGGCACCAGTTGCGTAATGTTGTGTCGCAGAGCGCAACGCCATTCCCGAGATTGGCGATCAGTTCGCTCTTCAGGCCGGTCTCGAAGCCGGCATAGCCGATTTCGATGTCGAGCCCGGTCTCGTTCTGGAAAATGTCGGGCAGGAACTCGGCAAAGACATGGCCGAGATCGCTGCACAGCTTGCTGATCGTCTTGGTATCGCCGAGCGCGCCGGTCATCCGGGCGAGCAGCTTGCGGTCGAAAGTGTAGACGTTGTTCTGGGTCGCTGAGGTCATCGGATCAGGCCGCCTTGCTTTCGCTGCCGCCACCGGGGTTCATCATCTCCTGCTCGACGGCGTCGATCGAGGGGCGCTCGTAAGCCGAGATGGTCTTGCGGCCGTATTCGAGCGCAACCTGGGGAACCGAGCCGTTCATGTAGGCCAGCAGCGTCTGCTTGACGATGATGTAGAGGCGGTTCTGCTTGTCGCGGACGGCCTTGATATTGGCGATAACCGGGCTGGCGATACAGTAGGACAGGAAGATGCCGAGCATGGTGCCGACGAGGGCCGCAGCGATCTTGCCGCCGAGAACTTCCGGCGATTCGGAGATGGCGCCCATGGCCTTGATGACGCCGAGAACGGCCGCCACGATACCGATGGCCGGGAAGGCGTCGCTCATCGTCGTCAGCGCGTGATAGGGCTTCATCTTGTCGTGGGTGATGGTGTTGATTTCCTCGTCCATCAGCGCCTCGATCTCATGGGAGCGGGCATTGCCGATGATGATGAGGCGGACATAGTCACAGATGAAGGCTGTCAGCTCCTTGTTCTTCAGCACCGTCGGGGCCGACTGGAAGATCGAGGATTCATCCGGGTTGTCGATGTGGCTTTCGATCTCGTTGCGCGACTTGGTACGCAGGTCGCGCATCAGGCTGTAGAGAACGCCCAGCGTGTCGAGATAATTGCGTTCCTTCGGAACCTTGTGGGTGAAGGCCTCGCCGAGTGCCTTGCCGGTATCTTTCAACACCTTCATCGAGTTGGCCATGATGTAGCCGCCGATGCCGGCGCCGCCGATGATGACAAGCTCGAAGGGCTGGTTGAGGACCTCCATATGGCCGCCCATGGCAATGAAGCCGCCAAGGATACAGCCCAATGTCAAGAGGAGCCCGATGATGATGTTCATTTCGATACCTGCCGCAATGGTGGATTTTCGACGGTATCGTTAGGCCGCCAGCCTTGTGTGAGGCTGGCTGTCGGCCACATTTGCAGGTGTTGCGGGGAAACAGGTTCGCGCAAGCAACAGCGGTCAGATTTCCGTTCAATCGGCGCGCGATGCGTCATTTCCAATGGATGAACGGGGAAACGTCGTGACGACGACTTACACCAGCTACCAGATGATAGCAGGCAATCTCAGCAAGTCGCTGGAGCGGGTGTCCGAGCAGCCGGACGTGGCGCGCGAAACCGAATATTATCTCGCCAATATCGGCAACGTCAAAACGATCGACGACTTCTTTGCCGATACGCGGCTTTATAATTACGCGATCAAGGCCCACGGCCTCGAGGACATGGGCTACGCCAAGGCGTTCATGCGCAAGGTTTTGACCGAGGGCATCGACAAGGACGATGCGTTCGCCAAGCAGCTCACCGACAGCCGTTATTCGGGTCTGGTGGAATCGCTGAATTTCGCCCGCAACGGCACGGCGGCAACATCGTTCGACAAGGCCCAAAAGGGTGTCGCCGATAAGTATATGCGTCAGACGCTGGAACAGACGGCGGGCGAGGACAATGCCGGCGTGCGCTTGGCACTTTATTTCGAGCGCACGGCGCCGACCATCACCAACGCTTTCGGATTGCTGGCTGACGACGCCCTGGCGCAGGTCACCCGCACCCTCCTGCAAATGCCGGACGAGTTTGCCGCTGCCGATATCGACAAACAGGCGGCAGCGATCGAAAAAGTAATCGACATCAAGGACTTCAAAGATCCGGCCAAGCTGTCGAAACTGCTTGAACGGTTTACCGCTCTTTGGGAACTCAACAATTCTTCGGACCCTTACGATCCGCTCGCCGTCTTCGGCTCCTCCAGCGGCTATGGCATTTCCTCCGATCTCCTCCTTTCCATCAACACACTGAAACTCGGGGGACGCTGAAATGCAGACCGGTCTCTATGTTGCCGTCTCCTCGCAGATGGCGCTTGAAAAACGCATGAACACGCTGGCTGACAACGTCGCCAATTCGAGTACCGTCGGCTTTCGCTCGACGGAGGTGAAGTTCAACCAGGTACTCGGTGACACGCGGCCGACGAAAGTCTCGTTTGTT
The DNA here is from genome assembly GCA_900473045.1 of Hyphomicrobiales bacterium. Lineage (GTDB taxonomy): Bacteria > Pseudomonadota > Alphaproteobacteria > Rhizobiales > Rhizobiaceae > Pararhizobium. The sequence goes on from UCKS01000026.1 coordinate 75,591, forward strand.
TCGGAGGGCAAGGAGTTTCTCAATACCAACAATGGTGGTCTCAGCCAGACCGGCAACCAGCTGGATTTCGCCATCAAGGGGGATGCCTGGTTCCAGATCGAGACGCCAGGCGGCGGCCAGGCGCTGACGCGTGACGGCCGCTTTACCATGACGGAAACGGGCGATCTGGTCACGCTGCGCGGCTACCCGGTGCTCGACGCTGGCGGTGCGCCGATCCAGCTCAATTCGCAAGCCAGTGAAATCAAGGTCGGCGCCGATGGCTCCATCCAACAGGATGGGACCCAGGTTGCTACGCTCGGGCTCTACGAAGCTAATTTCGCCAACGGTTTTTCGCGCCACGATAACAGTGCCGTCATCCCCAACTCCGCTCCGGAACCGGTCGTCGATCGTTTCGATGTCGGCGTGATGCAGGGGTATGTCGAGGAATCCAACGTCAATCCGGTTCAGGAAATGTCGCAGCTGATCATGGTGTCGCGCGCCTTCGAGAATATTTCGGCGCTGATGCGCGACAGCGAAACGTCGATGAGTGAAGCGATCAAGACGCTCGGCGGCAGCAAGTAGCATCGTTGATTTCTCGACAGGACAAAAGCCACGCCCCGGCGCACTTGTGCGGCGACGCGAGCAGACGGCAGGAACCGGCATGCAGAACGACAAGATCCAGATCAGTAATTCGTCAACGTCGCTTGCAGCACTCGGCGGCCTCGTCGGGCGCTATTCCAACCCGGAGTTCTCGATCGCACCCGGTGGCCACGTCCAGTCGATTTCGGCGGGATACTATACCGTGACCGGCCTGTCCCGGCATGTCCGTCTTGGTGATTTCGTGGCGCACAAAAGTGCGACCGGCGTTCACCTCGGCGAAGTCGTCAAGGTCGAGCAGGAAATCGTCGTGGTCTGCCCGATCGAACCGGGCGATCCGATCGGCATTCACGACACGGTGATCCGCAAGGGGGCCTTCCGTATTGCCCCGACGGAATCCTGGTGTGGCCGCACGATCAATTCGCTGGGCGAACCGATCGATGGACGCGGACCGCTGCTGCAGGGTGATATCCGCCGGCCGATCTCCAACACGGCGCCACCCTCGATGACCCGCAAACGGGTCGAGCACGGCTTTCGCACCGGCGTGCGGGCGATCGATATCTTCTCTCCGCTCTGCCTTGGCCAGCGCCTCGGTGTTTTCGCGGGCTCCGGCGTCGGCAAGTCGACATTGCTGTCGATGCTGGCGCGCGCCGACGCCTTCGACAAGGTTGTGATCGCGCTGGTCGGTGAACGTGGCCGTGAAGTGAGGGAATTCATCGAGGATACGCTGGGCGAAAACCTGTCCAAGTCGGTTGCCGTGGTCGCGACCAGCGATGAAAGCCCGATGCTGCGCAAGATGGCGCCACTGACGGCCGTCACCATCGCCGAACATTATCGCGATCAGGGCGACAACGTGCTTCTAATCGTTGATAGCGTCACCCGGTTTGCCCATGCCATCCGCGAAGTCGCCACCGCCTCGGGCGAACCGCCGATCGCGCGCGGCTACCCGGCCTCCGTCTTTACCGAGCTGCCACGGCTTTTGGAACGCGCAGGCCCCGGGGCCGAAGGGGCAGGAACGATCACCGCGATCATCTCCATCCTTGTCGATGGCGACAATCACAACGATCCGATCGCCGACTCGACCCGCGGCATTCTCGACGGCCATATCGTCATGGACCGCAGCCTGGCCGAGGAAGGCCGTTATCCGCCGGTCAATCCACTGGCATCGGTGTCGCGTCTGGCCCGGAAAGCCTGGACGCCGGATCAGGAAAAGCTGGTCGGGCGCTTGAAATCGCTGATCCACCGCTTTGAGGAAACCCGCGATCTCCGGCTGATCGGCGGTTACCGGCCCGGAAGCGATCCCGATCTGGACATGGCGATCAAGCAGGTTCCCGTCATCTACGAGATTTTGAAACAGACACCCGGCGAACGGCCGGCCTTCGATGCGTTCACCGACCTGGCCAATGCGCTGAAGGCGGCAGCCAACGCCGGGCAGGCCGGAAATATGCGGAGGGGATAAGCCATGATCGATTACGACGCCGATGAAATCGTCTCGCAGCGCAAGCGTAGCGAACGCACGCCGCTGATCGACAAGGCGCTGGGTGTGACGGGCGTTGCGCTCGCCGCAGCTGCCACATTTTTCCCCTGGTATGCCTTCCTGCACCAGGACAAGTTCTCGATGCCGACGCTTTGGCAGGGCAATACGCGCGACGTGCCTGGCCGCGAGGGCCCCGGCGGTTCCGCATCGCCGACGGCAATGGTGGAGCGCGACGCAGCAACGCAGTCGGCCATCGACCAGTTGACGACTGCCACGGTTCCGAGTTCCGAAGGTGCCAAAAAAACCGGCGTTCAGGACGATCTGGAACAGCCGTTTCCCTCCTCCAACGCGTTCAAGCTGATGCATGTCGCCAACGGCCGTGCGCTGATCGAAGACAGCAGCGGCATGTATATTGTCCGTATCGGCTCCGCACTTCCCGACAACAGCCGGCTTGCGACATTGGAACAGCGTGACGGACGCTGGGTGATGATCACCTCCAAGGGCGACATCTATCAGGCCGACTGATCCGGCGATCTTTGATCGTCGGGCATAGTCCGTGTTTTCCGGACTTCTGGCCGGAAATGGGTAAACCTCTCCTCACGGATGGCTACGCTGCGCCCGGTTTGTCTGGCCGCGCAGACCGATGTCATTGCCAAAAAGCATCACTTCGCAATAGCCGCATCTGGCGCGTTTCCGATACGCCATCCGCTTCAGTCCCACGCAAGATTGCTTGCCTAGGTTCTCCAGCAACAAGCATGGAGTCGCATGATGCAACCTATACAGCTTTTCGATCTCGCGTCCCGGCAGGCGCAATGGCTGGCAGTTCGCCAGAACGTCGTTGCCGGGAACATCGCCAACGCCAACACGCCGCATTACGCAGCCAAAGACGTCAAGCCGTTTGAAAGCGTGATGCAGCAAACCGGCTTCCAGATGGCGTCGACCAACCCAGCGCACTTTACCGATGGCAGCAGCGCCGCGCAGGTGACGGAAACCAGCATGCTGGACGACGTCGAGGTCCAGCAGTCGGGCAACAGCGTCCGCCTGGAAAAGGAATTGATGAAAACCGGTGAAATCAAGCGCGACTACGAGCTCAATGCCGGGCTCGTAAAGGCGTTTCACCGGATGATGCTCATGACGGTACGGAAATAACGGCCATGGATCCTCTGGTTTCAGCTCTCAAGGTTTCGGCTTCCGGTCTCGAAGCAGAATCGACGCGCCTGCGCATCGTTTCGGAAAATATCGCCAACGCGCGGTCCAGCGGCGATGCGCCGGGAACCGACCCCTATCGCCGCAAGACGGTCAGTTTCGCAGCGGAAATCGACCGCGCCAGCGGCGCATCGACGGTCGAGGTTCAGCGGCTTGGAACGGACGATTCCGACTTCTCCGTCGAGTTCGACCCGGGCAACCCGGCGGCCGACGACAAGGGCATGGTCAAGATGCCGAATGTCAACGTGCTGATCGAGATGGCCGACATGCGGGAAGCAAACCGCTCCTACGAGGCCAATCTCCAGACCACGAAGCAGGCACGTGACCTGATCTCCGCAACAATCGACCTTCTCAGGGCATCGCAATAATGATCGACGCAATCAAAACCATCAGCGCGGCAATTTCGACCGTCAAAGACGTGAGCTCCACGTCATCGGCCTCGTCCGCCCAGAGCATTCTCGGTGGCGCGGCCACGGCCGGCAAGTCGCAGAGCTTTGCCGAAGTCATGGGCAATATGGCAACCGAGATGACCAACGGCCTGAGACAGTCGGAAGTCAACTCGATCCAGGGCATTCGCGGCGAAGCCAATACCCGCGAAGTCATCGATTCCGTCATGAATGCCGAGCAGTCACTGCAAACCGCCATCGCCATCCGGGACAAGGTCGTCAGCGCCTATCTCGAAATCGCCCGCATGCCGATCTAAAGGAAAAATGTAATGAAGGCTCTTTCGATCGCAGCGACAGGCATGAATGCCCAGCAGCTGAACCTGGAAGTGATCGCGAACAATATCGCGAACATCAATACCACCGGCTACAAACGCGCGCGGGCGGAGTTCTCCGATCTTCTCTACCAGACCGAACGCGCGCAGGGCGTGCCGAACCGCGCCAATCAGGCGATCGTTCCGGAAGGGGCCATGATCGGCCTCGGTGTCCAGACCTCCGCCGTCCGCAACCTGCATCTGCAGGGCAGCCTGATCAGCACCGGCAACAGCCTGGACATGGCGCTGATCGGCCGCGGCTGGTTCCAGATCGAGACGCCGGATGGCGAGAGCGCCTATACGCGTGCAGGTGCCTTCAACACCAATGCCGATGGCCAGCTCGTCACCATCGACGGCTACACGGTCGTGCCCGAGATCACCGTGCCGCAGAACGCCAGCGAGATCACCGTCAGCACGTCTGGCGAAGTCTCGGTCCGTGTCGGAAATGACACGATCCCGACCGTTCTTGGCCAGCTGACGATTGCAAACTTCGTCAACGAGGCAGGTCTTGAGCCGCAGGGTGACAACCTTTTCAAGCAGACACCAGCCTCCGGCGAGGCCGTGATCGGTACTCCGGCCGATCCGGGCTTCGCGCAGATCAAGCAGAAGTACCTTGAAGCGTCTAACGTCGATCCGGTCAAGGAAATCACCGATTTGATCTCCGCTCAGCGCGCCTATGAAATGAACTCCAAGATCATCCAGGCCGCCGACGAAATGGCCGCGACGGTCAGCAAGAACCTGAGATAAAAGAGGGATAGGCAAACATGACGTTTCGCCGGACTGCCAATGTGCCGCTCGTGAAAGCTGCCACTATCCGCAGAGGTTTTCTTCTGCAGACGCTGGCCGTCGCAGGCGCGATGTGTGCCGGACTGCTGTCCTCACACCCTGCTCTGGCTGAAAAACGCATGGCGGTTATTCCGACCCAGACGATCTATCCGGGCGAAGTCATCGATGCTCATCGCCTGGAAGAGGTCGAGGTGACCAATCCAGCTTTGACCGGCGACTATGCCGTCTCTGCCGAACAGGTGACCGGCAAAGTGACCAGCCGGACCCTGCTTCAGGGGCGCGTCATTCTCGTCTCGGCACTGCGTGAACCCTACGCGGTCGAGCGTGGCAAGGCAGTCCGGATCGTCTTTGCCAACGGCCCCCTCACGATCACAGCCGGCGGCGCGCCGCTGGAGAATGCTGCTGTGGGCGATCTGATCCGAGTGCGCAACACCGATTCCGGCATCATCGTTTCAGGAACGGTGATGGATGACGGTACAATTCACGTGGTGGCAAAATGATTTTTCGTTTCGGCAAATGGTGCCTGGCAATCGCTGCCGTTCTCTCGATGACGATCGCGCCGGCGCAGGCAGCGTCGCGCATCAAGGACATCGCCTCGCTGCAGTCGGGCCGCGAAAATCAGCTGATCGGTTATGGTCTGGTGGTCGGGCTTCAGGGCACCGGTGATAGCCTACGCTCTGCGCCGTTTACTGCGCAATCCTTGCGCGCCATGCTGCAGAACCTCGGCATCTCGACGCAGGACAACGAATCCCGTTCGAAGAACATTGCAGCGGTTCTGGTCACCGCCAACCTGCCGCCCTTTGCCAGCCCCGGCAGCCGTATCGACGTGACCGTCGGGTCGCTTGGCGATTCCACTTCGCTTCGTGGCGGCACGCTGGTCATGACCTCGCTTTCCGGCGCCGACGGTCAGATCTATGCGGTCGCGCAGGGATCGGTCGTCGTCACCGGTTTCAGTGCGCAGGGTGACGCTGCATCGATAACGCAAGGGATCACCACATCCGGCCGCGTACCGAACGGTGCGATCATCGAGCGTGAACTGCCGGCCAAGTTCAAGGATGGGTTCAATCTCGTTCTGCAGCTGAGAAACCCGGATTTTTCGACCGCGGTCGGCATGGCTGCGGCCATCAACCGCTATGGCAAGGCCCAGTTCGGCGGCAGTATTGCCGAGGCTCGTGATTCCCAGGCCGTCGTCATCGACAAGCCGAAGATGGCCGACCTGTCACGCCTGATGGCCGATATCGAAAACCTCGTCGTCGAGACCGATGTGCCTGCGCGCGTTGTCATCAACGAGCGAACCGGCACGATTGTCATCGGCCAGGACGTGCGGATCAATCAGGTCGCCGTCAGCTATGGCACATTGACGGTCCAGGTGACTGAAACGCCGACGGTCGTGCAGCCGGAACCGTTCTCGCGCGGGCGCACCGAGATTGAGCCGAATACGACAATCCAGGCGTCCGAAGAGGGCGGTACGGTTGCGATCCTCAATGGTTCCAACCTGCGCTCGCTGGTGGCCGGCCTCAATAGTATCGGGGTGAAACCGGACGGTATCATTTCCATTCTCCAGGGCATCAAGACAGCCGGTGCCCTCCAGGCGGAGCTCGTCTTGCAATGATGACATATCGTCTTCCCAGCGCTTCCAACGGCCTGCGCCGCCGTCTGATGCTGATCGCCGCCGGCTGCACCATGCTGGCCATACCCGGCGCCTTTGCGCAGGAGGTTGCCGCACCGGCTGCGGGCATTCCGGCCAATGGCAACGAAATCCAGCAGTTCTGCACCAATATTGCCGACGCGGCACGCGATCAGCGTTATCTGCTGCAGAAGAAAGACCTCGAGAATCTCCAGTTCGATATCGACGAACGCATCGCGACGCTCGAGAAGCGCCGGTCCGAATACGAGGACTGGCTGAAGCGCCGCAACGATTTTCTCAAGCAGGCCCAGATCGGCCTGGTCGGAATCTACAAGACGATGAAGGCGGATGCCGCAGCGGCCAAGCTGGAGCTTGTCAATCCCGGTGTCGCAGCGGCGATCCTGATGCAGCTGCCGCCGCGCCAGTCGAGCCTGATTCTTAGTGAAATGAGCAATGAGAAGGCAGCGGTCGTCACCAACGTCATCTCCAGCGCCACAGACCCGGACACATCGAAGGAACCGTCATGAGATATCCGATTTCGGTTCTTCTCGCCGCCAGCCTGCTGTCGGGATGCCAGAACCAGGCCCTGAGCGAGATCGGCAGGGCTCCGTCCATGAGCCCGATCGGCAGTGGGTTGCAATATGCACAGACCCCGCAGATGGCGATGTATCCGAAGGAGCCGCGCCAGGTCATGAACGGCTATTCGCTCTGGAGCGACAATCAGTCGGCGCTGTTCAAGGATGCCCGTGCACTCAAGGTCGGCGATATCCTGACTGTCGATATCCGCATCGACGACAAGGCGTCGTTCGACAACAAGACGGACCGCAGCCGCACCAATGACAGTGGTTTCAACATCGGTGCCAATGGCAAATCTGAAGCGAGCGACTTTGGCTGGAAGGGTGGGCTCGACTATGGCTCGAACACCAAGTCCAAGGGCGAGGGCACGACGGAGCGTTCGGAAAAGCTTGTCCTGCTCGTTGCTGCCGTCGTCACCGGTGTGCTTGAAAACGGCAACCTGCTGATCAGCGGCTCGCAGGAGGTCCGGGTCAACCACGAAATCCGCATTCTCAATGTCGCCGGCATCGTCAGGCCTTACGACGTCGATGCCAAGAACATGATTTCCTACGAAAAGATCGCCGAAGCACGCATCTCCTACGGCGGCCGCGGCCGGTTGACGGAAGTCCAGCAGCCGCCATGGGGGCAGCAGGTCATGGACATCGCTTCGCCGATCTGACGGCCCGACAGTGCTGCGCCGCTGCATAATTTCTTACATCGGAATCGATTTAGGGAAAACTATGCAGCAGATTGAAAGTGCTACAGCGACCATTGCGCGCCGTGAATGACGCGCGGCGCTGTAGCGGCCCACTCTTGATGGATTTTGAAGATGGAAGATGCCGATCTCGCCAATGGCGGCCCGAAGAAGTCATCGCCGGTCGTCCTGATCGCGGCGCTCGCGGTCCTGACCTTGGTCGCGGGCGGCGGCGGCTGGCTGGTGGGCGGCATGCTGGCCCCCAAACCGCTCAGTACCGAGGAAGCCAGGATCGTCGAGGAAGCCAAGGCTGCCGTCGCCCTGAAAAATGCTGGTCAGAAACCCGAGGGTGAAGCCGGCAAGAAGGACGAAGGGTTGCCGAAGGTCGCGACCGAAGCCAACGGTGTCGTGCAGCTTGATGCGATCACCACCAACCTCGCCTATCCCACCGAAAACTGGATCCGGCTTGAAGTTGCCCTGCTTTTCAAGGGCGCACCCGATGTGGCGATGGCAGAACAAATCCATCAGGATATCGCTGCCTACCTCAAAACGGTATCGCTGCAACAGATCCAGGGACCACGCGGATTTCAGTATCTCAAGGATGACATCGAGGAACGGGTTGACCTGCGCTCCGAAGGGCGCGTAACCAATGTCATCTTCAGGACATTTGTTATTCAATGATTCGCTCATGATCCGGACTATCGCATTCATAGCCGCCATGCTGGCGATGTCGGGTATCGCGGGAGCGCAAGGCTTTCCCGCCGATATCCTCAACACGCCTATAGACGGCTCGGTGGCGTCCTGGATCATCCGCACCTTCGGCCTTTTGACCGTCCTGTCGGTCGCCCCTGGCATCCTCATCATGGTGACGAGCTTTCCGCGCTTCGTCATCGCTTTCGCGATCCTGCGCACCGGCATGGGGCTCGCGACGACGCCGTCCAATATGATCATGGTCAGCCTTGCGCTGTTCATGACCTTCTATGTCATGGCGCCGACCTTCGACCGCGCCTGGCAGAACGGCGTCAATCCGCTGCTGCAGAACCAGATCAACGAAACGGAGGCGATGACGCGCATTGCCGAACCGTTCCGGGAGTTCATGCTGGCGAATACCCGTGACAAGGATTTGCAGCTGTTTATCGATATCGCGAAGGAAAAGGGCCAGACCGTCGTCGTGGGCGACAGGGTCGATCTGCGTGCCGTCGTTCCAGCCTTCATGATTTCGGAAATCAGGCGCGGGTTTGAAATCGGCTTCCTGATCATGCTGCCGTTCCTGGTGATCGACCTGATCGTCGCGACGATCACCATGGCTATGGGCATGATGATGCTGCCGCCCACATCCATTTCGCTGCCCTTCAAGATCCTCTTCTTCGTTCTCATCGACGGGTGGAACCTCTTGGTCGGCAGTCTGGTGCGATCTTTCAATTGATCCCGTGTCGTGGTTAACAGAGTGTCTCTTTTTCGAGGCGGCGCTGTCCAGCGAAAAATCACCAACACATTGAATTAACATTATAATCCATATGGCTCCGTGATTTCGATCGCTTGTGCGGGCACGATCTGACGCGTGCCCTTTCGCGCGGCATTTAAACATATCGAAATGTTTGCCTGCGACATTACCCCTCACATAACGGATTTGGATTTCTTGGCGAACAGGAACCGAGTGGCATGATGCCGAGCCGTTATCACCGGTAAGTATTTTAGTCCGGTATGTCCCCAATCTTGTATTTTGTATCTAGAGGGACAACCCCAATGACAAGCATCCTGACAAACTCTTCTGCAATGGCAGCACTCTCGACGCTGCGCTCCATCAGCTCGGACATGGAAACGACCCAGGGTCGCATTTCTTCCGGCCTGAAGGTTGGCACCGCTGCCGACAACGCCGCTTACTGGTCGATTGCTACGACCATGAAGTCGGACAACAAGGCTCTTTCCACGGTTCAGGACGCTCTCGGTCTCGGCGCTGCCAAGACGGACACTGCCTATACCGGTTTGAACGCTGCCATCGACGTCGTCTCCGAAATCAAGAAAAAGCTGGTTGCTGCCCGCGAACCGGGTGTTGACAAGCTGAAGATCGACAAGGAACTGACGGAACTGAAGAACCAGCTGTCTTCGACGGCTCAGTCGGCTTCGTTCTCCGGCGAAAACTGGCTCTACAACGACACGACGACTGCCGTCGGCACCAAGGAAATGGTCGGTTCGTTCACTCGCGACGCTTCCGGTAACGTTTCGGTTGGCGTTCTGAAGTTCGATGCATCGACATCGGTTCTGATCGACACCAACGACGCAGGCAAGGGCCTTCTGACGAAGGACTACGACGCCGATGCTCTGCTGAAGACTGGCACAGGTACGGCTCAGAACTTCTTCCTG
>UCKS01000092.1 GCA_900473045.1 Hyphomicrobiales bacterium
GTTATCGTCCGGCGAACGCATTTTCGCGCGCTCGATTGGCCGAATCTATGGGACGCGCTTCACCTCATCGACCATGACACGCTCGATCATCTCGGGATCGCATTGTTCATCGACGAGGAACTGGCGGATACCACCATCCCACGTCCTTATGTCGGCGAGGAGACTTTGAAGGTCGTCGATTCCATTTTCGGTCAGACCCTTCGTGCCATCTTCACTACCATCGCGCACATAAACCAATTCGCCCTCGGCGATATTGTCCGAGTTGGCGGTCACCTCCTCGATGAGTTCGAGGTTCTCGCCGATCATGCTGGCGACTTCTTTCAGCGTATAGATGAACCTTGAACGTGCCATCACGCGGCCTCGCATCGGTCTTTCGCCGGCGTCCAAAGCCAGGGCAGCAATTCCTGGAACCGATCCTTTGGATGGCTTTGGATCCGGGTCAGGACGTCTGTGAGATAGACCTCCGGATTGTGGCCATGGAGTTTGGCAGTCTCAATGATGGTCAGGATATTGGCGATGCGCTCACCGCCCTTGTCTGACCCGGCAAATAGCCAGTTTTTTCTTCCGATTCCAAGCGGTCTCATGGCGCGCTCGGCTATGTTGTTGTCGATCTCAACACGGCCATCGTCGATGTAAACGCTCAACGCTGCCCACCGCGAGAGGGCATATCGCATCGCTTCAGCCAGCTTTTGCTTCTGTGGCAGCGTCGAAAGCGTAGCCTCGATCCAGACCTTCAGTTCTCCCAGTATGGGCTTGGCATGTTGTTGGCGCAGTTTGCGTCGCTCGTCGGCAGGCATGCCGCGGATGCGATCCTCGATATCGTAGAGCGCACCGATGCGCGACAGTGCCTCGTCGGCGATCGGAGATGGCTTCAGCTTGATCACATCGTGGAACTTGCGGCGCGAATGTGCCATGCACGCGGCCTCGACGATCTGGTTGCCGTAGAGCTTCTTGTAACCTCCATAGCCATCAGCATGCATCACGCCGCTGAAGTTTGCGAGGTGGTCAGCCGGATGCACGCCTTTTCGGTCGGGGCTATAGTAATAGGCGATTGCTCCGGGAGTGGGATCTTGATAACCGCTGCCATCGAAGACATAGACCCAAACCCTGCCAGTTTTTGTCTTTCCTCGCCCAGGGTCGAGAACATCGACCGGGGTATCGTCCGTATGTATTCGGTCAAGCGCGGCGATGTGCGCCCTGATAGCCAAGACGAGCGGCGCAAGCAAAACGGACACGCGGCCAACCCAGTCCGCCATGACAGAGCGAGAGATTTCTATCCCCAGCCGGTCGTACATCTCGGATAGGCGGTAGAGAGGGATATGATCGTCGAATTTGGCGACCATGATATGGGCGAGCAATCCCGGTCCGGGCTTGCCGCGTTCGATCGGCAGGGTCGGCATCTCACCCGCTACCGTCGTGTCGCACTCCCTGCAGATCATGCGCTTTTCGACATGACGGACAATCTTGATGGACGCCGGCACGTGCTCCATCACCTGGACCACCTTGTCTGCGGCCTTCAGGAACGATGTGCCTCCGCACGTCGGACAATTGCAGGGCGCGGCATAGACCAGCTCTTCGGTGGGAAGACCATCGGGCAACGGTTTGCGCTTCGGCTTGTCCGGGGTGTCGTTCAGCTCCGGCAAAGGAGTTTTCCCGGAGCGCATCTCAGCCTCGGCACGAGAGGCCTCGATCTCCTCCAGCATCAGTTCGAATTGTTCGATCTTCCGGTCGATCTTTTCCGAAGAAGCGCCATGCTGCCGATGGCGGAGCAGTTCCAGTTGCGCGCGCAGAAGCCCGATAATGGAGTCGCGCTTGATGACTTCGGCTTCCTGGCTCTCAAGTTTCGCCGCCTGTTCCGCGACGAGTGCGCGCAAAACAGATAGCTCGTCCTGACTATTCAGCGGCGTTGTTTCCATACCCGCAAACGTAGCCGATTTGCCCCTAACGCGCCAGCATTTTGCCCCGGATGTCCTTGCAAAATATAGCTTTTAACCCGTTCGACCGGGAGCGGAAGTCCACGCCGGGCGGCGCCAGTCGATCCCCTCAACAAGCATCGACAACTGAGCTTGCGTCAGGTGCGCAACACCTTCTTTCGCCGTCGGCCAGGGAAAGTATCCGCGCTCCAGCACCTTGTAAAACAGACAGAACCCTTGGCCATCCCACCATAAAAGTTTGATCCGATCGGCCCGTTTTCCGCGGAAGCCGAAGATCGCGCCGGAACCTGGCGCCTCCTTAATAGCCGCCTCGACCAGCGCCGACAGTCCATCAATTCCACGCCGCATGTCGGTCACTCCGCAGGCCAGATAGACCCGCACATTCCCCGAAGGCCCGATCACGCCGCCTCCACGCAAGCGATCAACGACCCGAGCATCCTTAGCTCCACGTCAGCCGGAACCCTCAAACACCGACCGTTTCGTAGCGAGATCTCGATGACCGCTGGCGTCGGTGGCGTGTCAGGTGCTTGGGTAGCGCTCACCTCCTCGGTGATTTCCACCGGAAGGAACATCGCCGGTCGACCGACATAGCTGAAGGACTGCCGCCACAAACGGATCTGGCCAGGATGAATGTCATGCCGGCGAGCCACATCACCAATGCGAACACCAGGTTGATCCGCTTCTGTCAATATCCTCAGTTTCGCCTCGTCCGACCAGCGACGCCTACGCTCAGTGCCGGACATGATCTCCATGCGAGCCATGCAACCTCTTCGATCTGGTATTAATGTCAGCACTAATGCTGGTTCTAATGCCAGAACATCGCCCAATTTGCCCGATCAGCAAAATCCGCTCGCCGGACGCTTAC
>UCKS01000017.1 GCA_900473045.1 Hyphomicrobiales bacterium
GGTGGGAGATGAATTGGCTCTGCACTGGTGTTGTTGGGACCATGTTTTGGACGTCGGTCGTATTGGCCGGCCCTTTGCACGATGCGGCCAAAAATGGAGATGTCGCGGGCACGAAACACCTGCTGGATCAGGGTGCTAGTGTGGCGGAACACGATAGTGCGGGCGATCCGCCGCTTGTTTTGGCATCGCTTGCCGGACATGCCGATGTCGTTGCCGTTCTGCTGACACGCGGTGCTGATATTGAGGTCCGAAACAAAGGTGGACTGACCGCCTTGCATGCCGCCGCCTATGGCGGAAATCTCGACGTCGTAAAGCTGCTTGTCGCCAGGGGCGCAGCGGTGAACGATAACAGGAATTTCTATCATATGACGCCGCTTCATGCGGCCGCGGAGGAGGGTCGCACGGATGTGGTCGCTTTTCTGTTGAAGAGCAAGGCAGACATCGAAGCGAAGGAACGAAACGGGGTGACACCGTTGACCCAGGCTGGCTGGCGGGAGCATTGGGAGGCCGCGGACTTGCTTTTGAAAGCAGGCGCTGTCTGCCAGCAAGCCAGTATCGTTGGTGAGTGGCTCTACTCCGAATGCACGAAACGAAAGTGAGATTTTATTCAAACAGCAAGCCGGGCTGGCCAAACGGAGCAAGCTATGTCTGATGATAAACGAAACCACTTTTTAAAGAGCGCGGTGACGGCAGGAGGCATAGCGTGCTTCCTGCTATTTGCCGCTAACGCGGCAGCGGATGACCCCTTGGTCAATACGGGTTATTTTGGCAATGTGGCGATCAGAGGTTACGATCCGGTCGCCTATTTCACACAGAACGAAGCAGTGGAAGGCAGCTCAAAATACTCCCACCACTGGTTGGGCGCGACCTGGCATTTTGCAAGTGCTGAAAATCGTGACCTTTTCATAAAGGAGCCGGCCAAGTACGCTCCACAGTATGGCGGATATTGTGCTGACGGGGTCTCGCTGGGAACGGTGACCACCAATATTGACCCGAAGGCCTGGCGGATCATCGAAGGAAAGCTTTATATCAGCTACGATCCAGGCGCTGCCGACGGCTTTGAAAAGAACCCGACCAAAGTCGGCAATTCACAGAAGCATTGGGTAGACGTCCAGCAGACCCTCGTTACAGAAAAGCTGCACAAAGATTGGCGCGTCAATTGATCTGCCCATCGTGGCCGGTTTTGTGATTTCTGTCAGGGGGATAGCGAGAAAAATTTCAGGGCTTGTGGCGTGATATGGACATAAGGCGCGGCCTGGTTCTGCTTGTCCTTGTTGCGGTAGACGTATCCACAGACCATGCGATCCAGGAAATAGCCGGCAAACGTCTCGCAGAGCCGGTCGCCCTGGATTTCCGTCACACCGGTAATGCTGGTATTGGCGCTGCGATAAGCGGTGTTTCCTGCCGTGTCGAAATACTGGATGAAATAAGTGCCGTTCTTGTGCTTGCCGATCCATGTCTTGTTGCTGACCAGATTACGCAGGTCTGCCCCGCTGATCCGATCGGCCTCAGCCCCTTTGAACCCGAAGGGCCATTCGGGAATGCCGGCTGCGCGCAGACCGGTCAAATGATACTGCAGGTCCTCCTCATGCCAGTAATCATAGAGATAGCCGTAATAGGTGAGATTGCTGTCTGGAAATAGTTCAAGCAACCTTGCCTTTTCCTCCGCACCGCGCGCCGGTGCTCCCTGCGTCATGTATGCCGCCGCCAGATATTCGTGCACCGGTTCGGCGTTGGGGAGCGCGATCTGCGCCGCTTCCATAAAGGGAATGGCCCGTTCGTTGTCGCGTGCCGTGTAAAAGACGATGCCGGCCAAGAGTTGAAAACTCGGCGGGGGGGAGGGATCAAGCCGCAGGGCTTTTTCCATTTCAGCGATGGCCTGTTGGTGGCTTCCAGTATGGGCCAGAATGAGGGCCAGATTCCCAAAGGCTTCCGCATCGCTTGGCTGGGCTTCCACAGCCTGGTTGGCGGAAGCAATCGCCTCGGTCTCCCTCCCGTCGACGAGTTGAAGCAAGGCAAGCACAGCCAGTGCCCGCGCATTTTTGGCGTCCAGCTTCAAAGCTTGCCCCGCCGCGTCATAGGCGATCTTGCGGGCCACCGCCGCCGACCAGAGATAGGTGTAGTCGTTGCGCCAGACATCGACGGCGACGCGGGCGATGCCGGCATGCGCATTGGCAAAGTTCGGGTCGAGATCAATTGCCTTCTGGTAAAATGACAAGGTCCTGCGATAGGTCTCGACATCACTGTAGGTTATCCCTTCCTGCTCCGCTCTCAGATAGTAGTCATAGGCCTCCAGATTGTCGGTGGGGATCCGTGCCAACTGATCCCTTTCGCCCTCGCTTAGTTTGACCGCCAATGCGGAGATGATCTTGCTGATGACATCATCCTGTACGGCAAAGAGATCGGCATACTGGCGATCGTACCGTTCGGCCCAGAGCGAAAGTCCTGTAAGGGCGTCGATCAGCTTGACGTTGATGCGCAACCGTTGGCCGGCCCGCTGCAATGTCCCTTCGAGCACGTAATGGACACCTAGTTCAGCGGCTACGTCCTGAATTTTGCCGGATGTATCGCCGATCGCGAAGACGGAATGGCGGGCGATGACGAACAGACCGGACACCTTTGACAGCTCGGTAATGAGGTCGTCTGTCAGGCCTTCAGCAAGGTGATCATGCTCCTTGTCGCCGCTGACATTGATGAAGGGCAGCACTGCGACTGATGGCTTGTCCGGTAGCGGGTAAGCCAGCCGGTTCAGGGCCGCCGGTGTTTGCAGAAGTGTCCAGGGTTGCCACCAGAACGCGGTACCCGCCAACAGAAGGTAAACGATCGCCACCATTGCGGCCGGACCCCGCCAGGAACGCCGCCTTTCGGGAGCGCCAATCGTCTTGCCCTTCACTGCCGGATCCAGCAAAACCCTGTACACTCGGATGGGCTCATTGATGCTTTTGAC
The DNA here is from genome assembly GCA_900473045.1 of Hyphomicrobiales bacterium. Lineage (GTDB taxonomy): Bacteria > Pseudomonadota > Alphaproteobacteria > Rhizobiales > Rhizobiaceae > Pararhizobium. The sequence goes on from UCKS01000017.1 coordinate 2,948, forward strand.
CTTCTGTTCACCGAGTGAGGCGTAGCCGACTGGAAGTTTCGTTTTAACCTGGTCATAGGCGGTACCGGAAATGGCGATGCCGCCCGGTTCGGCCAGCGCCTGTATCCGGTCCGCGATGTTGACGCTGTCACCGTGGATGTCCTCTCCCTCGACGATGATGTCGCCGAGATTGACGCCGATGCGGAAATCGAGCCGCTGTTCGGCTGGCGCGGCCGCATTCTGCTTGGTTTTCTGCTGCTGCACGCCTATCGCACAGCGCAAGGCATCGACGACGCTGTGGAATTCGACCAGCAGACCGTCTCCCATGGTCTTGACAAGCCGGCCACTGTGCTCGGCAATCCCCGGTTCGAAGATTTGTTTCATATCGGACTGGAAGCGAACCCGCGTGCCTTCCTCGTCGGTCTGGCTCAAACGACTGTAACCAACGACATCGGCGATCAGGATTGCTGCGAGATGACGCTCCATATCCGGGCTTTCTCGGCGTGCTCTGGACGATATTCTACAGTAGGTCCATCGCCGATACCATCGCGGTTGTCTAAATCTTGGGCTGTCAAGCCAGACCTGCGAGCCCAGTTCGGGTTTTGCGGTCGCTCTTTTCCTCGCTATCCCAATTGATGCAGCCTTTATGGCCGCACCAATGCTCGAAATGCACCGGGGATTAGGTTCCTCCTGCCGTTCCGCATGTGCGGCAGGTTTCCCTGTCGCAGCCTCTCAGGGCGGCGGGGCTTTTATCACCACAGGCCAGCGCGACACCAACCGCACCCACATTCGCGGCGCGCTGGCCGCTCCATTGAGTTCCGCCTAACCCGGTGGCGGCCAGGTCCTTTGGAACAAGATTGATGATTCGGAAGTTTGTCCACGTTAAAAGGAGAAGCATCGTGGTCGAGATCACTTGGAGTCCAGTGAAGGTGAAGCCCAGAAACGGAGGCGCGCAGGTTATTACGGGGCCGAACGAAGCTTTGAAGTTCCTGGACCATGATTGGGACGGCGCCGAAGGTGAATTCTATTACGAGGCCAAGCGAAACTGCCGGCGAGCCCTGCAGAGGTCTACCGATACAGAACGCGCTCGTCAGGCGTTCGTTGGGGCCTTTCCCGATGCTTCCCTACCATCGCGTCAGGAGAACGTGTGATGAGCATTCCTCCCGTCGTTCCGGTTCCTGGAGCCGACCCAGTGCCCAGCATTGGAGAACCACCACCCATGCCGATCAGGGAGCCAGACCCCGATCGGCTGCCTGACGAAGAACCTGTTCCTAATCCCGATGAGAACCCGGACCCGCCGCATCACGCCGTCGCTTATTTGCGCTCGCCGAGCTGGGGGATCCTCTGCAACGGCGTGCAAATTCATTCGTCCGAGTGAGGTGGTGTGGTCTAGGGCATCTAGCTTCGGAGGCGATTGTCACCCGCTCACGGGCGCCCGAAAGGGATCGGTCCCGCAAACCTGTGGGATGGTGGCTTTTTTTGTTTGGCCAAGCCATTGAGGTACCGGCGACTCTATCTCCGGCCGTCTAGTTTCGACTCGCTCCCTTGCATTGAAGACGGATCAGGCCATATCCCCCGTGAATGGAGAAAATATGACCACAAGAACTATGATGATTTTTGCGGGCCTTGGCCTTTCATGCGCGACCCTCGCTGGGTGTGTGAGCGAAGGGGGCTCTTATGAAACCCGCCAACCGTCGGTTTACCGCGACCGTGTAGTGATTGAACGGCGTGACGACCGCCCACGCCGTATCCCGGATTACGGTCGGCGCGATGGCAGGGATAGGGACCGTGACGGCATGGATCGTGATCGGACTCATGATCGAAATGACGCGCGCGGCCCACGTAGCGACCAGAGTGATCCGCGGAAGTGCGTAGCCCCAAACTGCTTAGACCTAAGGGATGGTTCGCGTCCGGACGATAATCGACGTCCTGATCGCCGCAGAAGCATCGACTAGGTCCTGTTGGAACAGGGACGCTAGCCAAGGTCCGCGGCGCACCAGTGCAGCCGATCGCGAGCCGTCACCCTCATAAGGTGGCGGCTTTTTGTTGGTGGGTTTCAGGGTGCCTAACTACCTGAATAAAGCCATCACGTTCTCGGAGTTAGAATTCGCGATCTGCAAGGCCTGGATGCCGAGCTGCTGTTGCGTTTCGAGCGCCTTGAGCCGGGTGGACTCTTCGTTCATGTCGGCGTCGACCAAGCGGCCGATGCCCTTGTCGATTGTGTCCATAAGCTCTGCTGTGAAGTCAGATTGGATGTCGATACGGGACTGCAAGGCACCCAGCACCGAGGCACCAGAAACGACGGCTTCCGTCATAACGTCTACAGCGGAGATCAGGTCGTCGACGTCCGCTATGGGGTCGGTAACGTCGATGGACAAGAAGTCGAACCCGCTCATGGTGACATAGGTGGAGGTCGTTTCTACGGTCAGGATATCGGTGACGGCCATGTTCGATACGCTGAATATCGCATGCCGACCGATATATGGACCAGACGGATCAGGCGAGATCCAAAGATTGCCGCTGCTCTGGGAGAAGGACAGGTCGCTGACAGGCTACTACCGCCGGACGTCGGCCAGTAATGATAGTCACGCGAACTGTCCGCAGGCACTCCCGCAGCCGCCAGGGCAGCCTTGAGGACGCTCGACATTTCGGACGAGTTAGTGATCGATCCGTCGCTTTTGCCCAGCGACGCATTCACCAGTGCCTGGTCTATCGTCACGTTATAGCTATTGCCTGCGGAATAGGCGCCGTTGGCATCAACCGAAATGTCGAAGGAAATCTGGTCGGTAGCACTCAGGCTGCGGGTGCCAGAGAAAATGAACCACGAGTGCCCGTAGTGGGGCAGATCGGAGGCCGCACCATTCTGAAGGCCGCCAATATCGGAAACCAGGCCACCTGGAGTGCTGACCGTCTTAGTGATCTTCGCTGACTGCAGAAGGCCACCGCCCGTCTTGTTAAAAAGCGAGATTTCGTCGAGGCTGAGGTCCGCGGTCTCTACTGCCACGGAGCCGCCGGGCGATCGGACAAAGGAGGAAACGAACGAAACCTTGTTGAGGGCGGGATCAATGAGTTCGGCGATATCGGTGTTCAGCCAGTTTTGCCCGCCGAAACTGGCTGAGGTGGAGATGCTCACCACGCCGGGTTCCAGATGTTGGGTGCAGCGCCGCCGCCGGAGAATAACGGGGAGGTGATCCTTAGAGGCGGAAGGCTTCCTTGAGGTCGCTGCCCTTGTTTTCGCGCATGTCGAGATCCTTCTCGATATGGTCGATATGGTGGATCATCAGATGGCAGGCACGGTCGGAATCGCCGCATTCGATGGCGGTGACGATGTCCTGGTGCTCTTGGTGGCCGCAGCTTGAAATGGCCGATTGACCATAGAGCGCGATGACCAGCGACGAGCGGGCGACGAGCTCATCCATGAAGCGCTGCATGACGGCATTGCCGGTCATCGAGGCAAGTATCAGGTGGAAATCGCCAGAGGCCTTGATCTCGGCACGCCGTGCCGTCTGGCCGCGTTCGTTCATCAGGCGGCCTTCTTCCATCAGCAATTGCCGCAGATGCTGGAAATGCGAAGGACCCATATGTTTTGCGGCTTCGCGCAAAATGCCGGGCTCGATCATCCGGCGGGTGGCAAAAATCTGGCGGGCTTCTTCTGGCGAGGGGTAGGCGACGAACGCGCCGCGGTTCTTCTCGACATTGACGAGGCCCTCATAAGAGAGCGCCTGAAGCGCGCCACGGACCAGCGTTCGGCTGACATTGAACAGGGCGCCGACATCGGCTTCCGAAAGCTTAGTGCCCGGAGCAAGCCGACGATCGACGATCGCATCGCGGATGGAGTCGCGGATATAATGCGTGCTGACGTCGATCTGTTCTTCTGCGGGCGCCGCTGCGGTTTTCATCAAGTCTCGTTCCGGGTTCGCTGCATGTATCCTAGCGTTCTTTTCGGGCGAAGTTAACCGGAATTTGTCGGCATGTGATTGGTGAAATTGTATACGATCGAGTGCTGGCATTGCGGACGAACGATTATATTTTAAGCAAGCCTTATGTTGTCGAAATTTTTGGCAATCGCCGCGCAACAATAATTATAGTGGCTTTTCAAGTGTTTGTTTCTGAGCCATCAGTCTGGCACGCTTGATGCATTGCTCTCCTCGTCACAGGGGAGACATGATGTCCAAAGCGGCTGAAATCGATATCGTATCCGTTTCCAAGATCTATGGCAGCACCACTGCCGTCCATTCCATTAGCTTGAAAATACCCTCCGGCAGCTATTGCTGCTTCCTTGGTCCGTCCGGCTGCGGCAAGACTTCGACGCTCAGGATGATTGCGGGCCACGAGAGCATTTCGTCGGGCGATATCCGGCTGGGCAATATTGTCGTCACCGATTTCCCGCCGGCCAAGCGTGGCACGGCGATGATGTTCCAGTCCTACGCGCTGTTTCCCCATCTCGACCTCATCGACAACGTCGCCTTCAGCCTGAAGATGAAGGGCGTCGAGAAAGAACAGCGCCGGGCAAAGGCGCTCGACATGCTTAAGCTGATGCAGATGGAGCCCTACGCCAACCGGCGCCCGGCCCAGCTTTCCGGCGGCCAACAGCAGCGTGTGGCGCTGGCGCGGGCGCTCATCACCGATCCGGAAGCGTTGCTGCTCGACGAGCCGCTGTCGGCGCTCGATCCATTCCTGAAGATCCGCATGCGGGCCGAGTTGAAGAAACTGCAGAAGAGCCTCGGCATCACCTTCGTGCACGTCACTCATAGCCAGGAAGAGGCGATGGCGCTGGCCGATATCATCGTCATCATGAATGACGGCCGCATCGAGCAGGCGGCCCATCCGCGCGAAGTGTTCGAGCGTCCAGCCACCGCCTTCGTCGCCCGTTTCATGGGCGATCACAATGTGCTGACCGGCCGTGTCGTCGCAAGCGGCGACGGCAAAGTGACGCTGGAGGTACCAGAAGGCCAGACGTTTACCGTCGCCGGTCCGGCGCAGGAGCCGGGCGCGCCGATCGATATCGGCGTGCGCACCGATCGCGTCCGGCTTGCGACTCCTGCGGAGAAGACGCTCGGATTCCATGGCGTCGTCTCCAATGTCGAATATCGGGGCGCATCCGTGAAGATCACCGTCATCGGTGCCGGTAGCGACGATTTCACCGTGATCGCCACAGATGCCGACTATTTCGAGAAGCCCGTAGCGGTCGGCGATGCGGTGCCGCTCTGCTGGGGCCTCGAGGATGCCGTCCTGCTCGGCCGGATTGCCGCCTGATCCTTTCCATCACCATCACAAAAAGAGGGAACTGACATGACCAATGACACCAAGACTCCCAAGGGCATTTCAAGGCGCGGCCTGCTCAAGACCGGTGCCGCCGCCACCGGCGCCTTCGTCGGCTCCGGCCTCATCACCGGCTTCCCCACCATTTGGGCGCAGAACCCGATCACGCTGCGCCAGTTCGGCACCGGCGTCTCGAACATCAACGCCATCGCTGAAAAGTGCAAGGCCGATCTCGGTATCACGCTCGAGATGACGGCAACGGACAGCGATGCCGCTGCTCAGCGCGCCGTCACCCAGCCGGATAGCTACGATATTGCCGACATCGAATACTGGATCCTGAAGAAGGTCTTCCCGGCCGGCGTCATCCAGCCGATGGATATCAAGAAGCTGAAATATTACGACAAGATCGTGCCGCTGTTCAAAACCGGCAAGCTGAAGCCGGACAGCGTTATCGCGCAGGGCACAGCGCCGCACACCGTCGGCTATGTCGAAGCGATCGGCGACAAGACCTTTGCCAAGGACGAAACCCAGTTCTTCACCATGGTTCCGACCATTTACAATGCTGACACGCTCGGCATCCGGCCCGACCTGGTCGGTCGCGACATCACCTCCTGGGCCGATATCATGGACCCGGCCTTCAAGGGCAAGACGTCGATCCTCAACATCCCGTCGATCGGCATCATGGATGCCGCGATGATCATGGAAGCCATGGGCAACATCAAGTATGCCGACAAGGGAAACATGACCAAGGAAGAGATCGACGCAACAATCGACTTCCTGATCAAGGCCAAGCAGGACGGACAGTTCCGCGCCTTCTGGAAGTCGTTTGACGAATCCGTCAACCTGATGGCTTCGGGCGAAGTCGTTATCCAGTCGATGTGGTCGCCGGCCGTTGCCGCCGTCCGCTCGAAGGGCATTGCGTGCAAGTACCAGCCGCTCAAGGAAGGTTACCGCTCGTGGGGCGGCGGCCTCGGCCTTGCCGCGCATCTTGAAGGCGCCCAGCTCGACGCGGCCTATGAGTATATCAACTGGTACACGTCCGGCTGGGTCGGCGGTTACCTCAACCGCCAGGGCTACTATTCCGCCGCCATGGACACGGCCAAGGAATTCATGACCGCCGACGAATGGGGCTATTGGATCGAAGGCAAGGCCGCGACCGGCGATATCATGTCTCCGGAAGGCAAGATCATGGAGAAGGCCGGTGCCGTACGCGACGGCGGCTCGTTCGAGGAACGCATGGGCAAGGTCGCCTGCTGGAACTCGGTCATGGACGAGGACCGCTACATGGTGAAGCGCTGGAACGAATTCATCGCTGCTTAAGGGAAATCCCTCCCCTTGTGGGACAGGGGACTTTCTTTTTCAAAAAGTACCCATCCCGGCCCTTCGGGCCACCACCCTCCCCGCAAGGGGGAGGGAAAGTGCCCGCCCTTAATCCTCAAACAAGTTGGACGGATGAGGGGCTTCCCCCCTGTCCATGAATGCAGTTCGACCGAACCGGAGACGCACGACGTGACAGCAGCTTTTACGGAAGACGAGACGCAGATCGAAGCGGCCGGAAAACCGGGGCTGACTACAAGGATTGGCAGGACCGCGGCGCATCTTGCCTCCTATCTGCAGGCGGTGCCGCTGGCGTTGATCCTCGGGTTCTTCTTCCTGCTACCGATCCTGATGATCGCTGTCGTCAGCTTCTGGGACTATGACTTTGCAGGTCTCTATCCCGATTTCCTGACCATGAACTATACCGACACGCTCGGTTCGTGGGTCACCTGGAAAACCTATCTCAACACGTTGAAATACACAGCGATGGTCTGGGGCCTGACGCTGCTGATCGGCTTCTGGGTCGCGTATTTCCTCGCTTTCCATATCCGCACGACGACGATGCAGATGGTGCTGTTCCTCGTCTGCACCGTGCCGTTCCTCACCTCCAACATCATCCGGATGATCTCCTGGATCCCGGTCCTCGGCCGCAACGGCCTGGTCAACACGACGCTGATCGAGATGGGCATCATTCCCCAACCGATCGAATGGCTGCTCTATTCCGATTTCGCCGTGGTGCTGGCCATGGTGCATCTCAATACCTTGTTTATGGTGACGCCGATTTTCAACACGCTGATGCGCATCGATCGTTCGCTGATCGAGGCGGCGCGTGATGCCGGCGCCAATGGCTGGCAGATTCTCTGGAACGTCATCATTCCACTGGCCAAGCCCGGCATCGCCATCGGTTCGATCTTCGTCGTGACGTTGGTGATGGCGGATTTTTCCACCGTCCAGGTCATGTCCGGCGGTCAGAGCGCGTCCGTTGCGCTGATGATGAAGAACCAGATGTCGCTGTTGCAATATCCGGCCGCTGCCGCCAATGCCGTCGTGCTTCTGATCGTCGTGCTGCTGATGGTCGCCGCCATCCTGCGCGTCGTCGATATCCGCAAGGAGCTGTGAGATGAGCCACGAAAAACGCACTCTCGAATTCTACGTTCTCGCGGCCTTCTTCACGCTTTTCGTGCTGTTCCTCTATGGTCCTCTGTCCGCCGTCTTCATCCTGTCTTTCCAGGGGCCGGAGGGCGGCCTGACGTTCCCGCTCAATGGCGTTTCCGTGCACTGGTTCTTCAACTTGTTCGAACAGCAGGCGGTCGGCGACTTCGGGGCATCGTTCAAGCGCTCCTTTACGCTCGGCCTGATGGTGATGATCGTCAACGTCGTCGTGTCGCTGCTCGCCGGTCTTGCCTTCCGGCGCAAGTTCCGCGGCTCGACCGTGCTGTTCTACCTGACGGTCGCCAGCCTCGTCGTGCCGTCGATCATCATCTCGCTTGGCATCGGCGTCGTCTTCCAGCAGTTCGGCCTTAAGCCCGCCTGGTATTCCTCGGCTTTTGGTGCGCATCTGACCTGGACGCTGCCGTTCGGCGTGCTGATCATGTTCGCCGTCTTCAACCGGTTTTCGCCGGCCTATGAGGAAGCGGCGCGCGATCTGGGCGCCACCTCGTGGCAGACGTTTGCCCATGTCGTGTTGCCGATGATCACCCCCAGCCTGATCGGCGTCGGCCTGTTCGGATTCACGCTGTCCTACGACGAATTCGCCCGCACGCTGATGACATCCGGCACCTACAACACGCTGCCGCTCGAAATCTACGGCATGACAACGAACGTGACGACCCCGGTGCTCTATGCGCTCGGCACGGTCACCACCGTCTTTTCCTTCTCCATCATCCTGCTGGCGCTCGCGATCATTCTCGGTCTGCGCCGCCGCCAGGCGAAAGTGGTCTGACACCGCATGCGCATCCTCGTCGTCAATCCCAACACCACCCAATCCATGACGGACAAGGCGGCAGAAGCAGCCCGCGCCGTCGCTGGCCGGGGTACCGAGATCATTGCTGCCACCTCACAGATGGGCCCGGTCTCGATCGAAGGCCATTATGACGGGGCCATAGCTCTGCCGGGGCTATTGGCCGAGATCAGGAAAGCCGAAGCCGCCGGTGCTCAAGCCGCGGTGATCGCCTGCTTCGATGATACCGGCCTCGATGCCGCACGCGCCCTTGCCGGCTTCCCCGTTCTCGGTCTCTGCGAATCCGCCCTGATCACCGCCGGTTTTCTGGCTCAGCGTTTTACCGTTGTGACGACGCTGGAGCGGTCACGTGTGCTCTTGGAAAACCTGTCGCGCCACTATGGCTTTGGCGGTCGCGCCAACGTGAGGGCGGCGGATATTCCGGTGCTCGAGCTGGAAGACCCTGCCTCCGGTGCGCTCGGCAAGCTCCGCTTCCAGATCGAACTGGCGCTTGAGGAGGACGGTGCCGAGGCTATCGTGCTTGGCTGCGCCGGGATGGCCGATCTCGCCCATGCGCTGCAGGAGGAATATGGCGTGCCGGTCATCGACGGTGTGTCTGCAGCGGTGAAACAGGCGGAGGCGCTGATTGCACAGCGTCTGACGACCAGCAAGCGTGGCTCCTATGCGACGCCGCTGGCAAAGACATATATCGGCGCTATGGCCGGGTTCACGCCGACAGCGTGATCGCCATTTTCGACGGGCATTCCCATTTAATGTTTTGCCGCGACAGTGTCTGCTGACTGGTGGCGATAGGACGCGCGCAGGGCATAGGTCAGGATCACCGTCCAGCGCCGCAGGTACGAGCGGCCGAGGAAATTGCCGGTATAGAAATAACGCTGGAAGGGCCTGAAACTCCGCACGCCTTTGCCACGTTCGACGCGCAGCAGCATCCGCTCGCTGTCGACGTCGGCGACCTTCAGCATGGAGACCTCCGCAACACGTAGGCCGGCGCCATAGGCGACCGACAATGCTGCGTGGTGCTTGAGGCAGGTGGTGGCATTGAGTTAACCGGGCAACCTCGTCGCGGCTCAGCACCACAGGCAGGTTCCGAGGATGCGCCAGGCGGACGAGCCTGCGCGCCAGGTCCGGGCGGTCGAGGGTCTGGGTGAAGAAGAACCGTAGCGCCGACACGATGCTGTTCATCGTCGGAACGGGAGCGCCATCCTCCTGCTGCTCGATTTGGAACCGGCGCAGGTCGTCGGCGGTCGCCGTGTCTGGTGAACGCCCGAGGAAGGTTGCCAGGCGACCGATGTCGCGCAGATAGCTGCGCTGCGTTTCGCGTGAGAAACGTCGCATGTTCATGTCGTCGATCAACCGCTGGCGCAGCGGGCTGACGAGCGTGTCGAGATGGGGGTACTGCATGGTCAGGCTCCTTGTGGAAGAAGCTCGTCATGCTCCGCCCTTGCCGGACGACGTTCAACCCAGGCACAAACTCCAGCCTGTGCCCCCTAATTCAACCGCAGACACCCTCCCGCGCAGCGGGTTCGTTCATCGGCCCCAAATCAGCCAATCGAACAGACTAAGTCCTTGTCGGAAGCTAGAAAAATTTTGTTATAAACGAGAATTATAAATACGGGTCGTCGGTTCGGATGCTTTCAAGGCGCTTATCTATAGTTTGACGGCGTCGCGCCATTCAGACTGCTGCCGCGGGCGATGAACGAGGGGGCGTTGGTGAGCGACAATGGTTGCTTCCGCCCATCGATGCGCGAGAGAAGGGTCTCGATGGCGAGCACACCGAGCGCACGACCGGACTGATCAATGCTGGATAAGTTGATGAGACTCAGTGCGGCTACCGGGGAATTGTCGTAGCCAATAACAGTCAAATCCTCCGGTATACGGATCTCCATTTCTGCCGCCAGGTTGAGCAGGGTGACGGCGTCAAGGTCGCTCCAACAGAAGACTGCCTCAGGACGATCAGGGCGGCGGAGAAAGGCGCGGATGCTGTCCTCCCTATCGGGGGAAAAGACGGGTACGCTGTGAATATCGACTTCTGCGGCGAAGCCCGCCGTTTCCATGGCCTCGCGGTAGCCTATTTCCCGTTGACGCACGACAGAAACCCTATGTCCTTCGCGAGAGCCGAGCGTCAGCATTGAAATCCTGCGGTAGCCGCGCTCGATAAAGGCCTGTACCGCGAGCGCCGCGCCCTGTTGATCGTCGCAATTGACCGTGTCGAAATTCTCCGCTGTCGGGTCGTGATAGCCCACGGCGACGATTGGGATCTGTTCGGCAAAGCGCGAGATGATCTCGGAGGGTAAGCGGGGGGCGACTAGGATGAGGCCGTCCATCTTGTAGTCGATCATCGATTCGATCAGTGATGTTTCCAGCTGAATTTTGGCCTCGCTGACGCCGATCATGGCGCGGTAATTGGACGGCGCGAGAACACCGTTCACGCCGTCGATCACTTCCGGCAGGAAGGGGTTGCGGATATCCACAAGCAAGAGGCCGATGGTGAAGGTGCTGCCGCGAAGGCCCCGCGCCGTGCGGGAAGGGCGGTAGTTAAGGGTGTCGATCGAGGTCTCGACGCGCCCACGCAGTGCTTCGCTAACGCCATAGGCATTGCGCAATACCTTGGAGACGGCGGCAACCGATACGCCCGCGTGAGCCGCGACCGTGCGGATGGTCACACGCTCCCTCACCGCTTTATTCTCGTCGGTTTCAGACATTTTTTTTTCCTCGAACTTTCAACTGTTTCGCCACCATGGCAGATGCTGCGAAAAATTTCTATTGCATCGGGATAAAAAATGTAGAACGTTATACATAGACCGTTCTACACGACGTCAGCGAGGACATCATGAACATGCACGCGACCGCGAGCCGCAAGGGGCTGACGCAGCGCAACTGGGCCGCGGAGATGATCGCGCCTTTGTCGGATGAGGGCGTCGGTCGTCCTGCAAGTTTCGTTTCGAAGACATTTGCGCTGGAGGCCGTTCCGGCCGCCGCCGATCTCTTCATTTCTGCTCAGGGACTCTATCGCTGCTTCATCAATGGCAAGCGCGTCGGCGAAGACCTGCTGACACCGGGCTGGACCAACTACGACCATCGCATTGCCTATCAGCGCTATGATGTTGCGCCGCTTCTCGTTGCCGGGACAAACCGTATCGAGATCTGGCTGGCGGATGGCTGGTATCGTTCGCCGATCATGTGGGGTGAAAACGCCATTCCCAATTGCTGGGGCGACCGGATCGCCGCGATTGCCGAACTGGTCGCCGGTGACCGCACGCTGCTTTCGACCGATGCAAGCTGGAAGAGCGGTGCCCTGCCAGTCGTGAAGTCCGGCATCTATTTCGGCGAGATTTATGACGCGCGTGTGCTGCTGGCCGAAACGCATGGCGCTGAAGCCATCGTCTTCAACAAGGCGTTGCTTGTCGCTCATGAAGCCGCACCAGTGCGCGAGCTTTCGGCGCTGGCTCCGGTCGAGCAATGGCGGGATGCCGAGGGGCGTCTGGTCTGTGATTTTGGCCAGAATGTCGGCGGCTATGTGCGTTTCACCGTGCGGGGTAAGGCAGGCGCGCAGGTGCGGGTCGAGCATTCGGAAGTGCTTGGGCCTGAACGCTATTTCGACAATCGCAATTACCGCACGGCCGTTGCCGAAACCCACTACACTCTTGCAGGCGAGGGGGATGAAACCTATGCGCCTTACTTCACCTTCCAGGGATATCGTTATGCCCGCGTGACGATTGCCGGAGAGGCGGAGATCGTTTCGATCACTTCCGTGCCGATCACCTCTGTTGCTGACATCAAGGGCGGTTTCGAAAGCGGCTCCCGCCTCGTCAACCGGCTGGTTCTGAACACCCTCTGGTCACAGCGCGGCAACTTCATCGAGGTGCCGACCGATTGCCCGCAGCGCGACGAGCGCCTTGGCTGGACCGGCGACGCCCAGGTCTTTGCACCGACCGCCTGCTGGCTGGCCGATAGCGAGGATTTCCTGCGCAAATATCTCCGTGACGTGATGGCCGATCAGCGGCCGGATGGCGCGATCCCACATGTCTCGCCGGACCCGACGCGGCTGCATCCCGAGCATTTTCCGGGCTATGCCGGCTCGACCGGCTGGGGCGATGCCATCGTCATTATTCCATGGGTGCTCTATACCCACTACGGCGACCGCGCTGCGCTCGACGAATGCTTCGATTGCATGGTTCGCTGGGTGGATTTCCTTTGGTCGATCTCTGATGGACCAATCGTTCGCCCGCCGCCGCATTGGGGCGATCGTGGTTTTACCTTCGGTGACTGGTTGCAGCCGGTGGGCGACAACCGCAAACCGCGGCCGACCATTGCCGACGACTGCGCCGCGACCCTCTATCACTTCATCTCGACCGAGCTCTTGGCACGTATTGCTGGCGTCCTCGGGCGCGACGATCTGCGTCAGGTAATGGAGCGCCGGGCCACTGAAATCCGAGACGCCTTTGCCTTTGAGTTCATCTCTCCGTCGGGACGTCTCGCCCATAACGACCAGACATCCTATGCGCTGGCCTTCCTGAACGATCTGATCCCGGCCGAGCATGTCGATGCGGCGAAAAGCCACTTCCGCCGTGTTGTCGAGGATGCAGACTATAAGATCGGAACCGGTTTCATCGGGACTCCGGCCCTTCTGCCGTCGCTGACCAAACTTGGAATGGATGACCTGGCCGAGAAAGTTTTCCTGCAGGAAGAAGTGCCGGGTTGGCTCTATCAGGTGAAGCAGGGTGCGACGACAATCTGGGAACGCTGGGACTCCATGGCGCCGGACGGAACGATCTACGATCCCGATATGAATAGCTACAACCATTATTCCTACGGTGCAGTGTGCCAATGGCTGTTTGAAAGCGTGGCCGGCATTTCACCCGATCCGGAGCACCCCGGCTTCGCTCGCGTGAAAATCTCGCCGACACCGCTCGAAAAACTCAATCCTGTTTCGGCCTGGCACGAGATCGCCAAAGGGCGGATCGAGGCTGCGTGGACGATTGCCGATGGCAAGGTCGAGTACCGCGTCAGCCTTCCCGAAGGCTGCGAGGGACTGTTCGTTCCGACCGCACGACACGTCAATCCGGTGCTTGATGGCAAGCCGGTTACCGGCGAAACCCTGATGGCGGCGGGCCGCCATTTGATCACCTTTGAAATTCCCAAAAGCAGCGAGTGAATTCCATCGTGTCGTCTTACTATTCGGAGGAGGAACATCATGACATTGCGTATGAAGACAAAACTGACGGTTGTGACTGCCCTGACAGCGCTTCTGCTGTCGGGCACGGCATTTGCCGATACCACGCTCACCTTTCTGGTCGATAACAACGCCGACTCGGTTGCGGCCGCCGAAGCGCTCGCCACTGCCTATTCCGAGAAGAACCCCGAGGTGACTGTCGAAGTCGAGCAGCGTCCGGGCGGTGGCGAGGGTGACAACATCGTCAAGACCCGGCTTGCGACCGGCGAGATGACCGACGTCTTTCTCTACAATTCCGGTTCGCTGCTGCAGGCGCTGAAGCCCGAGACGTCGTTGCTGGACTTGAGCGACCTGCCGTCCCAGGCGAAGGTTGCCGACGGCTTCAAGTCGGTCGTTTCGACCGATGGCAAGGTGTACGGCATTCCCTACGGCACCACCATGGCCGGCGGTATTTTCTATAACAAGAAGATCTATTCCGAGCTTGGCCTGACGCCACCCAAGACGTGGGCCGAGTTCATGGCCAACAACGATAAAATCAAGGCGGCCGGCAAGGTTGCCGTTGCCCAGACCTATCGCGATACCTGGACATCGCAGCTCTTCGTGCTGGCGGATTACTATAATCTGCAGGCGCAGGCGCCGAACTTTGCAGCCGATTACACGGCTAACAAGGCGAAATACTCAACGACGCCGGCAGCTGTCAAGGGCTTCGAGCGTCTGCAAGAGGTGCATGACAAGGGTCTTCTCAATGAAGATTTTGGCGCGGGCACCTATGACGATGGTCTGCGCATGGTGGCGACCGGCGAGGCTGCCCATTATCCGATGCTGTCCTTTGCGATCGGCGCCTTGAAGCAGAATCATCCCGATGAAATGGCTGATGTCGGCTTTTTTGCCCAACCCGGCGATGACGCGGCCAACAACGGCCTGACGGTCTGGATGCCGCCGGCCGTCTATATTCCGAGGACCACGGCCAATGTGGAAGAGGCAAAGAAGTTTGCCGATTTCGTCGGCAGCGTCGATGGCTGCAAGGCGATCATGGCCGTCAACACCGTGCAAGGTCCTCCACTGATCGACGGTTGCGATCTGCCGCCGGATGTTCCGGCCGCGATCACCGACATGTTACCCTACTTCAAGGACGGCAAGACTGCTCCAGCGCTGGAATTCCTGTCGCCGATCAAGGGGCCGGCGCTGGAGCAGATCACCGTCGAAGTCGGCTCCGGCATGCGCCCCGCTGCTGAGGCGGCCGCCCTCTACGACGAGGATGTGCGCAAGCAGGCCAAGCAACTCGGCATTCCGAACTGGTGAGCTGATTAAGTGCAAGAACAAGCCGCCCGCGAAAGCGGGCCGTCCCCCATGCCGTGGAAGGAGGACCCATGGTCGAGGCCATAAAACCGAAACGCAAAATCGCCCTATCCGCTGTGGTTCTTTCTGCCGGCGGCGGTGATCTACGGCGTGTTTTTCCTTCTGCCGACGGCCACGTCCTTCTGGTACAGCCTGACGCGCTGGGACCTGATGACGGCCGAGTTCATCGGCCTTGAAAATTTTCACCAGTTCTTTTCGGAGCCGTTTCTGGTTCAGGGGCTGATCAACACGCTGATCTATGCCGCCATGACCTCTGGCTTGAAGACGATCTTCGGCCTGCTGCTTGCCGTGCTGCTGACCAGCAATCTGATTGCTCGCGGTTTTTTGCGCACAGTGGTGTTCTTTCCCGTTCTGGTGTCGACCATCGGTATCGGCATTACCTTTACCGTGATGATGCATCCGACCCGCGGTATCATCAATGTGGCGCTGGAAGCCATCGGCATCGATGGGCCGGGCTGGCTCACCGACCCGGCGCTCGCCCTGTTTTCCGTCGCGCTCGTCGATCTCTGGAAGGGCGTCGGTCTTGCAACATTGATCTTTATTGCAGGTCTTGCGGCCATCAGTCCTGATTATTACGAGGCTTCGCGTATCGATGGGGCGACCCGCATGCAGCAGTTCCGCCGTATCACGCTGCCTCTGGTCCAGCCCGCGACGATAACCGTTATCACGCTGTCGCTGATTGGGGGGCTGCGTTCTTTCGACCTGATCTGGGCGATGACGCGGGGCGGGCCGGGCTTCTCCTCCGATGTCGTCGCCTCGGTCATCTACAAGCAGTATCAAGCCGGTTTCTATGGGCTTTCGACAGCGGGCAACGTCATCTTGTTCGGCTTGATCGCGGTTATTATGGTGCCGCTTACGTTTATGTTCAATCGCCGGGAGATCGAGCAATGAGGCGCACCCGTCCCATCGTCGTCGGGGGCATTTCGCTTGCCGTCTCCGCCGTTGTCTTCATCTTGCCCTTTCTGTTCATCGCATTGCAGGCGGTCAAGTCGCGCTCCGAGGCGTCGCGGCTGAACTTCCTGCTGCCCAAGGAATGGCTGCTCTGGGACAATCTCGTCGCAGTCGTTGAAGCGCGCAATTACCAGCTACTGCTCGCCTATTTTAATTCGACTGTTATCACCGTGTTCTCCGTGACGATCCTTGTCGTGTTTTCGGCGATGGTGGGTTATGTGATGCAGCGGCGGAAGTCGCGGTGGAATAGCGTCGTGCAGGGGGCCGTCCTGATCGGTCTAATGATGCCGCCGGCCGTGGTGCCGACCATCGGTCTGCTGCAGTCGATCGGCTTGTTCAAGACCATGACCGGCATGGTTCTTATTCAGGTCGCCTATAATCTCTCCTTCTCGACGCTGCTCTATCGCTCGTTCATCGGCACCATTCCGCGTGATCTCGATGAAGCCGCGATGATTGATGGCGCAAAACCGTGGCAGATCTTCGTCAGGGTAGTGATGCCGCTTCTGAAGCCGGTGACGGTGACCAACATCGTCGTGCAGTCGATTGCCATCTTCAACGACTTCACCAACCCGCTCTACTACCTGCCGGGCAAGGAAAACGTGACGGTGCAACTGACGCTCTACAATTTCCAGAGCATGTATACGAGCCAGTACAATCTGCTCTTCATGAACATCCTCCTCGTAACGATCCCGCCGCTCATCGTCTTCATCTTCTTCAATCGACAGATCGTTGCCGGCATGACCGCCGGTGGTGTGAAAGGCTAAGTACCATGTCAGGCGTTCAACTGAAGGACATCCGCAAGAGTTTTGGTGCGCTCGAGATCATCAAGGGCATCGACCTTGATATCCAGCCGGGCGAATTCGTGGTCTTCGTCGGCCCTTCCGGCTGCGGCAAATCGACATTGCTGCGCATGATCGCGGGGCTGGAGGACGTCACGTCCGGCGTTTTGAACATCGGAGGAAAGGATGTGACCTATGCGGACCCTTCCAAGCGTGGCATCGCGATGGTGTTCCAGTCTTACGCGCTCTATCCACATATGACCGTGGCGGAAAACATCGGTTTCGGCCTGTCACTTGCCGGCCGTCCAAAGGTGGAGATCGAGGCGAAGGTGCGGGCGGCGGCGGAATCGCTGCAATTGATCCATTTGCTCGATCGCAAGCCCAAGGCGCTTTCCGGTGGCCAGCGCCAGCGGGTCGCGATTGGCCGCGCCATCGTTCGCAATCCCGATGTCTTCCTGTTCGATGAGCCGCTTTCAAACCTCGATGCATCGCTCCGCTCGCAGATGCGGCTTGAAATCACGGACCTGCACAAGAAGCTCGGGGCAACGATGATCTATGTGACCCACGATCAGGTCGAGGCGATGACCATGGCCGATAAGATCGTCGTGCTAAAGGATGGCCGCGTCGAACAGGTCGGCAGCCCGATGGATCTCTACAACAAGCCCGCAACGCCCTTCGTTGCCAGTTTCATCGGCAGCCCGAAAATGAATCTCTATTCGGGTGTGGCGGCCGAGGGGCTGGGCTGCAAGACCTACGGCATCCGGCCGGAAGACCTGACGTTGTCCTTCGAAAAGGGACGCTGGAACGGCAGAATCCGTCACGTCGAGCGGCTGGGCGCCGATGCATTGGTGTATCTTAAGGTTGAAGGCTTGGGCGACATGGTGGCCCGCACCTTGGGCGGTGCGAAGTTCCAGCCAGGTAACATCGTTTGGGCGGAACCCGATGCGACTAAAGAGCACCGATTTGATCTTTAGCATTTTTGTAGAACACGAGTGGATAATATTTTTATTGTCCTGCCGTGATCACTGTGATGGGATAGCGTGACCCTTGGCGGCGCCATTGAAGTAGGACTTTTTCAGCTCGACAGCTGCGCTCGCATCGCTGCTTCCGGCCACGACACGTAGCTGCGTGGATATTGCAAGTGTCGACCCATGCACCAGGGCAACGTCCATGCGTGGTAGACCCTGTTAATTAATAGACTTGCCAAATGTCCCGCGATTTACGTCTCAGACAAACTTCCATAAATCGCCTTATGCACTGAATCCATTTTTATCAAGCACTTAACCCGTTTGGGCAAGGCATCGACGGTTCCGATCCAATCAAGGCGTGAGTTGATAGTATCAAACGCTCAGGAGCTCTGCGTCTAGGATGCTTGAGGAAGTCAGGCTAGCTCTCCGGGCATTGTCACCCAGGCCCTGGTAAATAAGTTCTCGGTTAGTGGTGAACCCTTAACGTTCGCATGCCCACCTGCAAAGCGCGCAAGCACCAGAGACGTTGCGCGACGTTCACTGCGCGTACGCACACTAAACGTACATAGATTCCGTGCACCAACTTGACGAGTACGTCATTTTGACGTACATAGCGCTGCACTGTTACACCCGAATAGGAGGCGACTATGCTTGCTTTCAAAGACACGACTGCCGAAATCGATGAACCAAACGACGCACGTATGGGCTTCCGTACGAAGGCGCGCATCAAGGCGGCAATTCAACGCGCTGCTGCGCTATCCGGTGTAGACGACTCCGCTTTCACGATCAACGCTGCTTATCAATCTGCCATAACGACAATTGCCGCTCATGAACGGACTGTTTTGCAGCCAACCGATCATGCTGCGTTTTTTGCTGCACTGGATAACCCGCCAGAGCCGACAGATAGACTTAATGCTGCTTTCAAGCGTCACAGCGAGACTGTCGTTTCGAAATAATGCCGCAAAACGAAGCGCCAAAACCCATCATCGAGCCGCTCGATCCACTTAGACATGATCGGGCGGCTTTTTCGTGCGGCATCGAGCAGGTCGATAATTTCTTTCATAAGACCGCAAACAAGCTTCAGAAGAGCGACTATCTTCGTGTTTTCGTGATGACGCAAGACGAAGGCCCGGTGATGGGCTTCTACGCCATCAACAGCCACGCTGTTGACTATACGGAGCTTCCGAAAAGGTTCGCGCGTGACCGGCCCGGACACGGGTCAATCCCCGCGGCCTACATCTCAATGATCGGTCGCGATTTGAAATTCGTTGGCAGCGGATACGGCGGTGACCTGCTGATCGACTGCTTGACGCGAATAGTGCGTATCTCCGATGACATAGGTACGGCAATCGTAATGCTCGATGTCCTGGACTGTGGTGACGCAGAGCGGACCGAGAAACGAGTAAAGCTTTACAATGACTACGGCTTCCAGCCTCTGCCAACAAATGCGATGCGGATGTTCCTCCCGATCGAGACGATCAAGAAGATGCTCGACTAACCCCTGACGCTCTTGGAGTTTCGGGCGACACTGGTTCGTCTCGGTTTCTCAATGGGACTGCGCTCCCAGGCCAGGCCTTCAGTGCGAGATCGATCAGCCGCTTGAGCCGCGCATTGCAGGCGCCATCGCAGGCCTGTGCAGACATGCAATGGATAAAAGCCCCGTAGAAGCGAGCGTATCTGGATCGGTCTGCGGCGGAAACTCGCCTTCCTCGACGGAACGGGTGAGCGGGCTTATCGGGATCACAAGCTCGGGACGTTCGGACCTGCATCGGAATGCAAGTGTATCGACCCGGCCGTGTATTTGGTCGAGAGCGCGGCGCGGGGTGAGCTTTGACACTTCAGAAAAAGGACACGTCAACTGTCTAACTCAAGTCTGTGAGTATATCACCTATGCTCGGGTCGTCTGGATTCGGCTCCGGCTTATCGCCAGGAAGGCGGCCTGGGTCCGGCCGGGGCTCCCGTTCGGGCTCAGCTGGAGGCAGGTCCGGAACGTCGATCGGCTGAACCGGTGGGGTGGGGCCGGGCAAGTCCGGACCGGGAGTTACAGGAAGGGTCACAGTCAATCCTCCAAAGTGTCATTTCGCGCGAAGTTCTTGATCCATCGTAGCGGCGATAAACGCTTGACGAGCCTGTTCCGGCGATATCTTTCGCTCCACAGCGAGCCTGCAGCAGCGAGCTGCGTTCGCGGTGATGTGGCTCTGAGGTCCGACTATATGGCGGTTCAAAATCTCAAAACCCTGAAGAGGGCCGCATACTTTTTTCTGAATACCGCCCCGCAGATTTACGGTCACCGGCTGCCACAGAATTTCGGTAGGGGTGCAGATTTCATTCGGGTGCATTTGCTCCTCCCAATTCTTGCTGGCCGACAAACTCGAATCCTCGATTTTTGTTCCATGGAGGACGGTATGACCGGTAGTCGCGTTCACCGTATCGACATCTAAAAGATAGCACGGGAATGCAACGCGAGGCCCATGGAACCCATCTGCACAGCCCCGCCAGGCGCCGGCCGTTGAGTGCTACCGCAAGCTCACAGTGCGCGAGATCGGCGCCAGACACGGGGGAGGGGCATTTGCGCCTTGTCCTGCAGCTCATGACCGATACGTGGCAGAATGTCCGCGAGCTTTACTTTGACATGCTCAAGGCTGTCTCCCGGCTGCCCAAAACCCCGACCTGATCAACCGGAGCTCTCTCGTCGCCGACTTCGATTCCATCAACCTCGGTAACCTCCGCCGGAAAGCCAAGGCTAAGCGTGAGGTCTCGGCTACCTCGGAACACGCCAACGAAGGACATCTGCTGGGATGTCGCCAACCTGCGCGCCTCGGCATCCGTGCCGACGGGGATGATGTTGATTCCGATGGCCACGTACGATTAGCGTTGATGAGGCGATGAAGCGATAGCACCGGAATCGGTCAAGCATGATCAGCCCTCTAAGTTGTCAGCGATGCGCGGGGAAGCAGCGTCCCAGAGAGGAGGACTGCCGAGCGCAAGCATACGTGATGGACCCAATAGGGAAGGCCGGATTCTTTCCTTCCCGTTCGCTTGCAAAAGAAACATCCTCGAGAAGGCCAATCTCGTGATAAGCGTTTTTCCCGAGGAGTGATCGGGGCTGAAGCGAGCGAGCTTGCGGCTGCGATATGGGGCGTCTCTTGTTTGATTTCAGATCTGATCCGCCAAGAGCCGCGCTGAGATAGAGGCCAGCCGCACAAGTAGCGCGACCAGCCTCCGTATCGCCTCCGCCAGACGACGGGGACAGGTAGCATTTTGATTCAGCGGAATCAACCTTCCGGGGAACATTCTCGCCATAAGCGGGTTTTCCGGCGAAGGAGACTATAATGAAGATTCCCGCACCAACGTACGAGCCTGGAGAGATGCAGCGCACCATGGAGTGCGAAGAACTCATCCATCCTCTGATAGATACGATCGTAACTTCTGCCGTTGCTTCTGGCTGGACAATTGATGAGGCGCTGATTGCTGTTGAGGAGGCAGTAAAGGATATCAGGACGGCTAAGCCTAGTGGTTAGGCTCGCAATAAAAAGCCGCCACTCCGTGTAGGGAATGGCGGCGCTGAAATGGCTCACAATACATAACCTGCAATATGGAATGCACTGCCTCTCTCCCAAGAGAACATGTATACCACTGCAATTTTAGGGGTTTATCAAGTGCCATTTTTGGGGTTGTTGTGCGTCTGTATAATATTGTTCAACGAAAGGGTCCTTGGCCACCAACTATCGCGTCAAGCCAAGTTTCTCGGCTGTACGAGCAACGCTCTCTCGCTTCATTCGCTGCCAGGCTTCAGCCGTGCGTCAATGGCCCGATTGTTCAAATTCCGCGTGCCGTGAATTGCTCGTGGCATCTTGTGAGTGGACACCCATAGGCTGAAGATCGACTGGCCGGTACCTCAGTATTCAGCCCTTCCTTACGGTCAATGAGGCAGGGGGAGTTATCGTCGGTCACGGTTTCGCCTCGCTGCGATCATCTCTTCGATCCATGACCTCCGTCTTGACTAAGGCGACACGGCGATCGCCCAAATCGACTGTATCCTAGAAGCGGCCTTTAGCCCTGTATGTGTTTATCATCGACCTGGATGTACTGGTTGTGATGGCGGCTAGGTTCAACGAAACAAGAATCGCGATGTCCTCAATGGGCTTTTGGCGCCGGCGACCGCATTCAGATATTTTCTAATGGTGGCGGAACTCCCACCCCCTAACTTTGAACAACCAAGGCGTTTCGTCCTAAACGAAATCATCGGTTTAACCCTCTTGGTCGGAATAGTGGCCGGTGTCGGGGCATTGGCGCGCCGATTGCTGCGGGCAGCCTAATCCGACCAATCGCACACTCGGCGAAGGCAGTCAAAAAAATGCCGCAACTCGAGTTGCGACAATGAAATAGCCCAAAGCGTTTTATATTGATCACCGAAGTCCGAAGAAGGACAGGATGGCTATTACGATGACGACTAGGCCAACAATGTAAATGATGCGGTTCATGATGGGTTCCTTACTGTGCAGACAACGATGGAACGCGGCGCCAAGCACTTGGTTCCATGATGATTTAAATCGGCCGTTGACATGGAGCGGGTGGTTTCGCTCACCGTCGGCGGAACAAACTTTGGCCGTCGTCGGTTCGTCGTTGTTAGAACTCAGGAGAACACCGATATGAGTATCCCCCAGTCATGCCGGTTCCGGGCGCCGACCAGTGCCTGGCATTGGGGTTAAAGAGCCAGATCCAAATCGCCTGCCCGACGAAGAGCCGGTACCCAATCCCGACGAGAATCCCGATCCGCCACAACAGGCTATCCATACTTGCGCCCGCCGGTCTGGGGGATGCTCTGCCACGGAGTGCAATTCATTCGTCCAAGTGAGGTCTACCGCCTTTTGGTGTGGTTCTAGGGCATCTAGCTTCGGGATGGCGTCACGCGGAACGTCTCACGAATCGCGGACAACCAAAAATACCAAAGGAGCATTCTATTCGTTCAGGGGTTGTGCAGTGAATCGAGGCCTACAATGATGAATGTTGTTCCTGTTGCGCCGACCTGCAAAGCCGAAATGTCGATCTTGATCGCCGAGTTTCTCAAGAGTTCACTGAATGGACGTTGGTCAAGCGAGGAATTGCTGCTTGCCATCGGAGACGCCGCTGACAGCGCATTGATGGATATGACTGAATAGTCCGCACCTCTGTATGCTGTCCTGGCTTTGTCGTTGTTGGGCGGGAACCAATGCCCGTGCGTGGCGTTCAATGCACCGAGCATGTAAAAGGAATTCAATGAAAAAGCTAATTTAGACCGTCGGCGCCGCTGCCATTGCAGTGATGGCTGGTCTTACGGCCGTTACGCCAGTGTCAGCCGCTCCATTCGCTCCAGCGAAGTCTGAAGCGACGTCTGACGTGCGCCTCGTCCAAGATGGATTCGGCGACGATGATGATGGCGAACAACTCTGGACGAAGCGCCAGAACAGTAGGCATGATCGCGCAGAGCGCCGCCACGATAGGCGCAGCGATCGTTTTGATCGACGATACGATCGCCGCCACGATCGTGCTGAGCGACGCCAGGACCGGCGCGGGTATTGGAATGGACACCGTGGCTATCGTGAACATCGTCGTGGTTATCGCCGCCACAGCGACGGCTACTACTATTCAAACGACGTGTTCCAGCTGTTCGTTCGCTAACTGCATGGTCGTCACGTTAATTGGTGGCGGCTTTTTATCGGAGAGGGCACCACTGACTTACCCGAGTTCTGCAGAGGCCGCACGATGAGAGATGGTAACCAAGACCGCGCGCTAGGCGCCAGCTTTGACTCCTGAATCTCGCGGGGGATCACGGGGAGCCTTTCGATATCCTTCATTGCCGCTAAGACATTGCCCGCTGCGGCGTTGAACTCGGTCTTTGCTTCCGCTGGGCATTGCAAGGAACGAGTTCGCCTGTGTCGAGAACCAGGGATTTCTTTGAGGATATCGGGAGGCGCGCCCGCATCTAGAGAAGTATTCCGTGCGCGCGCACCGACGATCCAAGGGTGGCTTTCGATGGCAGCGTCCATGTCCCATGGACTTCGATGTCGTTCTTCTCGTGCCTCGGCATCATGCCTAGATGGGTTTGGCGACCAGCCAAGTCAACGTAGGGCGGGGCGGCCCGTTAGACACCAGAGTGTGCCATCACTGTGGTTTGGCGGATATTTCGAACGACGCGAACCAGGCGTATGGTTTCGATCTCCAAGCCGAACGCGATGTAGACGGTAGAGAATCGTCCGGGCAGGCTATCCTCCCTGAGGCGGTTGGCCTTAATAACTGGCGCGTGCTTGCGTCTCCTTACGTACGCGCTTCCATCGGTCGAATTCGAGAAGCGCGTCGGGGAGCGCGCGATGAGGCGGCGAGGCGGGTTCAGTCTGTTCGATGACTTCATTGACGATGAGCAGCATTTCCTCCTCCGACAGCGATTTTCCGAAAACCGCTTGGGCGACAGCCACGAAGGACTCGTCCGATTTCCGAAGTCGAAGCGCGTGGCGAGGATGCCCCGCCGCCCGTAACAGAGCGCTCAGCCACTTCCCGTCCCATGACGGTGCGCTTGCGTAGAGATCATGTCCCGAGAGGGTCTCGACCATTTCGTCTGCAATGATCGACACCGTGACACCCTCCTTTTCGAGTAGCTCCCTCGATATTCCGTGGATGGCTTCCGCTTCCGAAGACCAGTCGGTCCAGTCAGGTGCAGGTCTGATCAGGAAAGTCCGCGAGCGCCCATCCTCGAATACCCAAGCGACTTCTACAGGGTAGCTCTGCTTGCTGAGCGAGGAGGCTTCGAAGTCAAGGAAAACGAGCATGGACGGCCAGAGCGTTGTTCGGATAGTTGTAATCTAGTGCGCGATCCCATCGGCGGAAGGGCAGGACCTGCATTTTGGTGTTCTCGGTGAGGTCCAATTCCATGTGCCTAGCCGCCACGCATCAGTCGCCTGCGACAGTGTCCTTTCGCACCAAAAACAAACGAAGCGGAACAGATCGGGACTTCACGAGTTTGACACTGCTCGGCACGGAGCCGAACCGTGTTGGCTCGCTATAACGGGGTGCTAGTGCACCGGAATTCCTGCGTTCTCCCAGACCAAATTGAAGAAGGCATCCGCCATGCAAGACCCGACGACGAAGTATCCTAACCCTCCATTCCCAGAACAAAAGCAACCATTTCCGGGTCTTGCTGCCAAGATGACCCCCAAGCCAGATCACGGCGAGACTACGTATAAGGGGTCCGGTCGGCTGGGAGGCCGCAAGGCGTTGATCACAGGTGGCGATTCAGGAATGGGGCGCGCCGCTGCGATAGCCTACGCACGCGAGGGTGCAGACGTTGCCATCAACTATCTGCCGGAGGAGGAGCCGGACGCTAGAGAAGTCATTGCGCTGATCGAAAGGGAAGGCCGCAAGGGCATTGCCTTGCCGGGCGACCTTCGCCAAGAGGCCTTCTGCGAGAAGCTCATCGAGGATGCGGTAAAGGCACCGGGCGGTCTCGATATTCTGGTTAACAATGCTGGTCGCCAGCAGCAGGCCGCATCGATATCCGACCTGACGACCGAAGCGTTCGATGCGACGATGAAGACCAACATCTATGCAATGTTTTGGCCGACGAAAGCGGCGCTAAAGCATCTCCAGCAGGGGTCGTCGATCATCCAGACCACCTCCGAACAGGCTTATGACCCATCCGAAAATCTCGTTGATTACGCCATAACCAAAGCGGCGGGCATGAGCTTCACCAAGTCGATGGCCAAGCAGCTCGGCCCCAGGGGTATCCGCGTCAATGGCGTCGCTCCCAGTCCAATTTGGACGCCGCTGCAGGTTGCGGGCGGTGCGACCATGGAGAAGCTCGTAAAGTTTGGTGGTGACACGCCAATGGGCCGCCGGGTCAACCTGCGGAACTGGCATCGATTTACGTCCAGCTTGCAGACAACAGTGCGAGTTTTTCGACGGGTCAAGTCTACGGGGCTGCCGGCGGGGGCGGCCAGCCTTGATTGAAATCCGGGTAACGACTGGACAACCAGAAACGAGGAAAGACCAATGAAAGCTCTCACATGGCACGGAAGCGGCGACATTCGTTGCGAGGAAGTCGACGATCCGATCATCCAGGATGACCGCGACGCCATCATCAAAGTGACCAGCTGCGCCATCTGTGGCTCTGACCTTCATCTCTATGGTGGCTTCGTCCCCGGCATGCATGCGGGTGATGTCATGGGTCATGAGACGATGGGCGAAGTGGTCGAGGTTGGCAGCGGCAATTCGAAACTCAAAATAGGCGACCGTGTCGTTGTCCCCTTCACCATCTCCTGCGGTGACTGCCGTATGTGCAAATGGAAACTCTACTCACTTTGTGAGCGTTCCAATCCATCTGGCGCAATGCAGGCCAAGCAGATCGGCTACCCCACTGCAGGCCTGTTCGGCTATTCCGAGCTCTACGGCCGTTTTCCCGGCGGACAAGCTCAGTATTTGCGCATTCCGTACGCCGACGTGGGGCCGATCGTGGTGCCCAACGGGCTAAGCGACGAGCAGGTACTGTTCCTGTCGGACATCTTCCCGACTGGCTTTATGGCGGCCGAAAATTGCGATATCAAGCAGGGCCAGACCGTGGCCGTGTTCGGATGCGGTCCCGTCGGCCTGTTCGCCATCAAGTCTGCATTCCTGCTGGGAGCGGAGCGCGTAATTGCAATTGACACCATCCCGGAGCGTCTCGCGCTGGCGCGGCAATCCGGCGCGGAGACGTTGGACTATACTGACGAGGACCTGCAACAGCGTATTCTCGATATGACGAAGGGTGAAGGACCCGACGCCGTAATCGAGGCAGTCGGATTGGAAAGCCACGGCGCTGGCGGTGTGATGGAAACTCTGCAGACCAAGCTGACGTCAACCGAACGGCCCTACGCTTTAAGCCAGGCGATCCTAGCCTGCCGACCAGGCGGCGTTGTTTCGCTTCCCGGAGTATTTGTCGGTTCTGCCGTTCCTGCCCCACTTGGGGCATTTATCGGCAAGGGGCTGACGCTCAAAACGGGTCAGACCCACGTTCAGCGTTATCTTGAGCCGTTAATGAGCTTGATTATGGAGGGCAAGATCGATCCGTCCTTCCTAATTACCCACCGCATCAGCTTGGAAGAAGGTCCGGAGGCATACAAGACTTTCCGCGACAAGGAAGACGGTTGCATCAAGGTTGTCATCCGACCGAACGGCTGACAACCTCGAGGCCCGCGGCGCATGTGTCCGCGGGCCGAACCTGTTTTCGACCCGCCGTCGACATTTCACGCGACGTTCGAACAACGCTATGCGGTGATCTCACTCGTCGTTTATTTCCTGTCCTGTCGAACTGTTCTGAATTTGGTATAGCGGGAAGCCAATGCTCTCGTCGTTTGATCCACAACTCGTAATTTGGCACGAGGCCAGTCGGAGCGTCCTGCAAGCTTCCATGCTTGGTTCCGGCTTCTTGCTCCTCCACTGAATAGAGCCGTGAGCCGCATGAAGGGCAGAACTGGCGACCTTCGTGCACAGCCGTCTCGCCTTCAGTTTTGAAGTCAGCGGCAGCCACGCCAAAATACGTGAATGCCGATCCGCTTTCCTGTCTGCAGTCAGTGTAATGGCACATTCCCACTCGTTTCGGGTCACCATTCACCGAAAACGCCACCTAGCCACACGCACGTGGTGGCATTTGGTACATATTCCCGGAACACCGCGGGCCATATTCTCGAGTTCGGAGTACAGACCATGAGCGACCTCTATAACCTCTCACGCTTCATCGAGGCGCAGGCACCCGCTTACGACACTGCCCTTCGCGAGTTGGAGAGGGCAGCAAACAAAGCCACTGGATGTGGTTCATTTTCCCGCAGCTCGCCGGCCTCGGCCATTCGCCAACCGCGATCAGGTTTGCGGTTTCCGGGCTGGACGAGGCTCATGCATATCTCGCCCACCCGTTGCTTGGTGATCGCCTTGTCCAGTGTACCTGCGCGATTAACGTGGTCCGCAATCGCACCGCCCATGAGATGTGCTGCTCTCCAGACGACCTGAAGCTACACTCGTCGATGACGCTGTTTCGGGAGACGGCCAACGATCCCGAGCCGTTCCGCACGCGCTACTTTGGCGGTGAGGCCGGTGCGAGGACCCTCGAACTTCTTAAAGAAGGACTTGCGCGCAGCGCAGGGCATCGATCGTAGGCATTTTATTAAGATTGTTGGCAAAGAGTCCTTTCTTGTAGCCGACCGAATTCGTCGGGAGTGCGTTGTACATAACGAACGAAGGAGGCGAGCATGTATCAGCGTACCGTCCTAGTCGTAGACGACGAACCATTGATCAGGATGGCCCTGGCGGATTGCCTTGCAGACGAAGGCTATGCTGTCCTGGAGGCCTCGAATGTCCTGGAGGCTGTTGCAGTGTTGGGTCGGCATCGGATCGACGCGCTGATTACCGACGTGGACATGCCTGGCGCGTTAAACGGCTTTGATCTGGTGAGACTGGTTGCCAGCTATGGGGCAAGGGTCGCGATGATCGTGACCTCGGGTGGCCACAGCGCAGCCGAGATCGAGGGAGAGCGGGTCTGCTTTCTGGCGAAGCCGTATCGGATGGAATCCATTCTTATGGAATTGGATAACCGGATGCCGTCATTTGAATATCCCGCGGCGGCTCTAACGGACGACGGGCTCCGAGCGTGAACGAAATTGGGTGAGATCCCAGCATTTTTCCCTATCCAGCTTCTCTTTTTATTGTGATTCATTAACCAGTCATTAATCCAAAATAGGTTGTATCGGCGAAGCTTCCCGGCTCATGAAGCGCAAATTTCAGTTTTAAGATGCTCTAATATGACCAGTATTCACATGAATAATGGGACCGTTTCCGCGCTCCACACCCTCAGATCCTTAAGCTCAGACATGGCCACGACACAAAGCCAGGTAAGCTCTGGCCTCCGCATAAAAACAGCCGCCGGCAATGCTGCCTAGTGGTCGATCTCCACGACCATGCGTTCAGACAACACAGCGCTCGCTGCAGCTGCGGATGCGATTGGTCTCGACGCAGCGAAAGTCGATTGCCTATTCTGGCATGAGTGCCGTCATCAAGGTGCTGTCCGAGGTCAAAGCCAAGCTTGTGGCCGCGAAAGAACCTGGGGTGGACAAGGCGAAAATCCGGGCTGAGCTGGAGTAGCTCAAGGCACAGGTCGTCAGCATAGCGGAGTCGGCCAGCTTCAGTGGTCAAAACTGGCTGGACACCGATATAGCGGACATTAAGAACAGAGCACTTAACAGGTGTTCGGTGGTGTCTTCGTTCGTTAGGAACGGTGCTGGCGGTGTTGCAGTAAAATCGATGGAGATCGACCTCTCGATGATAGCCTTGTTCAACACCAACGGGTACGGCCTGCTTCAGACGGATGTACCTGTCGTGGCAACGGGTCCGACGACTCGGCAACTACCACGTACAAGAGTATTTTAGTTTTGACGGGCCGATCACGCTGTCGCCAGCGGACAGCATTAGCTTCGATCGCCGAGCAGGGTACCCGTATGTTCGGAGTAGACCAGGCAAAACGCTACCACGATGAACTTTTCGCACTATTTGATCTGATAGCTGCTAATCCACGCATCGCACGCGAACGGAATGAGATCGAACCGCCCGTCAGAATTCATCCCTTCAAAGCACATCTCATCGTCTATCGGGTTGAACACGATGAGAAAATTTTCGTAGTGCGAATTCGCCACGGGCATGAAGATTGGGCAAGTATTTCAATATAGCGCCCCGGATGGAGCTGTGGGGTTTGGTAGGCCTTCGGTTCGAATTGGTTCAACGCGGTATGTGTCGCTGTACTTGAAAACTTGGTAGCTAAAGCGATAGTGAGATTGGGCAGTGCTCCTGATATCGGGCCGCTGCGCGAGAACCGCGCACATGCTCCACCAGCGCCTTCAGTTTCGGTGCCATGTTGCGGCGGCTCGGATAGTAAAG
This sequence comes from Hyphomicrobiales bacterium, assembly GCA_900473045.1. GTDB lineage: Bacteria > Pseudomonadota > Alphaproteobacteria > Rhizobiales > Rhizobiaceae > Pararhizobium. The sequence goes on from UCKS01000017.1 coordinate 32,627, forward strand.
ATAGAAACCGGGAAAACGAGGGCAAAATTCTTCCAGGATCGGCACCAACTCCCCGCGCGCGAAGGCCGGGCGAAACGTGTCCTCCATACCAAAGCTGACCCCTGCGCCCGCGACTGCAAGATTGATCATCAACGCCATGTCGGTGGTCGTGATCGTCTCCCCAACCGACACCGAGAAGGCACGGCCCCCCTCTTCAAACTCCCAGCGGTAGGGTGCGACACGCGCTTCCCGACGCCAACCAATGCAGCGGCGACCAGCGAGCTCGCTCGGATGCTGCGGTGTCCCGTATTGTTCAAGATAGCCCGGCGACGCCACGGCCAGTTGGCGCTGCTCACCCGAAACAGGTACGGCGATCATGTCTTGGGCAATCACTTCCCCGAGCCTCACCCCGGCATCATACCCTTCCGAAACGATATCGAACTCCTCGTCGGTGACGGTGACATGCATAGTCATGTCCGGATTTTCCTCAAGAAAGGAGGCTAGCAGCTGCCCGGACATAAAGCTCTCGGCAATCGACGAAACCGCAAGCGTCAGCCGCCCACGCGGCCGCCCGCGAAGATTCGCGGCCGCCTCGAGGGCACCCTCCATTTCGAGAAGTGCGGGAGCCGCCTCGGCGTAGAGCCGCTCGCCGGCCTCCGTCAGCGCAACGCTGCGGGTCGTACGACTGAGAAGCGCGATACCTACCGCCTCTTCGAGCTTTCGGATCGTCTGGCTGACGGCAGAGCGCGTCACGCCCAGTCGGTCGGCAGCGGCGCGAAAACTCTTTTCCTCGGCAACAAGAGAAAACACTGCAAGCGCGTTAAAGTCAGGTAGCATTGGTTAACTCTCCTTACCTCCCAGTAAACAAATAGGTGCCTTATCAGGACAATGCCTCAGGCTTATCTTCCGGGCAACCGCAGTGAAGCGGACAAAAGAGGAGAAAGTCATGGACAAGGTTGTTCTCATCACGGGCGCTTCCAGCGGCATCGGCGTCGGCATTGCACACGAACTGGCAAAGGCTGGCGCGACCGTCGTGCTCGGCGCCCGCCGCAACGAGCGGTTGGAAGCCGTGGCCGAGGAAATTCGCGTGGCCGGCGGCAAGGTCATGACCCGCAAGGTCGACGTGACCGATTGTGCCGACGTCGCAGCCTTCGCCGAGGCTGCCCGCCAGAAATTCGGCGGGATCGATGTCATAGTCAACAATGCAGGCGTCATGCCGCTCTCGCTGATGGCGTCGTTGAAGGTCGAAGAATGGGACAGGATGATTGACGTCAACATCAAGGGCGTGCTCTACGGCGTCGCCGCCGTCCTGCAGGAAATGACCGAGCGCGGTTCGGGCCATATCATCAACATCGCCTCCATCGGCGCACTGGCGGTGTCACCGACTGCGGCTGTCTACTGTGCCACCAAATATGCTGTCCGCGCGATCTCCGATGGCCTTCGCCAGGAGAACGACAAGCTGCGCGTCACCTGCATCCATCCGGGTGTCGTCGAAAGCGAACTGGCCAGAACAATCAGCGATCCGACCGCGATCGAAGGTATGAAGACATACCGCGCCATCGCGTTAACGCCCGATGCCATTGGCCGAGCCGTCCGCTTTGCGATCGAGCAGCCCAACGATGTCGACGTCAACGAGATCGTCATCCGCCCGACCAGGGCAGCTTTCTGACGAGCCGCTCAGGCATCAGCCAGTAAAGGAGGTTATCGTGCTTCAACAGATCAGGTCGCATTTCGCCGCGTCGCTTCTCGGCCTCTTTTCCGACGCCGTATTCACCCAGCCCACGGACCAAAGGCGGGAGCGCGGGCAGGCGGTGGTCCGTAGCCTGAACAACGGCATGACGCAGTCACGCTTGAAGGCATGCGGCGGGAATTCCCGTTGCTGGCCGAGGAGACCGAAGCCTACACACTGGACGACGTCTGGTCGCGCCCGGGTCTCCACAATCGGACACGCCAGCTCGCTGCGGTAGCGGCCTTCGCCGCCATTGGCGAGACGACTTTCATGAGGGTTCATGCCGGCTACACGCTCAATATCGGCGGGTCGGAGGAAGAGCTCAAGGAGGTCATTTACATGGTGGCCGTACCGGCGGGCTTCCCTAACGCAATCGCCCGCCGCCCAAGTCCTGTCGCAGCTCTTCGAAGAGCGACGCCAAGCCAACGGTGGCGGACTCGCAGAAAAGCCCTGCAACGGCGACAGGGAAGGAGGTTCGGCCATGAGCAACCCTATTTTGATCAGCGCCGCCATCACCGTCGCCACCGCCGCGCCTCTTGGCGCGGGGGCCCAAATCGCCAAGGCAGAGGACACCATGCCTATTCAATCAAGCACGCAGGCCCAGCCGCAAAACCATACCTATCTGGGTATGTGGGTCACCGGCGACGGCCGCATCCGTCAGGAACTGCTCGCTACCGGCTGCTACGACGAGGCCCGTGGTAATCGTCAAAGTGCCTACCTGAGCCGCTACGCCGTGACCGGCGAACACATCGACTACTCAGACGACACCAGCTTCACCGCCGATGGCACGTTTATCGATACCGACACGCTGCATCACGGCGGTATGATCGTTTACAGGGAAAAGCGTTAGCTCTGCCAACTCCGTTTCAGCAGCTGTGACCTTGCCATCGCGTTTTGCCGTCGAGCAACCAGAAGATGTCGAGATCTTTAGCATCGGACATGATCGTTGGCCTGCAATCCACCTTTAAACTGGATAAAGCGGCGTCGCGACCTATCGCGCCGCCATTTTCGCTTGTTATCAATCCTACTCGTAAGCGATCAGTCAGCTGGCGGCCGCAAATCCGTCATTGAGCCAAGTCCAAGCCAGAGTTAATGCACAGCCGCTCTATTGCTGATCGTCTTTCTCGCTGTGAGGCGGTTTATCCCGCAACGGTCGCTCCCACTTTCGCTCCCGCTAGGCGCCTACATCGTTGAAGTTTTGAGAAAGACACATATAAGAACAAGGCTGCTCTTCCCTGGATGATGCACGCCACCGATTTTCAATATGCGCCGAGCATTTTAGCGGAAGACGAACATGCCCAAACAGAAGAAGTCAGCAGTTGTCAGCACCGGAATTGCAGGACTGAATGAAATCCTGCGCGGTGGCCTACCTGCGTCGAACCTCTACATGCTTCAGGGGGCGCCGGGATCGGGCAAGACAACAGCCGCGCTACAGTTTTTACGCACAGGGGTCGAGGCCGGCGAGAGCTGTATTTACGTAACGTTGTCTCAAACGGCCGCGGAGCTCGAGGCAATCGCCGTGTCGCACGGATGGACGCTCGACGGGATCCGGGTGGAAGAGTTGTCCACATCGGGCACCCTTAATGAGGCCGATGACCAGAGCATATTTCTGACCGCCGATCTCCGTCTGGACGAGACGAGAAAGACCATTGAAGCCGCAATCGAGGAACATAAGCCTCGCCGCCTTGTCTACGACTCCCTCCTTGAGATTCGACTAATTACCGGCGATAGCCCGCGCTTTCGCCGTGAACTGATCGGCTTCAAATCGTTCCTTGCCAAAAAGAACGTTGTCGCACTGCTGCTCGACACACAGACGCCCGGCTACGACCGTAGCGGCGAGGAGGTCGAAGGGCTTGCCCACGGCGTTATCCGGTTCGACAAGTCGCTGGAGGAATATGGTGGCGTGCGCCGCCGTATCGAGGTCTCCAAGATGCGCGGCGTGCCGATTGCCGACGGCTATCACGATATGGCTATCCGTGAAGGCGAGGGCGTTGTCGTGTTTCCACGCATCATGCCCAGCGCTGCATCAGAAAGCTCCAAGCCGCAGCTCATCAAATCCGGGGTTGCCGAACTTGACGAAATGTTCGGCGGTGGCCAGGAGCCTGGAACGACTACATTGGTCATCGGGCAGTCAGGCACTGGTAAATCGACGATGTCTTCCCTTTATGCGACGGCGGCGCTTGAACGCGGAGAGAATGTCGCTCTTTTTCTATTCGAGGAGCGGCTGGAAACCTTCTTTCGTCGGTCCGAAGGTTTGGGCATGGAGCTCAGGCAGTTTCACAAAGATGGCAAGCTCATCCTGCGAGATTTCAATCCCAACGAAATCTCGCCCGGCGAGTTTGGCCAGATCGTCCAGGATGCCGTCACACAAAACAAATCACGAGTCGTGGTCATCGACAGTCTGACGGGATACCTGAACTCTCTACCCCATCGCGAGAAAGCGGTTCGAGACATCCAGTCGTTGTTGAAATACCTTGCTCGTTCGGGTGTTCTGACGATGCTGATCGTTGCTCAGCACGGTCTGATCGGTCAGAATGTCGGCATCGACGTGGATGTGAGCTTTCTCGGCGACACCGGTCTGCTGCTGCGGATCATGGAACACGAAGGGCGCCTTCGCCGAAATATTACCGTCGTCAAAAAGCGTCACGGTCCGCACGATCTTAATATTCGTGAACTGATCATCGAAAGCGGTCGCGTCAGTGTGGTCGCATATAATCCCCTACCTGATCCGAAATGAAGGCGGTCCCCACCGAAAGTGAACTGGACTGGGTGCTCGTCCTTGCTCCCTTTCGCAAGGACGCCGATTACGTCGCAGCCTCTCTTCGTGAACAGAAGATCGAGGTCAAGGCCGCCAAGGCGGACGGAGATCTGGTCGAGCACCTCTCTTTGTCTCCGGGCATCATCGTCATTACCCACGAGGCCCTTAACCCGCAGGTTGTTGCGCGCATTGCCAAGCATCTCGCCGAGCAGCCCGACTGGTCAGAAGTGCCGATCATCGTCCTTTTGGAGCGCGCGGCGGCGATTGCACGAATTCGCAGTCAATTGCTGAATTCCTTGCCCGGCTCGCGTCTCTTGTTTTACACGCGTCCGATCGCGCCATTGGAGCTTGTAAACGGGATCCAGTCGAACCTTTTGGTGCGGCTGCGCCAACGCCAGGTCCGGGATTCCATCGAGCGCGAACGAGAGCTGCGACTGGAGCTCAATCACCGGGTAAAAAACATTCTAGCGAGTGTAACGTCGATCTTCCAGATGACACGCCGCGGCGCCACGTCCGTTGAGGGACTGGCGAGCGATTTCGCCGGTCGGCTCCAGGCACTATCCAACGTCCACAGCGCTGTGTTTGAGGCCGGCGGCGAGGAGGTCTCGCTTTCAGCTGTCGTTGAACTGACCGTTTCTCCATACAACAGTGATGGCGTGAGCCGCATTAATGTCAGTGGGCCGGATATTGTCATCAACCGGGAAGCTGGAACGACGATCGCGCTTTGCCTCCACGAACTGATAACGAACGCCATTAAATATGGCGCGCTTTCGCTCCCTGAGGGGCACGTTGAACTCGTGTGGTCAATTGCCAAAAACAACAGTGACGAATTTTTCGTGAGCTGGACCGAGGTTGGCGGGCCGGCGGTACGAGAACCGACCAGACAGGGCTACGGAACGCGATATGTCCGCTCCGCGCTGGGATCGTTATTCGGTACGGTTCCTGAGGTCATATTCGCTCCGGAAGGTTTTCGTTTCGTAGTCAAGGGGCCTCTTAGCCGAATTTCAGCACAGAAGTGATTGTGACATTTCCGTCAATCACGGGTTGAAAAGGCCTTTGTCATAACCCCCTGAAAAATTAACCAGCTTCTCTTCGGATCAATTTGCATTTCTGCGCGTTCATCCGGCTCGCACATATAAAAAAAGACATATCGATAGCGTCAAGTGGAGAGTGTGAGGGATGACGCAAGAGGGGATCACGGTGATGGTCGTAGAAGACGAGGCGCTCGTCCGGCTGGACATCGCCATTTCGCTTGAGAATGAAGGTTTCCTCGTGCTCGAAGCTTCGAATGCGGATGACGCCATCGACATGCTGAACGCACATCCGGAGATCCGATTGATGTTCACCGACATTGACATGCCGGGCAGCATGGACGGATTGAGGCTGGCAGCTGCCGTTCGCAACAGGTGGCCCCCTGTCAAGATCATCGTGGCTTCCGGCCACCGCCAAATGAGTGACAAACTCTTGCCGGTTGAAGGCAGGTTTTTCAGCAAGCCGTACGACCATGCCCGCGTTATTGCGACCATGAGGGAAATGCTGGCCGCAGCCTAGGCATGCAGCGCGGTGGAGAGCCCCATTTACAGGCAGCCTTCGCATTGATGAATTCCCTGGAATTGTCCGCCGGATCCTTTTGTTTTCATGAACAAATAAGCGAAATGGACGAGCCGCCGGTTCGGAGCCTTTCAAGGCGCCTGGTTTGCATGGGGGATATCTCAAGGATCCGGCCTAGGCGGCGAGGTAACCGCCCTAGATGCATTTTGCAAAACAGGAGAAAACAATGAAGATCCGGAAATTCAGCCTGTTCGAAGCAAGTTGGTCAAGTCGCCGCGCCAGGATGCGGATTTCTTTCGCGGAAATCTAATCGATAAAAGGCATGGCGGCCCGGTCACCATCGGTTACGGCTGCTACGCACAGGGCCTATGTTTTGTCTTCGTCGAACTGCTCAGCGCCTTCCAAGGGCCCAAGCCAAGGCTCCCTACGCTTAATCCAGAGTTCGTAGGTTGGCACAAGTCCTGTTGGCGCGTCGCGCAGGCTCCCTAGCTTGATCTCCGCCTCATGTTCATCGACAGAGAAGAGGCGCGAACCGCACTCAGGACAAAATCGTCGGCCGTCGTGATCCGTGGTAAAGCCCTCGCTCGAAAATTGCTCGGAGGGCCAGACCCCGAAATACGTGAAAGCCGATCCGCTTTCCTGTCGGCAGTCCGTACAGTGGCATAGCCCAACCCGAGTAGGTTCGCCTTCGACCGAGAATTTCACCTTGCCGCAGTGGCAGCCGCCTGTTCGCTTGAGCATGTCCTTCTCCTCTCTGTCGTGAACCCATCAGAAACGTTCAAGTTCCTCGATGTCAGAATATTGACCCAAGGGGATCGTTTACGGGCGCTCAACCGAGTTCCTGAGCAAGCCGTATGAGAAGGCCTTCGGGTCCGCGGATGTAGCAGAGCTTGTAGGCGTCCTCATATCGGACGACATCGCCGACAAGCTGGGCGCCGTGCGTGCGCAGCCTCTCGACTGTGTCGTCGACATCATCGACTGTGAACATGGTCGCCCAGACCGGTGACACGGGCGGCCCACTCGCCCTCTATCGGCGCCCGATCTTCGAGTTCCAGGCCCAGCTCCTGAAAAAAGTCCCGATGTTGTCCATTCGCTTGAGCGCCATGCTCTCCCCTCCGTTTTCGTTCCGATTTCCATCTAGGAAGTGGATGGCCCATGGTTCCCGACATGGCTATCAAAATCTTTAGGGAAAATATTCATATGATGTCACCCTTGCCAGCGTCGTGCTGTTATTGATTCCATTTGACGAATATGGTCGGCGCTGCGCCAGGCGGATTGACCGCTCGGCGTCTAAAAATACTTTGATCGATGGGGTGTAGATGTCTATTTCCGGTGACCAGCAACACGAGGGGCAGGTACAAGGCCGTCTGCAGCAGTTAGAAGCTGATGTCGAAGCTGCGCAGGCGGGACATATTGCTGCAGCTTTTCTTGCCGCGATCGTCGAGTCCTCCGACGATGCGATCGTCAGCAAGACTCTCAACGGCGTCATCACGACCTGGAATAAAGGCGCCGAGCGCCTTTTCGGCTATGCGGCCGACGAGGCAATCGGCAAGCCGATCACGATCGTCATTCCACCCGATCGCCTAGACGAGGAACCAGCCATTCTGGCCCGCATCCAGGCCGGCGAACGCGTCGATCACTTCGAGACGATACGACGACGTAAAGACGGTAGCCTGATCGATATTTCTCTCACCATCTCACCTATTCGGGACGGCAACGGAAAGATCATCGGCGCATCGAAGATCGCCCGCGATATCTCAGAGCGCAAGCGAGCTGCCGAGCATCAGGAACTTTTGCTTCGAGAAATGCATCACCGCGTAAAAAACCTATTCGCCATTACCGGCAGCATCATCACCCTTGCGGCAAGGACGGCAACGACGACTGCTGAGCTGGCCGCCGGGATGAAGGACAGATTGGTGGCTCTGTCCCGAGCGCATGAGATGACATTGCCAAGCCCGAACGCTGAGGCTGCGACCGGCGGACCGCAGACCACGCTGTTCCGGCTTTTGTCGAGTATTCTCGCGCCCTATGAGCGGGACGGTGCCAATCGTTGGGAGCTAGCCGGAGATGACATCGACGTTAGCGGCAACAAGATTACAGATTTCGCGCTGCTGTTCCATGAATTCGCAACCAACGCCGCGAAATATGGTGCGCTGTCCGTCGAAGAGGGGAAGCTGGATATCGGAGTGACGCAGAAGGGCGAAATCCTGGATATCGTCTGGCTCGAGAGCAACGGTCCCCAACACGTTCCGTCGCAGACACACTCGATCGGTTTTGGAAGCCGGCTCGAGCAGATAATCGGAAAGAGCCTCGGGGTCGATATCTCGCGCGAGTGGATGTCGAACGGCCTCTCAATTCGACTGTCCGTTCCCCTCGGCGTTATCAGCGATTAAAACCACGCAGCGCAGTTGGCCCGCGCGTCAACCGGCCGCACCGGGTCGCGGACCTTTGCGCCGACCGACGCGTCGGTTGACCGTTCGAACCGATCAGCGATTTTCTGTCCTTCCAGGTAAGCGCGTCCATCAAGTCGCTAATTAGACAATTAATGACGCCCCTTGCGACGACCTCTGCGCTAGAAGGAATGGCAATCTTTTTACGACGTTGTCGCGCGATCGATCCTCGTCAGTTTTCGACAAGAGTTCACCACATTGCCCGGTCCATTTGTAGACAGGCACGCGGGGGTAACTGCCCGAGAGGCCTACTGCAAAAGAATGGGATGGAAAGAGAGTGCTGACTAAAGTTCGAAGAGCCTCCGAAGTTTACTGGAGCCCACAATGACCGCTGCGAAACATTCTCGCATGAAGGCCGACATCAGCTTTACCCAAGGCGTCTGGGAGGTCGCCGGCGGTGTCTCAGGATGACCCCGATAGGATGATGTCGGTGGTGCTGTACGCGGCAGTGCATCCTAATGTATTAATTGCTGCGAGAGGAAGTGCGGAAATCAAACCGGATCAAAGTTTACCCTTGCGCGCTGCGGGTCCCGCGGTCGGCCATGTTGAGCGAAATCCAGTACTTCGATCGATAAAAATATTTGTGCGTTCAGGCCAACGTCCACGATATCAATCTCTGCCAGGTGAAGCCGTTTCTTAGTCGATAACCTCGGTCTCGCCATCCACCTTCGTCCAGGTCAACGACCACTCGTCGATGCTGCCTTCGTTGTGGGTATAGGTGCCGTGGTCCGCGACTTCCGCGTCGATGGTGATAAATTCCGGCGGCGCCAATCCGGGAAGATCCATGACGCGCAAATAGTCACGAAGTTCCGCCAAGTCGGTGACGTGCTGGACGTCCTTGCGTCCCGGCATTTTGATGGTCCAATCGTAGATGGTCATGTTTTTTCTCGCTCATCTACAAAGGCCTTGACCAATCCATCTGCCGAGGGGAAGGTGCCGAAGTCGTTGGCATTGCCGCTGTCTGCCAGCGGGTCGTCAGTAATATCTGGGTCCTCGGCATGGGCGAGGCGCAGATTTTTCAGCACCTTTTCCATAGCTGTGATCGTTTCATGGTGTCCCAGCCGTGCGTGGTCGCCAGATCAAGGACCATCCGCAGCGGACCCTCAACGTCTTCCTGGCAGACCAGGTGACGATCTTCATGGGAAGCAGGGTACTTGGGCGTGTTGATCATCGTCGTGCCTCCTTTTCCCGAAACCAGACTACGGACGAAATGTTCCGGCGACTACTTTGGCGGGGAGTTCAGCTTTTCGGCCAACCTTAACTCCCGTAGGCGCTGAGTTTTGCGGGCGTCGGCTTCGCGACGTTCCCTGATCGTCTCCTCAGCAATAGCTTTGGACTGCTCGAAGTTTCCATAAGGGGATGTTCCGCGCTTGCGTCTCGGTTTGCGCTCTTCCAATTGAAACCTCCTATGCTTGGCTGGCCACCTTTGCTTTGGCCTGTGTGAGTGCTGCGATTAACTCGTCGGGAATGCAGGGTTTTGAAACCCAAAGTCCATGGAGAAATGCCGGATCTGCATCCTCCTTGCTTGAGCCCGAACAAACGACGAAGGGAATACCCTTGTTCCTCAAAAGCATTGCAACGTCGGAGCACGGTCCATCCTTTAGGCGGACATCCAAAAGGGCAACGTTGGGGGTATTTGACCGGAGCCATTCGTGGGCGGAAGCGCACGAGGAAAATATCGTGATCTGCATAAAGCCAGCACGCTCGACGATTTCATCGTGATCCAAAGCGATGAGCGGCTCGTCTTCAAGAATAAGGATCGATTTGGCTGTTCTGGCGTCCATTGGGGTCTCCTCTCTGACCCGTAGGTGTTTCAACAACTCAGGATTAAAGAGACGAATTCGTGCGATAACAATAAAATATTTTATACACATCACATTTTTTGCTGGGGAAGTATCTGTTTACGGTCGGGTCAGTTTAGTGGCGCACCGCCGGCCAGTAGTCCCAATAATCGCGCGCCAGGTGCTCCATGCAGGTCGTCACGTCGTTCCGAGCCAAGCACCCTGCCGTTAACCGATGAGGGGCTTTGTGCGTTCAGGACGCCTGCGAGGACCACCTAACAATAATTCAGCCACAGGGAGAATGGAACGATGAGACGCATCCTGGAGTTGTTGCGGGGAAATAAGAGGAAATTCTGAAGAGCATCACTTTACCAAACGGCCTTAAAAGGCGTCATGCGTGCGAAAAAGCGTTGCAGTTGGAGGTGTTCCGAATGGTGGAAAGGCCTCTCTTGGGGGGCGGACGCGTGACGAAGTGCTCTTAGCCATCTCCGATGGCGCTGATCGCGCCCTCATTGACCTGACAGGGGATGCTCCCGCACCTGCGCGTTTTAAGGATTGTCCCAGAGCAGCTTAGTCAAATTGCCAGCGGTCCGACGCCGGGCATAAAAAACCCCGCCGAATGAGGGCGGGGCAAATACGCATCTGACACTTGGCAATGTGGATGCGGGGAAGTGGCCGCCCAGAGAGTGAGGACTGCCGTCCGCCACAATAAGCGGACACGTCCAACAGGGAAGGCCGAATTCCGCTTTTCCGGTACGCTTTGCAAAAAAGAAACCCGCCGAAACGGGGAAAGTGAAGTAGATGAAAGTGACGTGCGCGTAAGAAAAACATGTCGCGCTTACCAGTACACTGCCCGCTAAGGGTAAAGGCTTGGTAAACCGAACTTAGGTTTCTCGCGCCGCCTTTATGATCACCTCTACCTGGGCACTCATCACAATCCGCAGATCTCGGAGCATGGCAGCGGCGTTCAACAGTGCAGAGCGGGCCTCTTTGTTCGGTCGCCGGTCGATAGACGCCGCTACGGTGGCTATTCCGCTCAACGGATCCGCCTCGGTGCCACTGGTCGGAATATGTCGCGCATGTCGCGGATCGTAACGATAGCGCGCTGCAGCAGCCGGACCCTTTCCAGCGTCGCCAACTTCTCGATCTCATTGGCTGCTCGGAATAATTCTGCGATGAAATCCGTGGTAGCTGTCAATGCGTCGATCCCTTGCGACGGTTGATACACTCGAGATTTAGCAAATCCACGAGATCGTCGGCAATCTGAATGTCAAGACCATCTTCCGGGATGCCGTTCACTTCCGCTGTCTGCCCGGTGAAGATGGCATAGACGGCCCAAGTGCTACGCCGTCTGTGCGCAGGTCGTAGCGGTTCTGGGATACGGTCTTCATGACAAGGATCGTCATTGAGCAGGGCAACAGTGTCAATCGACCTCATAGAGAAAAGGACGGGCGATTGCCTGAGTTCTTCAAGTGCCTGACGGCAAAGCTAGTACATCCATGGTTAAACGCCGGGCGAGGCATTCTCCGAGTGGGAAACCTCAAGCATTTCGTACGCCCAAGTCTCTCGCGCGAAAACTTTGGCAGCGTTTTCCGCGCTGTCTTTATCCTCAAACTGTTCGGATAAAACGTGGCTGTTGTTCCCGAGTTGCAAAAGAACGGTTTTGCTGATGCAATCGTAGTGAATCCGAAGCTGCTCGCCCATGTGGCCCACCCTTAAGTTGTTTCGGCACAAGAACGTCAGGGCGAGCGATTTGTTCCGCCGGACGTTTTCGAGGCCGACAAAGGCGTCGAGGGCATTTCGGCTCGCCCGAGACTGCCTTTGCAATCTCGAAAAACTGGCTTGGCTCGTCACGAGGGAAGCCGTCGCCTCCGAGATGGAGCCAGTCGCGACCGGCTTCGTTTCGCCTCCGCCTGGCGACCGTGGCAAGGAGCTTTGCCGGATCGAGGAGTACGAGAAACAGTCCATCCCTACCTTCGTGCCGGTTATCGTGTCGGATGCCGCACCGGCAGCCCAGCCTGCGGCCCCGGCCGAACGAAAGAAGTAGTTGGCCCTGTTAGAATGTTAGCACAGGTCCGCCGGGGTTAGCATTCGGCGCCGAAACGGGTCAGAGTTCCGTGCTTTAAACACAGCCCGAGAGAGGATTGCTTCGGCATTGGGTGCTTTCAGGGAACCATACTTATTCCAATGCATAGGAAGTATCGTACTATGCATCATTTCCGGGACAACATGAAGTTGGACCGTCGCCCCACAGGTGTTGAAGATCGGCCAGTGCGGTGTAACGTCCTTCTTTTGTGATTTGAGAGAGCATAGTATCACACGCCTGTCCCAGGCCTTGTCGAAGCAAAAGGCCTACCAGTTCGGCTACTTCCGGTTAATCCCTGACCACCATTTTAAGATTGCGCGGGCGGACAGATCCGCCGTTGCGGATGTTGCAAATACGCGTGCGGCCACGAGCAGATGATCTCGTGCCCGGCATTTAACTTGGACCGGTGTCCCTGGTATCTGCAAACGCCTGGCGCCTCCTTGTTGGGCCCGAACGCGGGCAGGCGCAATTCACCGTTCGCAATGCCGTCGAATTCTTCGATATCCGGCTGGTGGCCGTACTTCTGATTGACCGGTCGGCGCCTATCACAAGGACCGGCACGGTTGGCGATCAAAAGAAGATCCCGCCAGCAATGGTCATCAGTGTGCTATGGACATGGCACCGGTTGCGTCGTTCCTGGCACCGGTTTCTCAATGGTGGTCGCGATGATATTGGCAGGTGTCCAATCTGCCCGGACACCTCTTGCCGAGCAGAGGTTGCCCGCACCGAAGCCAAAGCTCTGATTTCACCCGCCGTCAGTGGCTTCGAGGATCATATTCAGGGGGGTCTCGGCCGCGCGCCGGACATGCGTGAAACCTCCGGACCGGATCACCTCTGCCAGCCGCTTCTCTCCCGCCTGGGCACCCAGAGCACGCCCTGTCTCCTGGGCCAGCGACGTGGGAACGCAGATCATTGTCGACGCCGAATAGTAAAGCCTGCCGACCGGATTGATGTTGTCTTCCAGCGTGTCCCCGGCCAATGGCTCAACAACCATCCAGGTGCCGTGGTCCTTGAGTGATCGGCGAATATGCGTTGCTGCTGCCGCAGGATCACCCATGTCGTGTAAGCAATCGAAACAGGTGATCAGATCGAAGTCGCGCCCGGCAAAGTCCTCGGCCTTGCCGACTTCGAACTGCGCGTTTGTCAATCCATGCGATCGGGCATGCGCAGTCGCAGCGGCGATCGAGCCTGGATGGAAGTCATAGCCCTTGAACCAAGAGTTGGGGAAAGCTTGCGCCATCAGGATCGTCGATAATCCGTGCCCGCATCCCACGTCGGCAACATCGGCTCCGGCTTTCAGCTTGTCGACGACCCCATTCAGCGCCGGAAGCCAGTCCTGCACGAGGGCATTGACGTAGCCCGGCCTAAAGAGCCTTGCCACGGCGCAGAACATGCAACCGGCCTGGTCGCCCCAAGCCACACCGCGGCCGGTCTTGAAGGCGGATTGCACCTTCGGCTGATTTTCCATCATCGCTGCAGCGGTATCGAATGCACCGATCAGATTGACGGGGCTGTCGGGCTCCGCAAACACCAACGCCTGCTCTGGAGTGAGAGAAAAGCGCTCGTCCTTGTAATGCACGTAGCCGGAGGCAGCTTGGGCGGCAAGCCACTCACGCACATAGCGGGGGGAGCATCCTGCAGCATCGGCAAGCTTGTCCGCCGTCGCCGGCCCTATCGTCTTGAGTGTCCGGTATAGGTCGAGAGCATCTCCGATCCGCACCAGCGGCACGCTAACCGCTCCGCCTAGGTCGCCCAGCACGCGGCCCACGAGTCCATGAAGGGCCGCTTCGTTTACATCCGTCATATCAATTCCTCCGATCGCAACGGCACAGCGCCGTCAGGACCCAAGTATGGGCTCGACTGCGAGGAGTGCATGAGGCACACGTCCCGCCGCCATAGAGAAAGCCAAAAAGCCTGGGGACAGATGTCCCGTTCCGCAGTACGGGCGACAGGGTGCCCGCACGAGGCCTGCTATTGTGATAACGCAATGACTATCGCTTGGGCGCGGCTGCGTACTCCCAGCTTTCCAAAAATCGCTGACAGCTGGTTGCGCACTGTCTTCACGCTCTTGCCGACGCGCTGGGCGATGGCGCGGTTGTCGAGCCCCTCTGCTATGAGATCCAAAAGGATGACCTCGGCAGGCGTCAAACCTGCGTCACGGACCGCAGGCGGGCGAGGCGGTTGACCGTTTCCCAGAAACGATCCGAGCTCGGCGAGGAACACGGCCCAGGCTGGCTCGTCCGGCAAAAGGACGTGGTTCTTGCTCTCGAGCGGTACGAAGCGGGATCCCGGGATCGCTCCCGCAAGCTTGCGGCCCTGATCGAACGGTACGCGCATGTCACCACGACTGTGTGCGATCAGCGTTTTGACACGGAGCGTCGCCGCAAGGTCCAGGACATCGATCCCTTGCATGTTCCTAAGCAGTTGAGCGGCAACGTCGCCGGTTGCTGTCTGACGTTCGAGATCGCCCCACCAGCGATGCTGTTCCGCCGTCCCGTCCGGAATGAAGAGATTGGTGAAAAACTGGGCGAACGCCGGATTGTCGCGTCCCCAGCCCACGCGAATGAAGTTGACGAGTGTCTCGGCTTCCAGCCGCTCTGCGTCCGTCTGGGCTCTAACCCGGGCGCCTTGGCCATAGGCGTTGAGCAATACGAGATGTGATACGCGCTCGGGATGGCGTGCTGCATAAGCAACGGCAAGAGCGCCGCCCTGCGAGAGGCCGAGGAGGATGAAACGCGGCTCTTCGATCGACGCGGCGACAGCATCCAGATCCGCGTGCCACGCGTCAACCGAGAGATCGGCGACGTGGCGGTCGGAAAGCCCGCAGCCACGTGGATCGTAGCGTACGAACTGGTTTTGACCCGAAAGCGCCTGTAGCCACGGACGCCACACGGGGCTCTGGAGATCGTAGTCGACATGACTGAGCCAGTGCGCAGCCCTCAGAATAACCGGCCCTTTCCCGCAGGACGCAACGGCGATACGGGTGCCATCTGCAGAGGTGGAGAACCCTATGGTTTGGCCGAGCTTCATCGGCCAAGAATATCGCAACAGGCCTTTCTACGACAGAGTAAACCTCGCAGCCAAAAAGGAGGTCGGGTCTGTCATTGCCGTCAATGGTTGACGAAGACGAGAGCCCTATAGTTTGCTCGCGTTATCCAGACGATTTACCAAGTAAAGAAGCGATGCGGCAACGGGAACAGTCAAGTTTTTCAACGACGCAAAAAGCTTTGCCTTTTATCACGCCGGAGCGCGCGGTCGGTAGTTCGCTGCGCGAAGGTGACACGGTCAGTTGCGAGGTCGGACAGGATCGAACGACCGGAAAGGCAAAGGCAGAGCACGTTTCGGTCCTCTAAGGTTCCATCGCGGATGACCTGCCGCCAACGGTAGACAGGGCGTCAATATCACCTGTCGGTCGGCGCGAAAGGCGAGACTGGCGATCGAGACGTCAGGCGGATTACGACGCAGCGTCTTGGACCACGGCCATCGGTGCCTTGAAGGTCGCCGTAAAACCGGCCGTAAGATAGAAATTTTCGGCAGCGAGCGCCGCTGACACCATCCCGCAAAATCACTCCGTGAAAAATGTTGTGTTCGTTCCATCGGGGGTTTCGGGGTAACGACTTTGATCTTCGGTTTATTGCCTCACGCGCAGGGAACTTTCATAAGGCTGATTGGTTTCGGACTCGAGGTCGCGGCGCGTCAATCGGACACGACGGAGATGATGAACGCAGTGATTTTTCCGATTTCTCGCTGCGGGCAACGAAACGCCAGGCGAGCATCCAACCCGTCCGTCGCGCCCTCCACCCCTCCACTGAACGTGGATTCGGCCAATAACATTAAGGCGAAAAAGGTGAAACACTGTCGGCATCTCTAGGCCGCACTGAAATCATGGACGAGAAATGGAAGTTCCCCGACTCGGCACAATGAATAGCATGGCGAGATTACCCCAGGGCAGTTCGCGGGAGAAAAGCCCTTAGGAATGTCCCGCGCTGTCGTCCACGCTCAGCGTGTTCAAACCTTCGACATATTTGGCGGCCTCGATCCCAGCCGTCTGGGCCTGTTTGAGGTTGCCTTCCAGATCGGCTTCTTTGACGGGTCTGGCCAGCCGATCCGATGCCACCCGATGCACAAAGGCTTCATCGCTCTCGCCCTCACGCTTGGTTCGAGCATCTACAGCGAAGACAACTGGATCGGAGCAACCCTCAGCCTTCAAACGCTCAATTGACCAGCCGCCTTTTTCAACGACATCATGCAGATAGGCGACGATTTTTTCGTAGATGGTGGATACTGCAGCCGCAACGCGGTTGCAGTGGAGGTAGTAGGGCTCGCCATGCACGTGTCTCGCCTGCTTCACCTCGCCTCTTACCTCCGATGGACCAGCGGACAGGTCGCGACACAACCGCTCAGGGCAATGCCGACGAACCCAACTGCATTAATCCCCTATTCCGGTTTCATTGACCATTCAGCCGGGAGTATCTCGGCGTTCGGAACAAAATGACCGCTCATGGGTTGCGTTTCCAAGACCGCTGATGGTCCAAAT
Organism: Hyphomicrobiales bacterium; assembly: GCA_900473045.1. Classification (GTDB taxonomy): domain Bacteria; phylum Pseudomonadota; class Alphaproteobacteria; order Rhizobiales; family Rhizobiaceae; genus Pararhizobium. The sequence continues at coordinate 49,498 of UCKS01000017.1, forward strand.
AGGGAGGAGTCTTCATGAAGAATTTGCTCATCGCCACTGCTGCAATCGCGTTTTCCGCGACCTCGGTGTTCGCGCAGACCGCGACGCCAACACCTAACCCTGACGGTGATACCCCAGCCGTCGCAACGCCTTCCGACCAGAACGCAACCGCGCCGGTCGAGGGTGCGAACAGCTTCACGGAGGGGCAGGCGAAGGACCGTATCGTCGAAGCCGGCTACGCTGATGTTACTGAGTTGAAGCTCGACGACAAGGGCGTCTGGCAGGGCAAGGCAACAAAGGACGGCAAGCCCGTTGCGGTGACGCTCGACTATCAGGGCAACATCGTTGCCAAGTAATCATACCTTTTCAGACAACAAGGAGACGTCTCATGACGAAAACCGTTACAGGACTTTTTGACAGCTATTCCGATGCCACAAGTGCGGTCGATCAGCTAAAAGCTTCGGGTATTTCCGACGGCGACATCAGCATCGTCTCGAACAATGCGGACGGACGGTACAAGGATGGTGACAACGATGCCGCCGAAGACGCGGGCACGGGGGCAGGCATTGGTGCGGCCGTTGGTGGTGTCGGCGGGCTGCTGACTGGTTTGGGCATTATGGCAATCCCTGGCGTCGGTCCAGTCGTCGCCGCAGGTTGGCTCGCTGCGACTGCAGCAGGTGCCGTCGCCGGCGCTGTTGTTGGAGGCGCGGCTGGCGGGCTGATCGGTGCGCTAACGGATTCCGGCGTAGATGAACGCGATGCCCATGTCTATGCGGAAGGCGTTCGCCGCGGCGGAACACTCGTGACCGCAAAGGTAGACGAGTCCCAGGCGGCTGAAGCAGAAGCTATCCTTCAACGGTCCAACTGGGTCGATCTGCCGACGCGCCGGACCGCATACGAGGGCGAAGGCTGGACGGCATTCGACGATGCGGCTGACCCATACACCCAGGCCGAGATCGATGCTGAGCGGAACCGTTACCCTAAGCGCGGTTTGTAATTTGAGACCCTCCGAGGCCGCCCCGTGGCGGCCTCGGATTTCTAAATCTACCTGCCACGGCACGACTGTCAAACTTCTCCAAAAGGAATTTCCTAAAATTTAAGGGTTTCGACACGCTCCGATTGAGATACAATCTTTGACGCAGGTGTTGATGAGAGGGTTTAGAAAGGAAAATAGGACTACGCCAAAGACGCCCAAGTTGTGTTTCGAGAACTCGACTGCGCGGCTCCTGGAGTAACACACGTCATCAACGCTGTGGAAAAGCTAGTCGACGAAAGCTAGCGCTCTGAATTGGGATCCGTATGTGGGATCGGTGGTTGACTCTGTAGAAGGGTATTGCCGGGACCATATCATAAAGCAATTCCGATCATCGCTGGATCGGGCAAACACCCGATTGATTATGAGCCGCTCATCAGTGAACCCCGTTTTGCGTGCAAGATAATCCCAACCGATCCACCAGCTTGTATATAGTTGAGCGGATGACGGGAGGATAGAATGGCTGATGAGCCGGCTCAACGGTTTTCGCAGTCACAGACAAGCGTTGATGTTCACGTCCTCTTTTCCACCGACAATGGAACCGAAAAGCGAGGTCGAATACGCTGCGGATGGCCTCAAGTTCCATCTCTCATTTGTCTTGCATCCCACCGACAACCTGAAAAAACACTCGTAGCCACAAATACCCGGTCGGAGCTACCAGCGTCCCGGAAGTGTTGGTGGCCTTGATGTGCGAAGTGTTGATGGCCTTGATGTGCAAAGTATACGCCGGAGAGGTGGCCCGGCATCACAGCTGCGTTCGCGACGTCTATCACCACAAATTCCGCTTCTTCCAGGCATCTATCGCGGAAAGGCGAATCAATCGCAACGCCAAAGCGGGTGCCTAATCGTCATTCGCGTCGGTGCTGTCAATGTCCTGCGCTGTTGGTGTGCGAACATCGTCGGTGCGCTCTGGATCCAGATCGAACGTCGCGATCTGAACCATCACCGCCTTTGCCTTATCTTCCGCGTTAAGGCGGTTGAGACTTCCACCGTCATGTTTTTTCATGTGAAGGGAGACGACATCGCCGCCTTCGCCATCGAATTCCACCGTCACACTAGATTTCTCTTCGTGGGCATGCTTGCGAATAATTTCCATGACACCGTCCGGGAATTGGAGGTCCACCGCGGACACGGTGGACCCAAAACTGCTCGTTCAGCCTTCTGCCTTCCGGTTGACAACGGATGTTGCAATGGAGGTCAGAGCCAGATCGGTCGCCTGCTCTTCGTCAAGTGTCGTCTGCAAAAGTCCGGCGGCATCGTTAAAGCCTAACTCCAGTGCCCAGGTCCGCAGGGTGCCGTAGCGCGACATCTCGTAGTGCTCGACCGCTTGTGCGGCGGCGAGAAGACCAGCGTCCAACGCAGGGGAGCCTTCATATTCTTCCATGATTTCGGCGCCTTCGTCGGTGATGCCGAGGATTGCGTCACAGGTCTTTGCCTCCGGCTCCTCGCCGATCATCTCAAACACCTGCTCAAGGCGTTCGACGTGGACCTTTGTCTCGGCAAGATGCTTGGTGAAAGCATCTCTGAGCTGCACGCTCTTTGCTGCTTCTTCCATCATCGGAAGAGTTTCGACGATCTTCTGTTCTGCAAAATAGACGTCCTTGAGCGTGTCAAGAAACAGGTCTTCAAGCTTCTTCGTTTCGGCCATTTGGATATCCGTTCTTCGTTGGAGAACCCGCTGGCACAATGCCCGCGAGTGGTAGTTAGGCAATGCGACGATCAGAGACATTGATGACGAGCGCACGCTTGGTCCCGAAAACGCCGCCAAACCAGGCCGCGACCGCACCGAACGAGCGCCAAGAGCTGCGATCTCCGCCAAAAGCTTCAGCGGCTGCTTGTGCCGCATCGAGTGCTTTTTGCTTCGCAGGGGGTGCGGTCATATTCGGTTCGTTTGCAGTCTCACGTTTGTGATGCCTACTGAACTCGGTTTCCCGATATTAGTTCCGTCTGCCAATACTTTGGATGGTGCCGAAAAGCATGTCATGCATTTGTCTCAGCCGGCTAATGCACCCCGTGCACCGAGACATTCCTGGCTAATTGCCTGATGGCGTCTTCAGCAACGGGGGATGTTTCCATCGTCATGGTTGCGCCTCCATTTCCTCAACGGGTGGAGCCGCTCCCCTAACATTGCTGACTGCGTGTAGAAGCTCTCCGCCCATAAATGGCTTGTGAACACACGATGCGGCTCGGAAGTCTTCGGGGAGGTCGTAGGGACTTCCCCCCGAACAAAAGATGATGGGTACGCCTCGGTCTCGCAAAATTAACGCGATCTCCGTACCGTCGCCATCTTTCAAATAAACATCCAGAATGGCGACGGATGGGGTGTTTTCAGAAAGCCACCTCAAGGCATTTGTTCGCGACGAGCGCGCTTCAACCGAATACCCCGCGTTCAAGAGCGTCTCTTCCATATCGATTGCGATAAAGGGTTCGTCTTCCACCATGAGAATAATATCGGTCACGGGCACAACGGTGCGAAACGGATCAAAAAGAGACATAGCTCTGCTCCATCGAAGTTGGGCGAGAGCAAACAATCTCTCAAACAGTACACCCGAGGAAAAAGGGTGGGTCAGTGGGGCTGGTACTCATACTGCGGGCCAACTCCGTCGGCTGGCTATTAACTTTATTAATGCCCGAATAATAATTCCAGCGTGCGCTCGGTACGGCTTGTATGGTTTCTTCCGCAATACGGCACAGTATCAGCCAAGAACTTGTGTACGCGCATGCCTCATGCAACTGAAGCGCTGTCTACGGAACTAAAGCTGTTCGTGAGCATTTTTCTCTTTTGCAGGGGAGATGGCAGATGGCACCACGCGCGAACTGGAAAGGGTTTCTCAAGATCGGTGAGCTTACGTGCGCTGTCTCCCTCTACACTGCAGCTTCGACATCAGAGCGAATTGCCTTCCACACCCTGAACCGCAAGACCGGAAATCGTGTCCGACGCGAGTTCGTCGACGGCGAAACGGGTAAGGTGGTTGAGCGGGATGACCAGGTTAAGGGTTACGAAGATTCCAACGGGCACTACGTCGTCTTCGAGCCAGAAGAGGTCGCCGCAGCGGTTCCGGACGCGGACAAAATGCTCGACGCGGACATGTTCATCGATTGCGAGGACATCGATGACGTCTACTTCGACAAGCCATACTACCTTTCCCCGTCGGATAAGCAGAGCCGCGAAGTCTTCATCCTGATTCGTGATGGGCTAGAAAAGAAGAAAGTGGCCGCTATTGCTGAGACCGTACTGTTCAGGCGGGTCCGCAAGCTTTTGATCAGACCCCACGGAAAGGGGCTCGTCGCATCAACGCTCAATTTCGAATACGAGGTCCGCTCGGCAGAAGATGCCTTCAGCGATACGCCGAACCTGAAAATTGAAAAGGAACTGCTCGATCTGGCCGACCACATTATCGCTGGCAAGATGGGCAAGTTCGATCCCAGCAAGTTTGATGACCGCTATGAGGACGCACTGACGGAAGTGGTAAAGGCCAAGCTCGAGGGCAGGGAGATCAAATCACGCCCGGCTCCGGAACCAACGAAGGTTGTGAACCTGATGGATGCCCTCCGGCAGAGTGCCGGCCTCAAGAACGATGCGAGAAAGCAAAGCAAGAAATCGGCGAAAAGCGCTGACACCCCGCAGAAGAAAAAGGCTCCGACCCGCAAGGCGAGCTGACTAATCTGGAGATTATTTTTTCTTTGACGCTTCCAGGCTCTTTTTGAGAGCGTCCATGATGTTGATCACGTTGCTTGACCCCTTGCCCTCGGCCTTTGGGGCGGCCTTCTTCTTCGATTTGCCCTTTTTCTTGGCGGCGATCATGTCGAGGATGCGGTCTTGGACCGGGTCATCAACGATAGACGGGTTCCATGGCGTTGAGCGAGCCTCGATGAACTTTTCCATGAGCTGCATGTAGTCAGATTCGGATTTTTCCGGTCCGATAGCTTTAAAATATTCATTCGGATCACGCACTTCGTCGCCGTAACGCAGTGTCCACAGGACGATACCATTATCGCGGGGTTCAAGCATCACGGCCCGTTCCCGCCGATACATCACAAGTCTAGCAATTCCGACCACGCCCTTGATCGCCATCGCCTCGCGGATAACGGCGAACGCTTCCTCTCCGACCTTGTCGCTCGGTGTGAGGTAATGCGGTGTGTCGTACCAGATCCATTCGATCGAATCTTTTGGGACAAAAGTCTCGATATCAATCGTACGCGTACTTTCCAGCGCGACGGCATCTATCTCGTCGTCTTCCAGCATGACGTATTCATCTTCGCCACGCTGAAAACCTTTGACCTCGTCGTCTTCACCCACCTCGCGCCCGGTCACGGAATCGACGTAGCGGCTGACGACACGGTTTTCCGTGGCTCGGTTCAGGGTATGGAACCGTACCTTCTCACTCTCGTTGGTCGCTGGGACCATGGAGACCGCGCAGTTCACCAGAGAAAGCTTGAGGTAGCCTTTCCAGAATGACCGAGGTGCCATGCAAGATACTCCGTGGGAATTCTTCGTGAACGGCGAGATGCCTGGTTTGTTCCTCACTTGGGGTCACTTTAGCGGAAGGTAAGTCGCTATTTTTGCCAGGAGCCGGCAGCTAACGCATCTTTTGCAGAGGCCGCGCGTTATGGCGATCATCATCGAAGTGTTCCGAGGGTCCGATGGCAGACGACAAGCTTTCCAAATACAAGGAAAAACGTGATTTCAAGCTGACGAAGGAGCCGAGCGGGGCAGGCAAGCTGAACGCCTCCAACCGTCTGCGCTTTGTCATTCAAAAGCACGATGCCACGCGTTTGCATTACGATCTCAGACTGGAATTGGACGGGGTTTTCAAATCCTGGGCGGTGACCCGCGGTCCGTCGCTCGATCCGCACGATAAGCGTTTGGCCGTCGAAGTCGAAGATCATCCCTTGGACTACGGTGATTTTGAGGGAACAATTCCCAAAGGCCAATACGGCGGCGGTACCGTCATGCTCTGGGATCGGGGGTATTGGGAGCCGGAAGGAAAAAAGACCCCCCAGCAGGCGCTGGAAGACGGCGACTTCAAGTTCTCGCTCGAGGGAAAGCGCCTGCGCGGCAGCTTCGTCCTTGTCCGCATGAAACATGATCGCAACGGCGGCAAGCGAACCAACTGGCTGCTTATCAAGCACCACGACGACCATGCCGTTGAGAGCAGAGGCGAGGCTATTCTTGACGATGCCACCTCCGTAGCATCCGGGCGGACCATGGACGTCATCGCCACTGGCAAAGGCCGCAAGCCCAAGCCGTTCATGGTCGCTGGCGAGGCCGCGCCTGCCGATGCTGTTTGGGACAGTAAGCATGGGCTCGCCGCAGAAGAGCGGAAAGGCCGAGTATCGAAACCTGCTCGGACGACACCGCCGAAAACGCAGACATCGGCAATGCCCGAGTTCATCCAGCCGCAGCTCTGCGAGAGCCTTTCCCGTCCCCCGTCAGTGGACGGTTGGATCCACGAAATTAAGTTTGACGGCTACAGGATTCAAGCCCGAATCGTTGAAGGCGAAGTTACATTGAAGACCCGCAAGGGACTTGATTGGACGGCAAAGTATCCATCGATCTCGAAATCGTTCTCAGCACTGCCCAGCGCGATCATCGACGGTGAAATCTGTGCACTCGACGAACATGGCGCGCCGGACTTCGCCGCACTCCAGGCGGCTCTGTCCGAGGGAAAGACAGACGATCTTGTCTACTTCGCGTTTGATCTGCTTTTCGAGGGAGACAAGGACTGGCGCGACGAGCCACTGGTGGTTCGGAAAGAACGCCTCCAAGACTTGATGAAGGAAAGCGGCGACGATCCTCGTTTTCGATTTGTCGATCATTTCGATACAGGCGGCGATGCGGTGCTCAAGTCAGCCTGCAAACTGTCTCTAGAAGGCATTGTTTCCAAGCGGGCTGATGCCCCATACAGATCCGGCCGGACGAAAACCTGGGCCAAATCCAAATGCCGGGCGGGCCACGAGGTCGTCATCGGTGGTTGGGCCAAAACGAATGGAAGGTTCCGTTCGCTTCTGGTCGGCGTGAATCGCGGCGACAGCTTCGTCTATGTCGGGCGCGTCGGGACCGGGTACGGAGCGGCCAAGGTCGCTACGCTGGTGCGGAAGTTGAAGGAGGTAGAGGCGAAGACCTCGCCGTTCACCGGGATTGGCGCTCCGAAGCGGGATCCAGACGTGGTCTGGGTCAAACCCGAGCTCGTTGCCGAGATAGAGTTCGAGGGATGGACCGGCGACGGCATGGTTCGACAGGCAGCATTCAAAGGCCTGCGTGAGGACAAGCCCGCATCGGAGGTGGAGGCCGAGAAGCCAGCGGACCCTGAAGCAGCAGAACTCCCGGAGCCGCCGAAGGACGCGAAAGTTTCCAGCCATCGTCGTTCCGGCGCAAAAGCGAATGTGATGGGAGTGTTGATCTCCAATGCGGCCAAGCCTCTTTGGCCCGATGCAAGCGATGGCAAGCCGGTCACAAAACAGGACCTCGCCGAATATTATGAAGCGGTCGGCCCCTGGTTGATCGATCACATCAAAGGGCGACCTTGCTCGATCATCCGAGCCCCGGACGGCATCGATGGCGAGCAGTTCTTCCAACGACACGCGATGATGGGGACTTCCAACCTTCTCGAGCTCGTCACGGTGTTCGGTGACAAAAAGCCCTACCTCCAGATTGACCGCGTCGAGGGGCTGGCGGCGGTGGCTCAGGTCGCAGCACTTGAGCTCCATCCTTGGAATTGCGAAACAAAACAGCCTGAAGTCCCAGGCCGCCTTGTGTTTGACCTCGACCCCGGACCTGACGTTCCTTTTTCGATGGTGGTGGAAGCAGCTAAGGAAATGCGTGATCGTTTGGATGCGCTGGGTCTTGTCAGTTTCTGCAAGACGACAGGCGGGAAGGGGCTTCACGTCGTAACCCCTCTTGAGGTCGGCAAACGCAGCAACCTGACGTGGCCGGAAGCCAAGACGTTTGCCCACGACGTTTGTCTCCAGATGTCACGCGACGATCCGGAGAAATTTCTGGTGAAAATGGCCAAGAAGCTTCGCAATGGCAGAATATTCCTCGACTACCTAAGGAACGACCGAATGGCTACCGCAGTTGCGCCCTTGTCGCCACGGGCACGACCGGGTGCGACCGTGTCGATGCCGTTGACTTGGTCTCAGGTTAAATCAGATCTCGATCCGAAGCGGTTCACGGTGCGCACCGTGCCCTCGCTCCTGAAGAACACGAAAGCTTGGGACGATTATTGCGACGGTGAACGTCCATTGGAGAAAGCAATCAAGCTTTTGGCTAAGTCGAACAGGGCAGTCGCGTGATGTCGAAAGAACCTTCACTCTGATCAGGGTTGGCAGTACGAGCCCAAAAGGGACGGCTTCAGATGTCTTGCGTTCAAGGACGAGCAAATCGAGGCTAAACACCCGACGTCCTGGCCGACCATCGGGCTGTTGAGACCTGGCTGCGGCAGCCGGTGACGAACTTTATCTATACCAATAAGGTCTGCGAACTCATTACCCATTTAAAACGGTTTGAGGACACCCAATCCTTGGTGGAGGACTTCGGGTATATCGCCGATATGCTCGGATAGCAAATGGGATGCTTTCTTTTTCAACGGCCACCTAGCAATCGATATAGTGCCGAAACGTTGCATCGAATCCTATCGTACCTGGACTCATCGCGTCGAAACGTTGTCGAGTTTCGCCACAAGAGCTGGTGGAATGACAATGTCTACGATGCATTCAGTGCGGCCGGTACAATCTTTTGTCCTGCAGCGGGCCACGATTGCCGGATGAACTGGTCTGGACCGCCGATGATATCTACGTGCGTTTTCACGGAACCACACGATGGTACTGCCACGACTATAGCGACGCGGAGCTGTTGATCTGGGCCGATCGTATCCGAGCGAGTGGGGCTATGACGATTTGGATATATTTCAACAATGGTCGTGACCGCCACTCCATAAAGAATGCCAAGCCACTCGCGGGGCTCCTTAACAGGTAACCAGCGCACAGTCGTTGCCAGATTCGAGCAAGGATTATTCTTGCGGGTGTAAACCGGGCTTCATCATACCGGCGGGGGTTTGTTGTGCAAGGAATCAAACTGTAGTCGGATTTGACTGATCTCACGTGCAAGAGGCTCGTAAACGTCCCGACCGGACGCTGTGAAATTCATTGAAATCAGACCGTTTTCGCATCGCCGTTCATCGTCCCAACCGAGGTGATTGATGATGGGATAGAGGCAGATACCTTCTACAGGCACGCCCGCATTCATTGCGGCACGCACCTCGGCGTGCACGTAGACAAACCAGTCCGCCCGCCTTTCGGCCTCAATCCCCGTTTCGGCTATAAAAATCGGCTTGCCATAGCGCGCGTAGGTTTCGATCAGGATCGTGCGGAGCGGCTTGTAAAGGGGGTGATCCATGTCAATCGGGGGCCCCGCATGGATCCACTGGTTGTTGTGATAGTAATTGACTCCGACAATATCGAGATAGTTTTCGGCACCACCAACCTGGGGCCAAAGACGACCCGCAATGAGATCCCAGCCTTGGAACTGGGACTGCCGATGGCCTTCTGCGACCTTTTGATCCCACGGCCGGTATGGATCGGTGACGACGTTTATGACCGGATCGCAGTGCACAAAGCGTGCCCGCCGATCAATGCTACGTATGGCGTCCATAGCGGCAATCGAGGCGCGTGCGAGTTGGACTTTAAGTTCGAAGCCGCGTCCATGGGCGAACGGATTGAGGTAACCTGCATCGCCACCCCCCCAAGAGAAAAAAGAGATTTCGTTGACGGGCGTATAGAACGGCGTGGTCCCACTCTCTTCTTTCACAATTTGTGCCACTGCTTCGGCAAACCGCGCGAAGCGCATGACGAAGTCTGGCTGCCAGATGTCGATATCGTCCGGCCATCCATAATGCAGCAGATCCCAAATGACTTGGGTATCTGTCGCCCGCGCTGCGCGTAGCATGGGTAGGAAGCTCGACCAGTTGTATTTTCCAGGAACCGTCTCGATGAGATGCCAGCGCAATCCATCCCGCACAGTTCGGATCGAGTACTGGGCGAGTTGAGCGTAGTCACTCGCGACGTTGACATCATGTCCGGTGGCTGTGATCATGTCGAGCCGTTTTCCGGTTTTTTCGCCCTCACGGGGGCGCAGGCGGTGCGTTGAACACTCAAAACCCCCCTGCAGAAACGATTGGAATAGACCCTTAGGGCCGGAGCTCGCCCTTTGGGACAGAACTTCGCTGAAAAGGTGCTGCCATTGTGGAATAACGGCAGCGGTGCTGTAGTGAGTCTCCACCTTCGAACGCAGCGTTCGGCCTAGCGTTTTACGCAAGTCTGTGGACTTGATCAGCGTTTTCATGGCGTTCGCAACGGAGGCGGGGTCGCTAAAGCTCACGAACAGGCCCGATATTCCGTCTTCAATTTGCTGGAGAACGCCGTTGTCGGGCGTTGCGATTACAGGCAAACCAGCAGCGCCCGCCTCTGCGATCACATGAGGCATGCCTTCGCCAGAGGACAACCATACGAAGATGTCAAAAGCGGCGAGGAGCGCTGGGATGTCTTTCCGGTCGCCTAGAAAGGTCAACGCTTGCGTCAATCCACGGGCCACTGCGAGCGACTGCAGTTGGACGGCGTAATCTGGCATGAAAGCATCTGGTCCTCCGACGATGACAAAGCGCGCATCGGCATATTCTGCATGCACGATCGCCGCCGCCTCGATGAAGTCTTCGACATTTTTCTTACGATCGAGCCTGCCCACCCAGCCAATCACTACATGGCTCTCCGACACGTTAAGTGATCTGCGCATCTCGCCGCGCTGAGCCGGATCGTACTCCAAGAGATCCACCATCGAAGGGATCTCTAACGCATGGTTTTCCCGTCCCGGCATAGCCGAGGCGGCAGCGTCGCGTATAGACCGGCAGACGCCGACATAGCGCGTGGTGAAATGCTTGGGGCCCGCCAAAGCTTCAGAAACAAGCCCCCCGTGCTCTATAAGCGGGGGGCGCAGATGAATACGATCCAGCGCCGGATAAATATCGGCCACATTCTGGCAAGAGACGATGACATCATATCCCGCAATCTTGCTTGCCAGATAGGAAACTGTGTCCTCGAACGACAGTTCGTAGGGCATCGTGTCCACGTCAACGCCGAGTGCCGCGAGCTGTTCATGTGTCTGTTCCGGCATATTGGATTTGCGGAAACACGCAACGACATCGACCTTATAGCGAGAGGGGTCGAGATTGCGGGCGAGCAGTCGCACTTCCGTTTCTTCGCCCCCGACCACAAGCCATGCGAAAACGAATAAAATGCGGATTGGCGGTTCGGCCGGGCTCATTCGCCGACCTTGAAGACGATCTGCAGGAAATCCGGCCGGTTCTCCACGAGATCACTGAGGAATTTGGGGGCGTCATCAAACGGTATGACATGCGTGATCATGTGCTCGCGGATGAGGACTCCATGGCTTTGCATCAATTTGATAGTTTCCCCGGCAAGCCTGCGCCTGTCCCAGAGTGGCGCCAGTCCGCGCGGCACACGATTGATCTGTGCGCAGCGGATGTTAAGTCCGTTGTGGTGAAATTCCTCGCCGAGCCGGAGTGCATCCGCGCCGTCTTGATAGAACGCAAGATCGATCACAGTGCCTTGCGGGCGTAGAGCTTTGAGGGCCACATGAAGACTCCTGGAATATGCGCGCGTCTGGAACACGACATCCGCTCCACGGTCGCCAGCTCCACTGTGCCACAGGGCTTTCACGTGCTGCCAGACATCTTCTTCGGTCATGGATATCAGGCCCATGGCCCGGGCTTTTTGACGCCGATATTCCGAAGGATCTGCAATGATAACGCCAGCCGCCCCCAACTTCTGCGCAAAGAGAGCAGTCATGAGGCCGACCGTCCCGGCTCCCAGTACCACGACATTGCGCCCGGCTACTCCCGATCCCAGTTCGCGCACGGAGTTGCCGAGGGCATCTGCATCGGCATGGAGAATGCCATTGGCTGCAATCGGGCCCATCTGCGCAACAAAGACACCGAGCATAGGATCGATCTCGGCCGGCAGGGAGACCAGCACATCATGAAACGGATTGGCAGTGTGGCCGCTTTTATGCGCGTAGGTCGTGGCCAAGACCGCACCGTTTGTAAATCCGGCAGCCCTTGAGTCTGAGATGCGAGCCACTTCCATGTAGCCAAGAAAGGGTACGGGATAGTGAAGGTCTGGCTCGTTTTCGATAAACACACCGCGCCCGGCGTCGAAACGGGAATGGAAGTAGGGGTTCGTGTTCTTCATGAAGGTCAATTCGGTCCCGGCGGAAAAGCCGGTGTAAAGCGTCTCTAGCCTGACCTGACCGTCGGCCGGGGGACCCTCTTCATACTCGACGAAGAATGGTTTGCCGGGGCTTTCAATCCCAAGCGAGCGGATGTGGCGGTGGCCCGGCTGAAGTCCCTGCGAGGCCTCTGATTGAGGTTGAGGCTGCAGCGGCGCTATCGCGTTGCGCCTGATGACCGGAGGATCGAGTTTGACGGGCTGGCCGCGACGGGCCGAGGATGCAACCGCGAGCGCCAACCGGTGCGTTGCCAGTGCATCCGCGTAGGAACACCGGATATGATTGTCGCCGCCGCGCACGGCATCGACAAAATCACGGTCCTCCCGCCAAACGGGATCACCCTTCGCGTCCCGCACTGGGCGACCGGCTCCAACATCGACCATGATGTCATGGTCCGTAAGTTCGATGGCAAGCCGGTCTGCGAAAATATTCAACCCGACCTTGTGGCTCCAGCCAAGCAGGCATGTCGAGGCAATGTTAGCAATAACGCCGGACTGAAAGGTGAGGCTCGCGGTAGTGGCGGCCGGAACATCCAGCCCGGGGAAGTCGGGACGATCCTTGAAGCCGACGCGGCCGTAGACCTCCGTGACCTCTCCTATCAGGTATCGTGCCAAGTCGATAATGTGCGTTGTCTGCTCGACGATCTGGCCACCTGAACGATCCAGTTTCCACCACCACTGCGGGGGCGGCGTCTGGTCGAGCCAGTAGCCAGAGAGCAGCTGAGCTGGATTGTCCGCCAAAAGACGACGGGCTTCCTCCACGGTATCCAAGTAGCGCCAGTGGTATCCCACCGCCGTAATCAATCTCGCATCTTCAATAGCCGCAGCCAGTTCTTCTGCCAAGCCGACATCGAGTGTGATCGGCTTTTCTACGAAGAACGGGATGCCGCGCACGATGAGGTCCCGCTCCGCATCGCCATGGGCAAAGGGCGGGATGCAAATGTAGACGCTGTCTAGCGCCTCTGCATCCAACATCGCTCGGTGGCTTTCAAAGGCCCTTCCACCGAAGTTCGATGCGGCTTTTCGCGCTCGATCGAAATCCGGATCGGCAAATGCAACCAGTTCCACGTCCTCGAATCCTGCGAGAATATCGAGATGGCGGTGAGCAATACCGCCGACGCCGATGAAGCCGATGCGTGTCTTGTCCATGTGAGCATGTCCCTGGTTGTCGTCTGGATGTGCGGAAATAAAGCGTCGGTAGATGGCAGCGGTTTCGTCCGCCATGCGTTGCGCTGAGAAATTTGTTTGAAATCGTTCGCGGCCGCTTTGGCCGATTGTTTTTGTCCGTTGCGGATCTTTCAGAGCCTCGATCAGCGATCGGCTCAATTGCGCGGGATTTTCGCATTCCGCTAGGAAAGGATGGCGTGGCCCAAGCGCCTCGACCGTGCCGCCGATGCGGGTTGCGACAACGGGCAACCCCAACGACATGGCTTCGAGCACCACCAGCGGCAGGCCCTCAAAACGAGACGGCAGGACCAGAAGGTCGGCAGTTGCCATCAGTTCGGCAATGTCGGCGCGTTGCCCCAGGAACAGAACGTGCGACGCCAGTGCCAGCTTTTCCACCAGCTCCCGCATCGGCCCCATCTCCTCACCGGTGCCGGCAAGAAGCAGAATAGCGTCTGGATCGGTGGCAAGAACTGCCGGTAGAGCATGGATGAGTGTCGCGTGATCCTTCTGCTTTGTGAAGCGTGCCACCGTAAGCAGGACTTTCTTTCCCTCGAGCCCAAGTTCAGCTCTGGTGGTTCCGCCAACCGCGCGGAGGGCAAAAATTCCATTGCGCACCACCGTCATTCGGACGGGATCGATTCCGTTTTTTGCGAAACTTAACCGCGAGGCCTCGGACACCACGATGTGATGACAAAGCACCTCACTTTGTTTTGCATAGTGCTCCATCTGCGCGCCGTCGGTCAGAAGATAGGGAAGATGCTCTGTCCGAATGACCGGGATGCCGCAGTTCGCTCCTGAATGGGCAATACTGTGCCCCTCCCAACCTATTCCGGCATGCACATGCAACAAGGACGTGCCGGAAGACCGCAGCCATTGATCAAATGTACCGTCTTCCAAAATGGATTTGACAGCGAGCCCCGCAACTGCGGCCCTTGACAGCAAATCGCTGCCTGTCCCATCACAAGCAGCGGCAAGCGTAACGTCGAACTGCGGCTTGAGTGCCTGTCCAAGCGTTAGCATATGCTCCCCCATTCCGGATGGATCTCGGCTGTCTGTGGCCAGGACGATCCGCGGGCGTTTGCTGTTCATCGGGCGCTCGTTGCAACAACACCGCTCAGGGCATTCTTTGCCATGCGCCGGTACGTTGCCAGGGCCTGACCCACAACCTGATCCATATTGTAATATTTGTAGGTACCGAGCCGTCCAACGAATGTCACATCATTGCACTCTCGAGCCAAAGCTTCGTACTGCTTGTAGAGCGCTTGGTTCTCCGGCCGCGGAATCGGATAGTAAGGATCGCCATCTGCGCAGGCGAACTCGTAGGAAATGCTTGTCTTGGGATGAATCTGGCCCGTCAGATGCTTGTACTCTGTCACTCGGGTATAAGGCACCGATTCTGATGGATAATTGACGACGCCCACGGGAAGCAGCCATTTCACGGGGTGCGTTTCGTGCTGGAACTTGAGACTGCGGTAGGGCAACCGGCCAAAACGGTAATCGAAATATTCGTCGATCGGCCCGGTAAAGATTGTGTGCGCGTGCGGATTGTCACCGCGGACATCGGCATATTCGGCACCCTTGATAACCGTGATATTTTCGTGATCAAGCATTTTTTCAAACATCTTCGTATAACCATCCAGCGGCATCGCCTGATAGGTATCAAGGAAATACCGGTCATCAGTATTGGTTCGGGTTGGCACCCGAGCCGTGACTGACTTGTCGAGTTGGGATGGATCAAGCCCCCACTGCTTTCGGGTGTATCCTTCAAAGAACGTCCGATACAAATCCAGGCCGACCTGTGACACAACCACATCCTTCGACGTGACGACGGGGTCGCATGGTTGGGCTCGGCTAACCAGAAACTGCGCGGCTTCCTCATCACTCGCCAGATTGAGATCATACAGGCCGTTCAGCGTCGTTCTGTTGATGGGAACCGGCAATTGGCGATCGCCAACATCGGCGAGGACACGATGCTCGTAGGGCCTCCATGCCGTGAATCGGGACAGATAGTTGAAAACCTCTTCGCTGTTGGTATGAAAAATGTGAGGACCATATTGGTGTATGAGAAGGCCATCCTCATTGTAGAAGTCGTATGCGTTTCCGCCAATATGCCTACGCCGGTCGCACAGGAGCACACGCTTTCCGGCATCCGAAGCAAGCCTTTCAGCGAGAACCGAGCCCGCAAATCCTGCACCGACGATCAAGTAGTCGTAATGGGCCGGCCGGGCGACGCTTGGTCGGTCGAGGCTCCGCTTAGCAGGTTGTTCGGGCCGGAGGCGCCGTGTCACGGCTTCATCCAGCAAGGCCCGCATTGCCAGAAATGTCCGGTCCCAGGACAAGTTCGCAAGCATTGTATCCACCAATTCCAGCCAGTTGTTCCCTGACCTCTTCAATGTAAGCGCACGGTCGCATGCGGAGGCGAACCCGGCGGCACCGTCAGCAAAAAATACACCGCCCACGTCGCCGTACTGGCGCACCACGTCGGTGATCTGGGTGGTCACGACCGGACGTCCTGACGCCAGATATTCCGGAGTCTTGGTCGGGCTGATGAATTTGGTTGCTTCATTTAATGCAAACGGCATCAAAGCGGCGTCCCATCCCGAAAGATATGCCGGCAATTCGCCGTAATTCTTCTGGCCGAGATAATGGATGTTCGCAGCCTTTGGGAGGTCCTCGGCTGTAATTTTGACAACTGGACCAATAAAAATGAACGACAGAGTGGGTCTGGCCTTGGCCACGGCACCGATCAACCCTAGATCGAGGCGCTCGTCGATTACGCCGTAGTAGCCGAGCTTCGGCCCCAAGATAGCCCTTTGATCGGAAGGTTCATCGCACCGGCCTCGGCTCGAATGGAAATGTCTGACATCGACGCTGGAAGGAAAGGGATGAATGTTGTCATGCAGATGCCGCTTTGCCTCGTAAAGAGAATGCCCTCCGGTAAAAACGACATCGGCGCGAGCAATCAGGGCTGCTTCTGTTTTCCCCAGTCGCGGCGGTGCAAATTTGAAATTCGCTAATTCATCCATGCAGTCGTAAACGACCGCCGCAGCTTCCACATGGCAGGCAAAACTGTACATTATTGGCGTATAGAACCACAGGATTGGCCGCACCGCGCCGTTAAGCGCCAGAAGTTCATCCAGAAGCTTGCTGAGAGTCTTCTCACGCTCAGCTTCACTCCACCCATGCGGGATCCGCGGACGAACTGACTTGACCGTCGTGCCCTCAAACGGGTGGATTTCCAGATAAGCTAGATGATGGTCGGTCGGAATGGATTCTTCAAAGAAGAAGACCTGTCGGTCGCTAGCGAAGCGGCCCATAAGATGCTGTGGGCGCTGAAGCACGAAATCCCAGCGCAAATGAGAAAAACAAATTATCGGTGCATTGCGCCCCGAAGTTACGTGCGACGTTGGGAAAAACGAACTGGAGAGATTCATTGCACACCCGCTGTTGAGAGACGGACGCAAACTACGTTTCCCGTGCTTTGTTCCGAGGGGTTATTAAATCATTTCTAATGTGCTTCGAAATTCATCAACGCTTGCAATCTTCGGACTGAATGCGCCCAAGTCCAATTGTCGATGACGGTTTGCCTTGGCGAAAATGTGGAGAGTGTCGATAGCATGTCCAGAACGCCTTCGTGGAAGACATCGGCCTCCGCCACACGCCCCGTCTGCGGAGTGATGTATTGAAGCCCACACCTGAGTGCACTGTTGGCAAGGACCGGCAAGCCGGCGAGCATGTATTCGGTCAAGATCGCCGGCGCCCCATCATCGACGCCGCAAACGACGCCTATCTTGGCCTGGTTCATCAATCGGTTGACCTCGACAAACGGAACGCCCGGCGGACCGACAAAGTCGATGTTGATTTGAAGGTCGCCCGCTTGCGCGCGCAAAGCATCAGCCATTTCCCCATAACCAAAGACGCACAAGGCACGAATGGAACGCGGGAGCTTTGCTAGAGCCTCGAGCAGGATGTCGTGGCGTTTGTAACCCTGGGCCGCTGCCACGTAGATAATATCGTAAGGTTTGGCGATATCCATGGGGTAGAACATGGTATCAGAGGCGAATTCGGGCCCGATCGGTAAAATTGCGGTTTTCATTCCGGGATGTCGACTGTTGACCTCATCGGACTGCCACTGCGCTCCGGTCAGGACAAGATCAAAATGCCGGCTCACCTCTGGGGGGATGCGCAATGCCGGAGCATCGATAGAGTTATAGATTTTGTAGCTATTTTTGCAGGCAACCAGGATGTCTTCACAGATTCCAAGTCCCCAGACGCAGAGTATATCGGGCGCACCACAAGCGAGAATATGGGCGAGCATGTCGTTCGAAGCAAAGGGGGCTTCTGGGCCATTCATCTGAAAGGACCGCCGGACGAGACCGGGCCCCGCGCTGAGATCGAGCCCCGGCGGACGATCGCCACGCCAATGCGTCCAAATTTCAACTGCGTCGACAATGCCGACCTTGAGGCATGAAAGCGGCATGCGCTCCATATATCCCCCCTCGACTTTGAACTCGCAACGAGGTCCAAGGACGACTGGACCTCCTCGCAGTCCTCTCGTCCAGAGATCGTAAAATTCTTCGACAGTCGGCACGTGAGACGCAAATGCCGCCCCGTCCTGAAAATCGCTGATGACGACAAGGCGCCTTTGTTTCGGATTTTGCTTCACGACATTGTTCGAAGACTCATCGTCCGCCTCCCTATGAGTTCGTTTAAACTCGCAGACAGCGATTTCGATCCGCGTGACGCATTTTTTGGAGTTCATACAGTTCAGGTCGCGGAGGGCAGCCGCTTCGGCGAGGAAAGCTATCTCAGAGCTCGTGAAAAGCCTCCACCCTGGTTGGTCCAGAGCGTAGTTTTAAGCCCTGTGGTCACGATCGAGACATCACACTTCGTGACCGCAAAATGCGCCGCCACTATGACGAGGGCCTTCTTCGATTGTTCACCCATGGAAATCCTGCTCGTATCGTCGCGGTGATTGAATGGGCAGGAGTATGTTCCTCCGGAGCTGTGATTTCTTGCCAACCGTGGCTCTCGTAGGCGCTGAGTTTTAAGGGCGTCGGCTTCGCGGCGTACTCTGATCGTTTCCTCAGCAATAGCTTTGGACTGCTCGAAGTTTCCATAAGGGGATGTTCCGCGCTTGCGTCTCGGTTTGCGCTCTTCCATTTGAAACCTCCTGTGCTTGTTGGTTGGCCACCTCCGCTTTGGCCTGTGTGAGTGCTGCGATTGACTCGTCGGGGATGCATGATTTCGAAACCCACAGCTCATGGCTAAATGCCAATGTTCGTCCAGTTTTCAGGCGAGTCTTCGGTTTTCAATCTGGCCTTATGCGGCCTGATGCACGGAGGACAGGAAAACCCAGTCGCCCCTGCGCTATTCGTCACCTGCAAAAGCTTGCCACACCAGTTGGAGGTACGCGCCAGGTGCAGCCACAAACGCGCCGTTCTGCCCGATCGTGCTCTCGGATCCGCAGGAATGAGGTTCTCAGGTAGGGGCGCTCGCAAGTTAGTTGCCGGTCTGTGCGCCGACAAGCCTGGACGGAGCACCCTCAAGTCGCTTTCGGTATCCAGCCGACGGGTCGTCGATCGGACATTGAGATTCCGCGCCATGGGGAGGAGGGATATCATCGGGCCAGCCCGGCTGAAGGAAGATGATCCGCTCTGCACCTCTCCCGAGCCACCAGACCACACGGTTTTGTGCTGCCCGGTGGTGATTGCTCCCCTCGGCGCGCTCTTGCGATCACCCATGGATCGCTGGTACAGCAGGTTCAAATATAGAGGTGTCATCCGTGAGAAAAATCAACAACAGCTTTACCGTCGAGTACAAGAACGGACGGCGCAAAGCAGATCGCAAGCAGAATTCGATCTGGGGAGACCTCGATCTGAAGTCGGTGGCTCGGCAGGCAGACGGAGGACCATTTTCGTTGCCGGGCGAGTTCGAGGACGCCGTAAACGCCAATCAGCCTACGAGGCAGGACAGTTCAGCAGAGCCGGTGTGGACACCGGCGTTTGCGCGGCAGAACAATGCATCGGCGACAGAGGAGATCCACATGCCCGACGAAAACGAAACCGTGACGGAAACGAGAACGCCGGATCCCATCGTGACGCCCCTCGCTTCCGCGAAACAGCGAAAGCAGCGAACCAAAAAGGCCGCCGCGGGCGCGAACATGTCCCAGGACGTGGGCGCGGCACCAGACGGCACAATGCCGACAGTTGGCATGCAGAAACGCGGCCGTCAAGCGGGGACGATCCCGGCTGCGAGCCCAGCAAAAAGCAAGCCTCTAAACCGCGCGCGCAAGACGATCAAGGTCGCAGGGACGGCGCTGGTCACTGCCATCGACGACATGGCGGATCTTCTAAAGCTGGAAGAAGAAAACCGCAGCCTGCGCAAACAGCTTTTTGAAAAGCTGCGGGCCGAGAATGCGGACCTGCGAAAGCGGCTCAATCTCGATTAACGGGCAATGGCATGCCCGAGCAGTCGCGACCGTTATTTCGGCGAGGCAGGGCGGCCGCCCGGTTCGCGCTTGCCTGGTGCATGCGGTTAGAACGAGGTCAATGACAATGGCATCCTTGTAGAGTTTCGGTGCGCGTCTCAGGTCAAGACGGCTCCATGAGCAGCGACCAAGCCTCCCAACTGCTTGCGAGCAACAAGCCGCGGCAACGCCGGCCGTTGCCGGGGCGGGCTTCCACGACGTAGCCCCCTTGAGCGAGCCGCGGCCAAACCGTGCAGTCGCCGGGAAGCCGGACAAAGTACTGGACGTACTGGACATTGCGCCGGGACCCGTGAAGGCACTCACGACAGAATCACCGCTCTTGCCGTGTCCAATCACGGCGGCACTGTTGCCGTGCCACAACTCGACGCGCCGTCCTTGCATGCCCCGCAGATCATTGCGCGACGGCGACACAAGAAGAGCTTCGGGGAGAGCTGTCCAGCGCGCCAGCTTGAAACGCTTTCACCGCGACCGATCAGGCCATCAGCCTCGATGACGAGATAAAGCTCTTGCGCAGTGAACTCCGGCAATGGCCGGTGCGGGGGGTAAATTGGCGCCGATGCGCGGATTCATTGGCTGGTTCTGGCGAATTGAACAGAGGGGAAGTACAGAGAGACGGCGCTGGCGCACACGAGTTCACCGCGTCAAGGGTGAAGCTGCGCCCGCCTGAGGGCGGTCGTTGACCCGCTGCCCTCGAGGAGGGGTGATCAAAGGACTGAAGAGCAGAGGCAAACGGGCCTCTCGGTTCAATCGCAACCCCAAGGAGCCAAATACGTTTCCTACCCCAGCTATCCGGAAGGTCTACGAGGGTCTTTGGGAACGTGAACTTAATAGGCAGCGGAAGGGTCGCGCTCTGCGATTGGCTTCATCAGCGCGGAGAACCAATTTCGGAGATGAGTTTGCAAGTGAGCCTTTTGACCATCGGAGACATCGAACCGGCGGCTGGCTGATGTCGCGGCTACTCGATCGGCGCCTCGACGGGTCAGCTGCTCAACACGAAGCCCGGCTATGTCGCTGCGACGACTGCCTCCAGACGCAAAGGCCACCATCAGCATTGCCCGGTCGCGCAGGTCGCGCGGACTGTCGGTGGTGCAGGTCGCCAATGCGGGAGGCGAACGGCTTTCGCGGTGCCCGCTGCAGCTGGTATGCCCTTCCTGTTTTGGACGTTTCTGCGCAACGACTCAAGAGCTGTCACTCCGTGAAACTGCGCGATCGTAAACCTTGCTCGACAGATTGGCTGAAATCGCCCAACTAACAAGGTTGATCTGCGGATCGTGCCGTGTTTTGAAGGAAGCAAATTGGCGGTGGAGCTTTAACAACGGGAATGGCAGAACAGTTCGACATGTTTTCGGCGCAGGCTGCGCGCGATCTGCTGGTTACGCGTGGCACATCCAAATCCGCCAGCGTCGAAAAGCATGCCATCCCGATGAGTGAAGAGGACATGGTCCGTCATCTGTCGAAGACAGGCCGCTATCGGATCTTGCAGAGACTGGTGCCGCGCGCAATCTCACCATTCCCACGCCCGGAGTACCTCCTCAAGGGCATCATTCTCGACACCGAGACCACGGGCCTCAATGCTCGCAAGGATGAGATTATCGAGATTGGTGTGATCGCTTTCACCTTCGATGCCAAAGGAAACATCGGTGACGTCACCGGGGTCTATGGTGGGCTTCAGAAGCCGAGCGTTTTAATTCCTTCCGATATCACCAGACTTACCGGTATCACCGACGACATGGTCGCCGGGCAGTCAATCGATATGGCTGCGTTGCAGGCGCTGATTGAGCCGGCTGACCTGCTGATCGCCCACAATGCCGGTTTTGACCGGCTATTCTGCGAGGCGTTTTCTCATCTGTTTTCCGGTAAGGCCTGGGCTTGCTCCAACTCCGAAATCGACTGGTCGTCACGGGGATATGAAGGCACCAAGCTCGGATACCTGGTCGGGCAGGCGGGCTACTTCCATGATGGTCATCGGGCTGTCGATGATTGTTTCGCGCTTCTGGAGGTCCTAGCTCGTGAGATGGACGGCTCTGCTTCCACCGCTTTCGCCGAACTCTATGAAGCAAGCCAACTGTCGCGTGTCCGGATCTTTGCGGAAAACAGTCCCTTTGATATGAAGGATCACCTGAAGGCGCGAGGCTATCGCTGGTCCGACGGAAGCGACGGCCGTCCCAAATCCTGGTGGATCGAGGTGGGGGAAGAAGCGCTGGATGATGAGCTCCGCTATCTCAGGGCCGAAATCTACCGCTATCCGGACGCCGATCCTCCAATCAAACGCCTCACTGCCTTCGACCGGTTCCGGACCTGATTGCCCCTTCAGCTCATCTGATTGGACCCATGCTTTGAACGCATGGCCGACCTGAGACCTTGTACCTTATCGACGGGCGTCCAAGGGCCTATATTCCAATCATCGAAACGACGTTGGAACCAAAGCAAGGTTGCTGGCGTCAGGAGACCTCACGAAAGGGGATCATCATGAACGTAGCACGCTCCTTCAACAACTGGCGCAAGTACCGTCAGACCGTCACCGAACTTGGCCGCATGAGCTCGCGCGAACTGCAGGATCTCGGTATCAATCGCGCCGACATCCACAGCGTTGCCCGGCAATCGGTCGGTCGCTAAGCGACTTTTTCCTGCCGATCCTGAACGACACTACGCCCGCTGATGACGCGGGCGTTTTTGTGTCTGGCCTGCCACGAATCCCTGAGTTGGAGATTTCTTTCGCCAGGGAGAAGCTGTGCATTTTCCGCATGGCTGCACTGCAGCAAAGTCTATTTAATGTGCGGTGAGAATGCGTATCTTGGTTTTCATCGAAGCGATGCACCTCCTCCCGCAGAGCTTCGATTTCAGACGGCCCACTCCTCCTCCCAAGGGGCGTCTGTCGGAACAGCGGCACTCCTCCTCCCAGCCGTTGTTCGGTTCTTTTCGAAAAGCCTGCCGCACCTCCTCCCGCGGCAGGCTTTTTCGTTTTCAGGACCGTGGTATCAGAGCCCGAGCGCGAGCTGCGGCTCTTGCCCGCTCTCTTCGGTGTTGAGCGATGACAGAGTGATCCCCAATAGCCGCACAGACCGTTTGAACGGGAACACCGAGGCGAGCAGGATTTCAGCATTCTCCAAGACCATGTCGACGTCGGACACGGGTCCCGACACGGTCCTGCTGCGTGTCGCCTGACTGAAATCTGAATATTTGATTTTGACGGTGATCGTCTTTCCCGTGATGTCATGGGCCTCGCAATAGCGCCAGACCTTCTCGGCCAATGGCCGCAACTCGGCTTTGGCAAGATCGAGATCGCCGATGTCCTCAACGAACGTGTCCTCGGCGCCAACAGACTTTCGAATGCGATCGGGTCTCACCCGGCGTTCATCGATCCCACGGGCAATGCCGTAGAAATAAGGACCGGACTTGCCGAAGTTCTGCTGAAGGAACGCTAGCGACTTCGACTTAAGATCAAGCCCGGTCGCTATGCCATGCCGTTTCATTCGCTCGGCCGTGGCCGGCCCCACGCCATGGAATTTCTTGACGGGGAGGGCCTCGACAAAACCCGGGCCGTTCTTTGGCGTAATGACCGCCTGGCCATTCGGCTTGTTCAGATCGCTTGCCATTTTGGCCAGGAACTTGTTGTAGGAGATGCCAGCCGACGCATTGAGGCCCGTGACCGCCTTGATTTTCGCACGGATCTCAAGCGCAATCTCGGTGGCGATCTCCATGCCCTTCAGGTTTTCGGTGACGTCGAGATAGGCTTCGTCCAGCGACAGTGGCTCGATCAGCGGTGTGTACTCTGCAAAAATCTCCCTGATCTGCTGCGAGACCTGCCGATAGACCGCGAAGCGCGGCGGCACAAAAATCAGATCCGGACATTTCCGTTTGGCCGTGACCGACGGCATGGCGGAATGCACGCCAAAGGTTCTGGCCTCGTAACTCGCTGCTGCCACTACACCGCGTGCCGCCGATCCGCCGACGGCCAGTGGTCGCCCGCGCAGGTCCGGGTTGTCTCGCTGCTCGACCGAGGCATAAAAGGCGTCCATGTCCACATGGATGATTTTGCGCACGGGTTGCACGACACCCATTCCGTCAGTTCCCAGACGGTAAGCCGGCATGTCGTGAACGGGCATCTGACTGCTCTGGTCGTGCATGGTGCTCGCGATCAAAGTAATAGACCTTCCTCGTCTGGCTTCGGTTTGGCCTGTGGCGGCACGATCACCAGCATGTTGCCCGGGAGCGGCCGTTGTAGAAGGCGGGCTTCATCCCACGGTGCTTTCAGCCAGGTCTCGACTTCTTCAGGCGTGGTCAGGATGGACGGCATGGCCTTTTGATGGATAGGCGAGACGATTTCGTTGGGCGAGGTCGTCAGAAATCCGAAGAGTTCATATTCCTGTTCACCATCCCTGACTTTGCGTACGCCTTTCCAGGGCGTCCAGAAGCCCGCGAAAAACATCAGCGGCTTATCTTCGTTGCCGGCGAACCAGGCGTTCGGCACGCGTCCGCCCTCCACCTTGCTGGCTGGATCCGGTTCGGCAAAGGAGGTGAACGGCACGACGCAGCGGCTGGTGGGCCCAAGCCACCGGCGCCAATGTGGAGAGTTCACATTGCGGATATTGGTGACGCCAGGATCGTAATTTTTCACATAGGCTGGCGGCGACGGCATTCCCCAGGTCGCCCGGGCAATCTCGCGCTGCCCGTCCTCGGCAACGCGGACAATCGGCGCCTGATAACCTGGATAAACATCGAAGGAGGCTTCATTCCAGCCGGCTCGATCCCGGAACGCCTTTGTGAACTGGAGAACCGCGTCGCGCGTGGTCGTAACGTTGTAGAGATTACACATTGCCGTCCTCCTATCCAATGCATGTCGAGGCGAAGTTTCCGGCCCTTTCGGAACGCAATCAAGCTTTCGAGCTCCAACGATCATGTGGGCTCTTGCAGCTCAACAGCCACGCCCGCCTTCAGCAAGCAGGGAAATCCCGTCCCGCATCTATCCTGCCCGTCAGAACAATGCATCTTGTCGCAGCCCATCGCCATGCGATGGCGCAGATTAACAAAACGCATGCTGGCGCCAAACTGCTTCACCAGCGACTTGCGATCAAGTTTGCCCTGTTGCCCGCAGGGCTTGCATTGGCCGGTAATCACCGGTCCCTTGAAATCTCTGAGCGTCAGCAGGCCGGGCATATCTATGTTTTCTCATCCACGATACTTTTCATCACATTCTGCATCGAATTGAATCTGCTTGATGAATCGATTGAGCAACAGCCGTCTCCTGACGTTGGCTGCAGTCCACCCGATTCTTCCCCGTTGACTCATCGCCGTTTAAAGAACAAAAACAGAACATATCAGCCTTTATTTGGCGATGCAAATGCACTCTTGCCGAAGGAAACCGATGCCAATCACTGCCGCCAACCCCGTCATTTCCGAGGTTCAAAGCCGCATCCGGCGGCTTGAAGGCGGAGCTGCGCTGGTGCATGGCGCGGCCGCCGCTCTCTTTGTCGCCGGCATCGTCGCGCGAACCAAGGGCGACATTCTCTGGTGCCTGACGCGACCCGACCTGTTTGCCCCTGCATTAGCTCAGGCGGGGCCCCACCATGATCGAGTGATCTATGTCGAGGCCGAACGGGAAGAGGATGTGCTCACGAATTTCGAAGAGGGCCTGCGTTTTGGCGGGCTTGGCGCCGTCGTTGCCGAACTTGTGCGCCTGCCCATGACCGCATCGCGCGCCTGCAACTGGCGGCCGAGGCTTCACGAACGATCGGGATTGCGCTTCGACGATGGCGGCGCCCGACGGAGGCCGCCGATTTCGGGCAGCCGACGGCCGCCACGACACGGTGGCGCATCAGCGTTCTTCCTTGTCTTCACCTTTCGGGCCGCCATCCCTGACGCTTAGGTCGATCAGGGTCTGTCCAGCAACACGTAACGTAACATCAAGGTTGCCTTCCCAGCAGGCCGAAGCCGCGCACTTCCATCCCTGCGTTAGAGCCGAACCGGCAGGTGGCTTGATCAGGAAGTGGCCGTGCAATTTAGCCCGAACGCAATCCGCTCCAACCATTGGCGTTGCCAACCCAGCTCTCTTGTCTGGCATCCCTAATCCAGTCCCGTCCTTGGGCAGTCAACCCGCAAGAGGTTCGCAGTTCCTGCGACCTCTCTGGCTGCGCCGCCGAGGTGACCGCGGCCGGGTCCGGATCAAACGGGCGCCATCGAGCGGGGATCGGCCCCGCCAACGGATGGAGCCTCACATGTCTGATCTCAGACTCGCGCAGAACCACGCTTTCGATCTTGCCCGGACCCTGATGGTTCCCGTCACCCTCTTCGAGGTGGATGGAGAAATCGGCGTCATGCCTTCCGCCGAGTATGACGGCGATGCGGACGCCATCATCAACGAATATGACCCCTTTGCCTATGGATCGGCTCATTGAGCCGATCACCCCTTCGGGGGAGCGCGTGCCGCTTGCGCTGATGCGCGCGCAAGGGAGGCTTCGCCGCGAGCTTGTCCGATAGATCTGCACATTGCGAACCGCGCCCTTGCGCGCTTCCATCTTCGCGGCCTGGGAGCAGCCAGTCCGAAAAGTCACGGAAAGCTAAAAGAGGTGATATGGAAAAAAATGACATCGAAGAGCTGCGTACCCGGGTGGGCTGCGCAGCCGTCCTTGAACATCAGGGCTTCGTGATAGACAGGAAAGAGAGCACGCGCCGGGCAGTCAAATTCCGGCGCGACGACGACATCATCATCGTAATACACGACGGCAAGGGCTGGTTCGACGCTCGTTCGGATGCCAAGGGCGATGTTTTCGCGCTCGCAGGCTATCTCCATCGGGTCGGCTTTACTGATGCCCTGGCGGTGGTCGGCGATCTCGTCGCGTTTCTCCCATCCGCACCCACCTGGGAGAAGCCACTCCGTCAAACGCAAACAGGGGCTTCGGTCGCTGACCGCTGGAACCATAGAAAACGGCCGTGGCGCGCATCGGCGACGTGGAGCTATCTTCGACAGAACCGGGCGCTGCCATGGCAGGTCATCTCTGCGGCGATCGATGCAGACGTTCTTCGGGAAGGTCCATATGGCTCGATGTGGGCAAAACATGTCGATGAGGCTGGCGCCGTCATCGGCTGGGAGGAGCGCGGTCTGGACTGGCGCGGGTTTTCCACCGGCGGCGTCAAGGCGCTCTTCCAGTTCGGAATGAATGACGCTCGTCGGATCTGTGTGACGGAGGCGGCAATCGATGCGCTCAGCCTGACCGCGCTCGAGCAGACAAGATCCGACACGCTCTATGTCAGTACCGGTGGCGGCTGGTCGCCGATGACGGCGCAGGCGTTGGAGACCCTGGCGTCCGGGGAGGGCGCGTGGCTGGTGGCCGCGACCGACAACAATGTTCAGGGTGAGGTCTTTGCCGATCGCCTACGCCAGATGGCCGATAAGGTCGGCTGTGACTTCTCACGGCTGAGGCCGCGATGTGAAGACTGGAATGAGGAATTGAAGGAGAGGAGGGAGAGAGGAGAGCTGCCGCATACGCGGGCAGCGCATCAAGGGTGAAGCTGCCGCCCGCCCGGCATGTCGTCGAAATCTCCTGATCGCCGATACGACGGCCCGTCGAGCTTCATTGGCTGGACCGGGCGTTGAGATGCCGCGTTGAACCGGAGAGATCCGCAAGTACGCCCAGACAGCTCACGGGCCGAGGCCGGCGCAGAGACGAGCCGGCGACCGTGGCGCACGCAGGCGCCGGACGCTGCCGGCCAACGGCCGGTGCGTGTCGCGACGGCGATCGAACATCCTGTGGCCCGAGCTTCATGATGGGTCGGTCGAACCGCCCTGACCGCATGCCTACGCTTGGGGCTGATCGGCGACCTCTTGCCTGCCGGTTGTCGGCGGGACAGGGGGAAGCGCCGCAGCGTTCACGAGCGATGCCCCCCGTGATCGGCAAAGACGTCGAGCAGCTTCCGGCCCGGTGCTCGGGTTTGCTGCGGTCTGAACCGGTCGCAGCCTGGTCAAAGGCCGCGTTCCGCGCCGCATGGCGGCAGGATCGACGCTCGCTTCGCAAGGCGCGGCTGCGGTTGCTGCAGACCGCGATGCGGTCCGCATCCTCCGCAACCTCACCTCGCTCGATCGCATCGACCTGACCTTGGGCCAGCCCACTTGCCCGGTTCGCATCGACCGCACCCGAGGGACAGCGCCGGAAAACGGCAGACCCGGGCTTCGCTCAACCACGCAAAGGACATCGATCATGATATCGCTGAACCGCTCCTCCAAAACTCGCCCCGCCGTACAACGCGCCACCACCCTCGAAATGGTCCGCCTCGCGTGCCCGGACGCCCCCCAGGCAAATCGCATCTGCGAAAGCTTTGGCCTGGCCATCGTCGACAGCGACGGCATCCGTGAGCTTCATCACAGTCAGCTTATCGACAGCGCCGACGCGCTGAAGGAGGGCCTCGCCGAAAAGGCCATGCAGATCCACATGCAACGCATCGTCGGCTCCTTCGTGGGTTCGGCTTACGGCGCCGGGCAATTCTACAGCCGCGCGGTCACCGAGGCGCGCGACCTCACCACCAAACTTTCCAACGACGATCGCAACGAGGACCTCCACGGCCCTGTCGGCTTCGATAGCCGCGCACAGCGCAAGCGCGAATTCGCCGCCGACATGGGCCTGCAGGCGCACGTCCTGCGCATGGCAGCCGAAGGCGCGGTCTCTGCTTACGAGGACATCACTGGCGAAACCTGGAAGCCCTACGAGCGTACCGGTTGGGCGGTGGCGGCCCCGTCGATCGACCAGAAGGCCGCATCGCTGCAGATGTCGGCCTTCGATTGAACGGAAGGAGCGAAAGCCCCTTCCCCCATCCCGCGAAGCCGGCGCGTCCTACGCGCCGGCTTTCCTGTGCGGACGTGACAGGCACCAATCGCGGCTCGTCGGTGAGCGGTCTAGCGTCACCGGAGATGGCCGGTCGCAACGGCCATGCCGTCCTCCACTCCGTTTCGGCCCGACCGACAGGTCTCCAACACTCAATCGTGTCTGGCAGCGGGTGCGCCGCCTCCGGCCTCCGCTTTTTCGACCACCGTGACGACCCGCGATCGGCGCGGTCGACGAAGAGGAGACAGGATTATGAAAAAGAAGATGCGGAAGGAAGTTGAAGGCCGGACCGATAACAAGACCGAACCGCGGGCCGATGTCTATGCGCGCATTACCGATAAGATCTTGGCGGCCCTTGAAGGGGGCGTGCGTCCCTGGGTCCAACCCTGGAACAGCCGCCATATCGCTGGCCGCGTTTCACGGCCGTTGCGCCACAATGGCGAACCCTATTCCGGCATCAACGTGCTCTTGCTGTGGTCCGAGGCGACGGCCCGGGGTTATAGCGCAACCACGTGGATGACGTTTCGCCAGGCCCAGGAACTGGGCGCGTGTGTGCGTAAGGGCGAGACCGGTTCGATGGTGGTTTATGCCAACCGCATCACCAAGACCGAAACGAACAGCAGCGGCCGCGATGTCGAGCGCGATATTGCTTTCCTCAAAGCCTATACAGTGTTCAATGTCGAACAGATCGATGGTCTCGGTGAACGCTACGCCGATCGTCGGAATGAGAGCGCACAGCCCGTCGACCGCATCACTGAGGCCGATGCCTTCTTTGCGGCCACCGGTGCCACGATCCACCACGGCGGTTCCAAAGCCTTTTATGCGCCAGGCCCGGACATGATCCAGATGCCGCCGATCGAGACGTTTCGGGACGTCGAAAGCTATTACGCGACGCTGGCACATGAGACCATACATTGGGCCGGCGCTGACCACCGGCTCGACCGTGATCTGTCCCGATATGCCCAAGATCGCAGCGAACGCGCCCGAGAAGAGCTTATCGCAGAATTGGGAGCGGTCTTCCTCGCGGCCGATCTTCGCATCTCTCCGGAAATGGAGCCGCGACCTGATCACGCGAGTTACCTCGCCTCTTGGCTTCAGGTGCTTGCCAACGACAAGCGCTTCATCGTTTGGGCGGCAGCGCAAGCGCAGCGCGCGGTGTCGTATTTGCACGATCTGCAGCCCCATTCACGGCGGAATGCCGCCCAGGGGCAATGTACGGGGTGCACCGCCTCATGGAGCCGCGTTGCTTCTCCCCCAGGCGTCTAATTCCACAACCCGGCGTCAAGACGACGCGGTCTCCCCACTCGCAAGCCACGGATCTTGGCCCTGCTCTCGCTGGCCAAGGATGTCATTTCCTCCTGCAGACGAAATTTGTCGCAATCGCATAAGTTACGTATTGTAGGTACTTCGATGGCGTGATCAATGAAACCGTATACCTTCTCGGGCACGAACCGCGCCTCCGGCGAGATCCTTGAGACAGCGTTGATCGAGCCGGTCACCTTGACGAAGAGTGGCACGGACAAGCTGGTCATTTTGACGGCAGATCAATACCGAATTTTGATCGGCAGTTCCCATACCCAAGCCTATGACCTGCTCTACGCGCCACAGGATGTTCATCAGGAACTGATGACCGGCCTTGACGACATCATGGGTTGAGACGACGCTTGAGCCCGGCAACATCGTCCCGTTTTTCTATCTGTGGAGACGCCAGGCGGCGGGCGGCAAAGGGTCAGGCGGTAAGGCGTGACTGGCCTGTGTCGTTGTGGGCAACGTCGCCATACCAAACGCTGTGGTCCTGTTCCCGATCACGTCGGAATTGCCTGCACCGGATCGGCTGTCGCTCGCCATTACCAAAATGGAGTGTCGATGTGCCGGGTTGGATTCCCCCTGCTGGATCATTCTCGATGAATTAATCGCGGAGCTTGACAAGACATTCGATTTTGAACCGACCACGCCGCCTGGTAGTTTCAGCCAGGCTTCCTGAAAACCATCGCTCTGACTGTCAAGCAAGCGGCTGTAGCTCGAAGCCTCTCGGCTATCACACGCTTCTAGGATCGTTTCAGCCTTGAGACGGGGAGGGGGCGATAGGCCGGCTCCCCATCGCAACGCATCTTCGCCTCCATCGGCCATTGTGTTTCCTTCCAACTGGCGAGCCACCCCCACTGCGGTCTCGATGGGGCATGTCTGACCGAAGACCACCTCACGCTGTTCGGCTCGATCGATCTCCGCAACGGCCGGCTCGTTTTCTTCCCCTGGCCGCTCACGCGCCCATTCCTCGCGAGGCAAGAAAAGCCTCGGCCCATGGCCGTCCTCCACTTCGTTGCGGCCTTGTCAGGTGCGGACCGATCGTCCCCGGTCTGATCGACAGCCATCGAGATCGCGATGGGCGCGGTCCGAGCAACTGGAAAGGAATTCGACAATGGCAACCATCGGCTCTTTCACCGCTTCCGAAAACGGCTTCTCCGGCACCATCAAGACCCTTAACCTCAACGTCAAGGCCAAGATCGTCCGGGTCGAACGCTCCTCTGATGACGCTCCCGACTTCCGGGTCCTGGCCGGCAATGTTGAGTTTGGCGCCGGATGGCAGAAGCAGGCACGCGAAACCGAGCGCGACTACATCTCGGTCAAGCTCGACGACCCGAGCTTCCCCGCTCCGATCTACGCGACGCTCACCGAGGTCCAGGGCCAGGAAGGCCTGCAACTCATCTGGTCGCGTAGCACCCGCCGATAGGCAAAAGCCAAGAGCCCCGCCCGGATTGGGCGGGGCTCTTTCCATGTCACTTGTTAAGCGCATCCTTTAGCGCCTTGGCTGGCGTGAACGCCAGCTTTTTCGAAGCGGCGATTTTCATCGCCTCGCCCGTCGCTGGATTGCGACCTTCGCGCTCTGGCGTATCCTTGATCTTGAACTTGCCAAAGCCCGGCAACGAGGTTTCGTTACCGGCAATTGCTGCGTCCGTGATCGCCGCGATCACTGCCTCGACGACAGCCTTGCCCTGGACCTTGCTCAGGCCATGCTCATTGGCGATCTTGTCTGCAATCTCATTCGTGGTGGTCATCGTTGCCGCTCCCTTTTTTTTAAACAATACTGATAGCACTGACAGCCAATCGGCACCCTGTCATCGCGACGGCCTCGCTAGCTGCGTTGCTTTTGCCGATTTTCCACAGCTTGTGCGAGGGCGGTACCCCCTTTTTCGCATTTGGGCGACCAGTTCCAGAAACAGGCCGGCGGCCTGGCTCTCATCCTCGATCACATGGATCTTCTGCTGGCCGCGAGTGCCAATGTATTCCGGTGTGGCTAAGCGTCGGGCAAAGCCGGCATGTCGCCTTCCGCGACGCGCCAGATCCACGGCTCGACGTCGGGACGTGCCGCGATCATCTCTGCTAGGGACTGTTCGAATGTCTCGTCGGCGTCCGACGGTACGATATAGAGCGCTGCTGGTAACGGACGACGGTGCGGCAATGTCGCAGCAGCCAGCGGCTGTGTGGATGACAGATTGAAGCGGAGGCCCTTGACGCTTTTCGAACTTTGCCGGGCCAGCCGTTCGACCAGTCTCTCCTCGTAGGCATTCTCAATCGGCAGCCATTGTTCTGTTGAAAGCATCAGCGCTATCTCGTTTATCGACACAAGACCTGACTGTGTCAGACCGAAGGTCGCAATGGCGATCAGGTGTGCTTTCTCGTTTGCGGCCCACAATTCCAGTTCCGAAGCGTAGCGCGAATGGAGCCGCCGCCACGCAATGTCTTCCAGCATCAATGGGAAACCCGGCATATGTTTAACGACGATACGCTGGCCGCAGCGCGCGGATTCGAATGTCTTGATCTCGCCGATCAGCAGCATCAGGTTTCGCGGCCCTGATACGGGTGCGCGAATGTCAGCCAATGCCTGCGCTCGTCGTTGCTCGATCGCCGCCTTGTCCTCGAGGCGAAAGTTTTCCGGGACAAACAGCCGCTCTGCGAGTGCCGTGCCCTTAACGGTCATTGTTGCGGCCGCGTCGATCAGATGGCTGCGAACCTGAAACCAATGACGTTTGCCTACCCAGTGCGCAGTCCATTCGGTCAATCCCCCTTGATGCCAAAGGTAATGAAGGAGCGCGAGCAAGGACATTTTGCGGATTTCGTTTTTGACCGGACCTTCGCTCTGGACGACGGCGCATGTGCTTTTCTGCGCCCCACGCTTCGACAGTGAGAAATCAAGCTTGAGCGCCGCCATTCCGCTCGCCGGATCCAGTTGGATCGCGCCGCCGATCAATGGCCCGAGGCCTGACAACTCGTAGGGCGGTTCGTAGGACTGGCACCGAGGATCGTGGTTCCGACCTGACAGCGGCATCCGCTTCGTGAAAAACTGATCGCCGACACGTGCAATGTACATGACCGCACCCTTCTCGCAGCAGAGGCAGACCGGTCGTTGGCGGGTGCGATGGGCTTCCGCCAACGCCGCGTCAAAACCCGCGTCGTCCTCTTCTACAATCGCCTGGCCGATCCAATAGCGTCTTGTCACCGCTCGTCTTCCTCCTGTCCCACTCTCATTTGCCGCGCGGTCGCATGGTGCCACAAGAGAAATCACCCCTGTCTGCTGAGATGGCCGAGTGTGGCGCAAGGACAATGCCGCCTCAAGGTCGCGCGGCCCCTCCAATTTTGCCTCCGCCTCGCTCCGACAAAATCGGTTCCTCCGCGCGCCGGCTCCGCCGGTCGTGTTCCACGAACCCTGACCCGTCATTCTCCTTGCGCCGCGTCGAATTCAGCTTTCACAAACGTCAAGGAGACGAAGATGACGATCGAACAGCACATCGAAGAATTGCGTGCCGAGCTTCGCAACGCCGGCGACCTGGAGGAACGTCGCCAAATCAAGGCGGAACTGGGCGCCGCCGTCGAAGAGCGCGACACCCTTCTTGAGAGTCTGCCGCCTGACTAGGAGGCACTTCTTTGACCCTTCAATAACGCCGCCGGTTCGACCGGCGGCGTTATCGTCGGTCGCCTGGCGCGCATATCAAAGGCCGCAACTCCTGCACGATGACCCCGCCCCCTGGCGAAACCATGGCACCCGTCCAGTTGTCGGAGAATGTGCCATCACCGTCGGCAGCTGAAAGCCAGATTACCTCATTTGTCGCCAGTTCGACTTTTACCTCGATACCAATCGGACTGCCGGCTACCGTCTGGACATAGTGGCGTTTAATGGGATGATTTCTCCCCGCATGGTCGACCAGCGTGTTTTCCTTGTAATTCAGTTTCATCGCACCTTTATCCGCATGGGAGGCGCAGTCAGTCGATCGCTCGCAGCGTATCGCCGACGTGAACGTACATGTCCACTCCAGGCCGCTGCGCCACATGGGATTGTCCGCTGCGTTTGCGTTCGTTGTCGCAAATAGCAGAATGGCGATAAGCAGATGCTTTGAGATCACGGTCACTCCCATCACGTTCCGGATGCACGGCATCCGCAGCGAACTGATAACAGAAGTAATTATAGTTAACCGCGAAGGCAAGGCTGGAAGTTCGCTCAGCCCACTTTGCCTTCGATTTTTTCACCCATCATCAGCGCTAGCAAGGGGATCTTCAGGTTGGTGCTAATTCGTGTGATGACCTGGAGCGACGGGTTCGCGGACCCGTCGAGAATTTGCAGGTAGTAAGGCGACGTTATCTCGCACAGGCTCGCCATTTCCTTTTTGTTGAGGCCGCGCTTCTCCCGCTCGCGCTCCATGGTCATGGCCATGTTTCGCAGGATCATCGTCCCCAGGTCAGTATCGGTCTTCTTGCGCTTGCTCGTTGCCATGGGGTTAATTATATTTAATTGTCCATTGTTTCATGTGAGAGGGTGCCCGTGTGGTCAAAGTCAACGGAATGAACGTCGTCATTGGAATTCTTCTGTCTGTATCGGCCACAGTGTTCGGTGCACCCGCAACGGCGAGCGACTGGGGATGCGAAGTGTTGCTGTGCGCAGCGTCGTCCAATCCCTCTTGGCGCGGTGTTGCTTCCTGCCATCCGCCGATGAAGCGGCTCATATCGGCGATGAAGAAGCCGGGCTTCGATTGGCCGGCCTGCCCGGCAGCTGGAACAGGTTCCCCCGGCTTTGAGCGTTATGCTGCATGCCCGAAAGGATATCAGGTGGGAGCTCGGCAGGATAGGGAAGGCTTTGGCAGACAGGACAACCTCTGCATCAAGACAGTGAATATATGCCAGGGGAGGACGCACGGCTTCTATAACTCTGGTCGACAGCAAAGCTGCATACAAACGGTCTCCTTATCCCGACCGCTCAAGTCGGAGCCCTATTTCTTTGACATCAAGAATGAGACCTCAGGTCAAACCGAGCGGCATTGGTTCGAGCTCCATAAATAAACACTTTTGATCGGTTAAGGAAGGTGTAAATCGATGCGACACGTTTATCGCCACATCATTGTCGGCCACGTTGGAAACGTCGTAAAATGTGCTAAAGCTCAACATTGCCGCGAACCGCGAGCGACACGCTGTCGGAAAAGAAAATGGCCACCGATTAGCTACAGGTCACCATTCTTGACAGGAAGCAAAGCGCAGCGAGTTCGGCCTCGAGCCTATGCTGATGGCCGCGATCAGCGCGAACGCCGGGGATGAGAAGCGGAGCGCATGATGAGCCCCGCGTCCAAGTGCTCAGGAAATGTCGGGGATCCGATCCACTATCTTTTCGAGATAGTCGTCGATTGCTTCTTCGATATAGGCGTTGAACTTGCGGCGCTCTATCGCGGCAAGGATCTTTAGCGTCTTGTGAACGTCGGCGCGGATATGAATTCCTGTGGTCACTTTTTCTGTGTCTCGAAAGCGTTTGCCGGCGATCGGATCGCGGCTTTCGCCTTTGGCGACCATCTCGCGAAGTTGGGCACGGTCTACCGGCGGCTTCGACGTCGAGGCTCGATGGTCGTCCTCGGTTTGCAGAGGAGGGGAGGCGGTGTGCTTTTCCCGCACCGACGGCTTTTGCCGGTTGGTCGAAATCAGCCCGAGAACAAGGTTCTTGCTGTCTGGTCCATCGCTCATGCCTGAACTCCCTCGGCGGTGGATCTGTAAAGGGATAGGATCTCGCCAAGCAGCGTTTCCATCTCGGCAATGGCTTTCGGGTCGGGCGTTGCAACTGTCTGGAGCGTGCCGGCGGCGCCGATCGATTGATAGCAAGCGCGCCGGGCGATGGGCTGCGAGGCAAGCGCAACGCCGCTTTCCCGCAAGATTTCGCGAAGCGGTGCATGCGCCTTAGCCCGTCCGGTGACGAGATCGTGCTGGTTGATGACGATCAGAGCGGGAAGTTTGCGCTTTTGATCGTCTTCGACGACGGGGATGTGATTGAGCGCCAGTTGCATCCCGGCGACCACGTCGTCCTGGGTGGTCTGAAGGGGAATGAGGACGACGTCGGCACAATAGAGGCCCGCGAAGAGATTTTCATTCGTCGTCCCCTCGATGTCGACAAAGACAATCTTGCCCTCGCGCTGTCGATCCAACGCCATTTTGTAGATGCGATCTGGATCCAGGCAACTTTCTGCTTCCAGTCTGTCAGGCCAAACGTCCATCTGTTTCGACATCGTCACCCACCGCATTGTGTTGGCACGGCTGTCGGCGTCGATGAGAAACACGTTGTTTCCGGCATGGGCGGCGGTTCCCGATAGCGCCCGCACGAGCGTGGTTTTTCCGGTCCCGCCTTTTGGGTTTGCGATGGTGACAATCATGAAAGCTCCTTTCATTTCCAAAAGAAACTATAATTAACAGCGCCCAGCTTTTCTTGCAACGCTTCAGTTCCCCGTTGCTGATTGGCCGCTGATGATTGATGATCGACAATTGCCAGCTGTTCATCATCAACGGGCAGCGACCCATTGATGACTGCCCGTAACCAGTTGATGACGCGTTGTTTGATGATTAACAACGGTTATCTGATCATTGCCCGTGCACTAACGACCACTGCTTCAATTAACAATGGGCAATTGCCCGCGTTTCGGTTACCCATTGTCGGTCGCCGTCCATAGACGGCATGTGCGTCTCACCTGCGAGTGTGAGTTGACAGTGCAGAGTGGAAACTATAATTAATTCTCTGTGGCAGGATAGTCAAGTTTGTGGTACAAACTCGACGCCCCGCCGCCGGCGGTGCTGGTGTTCGCGCCGATGGCGCTCTGGGGCGCCTCCGGCACCAGTGGCAACGAAGAGGAAGCGATGCGAAGCGAGGTGGTCAGGGTTCGTATGAAGCCGGAGGAGCGCGAGGCCCTTGCCGCGCTGTGCGGACAAAACCGCACCACAAGCGATGTCATCCGGCTGTTGATCCGCGATCAGGCCGGTCTTCCGCTGCCTGTCGGACCGATCGAAGCCGACCATCTGCGGGGCACGAATGAGGAATTGCGTCGGGTCGGCATCAATCTCAACCAGGCTGTGCGGGCCATGAACGAAGGCCGCGTCGGCTATGAACCGCATCTTGATGCAGCGCTGCGGAAGCTTCTCGACGCTGTGTTTCGGCTGAGGGCCGATGTCGATTTGGTGCTTCGGATCAGCCGTCGTGACCCGAGAGGAGGCGCCCATGGCCTATAAGTGGGCAAGTCTCCTCTGCGAAGTCGAAAGCTACTCCGCGCGGCGGGATGAATCTCTCCTTGACGATGATGAGGAGCGGCGCCGCGGACGGGCGAGTGGTCCCGCCGTGACCAGCGATCTCGCTGAGAAGCAGTATCTGCCAACAGGGATTGCAGCCAGGGCCGCAACGATCACTGTCCCGTCGGGGGAACAGACTATCGCCTCCATCCTGCAGCCAGCGCGCTCCTCTCAGCAGGACGTCATCGCGCTTTTCGGTGCGTTAACTTCACGCACGGGGCAGGAAGAGGACGACGAATTGCGCAGGGGCGGGGGAGGCGGCAGTAGCGCCCCACGTCAAGCCAACCCGCCGAACGCCACGCGGCGCTCGTTAAAAGACAAGGCGTCGTCAGAGATTGCCAGCCGGGCAGCGCTTGCTGCCGGTGGCCAGCCGGTTGTGATCAAAGTCACCTCAACGGTTTCCAGCCGCGCTTCGGCCGCGGGCCTGCTCACCTATCTTGGAACGCGCGAAGCAGAAAACGAAAATGGTCAAAAGGAGAGGGTCAACATCCCCGTTGTCGACCAGAACGGGAACGTTATCGAAAGCAGAGAGGATCGCGCAGCGGTATTAGCCGATTGGGTCTCTGACTTCCGGGAGCCGTATGCCGTTAACGCGGTGGCGAGCATCTCGATTAAGTTTGCCGAACCTGTTGGAGACGACGATCTTCATGAGGCACTGCATGCTGCCTTCGGCACAAAGCCGTTCCTTTATTCTTATCGTCCGGACCGGGAGGTTTTTGTCTATGCGGTCACGGACCTGCCGGCGGGGAAACTGGCTGTCGCTTTGAAGGCCCGTGAGAAAGGTGACGGTTCGGTGCACGTGGCGGAAACTGCCGAAGCTGTTCTTGCGGCTCGGTTGGCGGGCGCTGGCAGCCAAGCGGAGGTTCGCATTCTCGGGGCCGCGGCTTCGGAGAAGTCGGGACGATATTTCCTCGAGAAGTTTCTTCGTGCCGAACAGCGGGTTACCACCAGCGCCGGTGATGTGGTAAAGCGCGACGCGTCGATCCAGAAAGCAGCAGACGGAATTTGGCAGGAGTGGTCCGGTCATGTTCGCGCCGTCGAACCACGCAATGCTTTCCATGTCATTTTCTCAGCCCGCGCTGGTACAGATGCGGAGGCGATGAACAGCGCGGTGCGCGATTTTCTGAGCGAGCAAGTCGCAGGGCACCGGTGGGTCACGGCGCGTCATCCGGAAACCGGGCATGTGCACGTCCATGCGGTGATTTCCGCCCGCGATGATGTTGGCAAGGCGTTGCGGTTGACCAAGCCCGAACTATATCAATGGCGTGAGCGGTTCGCGGCAAAGGCGCGTGAGCATGGGATCGCCATGGTGGCGACCCGCCGGGCCGAAGTCGCGGCAACGCGGCCGTACAGCCAGGCGCAGGCCGGCGCCTATCAACGTGGTCTCAATGACCCGCATTATCTCATGACATCCGCACTCATTAGGCACGTCGAGCGAAAGCAGGCCGGTGTCGCCGACAATGCCTCGCTCGCTAATGGCAGTCTAAGTCTGGCCCCGCAGTGGCGAGCGACTGTGGACGAGCTGAAAAAGGTAGGGGCGAAATCCACAGTAATTGATGCTGCCGATCGGTTTGCCGCTGTGGCTGCGGCAAAAGCGCCGAAGCTTACGCCACGCGCGATGAGAGGATTCGTGCTTGTGCAGATCAAGATCCACGGTGCCCATGAGAGCGGTTCCGTGCCGAAGACGGTCCAGCATGCACTGAATGGTGATGCACGGTTCCTTTCGATGAAAGGTGGAACTGTACTGCTCCTTGTGCCGACCGATGCGAGCGTCAGCAAGCTCGAGCGGGAGCTGAAGAAGCAGAAAGAGGTTGGCCGAGGCGCGGAGACCCTTGCTGTAGTCAAGAATATCGTGCGCCAGTTGTCCGAACAGGGGCTCAGTGCCGCCGTTTCGGTCAAGGCCGCCGGCGCTGCCCAGAATGGGGCGCCAACACCATGGCTCCAGAGCCGCTTTGCAAAATCGGCACAGAGAATGGCTTCGGATCCAGCCACGCCATTGGCGAAACTCATGGCTTTCGTTTCAGACATCAAACATCGAAAGGAAAACACTATGCCCCTATCGCTGGAACAGTTCGACGAGCGCGTTGCACGCGCCAATAAATCGATGGCCCGTCTGGAGACGGTGGTCGACAGCAGCGGTGAGCGCCAGGCGGTCGAGGAAATGCGGCGTGAGATTTCAGCGCTTTTTGCTGAGCAGCGGCGTGACATCGAAATGCAGCAGATATCATCGGTGATGCAAACTTCCGGGGGAGGGGGAACGTCTGCAGCTGCTCGACCGGGCGACGGCTACTATAAAAACCGAAAGCCGCTGGCAAGCGTGGATCCTGCTATCGCGGTCCAGCAAAACGCTATTGCTGCGGGTCGAGCGGCCCGGGCAGCACGCGATCAGGCGGGTGGCGCGAAAAGCGTGCATGACGTACAGCTTCGTGAGCGTGTTCGTCATGCTGAGCAAGAGCGTCACCGCGACCGTGGACGCGATGAGTCCGAGCGTTAAGCAAGTGCCATACGTGAGAGCACGCAGCGGTATCCCGCTTTGCGGGAGGGCGTGCGCGGTGAGGTTAGTGCGATTATCTGAGTTCTAGGCAGGCGGTTGGTGTTGCCTGACCAGGAGTGTTCTTCAAAGAGAGGAAACGTTCAATAGCCAGTTTCTCCAACAATTGCCTACAATTCCTGCCAGAACCGGCACTGTCCGAAGTGCCAGGGCGCCGCCGCACGCGTATGGCTCGCCGAACGAAAGGCTGATCTCTTTCCGGTTGGATACTTCCACGTCTTCTTCACATCGCCAGCCGAGGTCGCCGTCATTGCCTTCTACAACAAGGCGCTGGTTTACGATCTTCTGTTTAAGGCCCCATCGGAAACGACGCTGACGATCGCCGCCGCTCCGAAGCATCTCGGGGCGTGCATCGGCATCACTGCCGTGCTGCACACATGGGGATCGGCCATCACCCATCATCCCCATGTTCACATGATCGTGCCGAGCGGCGGCATAGCCTTGATGGGGCACGCTGGATATCGTCACCGCTGCGATCGGCGGCCCGCCGGAAGATCCGATACACAAAACCTCATAGCTCAGAGAAGGCCAACCGTGGGTTACCGCATGGGAGGCTTCCGTGCGCCTGACGGCACCCGAAACCCTTAATCAAATCAGTCGTAAGGGCCACCGTCGCGATTGCCTGAAAACAGAAATCATCTAAGTCACCGCATCACATCGAACTTTTGACCAAGGCGGTTGTGCCGAAATCTGGAACGCGCTCAGGGCTTTACTTCGGCAAGAGCGCGCCGCAAAGGGGCATCCGAAATTTGGATCGTGTCATGAAACGGAATATCCATGTCCAAAACAAGGTAAAACGCCGTTGCGATGAGACTGGCTTCGACAACAAAAGACAGGATCACGACCGCATTCGAGGGGCACGATAGCCGATGCTACCAAAGATGAGTGTAAGCCACGCGGCCAGCAAGGCAATCAATGGCATCGGTATTGCACCATCGACGTTTTCCACGATACCCCATCTCTGCTCAACCAGCCGGTGATACTGCTGGCGGATGTCGAGCAGCAAATTCTGCTGGCAGTCACCGGACGGCTGGATTGACAGGAGAGCGTCTCCGACCGCATCGAGCGCACGCCCGGCATCGTCGGGCTTGGTCATGTCAGCTCTGGCGGGATTTTCGACGGCATGCGCCAGATAGTCCTGGAGCATGCCGCGGGCCTCTCTGCCTGTAAGGCCATATGTCCTTAACGAGCGGTCGAGCAGGATGATATTGGTCGAGAAAGTATGGACGCTGATATCGATGCTTTCATAGGTGTTCTTGGACGAGTTGATCATGAGACTGAAGACCAGGGACCACATCACAACGAAGATATTGGCAACAAGCCGGACGACCGCGTTCGTGTCATCGTGCGGTGCCGGGCGGGCATCTTCGGGGACAGAACCATCGCCCCTATAGACACTGCTGAAAGGCATACGAGTATTATGGCGGAAATCGAAAGTTGGTTCATCGGTTGTGCGACGGTGGAACCGGAATTTCTGGATGACGATCTGCTAGTGCGGCAGGAAATGGCGGTCGGGCTGAAGGACAGGTTGCGCCTTGAGACATAGTATCTTTCTGTCCGCAGACCCACACGTCAAATGGATAAACTTCCTCCGCCAGACGCAGACCGCGTTTTATCACGAAATCGTGCCCCCACTTTTTGATGTCTTCATTGGTCGCACGCTGAAAAGGCGCTAAGTTCACCACACAGTTCATTATCGAATCCGGGAGGAGATCGGCATGCCTGACATCTGTTTCGAGCGGCGAACCTTGCTTGTCGCTGGCACTCTTGCGTTGACGGGGCTTGCTGGCCTCAGAATGCCTGCCCGCGCAGCGGGCCTTGTCGCGACGCAGTCGATGCGTGGGGGCAACAATAACTATATGCCCGGCGCGCAGTTGGTGGAGCGAATCGGCGGTGGCGGCTTCTGGATGTCGGGCACTGTGCGACGCGCCGGAGACGGCGCTCCGCTGTCGGGACGGCGCATCCAGATCTGGGCCCATACGACCGAAGGCAGTGAGCGCGACTCGCGCAGCCATGGCGCTACGTTGACCGACTCCAACGGCACGTTCCGGCTCGAGATGCCACAGATCGTGCCAGCACTCGGTCAAGCACACGCGCACCTCGCCTATGACAGCGGCGAATACGAGACAGTATTCCTCCGCCCTCTGCTTTCAAGTCCAAAAGACGCGAGCCTCGAAGCACATTTTGTCCTGCAGCCGGCCTGACCTGACGCGATGCGAATTGCCCGCGCGCTGCTGATCTGGACCGGCCTAGCTGTTGCGCTCTTCTGGCCGCTGGCCTTAGCCGCGACGAGTGAGTACCTGGCGTGGCGCGACCCGATCTATATAGCGGCCGGTTTGGCGGGCGTCGTGGCGCTTTGTCTCTTGCTGGTGCAGCCCCTTGTTGCGCAGGGCTGGCTTCCCGGTTTGCGCCTTTGGTACAGGCGTCGCGTCCACCGTGCGTTAGGAGTTTTGCTGGTCGCGGCCGTTATCCTTCACGTCGCAGGCCTGTGGATCACAAGCCCTCCCGACGTAATCGACGCGCTGCTACTGCGGTCGCCGACCCCGTTTTCTCTCTGGGGAGTTGGCGCCATGTGGGCGCTTTTCTCAGCCGCGCTACTTTCTGTGCTGCGGCTACGCCTCTCGCCGCGCGCTTGGCGGGTCGGGCATACTAGCCTTGTCAGCATCGTGGTGCTTGGCGGCGTACTTCACGCAATGCTGATCGAAGGTACAATGGACACGACCTCGAAGGCAGTGCTTTGCGGTTTGGCGATGGCCGCAACCGCCGCTGCGGTTGCGGCCCCGTGGCTGCCTGCAATAAGGCAACTCATCAGCAAGGATTGAGCGTACCGAAATTTAGAATGTCGTCTATGCGTGTGGTGAATTCACAGTTGAACTACAGTGTTTATGGCGGATGTTTCCTTCGGGCAACTTTGTCCAAACTTATCGGTCGGGATCGCCTTCACTTCGGTCGTTCGCACGGAGGCGAAATTTCCTTAAAGCCGTCTGTCCGCTACATAGCGGAGCCCGGTCTGGAATGCGCTTGACCATGTCCTGGACATACGCTGGCGATGGCCTTGTCTCGGCGAGCAACGAGGGCTCATCATGCGCAACGGCGTGAGCGAACCACGCTATTGCCGACGACGAAGCAAGGGTCATCTTCGTCCTGTATCGCCGCACCGGGCAACCACGGTTCCTCGCTGAGGATCGCGCCGTGCCGGCTATCAAGGCGGAGGGCAAGCTACTGTCGCCAGCGCAGCCCTTTGCCGATGTGCTTGTGGCGATCATCAATCACACGACGCTGCCCGAGCTTTGGACGCTGGCCGACGCACTTCCCTTTGGCTCTATACCCCGCCGTCTGTTCAAGGTAGGGTCCTGTGGTGCGCGACCGCAGAGGCAACAATTGGGGCGGTGCGGCGGTCGATCCGCGCACCGATATGTTGTAGTAGTCTGGGACGTTGGGGGCAAATTCGATCCTAAAGCCGCAGGTAGACGATGAGATGGCTGCCGACAGCCTCCCCGCACAGGAGTGAAGAAATGAGTGTCGCAACACCCGCTTTTCCGGCTTCGACGTGAGCAATTGGCAGGGCAGCTATTGTGGCCCTGCGCCGATACCGGCGGATCTTTTGTCACGCTGGAATATCGAGCCTTGGGCACTTGCAATCTTGGTCACGTTGGCACTTTGGGCAGGACGTAACCGCCCCGGCGCTGCGGCCATAATCGTGTTGGCATTTGCGTTCCTATCGCCGCTCTGCGCTCTGTCCTCGGCGCTGTTTTCAGCGCGGGTGGTGCATCATGTTCTTCTGGTGGCGGTGGCAGCCCCGCTTTTTGCACTCTCGCGCCGCGCCCGGGCTACAACGGGGGTGGGTCTGCCATTTCTTCAGGCTACGGTCGCGCTATGGCTGTGGCATGCGCCTGCGGCTTATGACGCGGCTCTGGGGCATATGGCGGTTTTCTGGGCCATGCAGGCAACCCTGTTTGGGTCTGCATATCTCTTCTGGCGTGCAGTTTTTTCGCAACCCGGAGGGTCGGGCGTGGGTTGGGTGTTTCTGGCCTATCTTGCGATGGGACTGTTGGGCGCGATCCTGACCCTTGCGCCGAATGCGGTCTATGCAACCC
Source organism: Hyphomicrobiales bacterium (assembly GCA_900473045.1). Classification (GTDB taxonomy): domain Bacteria; phylum Pseudomonadota; class Alphaproteobacteria; order Rhizobiales; family Rhizobiaceae; genus Pararhizobium. The sequence goes on from UCKS01000017.1 coordinate 93,515, forward strand.
ACGCAACGGCACCGCTGCTTTGGGGGCTGTCGCCGCTGTCTGACCAGCAGCTCGGCGGTCTCGTGATGTGGATGCCAGCGGGCCTACCTTTTGCTGTGTGGGGGTGGATGCTGGCACGACGGGCGTGGCGCGAGATGGGAGAACTCCAGTGATCTGGATTGAAGGACTGGTTCCACATCTCAAGGCGCTGCACCTGAGTTTCGTCGCGGTCTGGGTTGCCGGGCTGATCGCCTTGCCCCGCATGTTAGCCCGCCACGACCGCGCGATCGTGCAGGCCGAATTCGCGCAAATCCGCCGCGCCACGCATTTCGGATATGTCTGGGTCATCACGCCAGTGGCTGTTTTGGCAATTTTCACAGGATCAACCCTGATCTTCATTCGTGAGGTTTTCACCGTGTGGATTTTTGGAAAACTCATCCTCGTCACAGGGCTTGTTGGGATGCACGCATGGGTGGGGCATACGATCATCGCCGTGGCCGAAACGGAAGGCGAGCACGAACCTCCCGAGCCTCTGGTTCCAACGATCCTTATTTTCGGTCTGGTGGTCGGCGTTCTGTTTCTTGTTCTGGCCAAGCCCGAACTGGGCGAAATGCCGATGCCGTCGTGGCTTTTGCAGCCATTGGGTCGTCAGTTGCCCTTTGATACTCCCAAACCATAGTCGAAAACGAGCTTGCCGCCATGCCACCCCGTTGCCGCCACGACAATGACCGCAAAGCCGGACATGAGGATACCCCAAGGGAGAATGGCGGACTCGTATCCGGTCAGCCGCCACCCCCAGTTCAGCCCCAGCAGGGACAGCAGCATGACGGCGATGACGAAATGAGTCCAGGCTGCAGCGCGGATTCGGATGCCGGGGACCATCAGCAATTCCATCGTGCCGCTGGCCCCTGCCAGCAGGCCGAAAAGAAAGGCGGTGCCTGTGGCCCAAAGCGCCGCCCAAGCCCAACGTTCCTGCCCCGACCACCAGTAAAGCACGTCGGCCCCAAAGGCACAAAACGTCAGCGCCACCGGGAAGGCCACCGTCATGGCATGCAACGGATGACCCCAGATCGCGACGCGGCTCTCGGTTTGCTGAAATGCGGGATCGTTGGTGATCGGGTCTTCCAACGGGACAATATCATCTGCCACTTGCGTCATCTTTTGTGTCACCCGAGACTCCTTCGCGGTGTTGCATTTGTGACAACGCTTCAGATCGCAACTGGTTGCCAAGCACGGCTTTCGATGCTGCATCCTGCGGGTCCGGCAGCACATACCATTGCACATTTGTGGTGGGTCATGCTGGCTTGCGGGTTGGCAATCTTTCTTTTGGTTATGGCGTTGTTATTAGCCGCCTTTTATCGCCCGGCCAATCCGTCAGTTGACGGCAGGGACGAGAGCGGAACCCGTGTCTGGATGTGGGGTCTTGGGCTTGGCTTTCCGCTGGTAACGCTGGCTGCGCTGACAGGATATGGTCTTTCCATCGGTGAGCGATTGCTGCCACGCGAGGCGCCCGATCTAGTGACCGTTCAGGCCGAGGCGCGGCAATGGGCGTGGACGTTTCGCTACGGCGAGAACCGAGTAATTGCAACCGAAGGCGTGCTGCACATTCCTGCGGGGCGCCCCGTGAATGTCGAGATCACCAGCACTGATGTGATCCATTCGTTCTGGGTGCCACGTCTGGCGGGCAAGCTTGATGCGATACCGGGCCATGTGAACGTGCTGCGTATCGAGGCTGCACGTGCGGGCACATACGACGGTCAAAGTGCCGAGTTCAGCGGACGTGGATACCGCGAGCATGTATTTACGGTTGAGGCGCATGATGCGGCGTCCTGGGCCACATTCCTGAAAGAAGGCACACAATGACCGATGCGCGTCCTTCATCAGTCTCGCAGCCGCGTGGAAAGGCGCTACGCCTACATCGGGGCCTTGCGCGTATATGGGGGTCCGATCAGCGTTTTCGTGGCTGGCTCACCACCAGTAACAACAATGACATCGGCACCTTGTTCCTGATTGTCGCCACTTCGTTCTTTGTCATTGGCGGCATCCTTGCCATGTTGATCCGCACACAGCTTGCGACACCGGACTCGGCCTTCATGGCGCCGCAGGTCTACAGCCAGATCTTTACGATGCATGGCACTGTGATGATGTTCCTGTTCGCGATCCCGTTCTTCGAGGCGATGTCGATGCTACTGCTGCCGGGCATGCTGGGCACCCGCGATTTGGCCTTCCCGCGCCTTGGGGCCTACGGACTTTGGGTTTATATCTTCGGTGGCAGTGCGGTAATTATCGCCATGCTGATGGGCCTTGCTCCCGATGGTGGCTGGTTCATGTATCCGCCGCTGTCCTCGGCGGCGTTTTCGCCGGGGATTGGGGCCGATGTCTGGTTGCTGGGTATTACATCGATCGAGGTTTCGGCTATCGCGACGGCGATCGAGGTGATCGTGACTGTGCTGCGCTACCGCGCGGCGGGGATGAGTCTGTCGCGAATGCCGATCTTTGCGTGGTATATTCTGGTCGTGTCGGTGATGATTCTGACAGCGTTTCCGCCGATGATCCTTGGCTCGCTACTGCTGGAGGTGGAACGCGCGCTGAACTGGCCGTTTTTTAAGGTGGAAAACGGCGGCGACCCCCTGCTGTGGCAGCACTTGTTCTGGCTGTTCGGTCACCCTGAGGTTTACATCATCTTCCTGCCCGCCGCGGGCGTGATAGCCACCATCTTGCCGGTGATGGCGCGCACCAATTTACTGGGCTACGGCTGGGTTGTGGCGGCGGCTGTGTCGCTGGCCGTGCTCAGCTTTGGCCTCTGGGTCCACCACATGTTCACGACCGGTATTCCGCATATCGGGCTCGCGTTCTTTTCAGCGGCGTCCACGCTCGTCGCGGTGCCGACTTCGGTCATGATTTTTTCGTGGATTGGAACTTTGTGGAAAGGCCGCGCCCGGATGGAATTGCCGATGCTATGGATCATGGGATTCTTTGCAACCTTCGTGATAGGCGGGCTGACAGGGGTGATGCTGGCTGTGGTGCCGTTCAACTGGCAGGTCCACGACACACATTTCGTGGTGGCGCATCTGCATTATGTGCTCATCGGCGGCTATGTCTTTCCGATGGTCGCGGCGATCTATTACTTTATGCCTCTGCTCACAGGGCGGACGCGGTTTTTCAAACTGGGAGAGGTGGCGTTCTGGTTGGTGGTACCATCGTTCCACATCACGTTTCTTTCGATTCACATGGCGGGGTTGCTGGGTCAACGAAGGCGGACCTGGACCTATGACGCGGATCAGGGATGGACGGCACTGAACCTCGTCGCCTCCGTCGCATCCTTCGTGATGGCCATCGGCTTTGCGCTGATCATCCTTGATGTCGCGGTGAATGCGTTCGTCGCCGTGCGGGGGCGGCGCAACCCGTGGGGGGCGGGAACGCTGGAATGGGCGGCGGCAATCCCGTCGCCTGCTTACGGCTTTGCGTCGATCCCCATCGTGCAAGGCCGCTACCCGCTGCACGACGACCCGGACCTTGCGCTGCACATCGCGCGGGGCGAGGGCTATCTTGGCGATGCATCCCGGAACCGGCGCGAGACGCTGATCGTGTCAACTGCGCGCGGTGAGCCATCGCAAGTGGTGGTGCTGCCAGGCAATTCGGTGCTGCCTTTCCTTCTGGCCTTGGTCACCAGCACATCCTTTCTGGCCCCCCTGTTCGACGCCTATATCGTCGCCGGTCTTGCGCTTGTGGGCGTGGTTGCGCTTGCGCTTGTCTGGGCATGGGGTCTGGGCGCGCGTGCGGACGAAGGGCACGTTGACGCGGGACATGGAGCGAAGCTGCCGCTGGCATCCGAAAGTCCCGACCCGCCGGGGTGGTGGGGATCGGTGTTCCTGTTGCTTGCGGACGGCGTGCATTTCGGATCACTGCTGTTTGGCTACGCGTTCCTGTGGACCGTTGCTCCGAACTGGCCTCCACACTCCTATCTTCAGGCGCAGCTCTGGGCCGTCATCCTTGCGCTGACGGGTGCGTTGGCGCTGACCGCGGGGCCGCGCCTTGCGGTCCGTGCGATTGCTACGGGCGGCGCTGTGTGGCCCACGATCGCCCTTGGAATTGTCGGCGCCTTGGCACTGGCCATCGCTGCGGCGAGCGTGATCCTGGATCGGCCCGACCCTGCCAGCCATGCCTATGATGCCACGCTGTGGTTACTGGCGGGCCATGTGGGGCTGCACACATTCCTGTCCTCAATCATGCTGTTCTATCTGGCTGCGAGGGGGGCTGCGGGGTATGCCTCGCCCGCTCGCATTGGCGAGGCAGGGATCGTGAGGCTCTGGGCGGATTTCACCGTCGCCACCGGGCTTGTAGCGCTGGCGGCGGCGTGGTTGCCAGGAGCGTTTGCATGATCGAAATCCTGCGCCTTTCGCTGCCGATTACAGTTTGGCTTACCGGCTTTAGCGCAGTCTACGCGCTGCAGGGTCTGTCTTGTTCGCGCCATTGGCCCGCGGACCTCGAGGCCCGCCCGGTTCTGCTTGCCGCCTGGGCTGTTGCGTTTGTCCTTCAGCTTATAGCACTGATTGCAGTCCTCTACGCTCCATCCCCTGTCCGTTTTGTGCAGACGACGGCCACAGCACTTGCTGCGACCGCCCTTGTCGCGGCGGTGTGGACCATGATGCCGGTACTTGCCGCCTCGGCCTGCCTTTGATCGCTAGCTTTGGGCAATTTCGAATGTTGCGTGATTGCTTAATGTAGGCGGAAATAGCTGCCCTTTCCGACGCTACGGAATGCGCAAGTCGGCGGTACCCCCGAGGAGGAATAGAGGCTCGTCACGCTCTTGCCCTCAGGACACATGAAAACCGGAGCTCCCCAATCCTGATCAACGATGACGGTTGACATCCGGCTTGGGCCAGCGGGTCGGACAAGGTCGTGAACTCGGGGCGCTGATCGACCTCGGGGAAGCCGCCGCATTGTAGCAAATGTAATTCGGATAAAATACACGAGAGCCAATGGTGAGTGCGCCCGGAGGGCCTTCGATCACGCGTGAAGATTTGGCATGCTTCAAACATCAAACGCTGCCAAATTGTGGTATTGAAATCCAGATCTGGCCTGTGTGTCCGGATGAAAAACGAGCATTGAGGGTCGGTGGTAGTACTAATATGAGATACAAATATTTAGGTGGTCTCTGGAACGGGGCGATTGTTCGAATCCGTTCAAGGGGGGATCGTATCGAACCAAATTTCTGCCAACAATGCTCCCCTATCGGGTCGGTTCAATCAGTCCCTGGCAATTTCAAACCCGCGATTTGCGCAAGGAACCGTGCGATTGAGGAATCGTCGTCCGCCCCCATTCCGGCAGCTTCCGCCATGACGAAAAGCTGCAGAGCTGCCGATGCGATGGGCAAAGGAAATTTTTGCTGGCGCCCCAGATCCGAAACGATGCCAAGATCTTTTGTGAAGATCGAGACGGCACTGCGCGGGGCGTAATCACCGGCAAGCACATGAGGAATGCGGTTCTCAAACATCCAGCTATTGCCCGCCGATTTCGAAATCACTTCGAAGACTTTTGTGATGTCGAGATCCAGGCTCTTTGCGAAGGCTATGGCTTCGCAAGCCGCGGCGATGTGGACGCCGGCCAGCAGTTGATTGACGATCTTGAATGATGAACCGATGCCGACATCATCGCCAAGCGTGTAGACCGTTTCTGCAAAGGCATCGAGTGCTGGCTTGGCCGCATCGAACGCCTCCTTGGGACCTGACGCCATGACGGTCAGTTTGCCGACTTCTGCCTTTTGGGCGCCGCCACTAATCGGCGCATCCAGGTACAGCAGGTTTAGCTCGGCAGCTCGGCCGGCAAAGCTCTTGGCCTCTTTGGGCGCGATCGTTGCTGAGGATATAATGACGGAGCGGGGGCTCATCGCATTCACCGCGCCGTCGGGACCATACAGAACCGTTTCTGTCTGTGCCGCATTCACGACGACGATCGTCACGATATCGGCATCCTCGACTGCCTTTTTCGGGGTCGAATACGCCTTTCCCCCGCTTGCGGAGAAGGTGCGAAGAGCGTCAGCGTTAACGTCACATCCTGACACCGTATGCCCGGCACGGAGCATGGCCCGGGCGATGCCCATTCCCATCGATCCAAGTCCGATGATAGCTATGCGCTTGGAATCATTCATCGACAAATCTTTCTTTGGTTCACCCAACCAATTTTTGGTAAGAGACTTGGCTATGTTCAGAGGGTGATTCGATTATTTTGCCGATGCAATGATCGACGCGCCAATTCGTCCGATATCACCGTCATCCTCGTCGCTCGCGCCGCTGACACCGATTGCACCGATAATTTCTTCGCCAGCTTTCAGGAGAACCCCGCCGTCGAGCGGAATGCCATTGGGAATGCAGAGGAGTGCATAGCGCCCTTCGCCTTCCACAACATCTTGAAAAGCTTTCGTGTTTCGGCGAAAAAGTACAGCGGTGCGCGCTTTCAGTGTCGCGATCTCGACACTGCCAACCTGCGAGCCGTCATCGCGATGAAGAAGCAGAAGATGGCCGCCATCATCAACGATCGCGATGACAACACGAAGCCCTCTGGTTTTGGCCTCGGTCTCACAGGCCTCGGCGACGGCCTTAGCCGCTGCGATGGTCAACGCTGTTTTGGTCGCAAGCATTCGATGTCTTCCCTCGGCTTTCAGAGACGTGTGTCTCGGAGTGAAATCCCCATGGCGCTGGTCCAGCGCAATCCCTCGTTCGTTCCGGCTCGGGGCTTGTATTCGCAACCGACCCAGCCGGCGTAGTCGAGCCGGTCGAGTTCTTCGAAAATAGCAGGGTAGGCGATTTCACCCTCATCCGGTTCGGCCCGGCTCGGCACGGCAGCAATCTGGACATGGCCGATGAGCTGCAGGTAGTTCCGCAATCGGGTGAGGATATCGCCCTCGCTGACGCCGACATGGTAGACATCGAACATGATCTTGATGTTCGGCAGATCGACCTCTTCGATCAGCGATGCGGCTTCGCCGAGCGTTGAGTAAAAATATCCTGGCTTGTCGCGCTGGTTGATCGGCTCCAGCAAAATCGTCAGATCGGAGGCCTTTTCCGCCGCCAGCGAGAGATTTTCCGCCAGGATGCGACGCGCTTTTCCCTTACCGTCCGGCGCCACCAGACCGGCCATCACGTGGATGGACGACGCGCCGGACAGGCGCGCGTAAGCGATCGCCTGATCGAGCGACGCTTCGAAATCGTCCCGCCGCCCTGCAAGTGCAGCGAGACCGAACTCGCCCTTGGCTGCGTCGCCAGTCGCGGTGTTCAGACCAAGAAGGGTAAGGTCATGTTTTGCACAGGCCGCGCGAACCGCCTCTGCTGGAATATCGTATGGCCAGTGCAGTTCGATCGCCCTGAAGCCAGCGTTTGCCGCAGAATCAATGCGCTCAAGAAGCGGCCTGTCCGGCCAGAGGAAACCGAGATTTGCGGAAAAACGGGGCATAGCGCTACTTCAATTTGAAGTGTTGGTCGAGATCGGCGATGGCACTCTGGTCGAGCATCCGCACAGCCATACCGCGCGTCAAGATGACTAGCTTTGCTGCCTCCTCGAGCTCTTCAATGGCAAAAACCGCCGCATCCAGGCTGTTACCGGCGACGATAGGACCGTGATTCTGAAGCAACGCCGCCGCGTGGCTGCTGGCGATTTTTCCAATCAGCGGCTTAATATCGGCGGAACCCGGTCTCGTATAGGCAACGATCGGAACGCGGCCGACGCGCATGACGACGTAAGGTGTTATCGGCGGTATCGCGTCCATCGGATCGACATCCGAAAGACAGGACAGCGCTGTGGCATAGGTGGAATGAAGATGCACGACGGCGCGGGCCTGCGGGCGCTGCTCGTAGAATGCGAAATGCAGAGGCAGCTCCTTTGTCGGAGCATGGCCGGAAACCGGGCGCCCGCTAATGTCAAGCCGGCTCAGACGCGATGGATCGAGAAACCCAAGGCAGGAATTCGTTGGTGTCGTGAGATATCCATCGTCCAACCGGACCGAAATATTTCCCGAGGATCCGGCCGTCAGTCCGCGCTCGAACAGCGAGCGACCCCATTTGACGATATCGTTCCGAAGTTCGTTCTCGTTCATGCGTGTCCGACCCTCTGCATGGCTTTGGCGAAGAAATCGTGTGAGCCGAAATTGCCGCTCTTGAGAGCGATACCTATCGGACCGTTGCGATCGGCAACCAGCGCAGGAACGCCTGGATCGATCTCCGCGCCGATCTGCAGGCTCTGCAGTCGCAGCGCTTCCACGACAGCCCCCGAGGTTTCGCCGCCGCCGACGACGATGCGGCGGGTTCCGTTGTCTGCGAGTGTCCGAGCCAGATCCCCGAAAAACCGTTCGATGGTCAGCGCGACCGTCTGGCGACCGAAAGTGGCCTGCGCGTCGGAAACGGCCGACGGGTCTGCCGTCGAATAGACCATGGGGTCATGATCCTTCCGGCTGTCGATCCAATCGAGCGCGCGGGCAACATCCATCCGGCCCGTCATCAACGCGCCAGGGTCAATGGCAAGGCCCGGCCTGTCGAAGAGGTAATGGGCAACCTGCTTCTGCGATGCGGAGGAACAGGAGCCGCAAAGCGCCACGCCCGGTCCGCTGACCGCCGGGAAGGTAATCTTCTCGTTCGACAGAAGGCCGCGATCGCGAAAATTCTGCGGCAGGCCGATGGCGATGCCAGAGCCGCCGGTGATCAGTTTATGCCCTGCCGCGGCCTTGCCGAGCGCGTGCAGGTCATCGTCGGTGATCGCGTCGGTTACGATCAACCACCGCGAGGCACGGCTTTCCGCAGCCATCGCCTCCACCAGGACGGAATTGCCTGCACGAATGCTGTCGAGCGAGACGTGACCGACCTCGCCGCGCGTCTGGCGCCGAAGCCAGCGGCGCAGATCCGGGTCCGTCATCGGTGTCAGCGGATGGTTTTCCATGCCCGATTCACTGAGCAGCCGGTCACCGACGAAGAGGTGCCCCATGAAGATGCGGCGGCCGGTTGCCGGAAATGCCGGGCAAACGATCGCCACCTCCGAACCGAGAAGATCGAGAAGCGCCTCCGCGACCGGCCCGATATTGCCCGAAGGCGTCGAATCGAATGTCGAGCAGTATTTGAAAAGGATCTGTTCGCAACCCTGCGTGAGCAGCCATCGTGCCGCCTCGACGGACTGAGCGACCGCTTCGTCCGCCGGAATGGACCGGGTTTTCAGCGCGATCACGCCTGCCTCGCAAGCGCCTGCAGCGCCATTCGGCCCGGCGAACAGGGTCGTCGCCATGCCGCCTTTGGCGAGGGTGTTGGCGAGATCGCTCGCCCCGGTGAAATCGTCCGCTACGGCGCCCAGAAGCATGTTATGCGCGCTCCCGAATCGGCAGCGTGTTGCCGAGTTCATCCTCGATATGGACGCGAATGATATCGTCGAACGACGTTTCGGCTTTAAAACCAAGCGCTTCGGCACGTTGCGCATTGAAACTCTGCGGCCAGCCGGAGATGATATCGGCAACGGTCCTGTTGGCTTCTCTGCGAATGAGCCTGGTGGCATCGTCCCCGGCCACGCGGCGCAAAGCTTCGATCTGGTCGCCGACCGTGGCCGAAAGACCCGGCATGGTCAGGGTACGGCGGGACCCGAGCTTTTCGGTATTCAACTCGCAGGCGTGAACGATAAAGTCCACGGCCGCACGCGGGCTGGCAAACCAGTGGCGAACGGTGTCGCTGACCGGAAGCACGGCTTCTTCGCCGATCAACGGTTCCCGCAGGATGCTGGAAAAGAAGCCGGATGCTGCCTTGTTCGGTTTTCCGGGGCGGATGGAAATGGTCGGCAGGCGAATGCCGATGCCGTTTAGAAAGCCGCGGCGCGAATAGTCGGCCAATAGAAGTTCGCCGATGGCCTTCTGGGTGCCGTAACTGGTCAGCGGCGTCAGGCAGTGATCGTCACTGATGACGGCGGGCAGCGGTTCGCCGAAAACGACGATGGACGAGGTGAAGACCACCTTGGGGCAATAGGGCCCGGTTTGCCCGGCAATCCGGATGGCTTCGAACAGTGCGCGGGTGCCGTCGAGATTGACACGGTAGCCTTTTTCGAAGTCGGCTTCCGCCTCGCCCGAGACGATGGCTGCCAGATGGCAGATCAGGTCCGGTCGCGATTCGATCAGTCGTTCGGCCGTGCCCGGCAGCGAGAGATCGGCGGCAATGGTTTCGATCTCGCCTTTGAAGTTGGGCTGTTCCGGCGCCGTAATGTCTGCAAGCACCAGACGACTGATGGGTTGGCCAAGGACGGTGCCCCTGGCGACCAGCGCATGGACAAGTTTGCGGCCAAGCATGCCGGCGGCGCCAATGATCAGTATGTTCATGTCAGACGGACTCCTTGTTGCCGTTCGTGACGGTAAAGGGGTGCGCCGTCCTGACGCTTTTTCCTTCATCGACCGCAAGGCTGGTATCGTGGATGCGCAGGATATGCTCGGAGAAGGCAGCCGATACCGCATCGGGATTGCGCATTTTCAGCGCACGAACGATGAATCGGTGGTCCTCCAGGCTCTTTTCGATGGCGCCGGGCTGGGCCATGGCAATGCGGCGGTGATCAAGCATATAGGTGTAGAGATCGACGACGAAATCGGCGAGCAGCCGGTTCGGCGACGCGTAGTAGATCGTCAAATGGAATTCCCGGTCGCAAATGAGAAAGCGGACGGGATCGTTGCACGCCATCTGCTGGGCCGCGATGGAATCCTCCAGCCGTCGGATGTCGTCATCGCTGAGGTGCTTGGCAGCGTCGGCAACGACGGCCGTTTCGACCAGAAGACGGGCGGCATGGACGGCGTCCAGGCTATAGCCGTTGATCGACGTTGGATTGGTGACGCCTATCCTCTGGGAGCTGACCTCGACATCCACCCTCGCCACCCGTGTGCGTGCGCCTTGTGATACCTGCACGATGCCTTCGGAGGCCAGTCGTTGTACCGCGCCCCGCACGGTTTCGCGGCTGACCATCAGCATGGTCGCCAGTTCACGCTCGCTGGGCAATTCATCACCCACCTGCAGGATGCCCGAGGCGATCATGGAAACGATCTTGTCGCGGATCATTTCCTTTGCGGTCTGCTTGTGGATCGTTTCATGTAGAGGGGAAAGCGGCGTTACCATATGCTCACCAACAACTGGACTGTTCGTTGGACCAGTTAAACCAAAGATTTGCAGCTGTCACGCCCAAAAAAGAAAATATGGGAAATCTGTTTCCTCAACCGCATCATCATGCAGTGCGAAGGCTCGGCTGGGTGCCGTCTCGGGAGGAGGCAGTTTCCGCATGCGTCTATTTCAATAAAGCTATGTATTTCAATGAATAAAGTTTCGTTATTGCGAATGCGAAACGGGCGACTGCCTTGGTATCGAGGTGATATGCTTCATGATCAGAAAATTTTCCGCCGTATTTTGCCTTGGCCGGGGCCGGATGTGTGTTATGAAGAAAAAATCAACTGGTCCGCTGTAACTACCAGTTGACAAGCCCATATCGGGGCAATAGCGTGCCGGTCATCGCAGCGAAAGGGTCATGCTCTTTCGGTTTGCACCCGGTTCTTGGAGGAGCCGGCGATATGTGAGGGAGGAGCATCGATGCACATGTTCGCAAGAGGCCTGCGTGTCCTTTCTGGATGGGTGTCATGAGTGTCGCCGACCGCGCTGCATCGCCGTTGCATGACGAGGCACCGCGCGCTGTCCTGGTGGCACGTGGCATCACCAAGTCGTTTCCCGGCGTGCTGGCCCTCGACAATGTCGATTTCGACGTCCGTTCCGGAGAAGTCACGGCGCTTCTCGGCGAAAACGGTGCCGGAAAATCGACACTGATCAAGATGATGGCCGGCTTCTATGCCCCTGACAGCGGCGAGATCACCGTCGATGGTGCGGTGCTGCATGCGGACCCTTCGTCTGCGCACCATATCGGCGTCGCGACCATTCATCAGGATGCGCATCTCGTGCCGGCGATGTCGGTGGCGGAGAATATCATGCTCGGCCGCTGGCCGACGCGCTATGGCTGGCTGCAGATGAAGCGCCAGCGGGAAAAGGCCGCCGCCGCACTTGCCCGTGTCGCGCCGCATCTCAATCCATCGACACCGGCCGGGCGTCTGTCGTCCGCCGACCAGCAGCTCGTTGAGATTGCTCGGGCGATTTCCGAGGATTCCAGGGTGCTGATCATGGACGAGCCGACGACGTCGTTGTCGCCGCCGGAAATCGACCGGCTCTTTGCTGTTGTCGAGGATCTGAAGAGCAAGGGCCTGAGCATCGTTTTCGTCTCGCATTGGCTGGACGAGGTTTTTCGGATCGCCGACCGCGTGACGGTGCTGCGCGACGGTCGCCTCGTCGGCAGCCGGCCGATTTCGGAGCTCGATCATGACAAGGTCATCCGCATGATGGTCGGCCGCGAGGTTCGCGATACCGTCATCAGCAAGCGGCCTGTCGGCGATGTCGTTTTAAGGGTCAGCAATCTTTCGCGCGAAAATGTCCTCAGCAACATTTCCTTCGAAGTCCGGGCCGGCGAGATCGTCGGCATGTCCGGTCTTGTCGGGGCGGGGCGCAGCGAGCTTGCCTCCTGCATCTTCGGTATTGATCCCTATGACAGCGGTTCGGTCGAGATCGGCGGCGAAGCGATCCGCCCGAACGATCCGAAGGCCGCGATCGAGGCCGGGATCGGTCTGGTTCCGGAAGATCGCCGCCGCCAGGCGCTGGTCGGACTGATGAGCGTCAAGAGCAATGTGACGCTGAGCCTGCTCGATCGCATCTCCAACTTCGGCTTTCTCAATATGGCCAGGGAACGGGAGATCGCCGATCGCGAGATCAAGGCGCTGGCGGTGAAGACGCCGTCCTCTAACACGCGCGTTTCGACCCTGTCGGGCGGTAACCAGCAGAAGGTTGTGCTCGCCCGCTGGCTGGCGCGCAAGCCCAAACTCCTTATCCTCGACGAACCCACCAAAGGCATCGATGTCGGAGCGAAATCGGAAATCAGCGAACTGATCCTGCGGCTGGCCGAAGGCGGCATGGCGATTTTGCTGATCAGTTCGGAACTGCCGGAAATATTGACGCTGACCGATCGTGTCCTGGTGATGCGTTCGGGCCGGATTTCAGCGTCCCTGACGCGGGAAGAGGCGACCAGCGAAACGATCATGAGCTTTGCCACGACCGGGTAGAGCACTGGCCTTTCGGGACTGCCCGAAGGCGGAGACGTATTCACAGCGTGGTGTCTGCATGTCTGCATCGGAAGATGCGCGCAGCTATCACATCAGGGAGAACAAGGAATGTCAGTGGAGAATTCACCCATGACCGATCTCGTGCCGCGGCAATCCGGCGGACTTTCGGCCTTACGCGGCAGGCTGTCGTTCATCGACCTCGTGCAGAGCCTTGGCCTCATGGCGGTCATCCTGCTCGGTAGCCTGGTGATGACCACGCTCAGTCCGGTTTTTGCCACGGTGCGCAATATCGAGAACGTGCTGCAATCGGCAACCATCATTGCTGTCGTCGCGATCGGCCAGACCTTCGTCATTCTGGTCTCCGGCATTGATCTGTCAGTTGCCTCTGTTCTCGTGCTTTCGTCGGTTCTTTCCGTCGGATTGGTCCAGTTCCAGGGCTTTCCCCCCGAAGTCGCCATCGTCGCCGCACTTGTCGCGGGTCTTGGCGTCGGCATGATCAATGGTCTCGCCGTCACCAAGCTCAGAATTCCGCCTTTGATCGCAACGCTTGCGACGATGACGATCGCGCGCGGTTTCGCCTACATCTATTCCGGCGGCACCAATATCGCGCCGGTGCCGAAGATTTTCGTCGAACTGCAGGCAAGCCGCATCTTCGGCATTCCCGGTGTCATCGTCCTGACGCTGGTGCTTGCGGGCATCGCCCAGATCGTCCTGTCACGCACCCGGTTTGGACGCTCCGTCTATGCCACGGGCGGCAATCCACTCGCCGCGCGCCTTGCCGGCATCAAGACGGAACGCGTCATCATCGTAGCCTTCATGATCTCCGGGCTCATGTCGGCGGTTGCCGGACTGCTGATCACGGCGCGCTTCGAAGCTGGAGCGGCAACCGCCGCGCAGGGCATGGAACTCGCGGTTATCGCAGCGGTCGTCATCGGCGGCGTCAGCCTGTTCGGGGGTGAAGGCAATATGGGCAGCATGCTGCTCGGCGTGTTGCTGCTCGGCCTTGTACAGAATGCCGTCAATCTCCTGAACGTACCGCCGAACTGGGACTCGGTGGTGAGCGGACTGGTGATTGCCGCCGCCGCCGCCCTCGATGTCTACCGGCGGAATTATCTGGAGGCGGGCATGCGCAAGAAAGTCATTGCGACGAAAGCGGGCAAGCAGCCCAAGCCTTCCTAGCAGAACAAAAATAACGCCAGGGTGCAGGGGCGGATAGCCGCCCTTGTGAAGCAGGCCGATGGGAAGCGTTCATGGAGAGCGCTTAGCCTGATCCTTGAACGTGTCTTTTCGTGACAGCATCCACAACACGTACATGGCCGGAAGCGGTCCATGGCGGGAGTGCCTTGCCTGTCGATCGGAAGCAGTGGTCCAATTGGGAGGAGAAAAACCATGGATATCAACAAAACGATAAAGACGACACGGCGTACTTTCATGAGCCTTGCCGCAGGCGCAGCGGCCCTTGCAATCGGAGGGTTCGGCACGGCTGCCTTTGCCGAGGACAGTGCACTCAAGGGCAAGAGCCTTGCCTATATCGCCTTCGGCCTGCAATACGAATACCAGGTGACGCTGGTCGATCACGTCAAGAAGCTGGCTGCCGAAAAGGGCATGACCATCTCCGTCTATGACGGCAAGGGTGATGCCAGCACCCAGACGACGCAATTGCTCGATGTCGTCAGCAAGCAGCCGGACATCATCCTGCTGAACCCGGTCGATGCCACGCTGCTGCAGGGCGGCGTGCGCAAGGCAAATGAATCCAAGATCCCTCTGTTCATGCTGGAAAACCTGCCGCCTGAAGGCGAATGGGTCGCCTACAACACCTTCGACGATGTTGCCGGCGGCGCTGCCGCGGCCGATGCCGTGGCGAAGGTCACAGGCGGAAAGGGGCTGGTACTGGAAGTCCGTGGCGCGATCGGCTCCGGCCAGTCGGAAAAGCGCTACAAGGGTTTCCACGACCAGATGGCGGCAAAATACCCCGACATCAAGATCGAAACCCTGAAAGCTGAATGGACCGCAGACAACGCACAGACGCTGACTGTCGATGCCTTCACGCGCGATCCGAAGGTTTCGGCCATCTGGGCGCACAATGACGAGATGATCCGCGGCGTCGTCTCGGCGCTCCGCCAGATCGACCGGCTGAAGAAGCCGGGCGAAGAGGGTCACATCCCGGTCATCGGCTTCGACGGCACGCCGCTCGGCCTGCAGCGTATCCGGGAGGGAACGCAGGATGCCGACGTCGGCCAGAACCCGTTCTCGATGGGCTCCTCGATCGTCGGCGAAATGGAAAACCATTTCGCAGGCAAACCGGTTGCCAAGGAAACGCTGATCCAGCCGGTGATGATCTGGAAGGAAAACGTCGACAGCAAGGACAACTGGGGCAACATGGTCAAGTGATCTGACCCCGAATGAACAACCGGGGTGCGGCGCCGCACCCCGGATTTCTGCCGAATGGAATTGACGATCAGGAGCTTGCAGTGAACACGACAGATATCATGACGCCGGACCACGCCCGCAACATGCGCCTCATCGGGCACAGCGACCAGGGCGGCCGTGCCGATGGAATCCAGGTCATGGTGGAAAATGGCTTTGCCTATATCGGCCATCTCTTCAGCCAGGGGTTCTCGATCATCGATGTTCGGGATCCTAAAAATCCCAAGCCGGCCGGTTACGTGGCTGCCCCGCCGAATACCTGGAATGTCCATCTGCAGGTGGCCGACAATCTGCTGCTGGTGATCCACGGCAAGGACGTCTTTGCCGATGCCGCCTTCGCCGACGAGGCGAATTACTACAAGGCCTCGGCTGGAACGGCGCTTGGAACCGCAGCGCCGACGACCGCGCGCAATTGGGATGCGGGCCTGGCGATCTACGATATTTCCACGCCCGGTCAGCCGAAGCGGATTGGCTTCATGCCGGTGTCAGGCGGCATTCACCGCATCTGGTACACGGGCGGCCGCTGGGCCTATGTTTCGGCCTTGCTCGACGGCTATACGGATTTCATCTTCATGACCATCGACATGTCCGATCCGTCGCATCCGCGCGAGGCCGGGCGTTATGCGCTTCCGGGGATGAACCAGGCCGCAGGTGAAAAGCCCTCATGGGAAGCGAACCGGAAGTTCGGATTGCACCATGCGCTCGTCAACGGAGATATTGCTTGGGGCGCGTGGCGCGATGCCGGTCTGGTCGTGATGGACGTCGCCGATCGCGTCAATCCAAAACTGATCAAACACGTCAACTGGTCGCCGCCGTTCCAGGGTGGGACGCACAATTGCCTACCGCTCGCTGATCGCGATCTGCTGGTTGTGCTGGACGAGGCTGTGCTCGACGATTTTGAGGACGGCTTGAAGAACATCTGGATTTTCGACGTCAAGGATCCGCCCAATCCGGTGCCGATCTCAACCATGCCGCCGCCAATGGATGCAGATTATCCGCACAAGGGCGCGCATTACGGCCCGCACAATATCCACGAGAACCGGCCGGGAACTTTCCAGAGTTCGACACTGATCTTTTCGACCTGGCAGAATGCCGGGGTCCGGGTTTTCGATATAGCCAACGCCCACCAGCCGAAGGAGGTCGGGGCCCTGGTGCCGCCGCCGCCACGCTCAATGATGGACCAGCGTCCCGGCAAGAAGCCGATCATCCAGACCTGCGACATCTTCGTCGACAAGACGGGCCTCATCTACGTGACCGATTACAATGCCGGTCTCTACATCATGGAATTCAACGGGTAAGGGCAGGGCAGACGCTCGCTATTTCCATCGCATCTGAAAGGACTACTCCCATGAACCTCTTCGGCTCGTATGATGTCGTTGTCACCGGCGCCGGTTCCTCCGGCATCGTCGCTGCCATCCGCGCGGCGCGCGAAGGCGCAAAGGTCCTGCTGCTTGAAGGCACCGGCTTTCTCGGTGGCCTGATCACCGGCGGCAGACTGACGAAACCGACTGGGCTGATCAATTCGACAATTTTCCACGAAATGCTTGACCGCTGCGTCGGCTATAAGGGGGCAGACGGCCGCGTGCGCGAATCCTATTGGGGCAAATATACCGGGACGTTCGATGCCGAAGTCATGCAGCGGGTCATCATCGAGATGGTAGAGGAAGCCGGTGTCGAAGTGCTGCTGCGCGCCATGGTTGTGCAGACGGTGATGAAGGACAATGCAGTCCACGGGTTGATCATCCGCACCAAATCCGGCGAGAGCCTGGTACTGGGCAAGGCATTCATCGATGCGTCTGGAGATGGCGATGTAGCAGCCCTTGCAGGGGCCGAGTTCATGCTTGGCCGCGAAGCCGACGGGCTGACGCAGCCGATCACCTCTTATTTCAGGGTACTGAACGTCAATGTTCCGGCACTGATCGCCGATTGTGAGGCAAACCGCGCTGACATGTGGGAAGTCGTCTATCCGAAGGAAGCCGGCAATCGAAATGAAGATTATGCGATGGCCGTTTTGCTCACCGGCTTCCAGCAGCGCATCAAGGACAAGGTGGCGGACGGCTTCGACTGGATCATCCCGAAAGACCACATCACCATGAAGACGGGTCTGATCCCTGGCGAGATCAGCGTCAATGTCACCCGTTTTCAGGGAAACGGGCTAGACGACCGCGATCTCAGCAAGGCGGAAATCGAAATCCGCAAACAGGCTTATTGCGCCTTCGACTTCCTGCAGCGCTTCGTCAAAGGGTTTGAGGATGCGATCTTTCTTGAGGTCGCGCCCAAGCTTGGCATTCGCGAAACCCGCCGCATCACCGGAAAATATACGATCACAGAGGCTGATGTTCGCGGCAATGGCCGGTTTGACGATGCAATCGGCCTTTGCAACTCCCCCGTCGATGTGCATGAGCCGGGTGGCAGCCGAGCCATCATGGATCACGTCGGCATCGGCTATGGTATCCCCTATCGCACGATGATCCCGCTCAAGATCGACAACATCATCATCGCCGGCCGCTGCATTTCGGCAGACGCCATCGCCTTCGGTTCCACCCGGAATGTCCCTGCCTGCACCATGACCGGCGAAGCGGCTGCGATCGGTGCAGCCCTGGCTGCCAGCCGTGGCGTGCCGACGTCAGCGATCGCTGTCGGCGATATCCAGGCGCGGTTGCGCGAACTCAAGGTCTGGCTCGGTACGCCGGGAGAAGACGTGCCCGATGTGCTGAAGCAGGCAAGCTGAGGGTCTTGGCCGATACGGGACACATGAACATTCTGCGAACCGGCATGGACAGGAGAACGGAATGGAACACGCGAACCCGATCGTGAAACTGCAGGCTTCGGGTGCCTATGGCCACCTGCTCAGTCCGGTTTCGATCGGTCGCGTGCCCCTGCGCAATCGGGTGGTCTTCCAGCCGCATTTTACCGCCCTTGGAACTTTGGACGGCATGCCATCCGACGCGCATGTCGCTTACCACGAAGAAAGGGCGCGAGGCGGCGTCGGCCTGATCATTTTCGAAAGCATGGCGATCCACCCAACCGGCAAGATGTCGCGGCGGTTCATCAATGCCTGGGATCCGGCGGTCGTTCCGGGTCTCGCGCGCATCGCCAGTGCAGTACATGCACATGGCGCGAAGCTGTTCGGCCAGTTGACACATGGGGGACACACGTCGCTTGAACATCCACCGCATATCCTGTGGGCGCCTACGCAGATGCCGGAGCCCTCCAGCCATCACACCACAAAAGCGATGGATGGCGACGATATTCGCGCTGTTATCGACGGATTTGCAGCCAGTGCTGGGAATTTGGTCGCCGCCGGTCTCGACGGAATAGAGATCAAGATCGCCCATGACGGGTTGTTGCGCTCTTTTGCTTCTCCGTTTTTCAATCGGCGCACCGATGCCTATGGCGGTTCGTTCGAAAACCGCATGCGCCTTTCCTACGAGGTCATTGCGGCAATCAAGGCTGCGACCGGCCCCGATGTGCCGCTCGGCGTGCGCATCTGCGTCAACGAATTCACGCCATTCGGTTACGATACGGAGTACGGCTTGCAAATGGTCGCCGCACTGGAGGCGACGGGCCATGTCGACTATTTCAATTCCGATGCCGGCTCGTTTTCCAGCTACTGGATGGAAATTCCGCCCGCCGCCGTCGCTGCCACCGATTTTCGCCGTATCAATGCCGATCTGAAGAACGCGACAAAGCTCCCGGTCATCGGCTTTGGCCGTATTTCCCCGACAAGCGGCGAGGCGCTTCTGGCTGCCGGAGAATCCGATCTCGTCGGCATGGCACGTCAGTTGATCGCCGATCCGCAGACGGTGAACAAGCTCGCCGAAGGGCGCGGCGAGCTCGTTCGTCTCTGTATCGCCTGCAATGACGGCTGCATCTATCAGGTCGGTCAGGAGAAGGCGGTTCGCTGCGTCCACAATCCGGGCGCCGGCCAGGAACTTACGATGAGCGAGCGGCTGGTCGAGGTCGCACCGAAACCGCGTCATGTCGTGATCGCCGGCGGTGGACCCGCAGGCCTCAAGGTCGCGGAGATCGCCGCCCGTCGGGGTCATCGCGTGACACTTCTGGAACGCTCCAGCATGCTTGGAGGGCAGGTGCGGCTGGCAGCATTGCAGCCCGAACATGCGGCGATCGGTGAGGTCACCGCCTATCTCGAAGCTGCTATCGTCGATCGCGGAGTGGAGGTGATGATGGGGGTCGAAGCGACGCCTGAAACGTTGCTTTCGCTTGCCCCCGACGTCGTCGTCGTCGCGACGGGATCGGTACCCAATCTACCGCTCTGTCCGGATGAGGATACGGCGATGTCCAGACGCCTCGGACGGCAGGTTCGGCCAGACATCGAAGGCCTGGATAGGGCCTGCGTCGTTTCGAGCGATCAGGTGCTTGCCGGCGAAAAAATTCTCTCGGGCCGCGTCGTCGTGATCGACAACAACGGACATTGGGAAGCGGCCGGCACCGCCGAGTTTCTCGCTGACGCCGGCTGTAGCGTCACGGTCATCGCGTCTCACATGATGGTGGGCGAGGGGATCGAAGCCGGCAACCGGACTTTGTTTTACCGCCGCGCTGCCATCAAGGGCATCGAACTCATCGGCGCCACCTCACTGGTCGCGATCGAGGACCGCCGGGTGCGGATATCGGAGGTGTTTTCCAATGCCGATGCGATCGGCTGGGCCAAATATATCCTGATGCCCGGCGAGGAACGTTTCATCGAAGATATCGACTGGGTGGTGCCGATCATTGGCCGCTCTTCACGGGAAGACCTCTATCTCAAATTGAAACAGGCACAAGAATTTGCCAGCGTCCGCATCGAACGGGTCGGGGACTGCGTGGCACCGCGCTTGGTCCAGAGCACCATTCTCGAAGCCTTCGAATTGGCGCGTCATCTGTAGGGAAGGATATGACTTTGAAAATCGCATTCAATACATGGGTCTATTCCAGCTTTCCCGTCTGGGTGCCGTCCTATCCCCTGACTGATACGATCGAGCGCATTGCTGCGATCGGCTATGACGGTATCGAGATCGGCGCAGCCAGCCCGCACGCCTACCCGGATTATCTGAGCCGGGAGCGGCGGCACGAGATCAAGACCTGCCTTGAGGCCAATGCACTGGCGCTCGCCAGCATGTTGCCGGCTCCGGGCGGCGGGCCGGGCTTTAATTCCGCTTCGCCCCTGCCGGAGGAACGTGCCAATACGCTCGATCAGTACTGCAAGGTCGTCGATCTCTGTGCTGATCTCGGCGGGAGCACGGTCATCTATGTGGCCGGGTGGCAGATTTTCGGCACCAGCCGCCAGCAAGCCTGGGAGTGGAGCAGACAGGCGCTCGAAAAGATAGCGGACCACGGCGCATCACGGGGTGTGACCATTGTCATCGAGCCAACGTCTGCCGACAGCAATCTGGTCGATTCGTGTGACGATGCGCTTCAGATGAAGCGCGAGGTCGACCGCTCTAACGTCAAGCTGATGTTCGACACATATCATGTGATTTACCGCAATGAAGTTTCGATCGATTACATCGACCGCATGGGAGCCGATCTTCACCATGTCCACCTCGCAGATGCCAACCGCGCAGGCCCAAGCGATACGGGCAAGGCGGACTATCGTGGCGTGATACAGGCTTTGAGCCGGCAAGATTTTAAGGGTTATCTAACGATGGAGATCGGCTTCGACCGCCGCAACGTCGAGCCGGACCGCATCGCACGGGAAGCCTACGCCTATATCAAAGCCATAACGCTCGATGTGAATGGCGAGACACATTCGAAACAGTCGAGCCCGCTGTAATCTACGCTCGACTTGGGATATCGTGGCAAAAACAGATCTGCCGTTTTGTCGGGGTAGTTAGCAAAATTAGCTTGTTCGAGGTCAGCAACCGTAATTTCGTTTAGCTGGTTTCGGCGGTATTTGGAGTTCGAATCCGCTCAAGGCTAAGGCGAGTACTGCTTCGGCAGCATTGCGCCTTCATGCACGAACCCGCTTCGCGGGAGGGCGTGCGCCAAGGTTTCTACCCGGACGATCCACGCGGTCGGTGTTCATGTGGGCATTCAAGGCGTTGCGGCCTCCTCGATTAGCCAATTGATGAAAGAGGTCACTTCGGCAGTGTCCCGTCTTGTTTCCGCGCAAATGCAATAATAATTGTGAAGCGCAGGGACACTCAGTTGAAGCGGTTGAACAAGGCGCCCTTCATTGAGATCGCGCGCGGAAACGACCTCATCGCTGAGCGCCACGCCAAAGCCATCTCGGGCGGCCTGGAGTACGATGCCGAAGTCGTCAAAGTGCATATCGGACTCACCAGCATAAGAAATGCCGGCTTCAGCCTGCCAGCGCCGCCATTGCGAACCGTCGTCCTCATGCAGCAGCCTATGATAGGCGAGATCGGAGGGTTGGCGGATGGCGTTCGGTCCACGCAGGAGCTGGGGGCTGCATACTGGTGTCATGCGGATTCCGTGCAGGAGGCGCCACCAGAAGCCCGGCCACGGTGGCATGCCATACACGATGGCGACATCGGTCTTGCGCCAGTCGACGTCGTGAAAGCGACTGGAGGTGAGCACCTTCAACTGGAAATTGGGGCTTTCCTCCATGAAGGTAAAAAGTCGGGTAGCAAGCCAGGCAACGCCATGAACTTGCGGGATAGAAATGGTTAGTGCCTGCTTTGGTGCTCCGCCATATTTATGCGTCGAGAGCTGGCGCACCCCGGTGTGAATAGCGTCCATGGCACTTGCCACCGAGCGCTGGAGCTGGCTTCCGCTTGGGGTCAAAGCCAATTGCCTCCCACGTTTCTGAAAAAGATCGACGCCAAGCGTCACTTGGAGAGCGCGGATCTGCTGGCTGACAGCACCTGGCGTCACATGCAGCTCTGCCGCCGCCGCACTGACATTGCCGAGCCGCGCGACGCTCTCGAAGACACGAAATGCGTGAAGGGGTGGCAGCGACATCGTATTCTTCCTCAATCGGTGTTCAACGGATCAAGCATTTTGATCCCGCCCTGGACGCAACTGCTCGACCACGCGATCCGCCAGCGTTCGCAGGACGGGATCGCTCGCGCGGTCAACCGGGCAGACAATATAATAATCCCGCTCCGCATTGATCGTAGTGGTGAACGGCTGGATAAGCCGCCCTTCGCTCAGGAAGTTACGCGTCAGCACATCCGAGACGAGCGCCACGCCGCGGCCCTGAACGGCGGACGCAATCGCCTGAGCCACTGAATTCACCCGGACACGAGTATTGCCCTCAAGGGCGATCCGGGCCGCAACAGACCATTTCGCCCATTCCCCACCGTCGTCTTCATGCAGCAGCGCGACGGAGCTCAGCTTTCCGTCGCGATTGCGCAGGTCGAGTCGGGGAAACAAGGTCGGCGAGCAAACGGCACAGAGCCGGACCTCGCTAAGCGAGCGCCAATATTTCCCGGCGAAAGGCGGGTTATCGTAGACGATCGCTAGGTCGTTGTTCTCCCAATCCACCTCCGCGGCGGTGATCGCCTCGTTGATAGTGAGGTCGGAAATGCCGTGCGCCTGAGCAAAATCAACGAGGGTCGCTGTAAGCCATGCGATCCCGAGCGCAGTCGGTACGGAAACCGACAGCAAAGTGGGATGGTCGCCGGCGGTCAGTTTCTGCGATGCCCGCGTCGCCGTATCGAGCTGACCGAGGGATATGGCGACGGCCTGCGAAAAATCTCTGCCTGCCTGAGTGAGGGCGACATTCCGGCCCGACTTCTGGAACAGGGTAATGCCCGTCACATAGCTCAGCTTCTTGAGCTGCAACGAAATCGCACTCGGGCTGAGGTTGAGTTCCTCCGCGGCAAGCCGCATTCCGCCGAGGCGCGCGGTCGCTTCGAATGCCGGAAGATATTGAAGGTAGGGCGGCAGGCGGCTCATCTGGATATCCAACTGATCGTTTAGCTTTATAGAACGATATTGGTGATTTTAAATTGATTTTTTCAAACTGTTAAGAGTGTTATCCCATCGACAAAGAGGAGCCCATT
This sequence comes from Hyphomicrobiales bacterium, assembly GCA_900473045.1. Classification (GTDB taxonomy): domain Bacteria; phylum Pseudomonadota; class Alphaproteobacteria; order Rhizobiales; family Rhizobiaceae; genus Pararhizobium. Next base: position 117,044 of record UCKS01000017.1, read on the forward strand.
TCATGATCTCGGCAACACCATTCGACTACCCCTATGATGGCAATCTTGATGCGCGCAAGACGGCACTTGTTATCATCGACCTCCAAGAAGACTTCCTCTCCACTATGGGTTATTTCGCCCGGCAGGGTTACGATCCCGCGCCCCTTCGTGCGATCCTCCCCGCGGTGAACCAGCTCATTGCCGCCTGCCGCGAGGCCGGCATCCACATCATCCACACGCGGCAGGGCTATCGCGCAGACCTTGCCGACATGACCCCTTATGAAAAATGGCGCCGGCAGCGGTCTGGCCTTGAGGGCACCACTGCTCTCCTGCGCTCCAGCCCCGGTTTCCAGATCGTCCCCGAACTCGACGTCCGCCCCCAGGACATCATTGTCGACAAGACCTGCAACAGCGCCTTCACCTACACCGATTTCGAGCATGTTTTGCGTGCGCAAGGCATCACCCATCTGCTCTTCACCGGCTGCACCACGGATGTCTGCGTTCACACGACGCTGCGCGAAGCCTGCGACCGGAATTTCCAGTGCTTGACGATCTCCGACGCCTGCGCCAGCGGCGACCAATATGCCCACAAGGCCGCCCTGCACATGGTCACCGTCGAGAACGGCATTTTTGGCGCGCTGACCGATACCGCGGCGGTTCTCGAAGGCCTGAAAAATCTCGGAAAATCCACGAAATGAGCGAGGCCCAAAAATACGTTTCGCTGATGCGCCTCACGCAGAAGGGGCTCACTGAACTGACCGACAGCGCCAAGCGCCGCAAGGTCAGCGAGGATCGCGTGGCCGCTCTAGGGGGGAAATCGATCGCCTTCTACGCCCTGCTCGGGACCTATGATTTCATGCAGGTTTTCGAGATGCCGAGCAATGAAGCGATGATGCAATACGTGCTCATGGCGCGCCGGGATGGCCATGTCGAACCGCTCATCCTCCCGGCCTTCGATACTGAGGCATATGGCCACATCCTCGACGCGATGGGTAGTCAATAGTTTAGTTTTTCTGCGTTTTTGCCGCGAAAACATTTAGCTTGTCTGCAATAGACGTTCGTATACGACTTTACAAAACGTCAATTCAAGAAGCCAAAAATAAGGGAACACGACAATGACGAAAGTAATACTGGGCACGAAAACGTGTCGTCTGGCATGCGGCGTCCTCGCCGTTCTTTTCGGCGGAGGTACTGCACTTTCCGCCGACCAGAAACCGGAATTCGTATCGGGTGGCGTCTTGAAGGTCTGCACCAGCGGCGAATTCCCGCCGATGGAATATTATCAAAATCCCGGCGATAAGGACCTCGTGGGCTTTGAGATCGACGTCATCGACGCCATAGCCAAGGGATGGGGCGCAAAGGCGGAATATGTCGTCGGAGACTTCAAGGGCCTGCTGCCGTCGCTCGATTCCAAGCGCTGCGACCTAGTCGCCAGCGGCATCCTGATCACGCCAGCCCGCCTGGAAAAATACGACGGCATTCCCTATTTCGGCTCGCACATCGTGATGGTCACGGCGGCGAATGACACGGAGACGAAGTTCCCCGCCGATGTCAGCGCCAAGGTGATGGCGATCGAGGCCGGCACCTCCTACGAAAAGATGGTCGCCGATCTCAATGCCGAACTCGAAGCCGCCGGCAAAGAGCCGATCCAGGCGCAGACCTATCCCTCCGCCTCCGGCGTCATCGAGCAGATCCTCGTCGGTCGCGCCACCGCGACGATCACGCAGGATACGACGGCCGCCTATCGCATGCTTCAGGTGCCCGGCCGGTTGGCCATTCCCTACACCTACGAGCAAAGCGAAAACTACGGCATCTACCTGCGTAAGAGCGTTGGCGACCGGCAGATTTTGAAGGACGCGATCGAGGCTCTGCAGGCAAGCGGCGAGATGAAGAGGCTGCTCCAGAAATGGAAGTTGCCAGAAACGGCGACCGACGTTTCCCACGACGTAAACTGACGATAGGCGGTCTCCGTTGTTCCAGCTCGACCTCTTCCTGCAGGCTATCTTCAGTGCCCCCCTTTTCAAGGGGGCACTTCTGACGATCGGCCTTTCAATATGCGTCATGGCCGTCTCTCTCGTGCTCGGCATGGGGCTAGGCTCCATGGCGGGCTCACCGCGGCGCTCAGTCCGGTGGCTGGTCACGCTCTATGTCTGGCTGTTCCGCGGCGCACCAGCACTGCTCGTGCTGCTCTTCGTGTGGAATGGCCTGCCGCAAATCTCCGAAGTCTTTCGCGCCGGCTGGTTCACGCCCTTCGTCGCGGCCTTCCTTGCCTTGTCGCTGATTCAGATCGCCTATTTGGCGGAAGTCCTGCGCAGCGCCTTCGCTGCCGTGGGGCGTGGGCAGCAGGAGGGAGCCGCCGCGCTTGGCATGCACCGCTGGCAGATTTTCCTGGTCATCACCATGCCGCAGGCACTCAGGATCGCGGTGCCCTCGTTGATGAACGAGTTCATCTCGCTGTTGAAAACCACGTCGCTGGCGACTGTGATCTCGCTCAAGGAATTGATGACCGTCTCGCAATTCGCGATCGCCACGAGCTTCCGGTTCCTCGAATGGTATGGCGCAGCCCTCGTTTACTACCTCGTCATCGTCTCGGTGCTGACGCTCGCCCAATACCGCATCGAACATGTGCTTTCTCGCGGCTATCGCTGATCGCCGCAAACCAATGGGTTGGATATGAATACGCAAACCGCAATTAAGGTTGCCGGCGTCAGCAAATGGTACGGCGCTTTCCAGGTCCTCACGGGCATTGATCTTTCCGTGCACAAAGGGGAGCGCATCGTCATCTGCGGGCCGTCCGGATCAGGCAAGTCGACGCTGATCCGCTGCATGAACCGTCTGGAAGTGCACCAGGAAGGCTCGATCGTCGTCAACGGAATCGAGCTCACCAACCAGCTCAAGCGCATTGATCGCGTTCGAAGCGACGTTGGAATGGTCTTCCAGCACTTCAACCTCTTCCCGCATCTAACAGTTCTGGAAAACTGCACGGTCGCCCAGCGCTGGGTGCGCAAGCTGCCGAAGAGGCAGGCGACCGAGATCGCCATGAAATACTTGGAAAGGGTGCACATTCCGGAAAAGGCCAATAAATATCCGGGCCAGCTTTCCGGCGGCCAGCAGCAGCGTGTCGCTATCGCGCGCGCCCTTTGCATGAACCCCAGTATCATGCTGTTCGACGAGCCCACGTCGGCGCTCGATCCTGAAATGGTCAAGGAAGTGCTGGACACGATGATCTCGCTTGCCGCCGATGGCATGACGATGGTCTGCGTCACCCACGAGATGAATTTCGCGCGCGAGGTCGCCAGCGAAGTGGTCTTCATGGATGGTGGCCAGATCATTGAGCGCGACAAGCCCGACGTCCTGTTTTCTGCGCCGACGCACGAGCGCACGAAGCGCTTTCTCGGCAAGCTGCTGCATTGAGCGAGGTCATCGTGAACAATACTGGTTGGTTTTCAAAGGAAGCGATCTCGGAACGGTTGACCCTGATCTGCGAGCCGCATGTCCATAAATTCTTTCGGGCCAACATATTTCACGTCGTCGGCAAGGATGCCGACCTCGTCATTGATTTCGGCATGGGTCTCGTTAACCTTAGAAATGAGTTGCGTATCCCTTCAGGCAAACCCGTGCTTGCGGTGGCAACCCACGTTCATGTCGATCATGTCGGCTCGTTCCACGAATTCGAGGCCCGGCTGGGCCACGAGGCCGAGGCCGGGGCTTTTGCACTCATGCCGGATGGCGATACGCTCGCCGACTATTTTCGCACCCAGCCGGGTGCCCTGACTGCGGTGGTGCCCACAGGCGTCACGCCGGACGCCTACAAAATCTCACCGGCAGCGCTCACCACGATCCTGGTGGAGAACGACGTCATCGACATCGGCGACGCGTGTTACACGGTTCTGCATCTTCCCGGCCATTCTCCAGGTTCCATTGGTCTACTCGACCAGACTACGGGGGAGTTTTTTAGCGGGGACGCCATATACCAGGGCGGCCTTGTGGATGATTTGCCGGGATGCAACATCGAAGCTTACAAAGGCACCATGAAACGACTGGCAGAGCTTGACGTCGAAGTCGTTCATGGCGGACACGGAACAAGGTTTGGTAAAGACCGGCTGCGCGAGATCGCCGTGAGCTACTTGCATTCGAAAGGATGCTGAAAAGCGGTCGGATGACCGCTTTCGAGTTCTCTACTCCAAGAGCAGGCAGTCCGGAGACTGCCCCGTTGTACCGAGAGCTGCGCGTTTCCCCTCTGGCCAATGGTGGCCATAGGAGAACTGAAATGGGTATCTCACAATATGATCCTGCTGCACTGGGTCGACCGGCTTGGAACGCAGGCAAACAAGTTGGCATCCTTGGAACGCAGGCAAACAAGTTGGCATCAAGAAGCCCTTGAAGCAGCGCCAGATTTGGGCAGTGCGCCTCTTTCTCGACCGAGAAGGAAGGATGAGAGATCGTGCACTGTTCGATCTTGCCATCGATAGCAAGCTCCGCGGCTGCGATTTAGTAAAAATGAGAATCGGGACTCTCGTCACGGGCCACGAGATTCGAACTCGTGCTATGGTCGTCCAGCAAAAGACTGGACGACCTGTGCAGTTCGAAATTACGACCGAGGTCAGGGCTAGTCTGCTTGCTTGGCTTCAGCGAAGGGGAGGAACAGTCGATGACTATGCCTTTCCCAGTCGAGTAGACCACGCGAGTCCTTCTTTACGCGGCCTGCCGAGATTGATGCTGAAGATGCCGGCCGTTCGCGGCACGCTGTGTGCGCTGGCGGCGAATCGCCACGCAAGCATCGGTCTGTTCGAGGCCAACGACGACGCGCGCGTCACACTCCATCGCCCCAAAGCCGCCGCAGAGGATGTCGGCGGCCGATTGAACCTGGAGTATCAGGCTGTCGAGACCTAGAGAGCGAAATCATCGATTGGTGTCTGCGCGACGCCGGGAAATCTAGTCGTCGGGTACCAGTTCCCTTCTCACCAGTTTCAGTGACCTGTCCGGCTGGACAACGTATGTCTCTTCCTTTCTCTGGCCGCGATCCTCAACATAGTTGTGGACCGTGCTGCCGATCGGCGCTTTCTGAAGGCGAGTCCTCGGCACCCCTCCGTAAGTTATGCTTCCAGGCACGGGTTCGATGGTAGTTTCGCTGCACCCGACCAGCAGGAGTGCGACGAGCGTTGGAACAAGGGTTTCATGTGAACCTCGCTTGATCGAACTTCTGAACCAACTGTCCTTCGAACAGTTCCATCGTGGCGCTCGATGTTCACTGGAGGCCCCAAACATCGCGCCACCTCCATTATGACAGCATGCCGACGGTTTTTGATCCGTAACTGCGAAAAGGTCTCGGCGGAACGGGTCGACCTAGGGCGCACAGGGACATTGGAGAAGGTGTTGATTGCCACCGAGAACTGACCCGCTAGCACAGGATAGGATCAGCTCTCAGCGCAAATCTTCAGCCAGTATTGCCCTTTGAAAGTGCGGCTGCAGTTACCGAGTAGCTGCAAGCGAAATATTAGCAAGTACCCTCAGAGATTGTTAGGCTCTTCGACCTATACTAATCCCGGCGCGATCGGGAGGTCGCTCCAATCAAATGGCCCCACTCTCAAATTGGCCGGAGGATTTAATGCCACGATCGCTAGTCTCGACTACGCGACACCGACGGCACATTGTTGCCCTTATCGCGATCCTGTTCATTGCGGTGGCGAGCACGTTCGCCGTGATCGTACTGCGTTCGATCGACACGATCCGGAATACAGCCAATCAAATCGACGACGCGCGCGCTGTAGATGCGGCAAGTGGGGCGATTGAGGCTCTACGCAGCCAGCTATCAGGAACGATCCACGACAACGCGACATGGGACGGAGCTTACAAGCAGCTCAACTCGATCACACGTAAATATTGGATCATCGAAAACTGGGCCCTGACTGGATCGGACAACCCGCTATACGACACCGCGGTCGTCATTGACGTCAGAGGTAAAGTGATCGTCGCCTATAAGGACGGGAGGGACCTTGGTATCGATCCGACCTCCTATTTTGGCCCCGACCTCGATACCCTCATCGCTCAGGCCTACAACGTGAAGCAAAAGGGTGGCCCGGTCCCCGTTCAGTTCATTCAAACAGGGGGAGGGGTTGCTGTCGTTGGCGCGGCGACGATCAGGCCGAGGATATCGGCGACCCGCGTCGAGGAAGGAAATCTGTACGCTCTCATCTTTGCCCGGCATCTGACTCCAAGTGTCGTCAACAAGCTGTCACAGGTATTCCGCATTGGAGGGATGACCCTCAACTTAGCGAAAGATGAGCAGATGCTCAACGTTCCCCTGGACGATGTCTGGGGGAGGCATGTCGCATACCTGAGTTGGCCGTCAAAGCTTCCGGGAAGCCGGAGCTTTCTGGCAGTGAGGTCGCAGCTTGCGATAGGCTGTGCAATCCTGGTCCTTTTCCTTGCTGCGATTGGGATGGTCGGCCTCGCCATAATTCGAAAATTGCGCGAAGATGAAGCTGCGTCGCGGTATAAGGCATTTCACGACCCTTTAACTGGCCTGGCCAACCGCGCTGGCTTCGCGAACTTCCTTCAGAATGCCATCGCGGAGGCGAATGGCTCGGCCATCCAATTGCACCTGCTTGATCTCGACGGCTTCAAAGGCGTCAACGACGCCTGGGGACATGCCACGGGCGACCGCTTGCTCGTTGCCGTCGCGGACAGGCTTCGCGCCGAACTCCCGTCTTACGCATTCGTCGCTCGGCTTGGGGGAGATGAGTTTTCGGTTGTCACTATCGGCACTCAGGACGCGCTGGAGCACCGTGTTATCTCATCTGGCATCCAGCGTGCGGTATCGAGCGAGTTTGCGATTGAGGGACGGCTTATCCAGCTTGGAGGCAGCGTCGGGGTATCCGTCGTCAAGGATGTCGACGCAGAGATCGGCGAGTTGATGAGAACAGCGGACATCGCCCTTTACCAAGCCAAGGACCTCGGGCGCGGACGGACTGTCGTCTACGAGCAAGCGCTGAATGCGGTGCGCAACGAGCGAGCCATGCTTGAGGCTGAATTGCGTCAAACCCTGTGCGGTGAGGGTATCGACGTCAAGTATCAGCCCCTCGTTGATGCCGGCTCTCAGGAAATTCAGGGCGTCGAGGCGTTGGCACGATGGAGTAGCCCGACTCTTGGACCTGTTCGGCCCGATATCTTCATCCCGATCGCGGAAAAGGCGGGCCTCATCGACGTGCTTGGAATGCAGGTCCTCGAAAGGGCGGCGACAACTGCTGCGAGGTGGCCGAGTATCGGTGTATGCGTCAACGTATCTCCGCTGCAACTGCAGGATCAGAGCTTTGTCCGACGGGCTGCGGAGATCTTGGAGATTGCGGGACTCGATCCGTCCAGGTTAACGCTCGAAATCACAGAAGGCGTTCTTATCACTCATCCCGATCAAGCGCGCCGAGCTATTGCGGCGCTGAAGGCACTCGGTGTCAAAGTCGCATTGGACGATTTCGGAATTGGCTACGCCAGCATCGGCGCGTTGCGCAAGTTTGGCTTCGATCGGCTCAAAATCGATAAATCACTCGCTGCGGAGCTCGACGGAGACCAGAAGGCCGCAGATGTATTTCATGCGACAGTCGCACTTGCCAACGCCCTGGAAATCCCTGTCACGGCCGAAGGCATAGAAACTCAGTCGCAAGCTATGATCGCCAGGCTTTCCGGATGCGACCTTCTCCAGGGTTACCTATTCAGCAAACCTGCAAGCGCCGACGAGATATCGGCGCATTATTTCAGCTCGCCGAAAATTTCTGTCCTCGCCAACCCATGACAAAGCGCCCTCGAGCGTCAAGGAGTGGCGTTAGCGACGTACGAATGGCGGATGATATAACTTAAGATGCCAAGTATCTACGGATACTGTGTGCCAGCCAGTCGGGGTTACCCCCAACCTCTTGGTCAAAGACCTGGCTGGATTCTATGGTGACCTTTTCAAGGGCAATTGAACGGCCCTTAGGTCTCCCACTTTTCTTCTGGAGGCCCGCCGGAGTGTAAGGCAGGATTGCGCCGTCATTCCGGCCCTTAAAATAGGCACTGGAGTATGCCACAAGCCGCCATCCTGGTCGCTGGTAGATGGGTGCAGATTAACCTGCAAGTCTGCCAACACCGCCTTCGTAGGGATGAGTAAAACCCTTTGGATCGTCTTGCCCGTCGATGATAAGCCTGTTCCTCGCCCGGAGAAGTGTTCCCGACGGTAAGAAGGCCGCCCGGCCAAATGGCCGGCGGCTTTTCATTTAAGTAATCCCCTGGGCCTACAAGCCGGTGAGACGCATGTGCTCCTCCGGATAGCGATCGCCGCTGATATGGATGTTCGCGGCTTCGATCTCGTTTAGATCGGTTTGAGTGAGTTGCACGTTCAGCGCGCCGATATTCTCGTCAAACCTTTCGATCTTGCGCGTACCGAGCAGGGGAACGATCCAGGGCTTTTGAGCAAGAATCCAGGCGAGCGCTACCTGCGCCGGCGTTGCTCCATGGCGTTCACCGATGGCTCTGATGAGGTCGACCAGCTTCCGGTTGGCGTCCATTGCTGCGGGCGAAAAGCGTGGGATCGAACTGCGCATCGGGTCGAGCGCGGTCGTGCTGTCGATCTTTCCGGTCAGGAAGCCCTTGCCGAGTGGCGAGAACGGCACGAGCCCGATGCCCAGCTCGTCGAGTGTCGGAATGATCTCTGCTTCCGGCTCGCGCGTCCAAAGCGAGTATTCGCTCTGGAGGGCGGCGACGGGCTGGACGGCATGGGCGCGGCGGATCGAACCCGCTCCGGCTTCCGACAGCCCGAACCAGCGAACCTTGCCCTCCGCAATCAGGTCCTTGACGACGCCCGCGACGTCTTCCATTGGGACGCCGGGGTCGACGCGGTGCTGATAGAGGAGATCGATGTAATCGGTCCTGAGACGCTTGAGACTGCCCTCGACTGCGCTTCGGATTTGTGTTGGCTTGCTGTTGACGCCGCCACGGTGGACGCCGGTTTCCTGATCGATGTCCCAACCGAACTTGGTCGCGATTTTTACCCTGTCACGGAGAGGCTCCAAAGCTTCTCCAACCATCAGTTCATTGGTCCAGGGACCATAGACTTCCGCCGTGTCGAAGAAGTCCATGCCCCGATCGACAGCCGTTCGGATCAAGGTGATCATCTCTGCCCTGTCGGGCAGTTCACGTGCTTTTCCGTATCCCATTGCTCCCAGGGAAAGAGCCGAGACTTCAAGTCCCTGTCCGAGTGTCCGCTTTTGCATTGATGTGTTTCCTTTCAGTTCCATCCCGCTCAAACGTGATCCGTCGCAGGATGATCTATCGTCAGGGGCAGTGTTATCAATGTGCGCCGGATGGTGCGTTCGCTGGGCCTGATCGCCCGAGAACATCACTCCAGAGAAGACGTCTTTCGATTCGCAAATACGTCCTTGACGATGGGCATGGCGGAAAAGACGCAGGGCCATCCCGAATAGAACGCGATCTGGGTCAGCACCTCCGATGCCTGGTCCCGCGTCAGCCCGTTATCCATGGCACGGCCGAGGTGGTAGGTAATCTGGGCCACCTGTCCCGTGGCGATCAGCGCTGCGACCGTGACCAGACTGCGGTCGCGCGGTGCCAGATCGGGTCGAAGCCACAGGTCCTTGAACAGTACCTCCGCAGTGTAATGAACGACGCCCGGTGAGACGGCGCTGAAGTTTGCCTCCACCGCCGTGCCACGCTGTGCTTCGGCGATCTCGTCGAGTGGCAACAACCGGGGCGATGCCGCCGGCAGTTGGTCCAATCCGATGTCCCGCTCAAGGAAAATATCCTTGAGGATCTGGACTGCGAAGAAGGCGTTCGACCAGCCGCTGTAAAAGGCGAGATGAGCAACGATTTCCGAGAGTTCGGCCGGGCTGACGCCGTGATCAAGCGCTGCGTTGAAATAGTGTGGCATGCCGATTGTCTGGGCACGGGCGATCAAGGCGGCGACGGTGACCACGCTGCGATCCCTGGGGGACAATTGCGGCCGGCTCCACAGGTCTGCGACGATAGTGGACTTGGTATATTCGGCAAGCGCCGGGGAGACTGAACGTACGTCTTCGGGGGTCAGCGTGGCGTGAGGGAAGGTCTGGTTCGACATTTTCGTTTCCATTCAATCAATCAGTTGTTGGTGGACTGACCCGGATCGTGGCGGACCGCGCGCGATCGCTGATCATGGGCTTGAGATATTGGCTCTCGGCATATTTGGTCCTGTACGCATCGTCGATGCGATCGTTCACCGCGCCATCGACGGGCTCGAAGGTGACTTCCGTGGTTGTGCCTGCGGCGACGATCTTTCCGGCCCTCTGCCTGACGGCGGCCTGATACCACCGGGAATTCTGGCCGTGATAGCCACGAACATAGAGCGACCCATCCAATGCCACGCACCAAATCCAGGTTGGCGTGCCATAGGTGGTCCCGTCGTCACGGAATGGCGCGATATGCAGATCGTCAGCCGTGACAATCCGATCGAGATCGGTTTCCGAGAAAGGCATGCGTTTCTCCTTTCAGCATCAGTGCCGATTCGTGTTCTTCAACTGAAACATAGGCACTGCCATTTCATTGGATTAGACGGTAAAAACTGATTGGACTTATATCGGAGATCAATGAATGCGCCGCGAAGACCTTGGAGACCTGATGGCTTTCCTGAAAGTGGCGGAGGAGGGCAGCTTCACCAAAGCTGCGGCCCGGCTCGGAACCTCGCAGTCGTCGCTCAGCCTCATCGTGCGTCGGTTGGAGGAAAGGCTCGGTGTCCGTCTTCTGACGCGGACAACACGCAGCCTTGCGCCGACCATCGCTGGTGAACAGCTCCTTTCGACGCTTGGTCCGGCGTTCGGCACGATCGACGCGCAACTGTCGGCATTGAGTGAATTTCGGGACAAGCCCGCCGGAAGCTTCAGGATCACAGCAGGGCAGCACGCCATCGACACGATCCTCTAGCCTAAACTGTCCAGATTCCTGCGTGAATATCCCGACATCAAGGTGGAACTCAACGCAGAGTCGGCGTTGACAGACATCGTGACTGAGCGCTTCGATGCAGGCGTGCGGCTTGGCGATCAGGTTGAGAAGAGCATGATCGCTGTCCGGATCGGGCCTAAGGCGCGGATGATCGCCGTCGCGTCACCGTCCTGTTTCGCCGGGCGTGAAATGCCGTTGACACCACAGGAACTGACCGGGCATCGTTGCATCAATCTGCGCCTGCCGAGCTACGGTGGATTCTATGCCTGGGAGTTCGAAAAGGATGGCCACGAGCTGCGTGTCCGGGTTGAAGGACAAGTGGCGGTGAACGGAGTGCCCCAACTCGTAAGCGCAGCCCTCGACGGCTATGGACTGGCCTATGTCCACGAAGACGTTGTCGCTGGCCATCTGCAGAATGGGAGCCTGGTCCAGGTTCTCGACGACTGGTGTCCGCCGTTCCCTGGCTATCACCTCTACTATCCATCCAGGCGCAATCCGTCGCCTACCTTCACAATGCTGGTTGATGCGCTGAGGCATCGCTGACCCGACACGCAGGCAGCCGGTTCGCCCCAAGCCGTTATCATCAGTCGATAAGCTGCTCGTCGGTTATGTGTTTCATCCAGTCAGTGTCCTTGCCGCCCTTGATATTGGTGATTGCCGTACGGCGTTGCCTCCCTCGCAGTCGCATGGTCGATGCCCGCATCTGGCAGTCTGCGCTTCAAGCGGTAGAAGAAGCCGATTACTGACAGGCGGCTATCTAGTGAATTTCGCCCTTTAGCTGACCTTCCGCTCACGGCCCCGAAATGCCGGGCGGCAACGCGCCTCCATTACGGTTGTAAAAACGACGACAGCCAGATCCCAAAATGGTCATCTAAGATCAAGGTAGGTGGCTAGTTCGCGCCCTACTTCGGCCGTTCACGCCAACTGTTTTGACTCTCCGAAGCAGTCCGTCTGCTTTGAGGCGCCCACGTACGAACACGACCTTTCCCCAGCGGTAGTGTTGCCCGCGCCCGTAACTCGAGTCGGCGACCCGGCTAGATTTCAGTTTGCCGGTCGCGTATGCCCGAAACGACCGAATTTGAAGCAGTAAGGCGGTTTTGAGCCGTTCTTGGAAGTGATTATCGTAATTGACTAAGCCGAGTGCAGCGCCGGCCGTATTGCTGTCTGGCGAGCACGCTCCGCGCCAATCGGGAGTCCTTCTGAGGGAAGCGATTGCGTGTCAGTTAGCGATCACGTGGATCAGCGAAACCGTTTGCACGTTTGCGCGTATACCGGGCCTCGCGTGGCAAGCTGTCGCTCAATTCGACGAAAGGAAGGCGTTGCTCCCAGTAGCCATGCGCCGCAGGTTCGAAACGTTCGGGCGCATCCATAAAGCCGATGCAAAGGTAGATCTCGGACGGAAGACCCTCGTCCTGATACCCGATCGATGTTCCGCAGTCTCCGCAGAATGACCGTACAACTCCCGGCGTCTTTGAAAACGTCTTCGGTGCGCCTGTTATGCTAATAACCTGCTCCGCCCGGTAACCGATCCAGATCGTCATAGGACCGCCGATCGCTTTTCGGCAATCTTCGTCGTGATCCCAGTTAATCCAGAAAGGGTCGCCGATGGCATCTATTTCGATTGCACCGCAGAAGCACGACCCGCGCTCAATTCTTGACATCTCTGACCCTCCGTTGGCCGTTCACCCCACCCTGACATCTGGACGCCCTTTCGGAAGGTGCAAGCGTCACTTACCTCGGCTAGCGAGCGTGTACGCTTCGACACCTACTCGAGATGCTCCCAGCATGCTCGTGTCAGACGAACCCGACGTCGCCAATATTGTTCCAGCCGCAAGAATTCTATGCGCGGTTATCGGGGCTGACTTCAAGCCAAGTTACTTCAAGCAGGAATGGATATCCCTGGGGGAATAAAAAAGGCCGGGTCGAAATCGCACCGACCTTTCGAACATCCCTTCTCACACCCGTGCCAGTACATCCGTGGTCAAAAGCAGGAAGCGACCTCCGGTGTTGAGAACGTCTACGTGGGGCACTCACCAGCAACACCGATCCTCCAAAGATAGTTTTCGATGGGGATCAATTCAAGTTGGTCGGTAGCCTGGACAATGCCTGCAAGTAGTCCAAGATGCCCAAGCATTGGCAAACCCTTGTTGGAGCAGTGCATCCGCCTATTTTCAACACCACGTTGCGCTGCCGAGATTCAAGCTCGGTATATGGAAATCGCGGGAGGCGAATTTGAAGCGGGCGTCGCTATACGTGAATGGATACCGGCATGCCGGCACGTAGCGCCGGACTTCTTATTTTTCGTCGGATCGCGGACGGCGTCGAGGTCCTACTTGTTCATCCCGGCGGTCCGTTTTGGGCGAAAAAAGACGAGGGCGCATGGTCGATCCCAAAGGGATTGGTCGAGCCCGGCGAAGAGGAGCTTTTTGCCGCTATCCGAGAGACACGGGAAGAACTGGGCGTCGACATCGAAGGACACTTCACCCCGCTTGGCGAGTACCGGCAGCCTGGTGGGAAGACGGTCATCGCATGGTGCATTGAAGCCGATCCGATCTTGAAGGTGGACGACGTCCAAAGTTCCACGTTTACGATCGAATGGCCTCCCAAATCCGGCCAGTTCAAAAACTTTCCAGAGGTGGACCGCGCAGGATGGTTTTCCATCGAAACGGCGGCGGCGAAGATACTCAAGGGACAACGCCCCATGCTCGCCTCTCTGGGCCAGCACCTCGCGTCTGGCGGGCCACAGACATGATGCAACGCTCTACGTTTGGACCCGGTGGGAGCTGCTCGTGACCCTCCGATTCAACAAATCAATCTGTGGCGATGATAACGTTTAAAGCGGGATAATTTTCGTTCGAAACTGCCGGAGAATCTTGTCCACGGCATCGGAATTCCTATCTCGAATCCAAAGCCTCGACCTGGGAGCCCGAGATGGAAGATCAAATCCAAACCAGCGCCGTTATCGACCGGGCCGTCGAAATCGTTCGGCCGGCTACTGATCACTCCTGCTTCAGTAAACGGGGTGCCTGCATCTGTTGCGGACACCGTGCCCTGATGGATGAGGATGGGTGCGGCATTTGCGATGAGTGTCTCGCGCCTGACGAATTTCTCGTCGTCGCCGCCGAGAGTGAGCTCCTTGATCCGCTCCATCGCGACTTCGCGTGAGGAGCCATTAGTCGCTAACTTCCATAGCCTTTACCACGGACCGAACTGATTAGTTTCTTGACTGCGAAAATCAGCGGACGTGAGGGAACTCTTTGAATCGGTGCCCGTTTCCTACGGTAAAACAACGAAGGGAGCGCTCCATGACAACCACCACCCGCAGGCGCAATCAGGACCGAGCTCGCGTCGCAGCAGGCCAACCGCATGAAGTTCAATACGAGGCCAAGAAAGAGGGCGTCTCAAAGGATACGGTCAAGAAATCGGTAAAGAAGGTCGGCAACAGTCGAAAGAAGATCGAAGCGGACCTGAAAAGCTAATGATTAAACCGGAAGGAAGGTCCGACGGTGACGACCCGGATAGCCATGTTCAAGTTCTTCATGCGTCTCAAGAGCGTCAGCGTGCCGAGGTCGAGGTGGTGGTCACCCATGGAGTTGGTTTACGGGCAAAGGTCGATTTGACCACCGGAGGTCTGCTCTCGATCACCGCACTGTAGCAACACGCCATAAGAATAGGCCTTGGCCCATACGACTGGCGCTTGGGTGATGCACGGCGCGCCGAGGCGCACTCTCCGTGTGTCAGGCAGGCCGCACCGAGCGGCCAAATTTCAATATCAAGCGCTCTAGGTCAGGTTCATCAATGAGCCGCGAAGCCTCCAGCGGCGTTAGCCACGCGGTTCGCCTCTGGGCGCTTTCAGGGGAAACGCTTCCATTCTCGCCGGACTTCGAGAAGGAATACCGCAACTGTCGGTCGGACCTTGCTGCCATCGCCCAGAATCTTGTCATAGACGAAGTCGCCAATCGATAGCTTCTTGACCCGCCCTACAACGCCCGCTTCCTCCCATGCCTCCTGCTCCGCTACCTTCCGTGGCTTCAATCCGGCCATCGGCCAACCTTTCGGGATCATCCAGCGTTTTGTTCCGCGGGTCGTGACGAGGAGAACCTCGGGACCCTCGATCGTGTACCGGACGCAGAGCGCACCAAATTGCTGGATTGGTCGCGCAGTCGTGGCAACGTCAGGCATGGGTTCGCTTTCATATGCAAAAGAGAATTGAACTCCACAGCGATCGAACGGTTCCCCCACCGACCTTTGATTGTGTTCGACATGGCGAGGCGCGTGTAGAATGTGGCTCAGGTGGTTGAACGTAAGCGGGGAAGCGCTCCCCGCCCGATCATCGAGACTTTTGGAGCGTCCTGGAGGGTATTCAGCTTTCAAATCGCCACGGACTACGCCAAGTGCTACGTACTTCCAGATGAACATGAGTCTACAGCCCATGCTTCCATTTCAGCCTGAGCGGCGCTTCAAGAGCACGATCATGGCTGGCTTCGAGTGCGGCCTCGTTCATCGCGGCCGGCACGACCTTTTGGTCACGACCGGACACACAGTTGGCGCGAGGATGGCCGATCATTATCGGATCGTCCGTGACCATGGAGTTCGCACGGTCCGTGACGGTCTTGTTCCTGGCTATCGCGCCGTCGAGCGCCTGCTCGCTGCAAAGAACGCAGGGGTTCAAGCGATCTGGGACCTTTCTCATTACCACCGCAACCAGGATCCGGTTCGTTGCGCCCGCATCGCCGCCGAAGCGGCCCTTTCTGTGAACGGCCACGAAAAGCTCTGGCTTTGTCCGGTCAACGAGCCCTCGCTCTACCCCTTGATGACGGGAATGGCGCGCGATGAGGCTATCGGAATGGCCATCACCATGGCAAAGGTCGCACGCGACCATCATCCCGACGTTGGCGTCCTTACCAATGACCCGATCACCGGAATTGGGGAGCGGCAGTACGAAGCGACTGATGCCATCGTCTCGGCTGTCGACGTGGACGTCATCGGGGTGAACTACTACCCGCACACCGCTCGGACGCCGCTGGCGAAAGTCCTGCTGCGGACATGGCGTCGCTACCGCAAGCCCATAATGGTGTCGGAGACGAGCTGGCACGACGGCCATCCTGTCCATCATCGAAGGCATCCCGGACTTCACAAGGGAGGCTGGCTCCGTCACGTGCTCGATCAGGTGGAGGTTGCGAGGTTCCACGGTGCGGTCGTCGAGGGGGTGTGCTGGTACCCGATCGTCGACTGCCCGCCGTGGCATACGCCATACTCGCCCAGCCGTTGGAGCCACGGACTCATCCGGCGTGACCTGTCGCTTGATCCCTCGCTGTCGGCGGAACTGACGATGTCGTTACAAAACGGCGTGTGAACACCGGGTTGTTGTTGAAGGCCGACCTTTGTGCGCCTTCAGCGTCTCGGGCGGGAAGCCGGAAAAGTTGCTGGTCAAATTCCTATTTCCCATAGAGCGATCGCCGACCTATGTCAGTGGATATTGAGGCGCTTCTGCCCTGAATCTTCGGGAACAATGCCCCGCGACGCTGGTTGTGGGCCGCAAGGAGACGAACATGCAACTCATCGATACGCACGTAGGCGACTTGAACGCGGGCCTTATCACGGTCGAATTTCGGGGCGAGGGAGGCGAAATGGTCTCCGTCAAAATGGCGGCGAACGACGGCCTCGATAGTGACGCCGCCGTCGATCATGCGAAAGCGCTGATGGTCCAACTAACGACATTCGCGGACGATCGCGACCCGGCGCAGGACGAGTGGGAGCGTTCCGAGGCCAAGACGACGGTGGAACGGGCGTTGATGGTCTAGCACCGTCCACGTCGGACCTCCCCGTAGCGTCGGGCTTCGGCGATGCGACATCCGGGCCAGGCTCATCAGTATAAACCAATGGGCAATTGGATCCATCTGTGCATCGACATGCAGGCGATGTTCGCCGAGCAGACGCCGTGGCACGTCCCGTGGATGGCCGATGTGTCGCCGGCCATCATCGAGGTGACGGCTCGCCACCCGAAAGAACGATCTTCACGCGTTTCATCCCGCCGGCGAAGGCCAGGGACGCGACGGGAATGTGGAAGTCATACTACGAAAAGTGGGACTCAATGACCCTCGAGCATATCGACCGCAGGCTTGTGGAGATCGTGCCTGAACTCGGACGGTTCACCCCACCTGCGCGCACGTTCGACAAGGCTACCTATTCGCCATGGGTCGACGGTCGCCTTCACCGCATTCTTCAGCATGAAGGCGTGAACACCCTTGCTTTTACCGGAGGTGAGACCGACGTCTGCGTGCCTGCTGCCGTTCTGGGAGCGGTCGATCTGGGATATCGCGTCCTGTTGCTGAGCGACGCAGTCTGCAGCGGTGCCGACGAAACGCACGACGCCTCGCTCAAGCTCCTTGCCGATCGGTTTTCGGTACAGGTCGAGGTGCTCACGACCGAGGAATTCCTCGAGGCACTGTGATCGAGCAGATCGGCGCGGACCCAACCTTCGTAATCTGTTGGCTGTTGCACAGCCACCGCAACGTCCGCCAGCGCGAGATTGTCCCGTGATGAAATTATGGTTTCGCTCAAGAAGGAACCTTCGGCCAAGAAAGAACCTTCCGCTCTGGAGGATCGACCTTTCTGAGCCTGAAGAAATACCTTCGGTCATCACCAGCGACGCACATCATGCCGGCGATCTCGCGTTCATCGATGCGGCGTAAGTAATCGGTGATGGGCTGGTTGTCGTAAATCATTGCAGCCGTCTCTCCGAAATCCGTCATCCGCGGCATTAGCGTCGCCGTCGGGGCCCGTGCCCGGACCACCTTCTGGAGATGCGAAAACCAGTTCCTAGCAATTGCCGTGCGCCCGAACCACGCGAAGCGGATCACCATCGCTATTGGAAGGTAGGCCGGATTGATCGCGACGAGGCGACCGGGCCGCCATTGAAAAAGGAGGGCGTCGGCCCTTAGATTAGCATGGAAGCGCTTTCCAAACCATTGCAGGTTCTCCAGAACGCCGTCGAGAGGGTGGTCGGACGGTATTCCGACGCCGCGCCAAAGCCCGACGATCTCCTCCGGCCGCAATGGCTGAAGCGTCTGGAACCACTCATGTCTGGCTTTCTGCAGATCGACGGTCATCGTGTCCCTCCTGTCCGCTAAATGTCGGCTGCGCCCGGATGTTCCGACCGACGCGGTTCGGATCAGGAGCTAGGCGGAACCAATCGCCTCTCTGTCCGTTTGGCGCGAAACTAGATGACGCTCAGTGAGCGCACGGAGATCGAGCATGCGGGATATCGCCGAAGTTCCGAACAGCAGCACAGACAGAGCAACGGCCTCACCTGGAACGCAATTTACACAAGGCGGCAATCCCTCGTATTCGCACACGTCGGAGAAGGCACCGGAAACCTCAGAGCTTTCGAAGCCGTATTTGTCCGTCATGATGAAACAGGCCCAGCAGGGCCGTGCTTGGTGACGCACGCTAGTGCCACCTTGACTAGGCCGCGTATAGCCTGCGTCCGCTGCATCAAGGCGGACTCCCGCTTGCCCATCATGATTTCCGTCGTTACCAATGAGCAGTCGCAGTCGTTACGCCGTCGTTGCACGCAAATTAGATTAAATCGATTTGAGCCTACGTTCAGATCTTGATGATTGGGCGGGCTTTCACAATATCAAAGTCGATGCCTCGGAGAAGGCAGAAATGGGAGATGAAGCATGCAAAGAGATGTTCATTGGAGCGTGCCACTGAATGCACGGTTGCAGTCCGGAATGACGCGGATGTTTTCGAGCGTCTACGAGGCTTTGGATTTTCTTGAAAACGAGTGGCCGGTGAAGACGGGACACCGTTACGAGAATGCGATAACAAGTTGCCGTGGCGCCCTGAATCGGACGACGCCTGCCGCTGTGGCAAGAGATGCCTTTGTGGGGGCCTGTTACGAGGCGGGAGTTAGCATCATGTCAGCAATGCCAACACACGTGGGGCCGACTGACCACCGCACGGGATTTCGGTAGTTTTCAGCTTTCCTCATGGTCACGGGCTGCGGTTAGATTCGTGTGGAGCGGCGGCCGTTATAACTTGATGAGCATAAAAGCGCTGTTTACTCTTCCTCGTCATCACAGGCTTTCGCCTATCCTTGATGGGTTGCCAAAGCCCTCCCGGTCGTGGTCAGCGCGGCCCCGCTAATGCGCGGATTCTATGGCGCTTTCCGCGCGCACACGAACAACGATCCTGGAACTTTTTTCTTCCTCGTGGGTTTCCTTGCCGTGGGTCATTTAACCATCCCCACAAGGAGAACCCAATGAAAAAAATGCTCATCGCAACGGCGGCCATCGCCCTTTCTGCAACCTCGGTATTCGCACAGGGAACCAAGCCAGCAGCAAACCCTGACGGAGACACTCCTGCCGTCGCGACACCGTCTGAACAGAACACCACCGCACCCGTCGAAGGTGCGAACAGCTTTACCGAAGGCCAGGCCAAGGATCGCATCGTCGAAGCTGGTTATGCCGATGTCGCTGACCTGAAGCTTGACGACAAGGGTGTCTGGCAGGCCAAGGCGACCAAGGACGGCAAGTCCGTGATGGTGTCGTTGGACTACCAGGGCAACATCGTCGCCAAGTAAGCGGTCCAAAACAATAACGAGGAGAAAAACACCATGACGAAGACAGAAACAGGTCTTTTTGACCACTATTCCGATGCAGCCTCGGCAGTCGACCAGCTAAAGGCAGCGGGCATTCCGGACAGCGACATCAGCATCGTCTCCAACAATTCGGATGGACGCTACAAGGACAATGACAATGATGTTGCCGAAGATGCAGGCACGGGCGCTGGCATCGGTGCTGCCGTCGGCGGCGTCGGTGGTTTGCTGACTGGCCTCGGCATCATGGCGATCCCAGGCGTCGGCCCCGTTGTTGCCGCGGGTTGGCTAGCGGCCACGGCTGCTGGCGCAGTCGCTGGCGCGGTCGTTGGTGGTGCGGCGGGCGGTATCGTCGGTGCACTGACAGATTCAGGGGTCGATGAGCGCGATGCTCATGTCTATGCCGAAGGCGTGCGCCGTGGCGGCACCCTGGTGACGGCCAAGGTCGATGATGCCCGTGCCTCGGAGGCTCAAGCCATTCTCCAACGCTCGAATTGGGTCGATCTTCCGACCCGCCGGACGGCATATGAAGGGCAGGGCTGGACGTCCTTCGACGACACGGCTGACCCCTATTCGCAGGCGGAAATCGATGCCGAGCGCGCGCGTTATGCGGGCCGGGCGTCGTCTGTCTAGCATTCAACTCATCCAACAGCTAAGGACGGGGCCCGGTCGGCCCCGTTCGCATGTCATGTACAGCGGGCGAGCGAAATTCCCAGTGTCAACCGGCCGCGAGGGCTCGCTTCAGCGCCGCGATGACTTCTTCCGGCATAGCTGGCTTGGACAGGTATTCCCCGTTGGAGAACGCGGGTTCTTCGTCGGCGAGCGAAGCCGTTTCGCCAGAGTATACGACGAAGGGAATCTGCTGGTTCGTGAGGTGACGAACCACCGCAGTACACAGACCGTCCGAAAGCCGGGGGTCAACGATTGCCGTCGATGGAGTGTTGACCTCCAGCCACGCAACAGCATCAGCGCAAGTCGTTAGGGTTACGACGTCGCCATAGCCGTGCTCCTCCAAAAGCCCCTCAAGATCCATGGCGATAAAAGGTTCGTCTTCCAGCAGCAGTATGCGATTGGCCATCATTCTTTCTCACGTAGGTTTACTTGCCATATACCCAAGCGAGCATCGTTGTCACGTGGCGGAAAGTTACAAGCTGTCGGAACTAAACCGATTTGCAGAAGTTCACGGGAATGATCTCTGGCGAATGGCATCATGCAAAGTTCTGAAAAACGCGTTCTGGTTGTTGAAGATGAACCTCTGCTTATGATGATGGCGGTCGACATCGTCGAGGGCATCGGGCTGGAGACAATCGAGGCGACGGACGCTCAAGACGCAATAATGATCCTTGAGGCCAGAACCGACATCGCGGTCGTCCTGACGGATGTCGAGATGCCGGGCACGATGAACGGGCTGATGTTGGCCGCCTCGGTTCGCAAAGGATGGCCGCTCATTGGAATCATTGTCGTCTCGGGTCGGGTGACGATCGGCGCGGCCGACATCCCGGATGACGGCGTTTTCTTTCCAAAACCCTACAACGCAGAAGCCCTTGCGACGGCTGTTCGGGGATTGGCCGCGTAGCGGAACGACGCAAGGCGGAGTAACATCAACAATACGGCGCTTGCACAATGGTCGAAACGCTAGGTAGTTCGTGAGGGCAGGCATGCGCATAGATGCCGCGCTAGCCCCCGCCTGGTGAAACGCTTTCGTCTTCGCGATCCGGAAGTGCTCCGGTTCCGGGGGTCTTGCTCTCGTCGGTTAGATGTTTGGTGGCATGGGGGCCGGCGGCTGGCAGGTCCTGTCCATCGACCGGATTTTTTCCGGTTTCTTCGATCGCCTGCTGGGCCTTTTTATCATCGCTCAATTTGATAATCCTTTTCTTGTCCCAGACGAAATTCGCAAGGCAGTTGATAGTTCCGAAACTGTGTGCGCACGACGTGGAATCCAGTATCGCTCAAAGACGGTCGATTTGGCTGGCACGTGCGACGAGTTCGTCTTGGCGAAAGCGCGCTTCGAGCTCCTCGCGGTAGGTAGACCAGAAGGAACGGTCGAGATGGTCCGTCATCACCTCGACGATGACGATACGATCGCGTTCCACGTCGCCATCATCATTCCACAGACCTTCCGCGGGGGAATCGAGGTGCAGAGTGACCCCGCCGAATTTCGCTGTGAGTTCGTTCCGGACCCTGCTTAGGTTCTCCCGGTTCGGGCCGGAGTCAGTGATGGGGATGAGGATTTCGACGAGGTAAGCCATGACACCAAACCTCTTCGCTTGATGAAGGTTCCCGAAAGCAGGCACATCTGGCTCACTTTGGATCAGTGGACCGTGTGAACGCCGTAGAGCGGGGCTTGTTGTCGGGGTGGAACGACCTAAGTTCCTAGCTGAGTTGACGGCCAAACCGTCTAACGAGGGGAATGACGATGAGTGCAAACGTGACCACGCTCCAGACCGACGGGCTGGACGGCCAATATCGGTTGCTCGGCGACGCCATCACCGACTACGGAATCTATATGCTCGATCCGGATGGGCACGTCAGTAGCTGGAATTCGGGTGCCAACCGCTTCAAGGGCTATACGGAAGCTGAGATCCTGGGCGAGCACTTCTCGCGCTTCTATACGCCTGAAGACCGGGAAGCCCGCGTTCCGCAGCGGGCATTGGCGACTGCAGCGAACGAGGGGCGTTTCGAGGCTGAGGGCTGGCGAGGATGGCGAACGTTTCTGGGCTCATGTCGTGATCGACGCCATCCGCGATCCCGGCGGGAAGCTTATAGGATTCGCCAAGATCACCCGCGACCTGTCTGAACGTAAGATTGCGGAAGAAGTGCTCAGGCGTAGCGATGAACAATTTCGGCTCCTGGTGCAGGGCGTCACCGACTAAGCGATCTACATGCTGACGCCTGAAGGCGAAGTGTCGAGCTGGAACCCAGGCGCGCAGCGCATCAAGGGATATGAGCCAAGCGAGATCATCGGGCAACATTTCTCGCGGTTCTACACGCAGGAGGATCGTGCAACCGAGCTGCCTCAAAAGGCGCAGGAGATCGCGGCGAAGGAAGGTCGTTCGAGAAGGAAGGCTGGCGAGTGCGCGAGGACGGGACGCGCATTTGGGCGAGCGTCATCATCGATGCGATCCATGCTGAAGACGGGTCGCTGATCGGCTGCCAAAGTGACGCGCGACGTCACCGAGAAGCGGCAAGCTCAGGAAGCCCTTGAGCGCGCGCAGCAGGAACTCTTTCAGGCTCAGAAGATGGAGGCGGTCGGCCAACTGACGGGCGGGATTGCCCACGACTTCAACAATCTTTTGACTGCGGTTCTGGGAAGCTTGGAAATCGCCAAGAAGCGGGCCTCGTACCGGACGTCATCATCACCGACCAGGCGATGCCAGAGATGACCGGCGCGGATTTGGTCGCACGCGTGGCGGATCTCTATCCGGAAAGTCCGGTCATACTCGCCACCGGTTATGCGGAGCTGCCGAACGGCGTAGGCGTCGGGATACAGAGACTGGCGAAGCCCTTCATGCAGCAGCAATTAAACGAGGCGTTGATGACAGCACTTGGAGGCGAAGACACTTAGGCCGACCAGTCCGATTAGATCGGGCGGGGAATTGCGTTTGGTCCGAAGCGTCGGCGACAAGCATGCTGGGTGCCGCCGACACTATAGCTTCAATGGCCGTTCAGGACGAGGGTCTGGACCGGAAGCAGCATGGCCTGCATGCGCAGGATCATCGCATGCACGAGACCGACAGCATCGACGACATGGAGGTACACCCATTTCAGGGTGCCAATGTCGGGGTCGGCAAGGGCATCGTGGTTGTTGGTATAAGCATTGGCGATGCAACTGCTGCCGGGCGGCACGCCGTCGAGGCCGCCGGGATAGAGCGGCTGCAGGAACACGGTGAGCGTCCCAGGTTGGGCCATCTGCTGAACATCGATCAACTGGTCGGTTGGCCGCAACTGCCCTGCCGCTATCACGTCCTGAACCTCGGTCACGACGAGCGGGATGATGGTGAAGGGCTTGCCGATGCAGGTTGCCTCGGCGATCATGCCGGGCTTCATCACCTGCGCCTCGATCTGTCCGAAACCAGCGATCAGGTTGCCGCGCCCGGCCTGCTCGGGCACGAGAATACCTGCCGGACGGATCATGGTGTTTACGACATCGCCGACGCGCAGCGTAAACTGCTGGACGGTTCCGGCGATGCCGGCGTGCACCGTCGTCTTGTCTAGCTCAACCTGCGCCTGCGCCAATGCTGCTTCGGCGCTGGCCTTTTGGGCCGGCAGGAGGGTCGCAATCTTGGTTTCCAACGTCGCCTTTGTGGCGATGGTCACGGCCACGGCGCTTCTGCGACCCTCAATCGTGGTTGCGAGACGTTCCACCTCGCGCCGGGAAACGGCGTCGCTTTTCAGGAGCTGGGCTTTCATATCGTATTCGTCGATAGCAGTCTGCAAGGCGCTTTGAGCTTCACTGATCTGAGCATCGGCCGTTATGAGTTCTGTCTTGGTCACCGTCATTTCGGCATCAAGCTCGGCAATCTGGCGGCGCGCGGTTTCGATCGCGGCCTCCTGCTGGGCACCGTCCAGCCGGAAGAGTGGATCGCCGGCGGCGACCTTCTGGTTCAACCCGACATAGACTTCGTCAACGCGACCGACAGATTCCGGCAGGATTGTCACTGTGCGGAAGATCGCCGTGACGCTCTTGGTCGAAGGGTGAAAGTAAAAGATCATGGTGATCAGTGAAACCGTCAGCAGTAGACAGGCGGTGATGCCCCATCTCAGCTCGTACCACATCGTATAGAGCGTGATGTCGACACCGATCCTCTTGCCCTGGCCGTAGCGGCGGAAGAGGTAGTCCGGGAAGATCGTCAGCATAGAGCACAGGATCAATTCAAGCATGGTCAGATCCCTCCGCCATGGGTGTCGGTGCGGACCACGGGTTCCGGCAGAGACGCCGGCTCCCTGTGTTCGATCGGTCCCGGATTATCGATCTCCTCGTCAACGGTGGGTCTACCGGAGAGTTTCGCCAGCGAATCCGCAATCGAGTAGATCGGGGTCGAGAAATCCGGAATATGGACGAAGGCGAGCAGCAGACCAGCGATCCAGAACAGGTGATTGTGGGTGAACAGCGAGATCAGCGCCAGAACGGCGACGATCTCCATCTGCACCTTGCTGGTGCGATGCGCCATGCGTTCAGGCACGGCGTGCAACTGGAAATACAGGTTGCCGATGACCAGGACGATCACGATCAGGAAGATGATTACCCCGACAAAGAGATAGTCCGTCTGCCCCGGCGCCGTGACGAATGGGGGTAAGTGTTCAATCGCTGCCGGGTGTATCGTATCGGCCATGCAAGCTGCTCCTTCGGGTCGACGACTGGGTGATTATGAGTACACAACAAATCGACAGATGCCTACAATCTCAGCAGCCAGGCTTCAATCTTTCCCTTGCCCTTGACGTCGATTGTACCGCGCGCCTCGAAGGCAAACTGATCCTTGAGCTTTTCGTAGACCGGGCGTGTGACCTGGATGGTATCCGGTATGCCTCCAGATTCCATGCGGCTCGCAAGATTCACCGTGTCACCCCACAAGTCGTAGATGTACTTGCTCGTCCCGATGACACCGGCCACGACAGGCCCGGTATTTATGCCGACCCTCAGCTTCATCGACGTGTTGTGTTCGATGCCGTGCTCGCGGGCAATATGGACCATGCGAATGGCCATGCGCACCATGCGCTCGGCATGGTTGGCAACAGGTTCAGGCATGCCGCAGACCGCCATGTAGGCGTCGCCCACCGTCTTGATCTTCTCGATGCCAAGATCAAGGGCGGCGGCATCGAACCTTGTAAAGAGTTTGTTAAGCAGGGTGACGACCTCACCGGCTGGCATGTCGGACGTCAACTCGGTGAAGCCGACAAGATCGGCAAAGGCAACGGTAACCTCCGCAAACCCGTCGGCAATTCCCTCTTCACCGCCCCGCAGTCGATTGGCGATTGGCGCCGGCAGGACGTTCAGGAGCAAAAGCTCGTTTTCGCGATTTTTGTTTTCGATCACGATATTCTTCTGTTGGAGATCCACGACCATGCCGTTGAAGGCCGAGCAGAGCTGGCCGATTTCGTCTTGCGAGCGGACCGGCACGCTGGCACCGTAGTCCCCCGCAGCGAAGCGTCTCACGCCAGCCGTGAGCTCGCGCAAAGGTCCGAGCAGCGCGCCTGAGAGCCAGGCGGCGGTGGAAGCCATTGCCAGCAGCACCAGCCCCCCGACGAGCAGCAGGTTCCGGCGTAACTGGTAGATTGGCGCAAATGCCTCAGCGGTATCGATCTTGGCCACTAAAGCCCAGTTGACGCCGGAAATGGCGAGCGGTCCCCAGGATGCGAGGGTCGGGACGCCGCGATATCCGATAATTTCCCCCGTGCCTTCGACGCCGGCGAGCGCCGCTTGCGTGGCCTTGGTGTCAACACGCTGATGCAACACGGGGGTCCCGTAGCTCCGGATCGCGGCGATCTCCTCTTCCGGCGCGCCAACGGCTTTGAGTTCGGCGAAATAGGTCTCCCGATTTTCATAGAATGCCCGCGGGCCGGAGCGCACCAGATGATCGGGCCCGACGAGATAGGCCTCCCCCGTCTCGCCAAATCCTTCCTGCCGCCAACGGCGGCCGCCGGTGACCACGTCGTCGATCTCCGCGTTTGATAATTGCGCGATCAACACACCGATGACGACGCCTCGGTCAACGACAGGCGCTGCCATGAAGGCCGTTGGCGCCCCGCGCGATGGTGCATAAGGGGCAAAATCTTCCAGGCAGACGGTCGACCGGTCGAGGGGCACGGAGCAACGGGCGACGGCGGTGGCGACACTGGTGTTGCGGTACGGACCGACTTGCAGAGACGTGGCAAAGTCCACCTCCTTTTCGACCGTATAGATCAGGCGACCCGATTTGGGGTCGGCCATCATAAGATCAAAGAACCCGACCGTTGCGGCTGCGGCGCGCATCAACGGGTGATAGATGGCGTGCAGCTTGCTGTAGTCGCTTCTGTCGCCGGGATCGTCGACGAGCTTGCGCCGTTCCTTGGGATTCGGATTGGCGACGATATAGTGATGTTGCAAATAGTAGGAAGCGGCGTCGACTGGCAGATAATCAGCCACAGCCGGTTCTTTGCCCTCAACACGCGCGATTGCGGGTATAAAATCTTCGGTGTACCAAGCGCCCACCTTCTCGCGCAACTCGGGTGAAGCGCCGTCTCGATCGAGCTTGTCCGCCGCGATGCGGAACTCGCGTGTGGCATCGACAACCATCTTGGAATTGGCAAGAAGACGCAATTCGGCATCGATTGTGCGGAAGTAGTCCTCGACTTGGCGCGTTTTGGTTTGCCGGGCGGCCGTGAGCTGGTCGAAAATTGCCTTTTCGAGGGCGCCGCGGGCCTGAAAGTAACCAAGTACCCCAGTAACCAGCACTGCAATCGCGCCCAACAGGACGAGGGTGGTAAATAGTTTAGCGGCCAGGCCCCAAGATGCGGGGCGGGATGAGCCCGTCAAGGTTACCTCCTAGTCATGCCCGCCGAATTCCCGGAAGCCGCAGCGGGATATTACCGAGTTGGGAAAATTGAGCAATCCATTCACCAGCGGGCGAATGGCAAAATACGTTTTGATTTGCTTACTTTCTGATTAACATGCCCCAATGTTTAAGAGAGCACTCACAGAGCTATTAGATCAATTGGTAAAGTAGGTGGCCATTAAACAAAGACCGCATGACTCAACCATCGGCATTCTGAGCCGGCTGGGCGGCGGCCCAGCCCCGCATTCCCGCTGAGATCGGGGAATTGATCCCGCTCTAATGTAACGGCAAAACGCTTACAGTTAATCGGCCAAATGACAAAATTATCGTATCAGAGGCTAGGTGCACGCTCTCTGGCCGCATTCGATACCGCTCGAAAGATTTGCAACGAAAAGTTCGTTTTATGTCTTTGTACCGGAAGACGTCCTCGTCGAATGTCCGCTTCACGCCACAGCGCATCTGAAACGTGCCGGTCCGCTTCCGGCCCCATTTCGGTCATTGTAAAAGGCGACGGGCCAGACTTGTTCACCGCCGTTGGTTGAGAGGCTTGAACTTTTTTCTAGCGATCGACCCACACCAATCGTCAGAATTCAGATGATTCATCGCTCAATGCCCCTGAAATTTCCTTACGAAGCTTTTTGATCGTGCGTTTTTTCGCCGGTGTGCTCTCAAACAAATTGAGAACTCGTCCAATTGCCTCATCTGCGTCGCTTTGACGACGAGCGCTCTCGTCGATTGCAGCCCTGAAATCCGGCTTCACCTTGGATGGCTCTTCGCTGCTACCGTCTAGGTTTCGTCCGTTTGGGGTGCTGATCGACACAGCGACATGAGTGAGAGGGGCTTTCAGCGCAAACTTGGCGCCTGGTGCCACCATGCTTGGCGCGACTTGGTTTGCTGGATACGGTTCTATGGAGTCAACCACCACCTCGGGAGTTCTTGTCATCCGACGTTGTTCACTGGTTGCTGCGATTGGCAGCCAAGCCCGCTTCATCAGCTCGTTATCCGCATAGTAAAAGTTGCGAAGGCCGAATATAGGTTGCTGATTGCGCAACTTTATGATGCATCGGGTCTCATTCATCGCTCCGAGTTCATCGGGTCGCATGAGCGGACGCATCGCCGTCCTGTGCGACATGGTTGCCCCCTTGCGATCAAACAGCGTGACGCCTGTCGAAACCGCCTTATCAACAGTGACCTCTTTCCTCTCACCAAGCAATTGTGAGACATAACGCTGGTCCTCCGGATCCTGGGCTCCGAGGAAGATTTGAGCGCGTGCGGAATTCACCAGCGTTTGTCGACCTTCGCGCGTGTAGACGTTGTCGATCGACCGCAGCGATTGGACGAAGAACCAGCAGGGTATGCCGTAGCCGCCAAGAACGGTCGCGACGGTGAGGGCATTTTCCAGCTTGCCGAGGTTTTGAAACTCATCGAGCAAGACCAGAACGCGGCGCTCGCCGCGCGTCATCATGGTGCGCGACATGTAGTCCATGAACTGGACCATCAGCACGTTGAAGATCGGCCCAATGGAGGCAACCTGCTGGATCCGGAAATCCAGATACAGGCTCATATTCTCGCGCCGCATCGCGCGTATGTCGAAGGTCGAGCGCGCCGTCGCTCGCAAAATGCGGTTGTTCTTGAACGGCCGAACGGCTGCAGCAAGCGAGCCGTAAACCCCGTCGAACTGTTTTCCCGCCATAACCGCAAAGCGCGCGATCGTCGTATAGGTAAAAGAACTGATCCACTCGGCCCGAAGCTCGGCGTTGGCAACCTCTTCCAACCACTCGCGCAGCGGCTGATCACCACCTTCGACGACATTGAGAACCGTTCCGAGATTTTTGTCTTTGTCGGGGATGTCAGGATTTTCCAAAACCCAAGAGGTGACACCGGCAAACAGAGCACGCGCATCGGAAATCCAGTAGGCATCGCCCTTTGGCGTCGGTAAAAGGGCGGTCGCGATCGAATTGATATCGATGTCGCGCTGATCGGGATCAACGGCGACGAAGTCGAGGGGATTGTAGCATTCCGTATCGCCATTCTCGTCGGCTGGCGAAAAGCGCAACACGCGTGAGAATTTTGAACGGTAGCCGGCCGTGGCCTCATAGGTCTCGCCGCGCATATCAAGAACGACGATGCTGTCTGGCCAGAGGAGACAATTGGGCACGATCACCGATGCGCCCTTACCCGAGCGCGGCGGACCGATGACAAAGCCGCCGACGTCATCACCATCGATCCAAAGCTTTTTGCCGCCGAACAGCTTCGGCATTGTCAACCGCCGCCTGCCGGAGCCACGTTGGGTAAAGCCTCCAGGGACTTTGATCAGGCTGCCGCCGATTCTGCCAACGAACACGCCACCGGTGCGCGTCAGGCCGAGGGCGCGCGCCTCTATCGTGCGGAGGAAGCGCGCATCGGTGGATTTCTTTTTCCCCGTCGCAAGCGTGATTAGCATCGCGGCGCCGGCAACAAAACCCACGCCGGCCGCGATCACTGGGCGATGCCACTCACCGGCATAGAGATCGAGACGTGCAGCCCTGTACGAAGCCAGAAGATCGTCCTGCAGTGCCTGGAGCATCCATGTCGAATTGTCGAATGTGTAATAGAGCCCAGCATAGGCAAGCGACGCCACAAACGCCGCCGTTGCGGCGGCTATGATGCCGCCAAACAGCAGGATTGCGGGGTTCATAGGGCATCCGCCTTGGTGAACACGATCTCCGACACCACACGGCGTCCATCGGGCGTGCGCGCAAGCTGAACGACGATCGGAATGACCTCTTTCAGGTAGTCGATGATCTCCTGCTTTTTCAGGTCCATGCCGCTTTGCATGACCATTAGCGCTAGGCGCTCGTAGGCTGATCGCCCCGAATTCGCGTGGACGGTGGTCAGAGAGCCGGGATGGCCGGTATTGATTGCCTGGAGGAACGAAAAAGCTTCCGCCCCGCGAAGCTCGCCAAGCATCAGCCGGTCGGGACGCATGCGCAGCGAGGCTTCGAGAAGTTGCTGTTGCGTGACTTTGGCGCGCCCTTGGTCGCCTTTGGAGGCGAGCAGGGCAACGGTGTTCGGCGTGATCGGTTTGAGTTCGCGCGTGTCCTCGATCGTGACAATGCGTTCTTCTTCCGGGATCTCCTTCAAGAGTGCATTGAGGAAAGTCGTCTTGCCGGTGGACGTGCCGCCGGACACGACGATGGAGACCCGCAAGCGCACCGCGGTCCGAAGGAATTCCATGGGATCGATGTCCCCTTGCATCATAGCTGCGAGCTCTTCCTCGGCGGCTGAGAGCGAGAGCTGGCGCCCAACGCGCGTATATTCGAAAGCTCCTCGCAGCTGATAGACGTCGAGGCCGATGTCATGAATGACTTGCTTGCGGATGGAGATGGCGCCGCCCGCCGGCGCTGCTGGTGGCAGCACGCATTGGAAACGCTCCCCGGTTGGCAGCGACGCCGACAGGATCGGGTGCTCGTCATTGACGACCTGGTTGGTGGAACCCGCGACCCGCTCGCTCAACGTTCGAATCCAATCGGCCGTGAACTGCGCGTCTTCCACCCGCTCCATGCTGCTCACACCCAGGCGCTCGATGAACAGCTCACCGGGGCGATTGACCGAGATTTCGGAAACGCGGTCATCCGAGAGAAAGGGCTTTAGCCGTTCAAGGGTTTTTTCGAGAAACGGGAACGCGCTCATTTGTAGACCGGCGCGATCGGATAGTAAGGAGTGGGGTCAACATCCCGGCGGATCTGCCCACCGCGCTTCAAGCGCATCATCTCCTGGCGGACGGGATCAGCATAGAAATCGGAAAAGTCGAGGTCACGCCTGAGATAGACGATCACCAGCTCGCCCTGAGCAACGTAGATCGTCGGCGGGATTTTCGAACTCTCCTTGAACGCTTCGTTGGCGATCTCCTGGAGGATGGATGAGGATTTTTCGGCCGCAATGGCGCGCGCCTCCGCGGCTGTTTGGCTGGGTTCGGTGGTCACCGTCGTGACAGCTCCGGTAACCGGATCTACGGTGGAGATCGAGCGCGCACTGTTGGTCGGGGTCTCGCCGAGGGCGGAAACGTACTCTGCCGCGCCGCCGATCACGGAGAGCATGATCGCCGAGCTAAACCGCTCCCAGAAGTGGGTGTCGATGTCGCCGGTCAGGCCAGCGCGACCAAGCCGGTCGGCGCCGGGCGAGGCGATCTCGACCGACAGGCCGTCGGAGCGGATCACCCGCGACCAGACGACGAAGATCCGCTTTTGGCCGCGTGCCAGCCCGGACTTGTATTCCCCGATCAGGCGAGAGCCTTTTGGGATGAGGATGCGTCCACCATCGAGCGAGCGGACGTCCTCGCGCACGACAGCGCGTACCATGCCGGGAAGATCGGTATTGATCGCCGTCTCCAGAAAACCGCGGATCATCGTCCCTTGAGCAACCAGTGCGTCGGTGCGGTCAAAGCGGGTCGCCTTGACGATGCCAGCCGTCTGCTTCTCCGATTGAGCCAGGAACGCCTTGTTCGCGTCGGTCTCGGCCCCTGGCACGCTCACGAGCTGGCCATCATCAGCGATGGTCACCGACTGGTCGCTCCCGGCCAAACTCTCACTGTTTGACCCGTCGACAATGATCTGCTCCGAACGCAACCGCTCCCAGTGGGCTTCTTCTTCGTCCTCGCGCCGCTTGGCTTCCAGTTGCGCCAGCCGCTCGTCATCTTCCGCGCGCCGGCGTGCCTCTTCCATGCGGCGCCGCTCTTCCTCAGCCAGGCGGCGGGCTTCCTCGATCTGTCGCAGTTTTTCCAGGTCTTCACCTTGGTTGACCGTGACATCAACTGTCGCAGCATCCACTGGCTTTTTCTCCTCGACCATAGGGATCTGAACGAGGTTGGGATCGGCTGCCTGTTTGACCGGCTCCTCCGGGAAATCACGAATGCTGGTATTCGATGTTTCGAAGGTTTCGGTTGCGCCCTCGTTGAGGCCGGGGGTCTGAGGACCCGTCGGCCAGTTGACGTAGGCGAGCACGCCAGCACCGATAACGAGAAGCAGCGGAAGCGCCAGCTTGCCGAGACGGCCGTTGCGGGTGCTGGCGACACTGCTTTGACCATCGAGATGGTCGAAATCGATCCTGCTCATCGCTGGCTGCCCTCCTTGGTGTCAAGGTTCTTCGGACCATAGGCATCCTCGACAAGATCGAAGGACCGGCGGTTGGCCTGCCGGTTATAGAGGCACAGCCATTTGTCGCCGGCGCGTAGCGTGAATTGGGCGGCGATCTTGTCGACCACAACGTATTTACCTTGGGTGCGCAGGTTGACGAGCGACTCCTGACGTTTGCCTTCGACGACGAAGATCGCCGGGATTTCATCCGGAAACTCCAGATACATATGAGTGCCGTCATCGAAGGCGACGCGCGGCTTCAGGCTCGTGTCACCTCGGAAGACATAGTCGTAGTTGAGACGGCTCGGATCGAGGCCTTTCAGTAGCAGATCCTTGGCACTGTCTTGGGCAGCCGCCAGAAGGCGGGCATTCACGTCCTCGTCCGGGTATTTGAACCGCACCTGGAACGCAGCCCTCAGATCGGCGGCGGCCGAACCTTTCAGAAGGAGGGCATAGACCCGCTGGTTGGTGACAATGTTGACGTTGGTCTCGGCGTTTTCGCGCAGCGGTTTGACAAAAAGGATGCTCGATCCCTTCTTCGGCACGATCGACCAGCTGGCCGTGTCGCCTGCCGAAATTGTCTCGATCACCTCGGAGCTGCCAAGCTGGATCATTGTCGATACGCCAAGACCAGCAGGCACAGTGACGACTGAATTATTGTTGAACGTGATGTAGCGGATACGGGGGTCGGCGGCCGCCAAGGGCTTTGCCATGATCAGCAGCGACAATGCTGCAAGGAATAAACGAGTTTTCTGCATCAACGTGCCACCTTATCAGCCGGCAGGACTTCCGGGAGTGACTCCTGATCGCGCCGATACTCGACGACCTGAAAACCGAGCGGATTGTCGAAGCGATACTCGTTCTTCAACGGCGCGGTCGTATAGCGGAAGCGCACGACCGAAACCCAGTGTTCGCGCCGCAACGTGTTATCCCGGCGCGTTTCCGTCGAAAAGCGCACTGTTGCCGTCGATGCATTGAGGAAAGACACCGACTTGATCGTTACCGCGATGCGGGTGTCGCGACCAAGCACTTTATCTCTCGACTGCGGGTTCGATGGCTCGAATTCGTGGCGCAGGTCGACCGAGGCCTGGGCGGTCGAATAGAGCTGGGCAAGGTCGTAGTTGTCCTTCAGTCCACGCGGATCATAGGTCTCACGCGCTCTGATGTAGCGAACAATGTTGGCGGTTTTGATCGCGACGTTTTCCGAAAGCTTGCTCTCATCCAGCGAGCGTGCGACCTCAACGAAACCAGTGGTCTTGTCGGCCACCACCACGACGGCCTCGAATTGTTTTAGCGGAACGAGGAGATTGAGGGCCGATAGACTGAGCAGCGTCGAGACGCTCGCGATCGTCGCGACCGTCCAGGCGATTTTTCGCGATCGACGTTCCTTGCGGTAGAGTTCCGCCTCCCAGGACGCGCCCGCATGCCAATAGGCGCTGAGGTCCACGGGAGGCGTATTGGGCTGATGTTCAGTCGTTTCTGCGTTGGCCATATCTGCTTCCAATGCGCCGCGTTCGCGGCGTGATAAATTATATTTAATTATCCGGGCGTGGAGAGCCCCGGAACGATCTCCCGGCGTCGTTATGGGCGTGTTTGTTCAGCTTAAAAATGAGCAGCGCTATCTCAAAAGCTGCAGCTGTCCCGACGCGATTACATGGCTTTCGACACTTAGCTGCACCACCGCATCAGCGTTCTCTCTGAAGCGGGATTGGAGAAATAGAAGCTTTTGGCGTCCCTCACCTCGATCCGGACCGTATCGCGATCGCCGTCCGCTTGGTCTGCCCCAACCTCGACCCAGAGGATGTCGAGGACATAGGAAGCGCCGTCATGTTTGACGGATGTCACCGTCCCGGTGGTTTTGTTGGCGGCGATACCCGTATCCTCGATATAGATAAACGCGGCAGCAGCAGCGTCGCAGCCGCCTTTGGCGGGGGCGTAGGCGCCTGTCAGTACCGGAACGATTGAACTCTTCGACTGCGCCTGCGCCATCGCGATAGTCGGAAACAGCATGCCGAACATCATGAGCGCTGTGAAAGTCTTGCTCATCAGGATCTCCCTCGTTCAAAAGCCCAACATGGCGGTGAGGCCGTGAAGATAGCTGGTGGCGGAGCCGTAAAGTTCGATGCAATATTCTGCGAACGGTTTGAAGAAAATGATGGCGCCGAGGAACAGCAAGTAGCCGACGCCCCCCCGAGGCTTGGCTCCGGAGCGATCAGCTCCAGCCAATTCTTCGTTGAGGCGGTTCTGCTCGTCGATGGCGGCGAACCGGCGACGATCATCTTGCCAAGGGTGCATGGTCTGCTCCTTCCGAATAACTATATTTATCAAATCCACTTGTGGGAGAACACCCTAGAGCTGCCCATTTTTTTCGGTTTCCCTCTGAATCGCTCGAGCCCGGGCTGCTTGCACATCGGTCGATGTTCGGCGACTTCGAAGACCAGACCCCAGAATTCTAGCCCGTCCGCTGACCTGTCGTTCGGCTAACGCTAGCGATCGCCGTCCTCCAATAAACGCGGTATCTCCTTGACCCAGCATGGTGCCTCCCACGATCGCTGCTGCGAACGACGGAATGAACCTGAACACTACGATACCGAGGAGACAGACGATTACGAACGGCGCTACATAGGACAGTTTGCTCTCCGTGGCCGTATTGTTGGCCGTGTTGATGGCAAGCTCAATCAGCTGGTAAAGAAAGGCCAGAAACGACATCATCAACGTCTGCGTCACCATCAGGTTGACCATGAGCAGCAGCCAACCATCCGTGAATCGGAAGGTCCAGCGGTACAGAGCGAGAATGATGAACACCGGCGCCAGCGCCAGCGTGATGAACAACATCAGCTTGGCGGCTAGGATCGCGGCAGCTGCGACCGCGATGAAGATCATCGCAACGACGAAGACGACAGCACCGATTACAGCACCGACATATTCGAACGTGCCGGTCGCTACCTGCTCGTAGACTTTGCCCGCCGTTTCAAACACCGCATCGAGGATTTTGACGACACCGGTCGTATCGTCGGTTCCTCCGTCGAGGATCCCGCCTGAACCTGCAATCGACTCGATGATCGTGTCGGAGATCAGGTTCGGCACAGCTTGCACAAGCTCGTAGAGCGTTGCGGAAAAGGCGTCCCAGTTGGTCGCCATGTAATAGATGAAGAAGGCACGTCCCAACCGCCAAGCCGCTTCCGGGACAGAGAATCCGTCCCGGCCGGCAAGGATCATGTAGCCCCACCAGATGACATAGAGTGTCAGCATCGACCCGAACAGGACGGTGACTTGAAGGGCCAAGCCTTCATAGGCGTTCGAGATAAAGGTCTCGCCGATATTGTCGAGCTTCTCGAAGATGTCCGAAATGATCGTGGTCGCCGCCATCTCGTCATTCCTTCAGGACGGACGTAAACACGTCATTGACCGGGAGGGCAGGGCCACATAAGTCGTCGGCCGGCCTATATCCGGAGATCGGCGGGCAGGGGGCTTTCTTCTCGCCCTTTGTCTGGCAGCCGGCAACGAAGACCAGCCCTACCAGCATTGTCATCACGAGCAATCGCATGCGGTCTCACTTGAACGGGTTGATGTCTTTGTATTGCAGCATCTTGGCGGTCTCGGACTGCTGCGTCAGTCGCATCTGCATCTCGGTATTGAGAGCCGAGACCGCGCCGTTCGAAACGCCGATCAACTCATTGATGGTGCGCGCCGTCTCCAGCTGCATGCGGGTATTGGCGTCGACCGAGCCCTTTACGTCTTCGGATGAGCCGATCTGGCCAGTTGCTGATTGGAGCGACTGTTCCCTCTTGGAGATCCCTTGCGTCGCCTGCTGCGTCAGTGCCGAGAGCAGCGTGACGGTGTTGACGGCGCCAGAGAAGGCACTGTTCATCGCGCCCGCATCTTCGCCGTCAACGATTGCCTTCACCTGTTTGACGAGCTGAAGGCCGTTGATCAACGTCGCCGCGATATTCTGGGAGTTGGCGTCGAGGCCGCCAAAGGACAGCGTTCCACCGTTCATGATGGATGAGAAAGATGGTGCTGCGGAAACGGACATATTTCCGCTTAAGCCGGTCGAGGAAATACCCATGGACCCATCGCGACTTCCGGAGAGGGCACCAAGGATCGCCTTGGTCTTTTCCAGGATGTCGGTATTTGTGTTCATGATTTTGCCAGTGTTTTCGGCATTCTTTCTGGCGATCGTAAGGTTCGCGTTGTCAATGACCGGAACGTCGGCAAACGCCGGCGTTGAAACGGCAAGTACAGCAGCGATAGCAAGTCTCGTTCTCATGATGAAACCTCTTAATCGGCCGCCTCTGCGGCATTTTGCATGGACAGAAGATTGTCGGCGATCGCGCCGTCGGAATTGCCCGACGACGACAGCACCGACGTTTCACCCTCGGCTGCAGCGATGACAGCGCAACGTGGCCAGTCGGCGCGTGGCACCTTCATTTGCTCAAGAATGACGGGATCACAGCTATAGGGATTGACGTTGGGATCGGACTTCATGGCCTTGGCGGTCTCGGAGGTCTTTGACAGCTTCATCTGCAGGCGCGCCTGCAACAGCTCGTTAAAGAGGTTGCGTGCGGTCATCAGGTTGTTCAGCAGCTCGGCGTTGACGGCGCGCGCT
This sequence comes from Hyphomicrobiales bacterium, assembly GCA_900473045.1. Taxonomy (GTDB): domain Bacteria; phylum Pseudomonadota; class Alphaproteobacteria; order Rhizobiales; family Rhizobiaceae; genus Pararhizobium. The sequence goes on from UCKS01000017.1 coordinate 153,842, forward strand.
TGCGTGTTGTCATCCCAGGCGTCCTGGTAGATTTCCGAGGCGCCGACCGACGACGAGAGTGCGTCCATACGCCGGCCCGCTTCCTGCACCCGGGCAGAGCTTCTATCGACACCGGAAACCGCCCTGTCGACAGCGCCGACGGCTGCACCATTGGCGTTGCGCGTTGCCTCGGATCCGTAATCGACAGTGGATTTGAAGGACGGCGACGAGATCTCCTCGATATTTGAGCCACCGGCGTAGGCGTTGAACCATCCATGGTTCCGACCGACCTTGCCGGCCCAGTTCTTCTGTTCTGCCGCAGTCGAGCCATTGTACCAGGAGGCAAGGCAGGCATAGTCTGTCGTCCCGCACTTGTTGACGCCGAGACCCAGATATTTGACGCCGCCCTCGATATTTTCCTCTTTGATATCGCGGTCGAAACCCATGCCCTTGCCGGTGCGTTTCGTCAGCTGCATCACGCCCTTGACACCGGTGGGTGAGCCCGAGCAGGTAGAAATCCCGGACTCCGCGTGCGCAACAGACAGCGCCAGGCCGACGGGAACATTGTATTTGTCGGCATAGTGCTTGATGAGTTCGACATTGCTGGTGTCTTCACTCACTGCCTGCGCCGGCGATCGATACAAACGCCGGTTCTTTTCCTTCTGCGAGATGTTGCAGCTGGTGACGGTTTGCTCCTCAAGCTGGTCGTCCTGCGTGTCTTTATCGGTAGCCGAATGACCATCGTCCTCGGAGCGCTTGTCCTTCGCGTCGTTATCGAGCACAGGCACATCCGCCCAGACAGAGGGTGATGGCGCAAGGGCAAGCCCTGCAGAGAGCAAAAAGAGAACTGCTTTATGCATCGCTTGCCTCCGGTACCGTCCAACCGCAGAATTGCGGAAGCCAGGCGGCCGGCTCCTCGCCATACGTCTCTCGCAAATTCTCGCACTCGCGAACGGTTTCCGGACGCCCGGACAGCACCTTCACCAGGTCGGGCATGGCGGAGAGGTCGAGCCGGGCGATGATCGAGTCCTGGGCATGCTTGACCAGGAAGGTACGGCTTGCCTTGTCTGCCTGCTTGATGAACCGGAACTCCTTCTCCGACAGTCCGAAGGCTGTGCGGTAACTCTCCTCATCCGCCGATGCGTTCGGGAAGAAGATGTTGGTCATCGTCTGCTCGATGATGGTGTTGCGCAGCTCTGAACGCACCACGTCGGACGCAGATTGGGTGCCGAAGCCGACAATGCCATTCATCTTTCGAATGGTTTTTAGCCAGTCCTTGATGAAACCGGAAAACACCTCGTCGTCGAGTAGGCGCCAACCTTCGTCAAGAAAGATCATCGACGGCCGGCCATCGAGGATTTCCTGAATACGGTGAAACATATAAAGGAGAGCGGCCGATCGCGTGCGCTTGTCGGATAGGATCTCCGTCATGTCAAAGCCGATCACCGAGCCTGAGAAATCGAGCTTGTCCTCGGCATTGTTGAACAGCCAGCCCTTGTCGCCGGTCGTCCATTCCTTCAACCGGTCCGCTAGATCGCCAATACCGGATCGCATCCGGCCCTTCAGCGCCTCCGCCAGCATATCAAGGCGACGCTGTGGCCGATCGAAGTCGGTATAGATGCTGTCGACCGCGTCGGAGATCACCGCCATCTCCTCGGCGTGCAGCACCCGGTCCGCCGGCGTGACTAGATAGGAAATCAGCGACTTGCCAAAACTGCGATTGGCCGGTGTATCGTCAAGTTGCAGGGGCGCAAAGCCTGTTGGCTCGCCCGGTGACAGCCGCTCGTAGCGTCCACCCATGGCGCGCACGAAAATCTCGCCGCCACGGTCCTTGTCGATAAAGACGCAACGCGGCCGCGGCTCGACCCGCATCCCTTGGGCAAGGAGGAACGACAGTGCCACCGTCTTGCCGGAGCCGGTCGGGCCGATGACGGTGAAATTGCCGACATCATCCTCGTGGAAATTGAAAAAATAGGCCGTCTGGCTGGTGGTCTCTAGAAGCGAAACGGGTTTGCCCCAATGAACCTTGTGCGTCTGGCCGGACGGGAAATTATGTGCGGAAAACAGCCCGGCAAAGTTGACCGACGAGATCAACCCCTGCCTGGCGACATAGGCGAAGTTCGCCGGCAGCTGTGCCCACCAGGCCGCTTCCTGATTGAGATCTTCACGCACCGCGACGACGCCCATGCGCGCAAGCTCGGCGGTGACGTCGGCAACCGCGCGGTTGAGAGCGGCTGGCTCGCGCGCCAGAACGGCGACGGTCATATGGTGTTTGCCAAAAACGACTTCGCCGGAAGCTAGCCGATCACGGGCCGTTTCGACGTCACCTTCCACGGCCGTACCACCGTCGTCGGAATTGGAGATCTGCCGGCTGATGGTCGCTATCGCCTCAGTAACGGACGTGCGATCCTCGGGAGCAAAGGAATGGGTGACGATGAACTCGTAAGGGAGGCGCAGCAGCCCGTCGAGTTGGCCCGGCGTCGTCATCGGCGGGTATTCCTTGATCGACACCATTGCGGCGACCTTGGATGTGGCACCGTCGTCCGACCAGATCTCCGTTGCCTTGCGGCCAAACAGGATACGACCAGTTCCGATATAGTCGGCAAGCGACATACGGGGCAGGGGCATTGACCGCTCGTCACCAGCAGCAAGGATTTTTGCGAAAAACTCGGCCGGCTCGGAGAAGATGCCACCCTCGCGGGTCACACAGGACAGCAGCTCCGGCCGATAGCTGCGGAAATCCCCAACGATCCCCGAAACTATATCTTTCAGGTCGCGCAGCGCTTCGCCTTTAGCCTCGACCTCATCGTCTGCCATGCGAAAGACGTCGAACATGCGATCAACCTTGCCGGCGCGCCCAGTCATCGGTCGTCGAATGGCGGTCAGATAAAGCTCATTGACGAACATCGTCCTGTGCTTCAGCCCATCCATGTAGCGGGCGTTGAGTTCATCGGCGAAAGGATTGTCGAATTCCCCGTCGATTGCAGGCACGATCTGCCGACGGATGATCGTCGCATAGAGGGCGAAGCGCGAGGACCCGAGCGACCGCACCGTCATGTTGCGATTGGCGAGCCGCGCATTGATCTCTGCCTGGTCCATCGTCTGGTACGGAAGCCCGGAAAGCTTGACGACCTGCAGGAGCATGCCGGTCTTGGTGACGATGGTCTCTTCATCGACATGGCGCAGATAGGGAACATGGGTGCCGATGCCAATTTCGCGGGCGCGTTCGCGTCCGAACTTTAAATCGTGATTGACGACGTTCATGGGCTATAGCTCCCCGCTCTCCAGAAGCTCCTGTTGCGGATCGCCCTGCGCATTGACAAGAACACCTGGACGACGCGGACGATGTGGACGTCGCGTTGGCAAAGGTAGAGCCCGATAAAATGAATTGGCAGGACGATGAGCGGCGCCAGGAAGCTCGAAGTTGCGATGAAAAGGACGATCCCGAACAGTCCGTTGACGACGAAGACGATGATGTCGACGCCAAAATACATCGGCGGCCGGGTCAACGGCAGGATTAGCGGTTCCACATCGGGAGCGTCCTCGCGCATGTTAAATTCCCGCTGACGACTTCATGGCATCGACGAGCTCGGCGGCTCCGAAGATGATACCGATGCCGATCACGATGGAGATGGCTCCTTGCCAAGCCATACGCCCGGTCAAAAACAGAAAGCCGAGAAAGCAGACGGCGATAATCGCGAGAGACCGCGCGACGTTGCCCTGAAGCACGCTAACGAACCATTCAAGGATACCTTCAACTGGCGCGGCAGACTGCGCATAGGCTACGTCCGGAGCGAGCGCCGACCCGGTTGTCAGGAGGGCAAGGGTTACCGTAGCCTTAAGATGGGGACGCGATAGGATCGAAAGAAAGGTCATGCGAAAATCCTCTGTATGTTGAACGGAAGGTTGGGATACGGTCGGTCTATTCGCCATTCCAGACATGCTCGTCCCGCCAGGAGAAGGGAGCCATTGCGACCGCGTGTTTCTGAGCTTGATGACCGCCGCCGCGTCTTTGCTCCGCGGCTAACGCCTTGGCATTCAGCGTCCAGCGGTTCATCACCTTGACGACGTATTGGGCGGTTTTGTTGAACTCGGGGATGCCGGCCTTTTGGTAGACCCGCTCCGGACCGGCATTGTAGGCGGCGAGCATCAGCAGCGGATCCTCAAACTCACCATAGAGTTTCTTCAGGTAACGGACGCCGGCGCGAATGTTTGCCTCGGCGTCGCAGCGGTCCGTCACGCCGTAGTCAGAGGCCGTGCCCGGCATCAGCTGCATGATCCCGACTGCGCCGGCGTCGGACATTTGACGCTGTCCACCAGCGCTTTCGACGTCAACCACCGCGAGTGCGAGAGCAGGATCAAGCTGCTCTTCCGTCGCAATTGCTTTGACCATCGCAAGCGTGCTCACCCGGTCGACTGGCTCGCAGGCGTTGGCCGAATAAGGCGCTGAAAACAGGAGAAGGAGCGCGATCGTCTTCATGGCAAGGTTCCGGTTGATACGGCATAGAATAAACTATAATTAATTCCTCTGGGGTTGATGTGTCAATTCCAGATCGGAGAAATTTCAATGTGTGGACAACTCAGGATCGTCAGCCTGGTGATCTTGCTGATGCAACCAAGTGCTTCTTTCGCGATCGAAGCGGGCGAACATCCCTATGCAGAACCGGGGCCAACATATTTGCGCCAGTTCGCTGAGGAGGGCTCAAAGGTCTTCGTTCTCGAGCGATTTGATGCCGTGGGAAAACTGGTCGACCGCTCCACGGAGTCGGTCAGCGGCGAAATCACAATCACCGGGGCAGTCGAGCGAAGAATTGCAGAGCACGTCATCCAGCTACGGGGTCTAACCGGCTGCCGAATACGGACAGTGACCTATAACCGGCTCCAGACATGGTCGTGTATAGACGCTGTTCGCGACTATGCCGGGGCGATCTACAACAAGCGGGGGCGGGTCATTCTCTGCAAAACGCTGGTGCTCTCGAGTGCGGAAGGGCAGCCGATACTAGCTTCCTGTTTTGTCCTGGTCGGTGGCAACGGCGAGCCTTACCGCACCGTTAATGACGATGACAGCATGGTCTTTCTCGGCTTTGCGGAGATCGGAGAAACACCCGACGGTCGATCACGGCGGCCGGATCTCGAGCACGCGCAATCACTTTCAAAAACGATGGAGTTTCGAAATGCGGATTAGGCTAGCCGTAGTCCTTGCGCTTATCGTCTGATCACGAGCTTTCGGACAAGCAGCGACAATCCTGTTTTCCCCCGATGCCACATTTGAAATGGGGGATACTTGGTCTCAAAAAGGCAGGAATACAGGCTATTCGGGGTTCATTCGGGCATCCGAGGGGCGGCCTATCGTTCGCCGGAGGGGCAAGACGGCGATTGCGGGCTGCGCTCGCTCGCGTCTCTGGCGGCAATTTCTCAACGGCACAGTCGGATGCCAGCCGATCGGAACCGCAAGCGACAGGACAACCTTTCTTGTGGGTGCCGCCAATATCGACAACGTCACGGTCGATGTCGGCACCGCGCTGATATCTGCCGGCGCCGCCTTTGCCGCGACACTGCCTTCGGGGAAACCGGTATCGGCCGCCTACGCAGTGGCGGAGCTGCAAAGCACAGCCGGAGTGGGCTGTGGGAAGGATCCTTCGAACACCCGACCAAGGTGCTTTCAGGCGGGCAATGATCAGAGGTCGGTGAGATCGACGTCGAGGTTCTCTGATATTAATCGCGGCCAAGAAAGGGAAATCAATCTGGGCGACCAGCCGAGCCGCTTGTAGACAGCCTGCATGGGAAGCTCATAGACGCCAATGATGCCTTCAATGTTAAATTCGTGCGCTAAGTCACACAAACCACACAGAAGTTGGAGGGCGATGTTCGTTCGTTTCGGCGTGTCATTGGGGCCGGCATGAACGCAAAACCGCGTGCATTCCCACACTGTTGGGCTCTCAAAGTCCACCGGTTCCCGAAACATCGGCGCGAAATCGCTCTTGAGCATTGTCGGGCCCGTGGTCGGCAACACCCTCAAAGACCCAACGACGTTTCCCGCGTCGTTGAGTGATATCAGATAGAGAGGATCCCCGCTTCGATCGTACAGATCGAATTCTTTGCCGTCGATGACGTCAACATTCCAGTTCATCCGGTCACGGAAAACCCTCGCTCTCCCGCGCAGCATTTCGTTGTAGGATGGATCACGTTGATCATGCTTAGTCAGTAATTTTAACATCGTGCCCTCCCCGTCAGCGCAGAGTGGTGAGGGTGCCGATGTCTGTCACAATCGACAATCTAGCAACTTTGATAGATTGACCGCACCAGCCTTCGCCACTCCCGACACGCTAAAAGCGGCGGTTTGGTCCAAGCTTAGCGCACAAAGATGGTTTGGGACGTCGTCGAGTCACGCCAACTAGCGGCGACCCCGTCGCGATGCTTTTCAAAAAACTTCAACAACCACAAAGTCATGCCCCGGTAGTTCCAAGGACCTTGACTTGCGCCTACCTAAGTTTTCCAAACGGCCGAGTTGCCGGATATCTCGATCCTCGTACCGACCTTCGCTGAATGCTCTTGAAAGCGCATCAATATCCTCTCGGCATCATCACCACGGGCAAGTTCCGGCGCAAGGCGTTGTTCCAAAGCGTCAGTCCGTGACGGTTCGGCGCCGCCGATAATGATCGGACGAAAGGACATTCCGACGAGCTTGCCATCATCCCCAAACGAGCATAGCCCGATGACGCTTTCCCAGACCTCGCGAGCCATCCAGGGCGACTTGTCGGATTTTACGTGGAAGATGAAATTGCCCAGACTGTAGAAGATTGGCCTTTGACGGTAAATTTCGACCGGCTGGAGAACGGGGGCGCCATGGCTGACAAACATGGCCGCGCCTGCATCGATGCATTTTTTTGCAAACGCGCCCACCCATTCGGGAACCTGATACCAGTCGGAGGCCCAATGGTGGTGATGCAGGTAGGCGATGACGAGGTATCCGTCCTCTGCTGCAGATGTGATTGCGGCGAGGTTTCGCGCTGTGTCGACCTCATCGACCGTAATGTTTCGACCGACCCTATCGGCGCGCCTGAATATAGCGCGTGCGATACTGATTTCGGCTTCGGGATCAACGTAAGGCGTATCGTCTGGTTGGCTGTCGTTGCCGAGATCCATCCTCGTATATCCGACCTTGTCACGGACCTTTCGCAATTGTTCGAAATCGTTGTCGTCCACGTCAATTACCTTGGTCACCCTCAGCCGGTTCACGCCCGGCCGCTCGGGACGGCCAGGCGACGCATCTCCAGCGTACATAAAGTCCGGGCCCGGTCCTCCATCCATGGCAACGAGTGCCACCTTCCTGCCCCCAAACGACCCCTTGCCAGAGCGCGCCGCCGCGGTGTGGTTGCGCCCGATGCCGGCGTGAAGGAAGCCGCGCCTTTCGACTTCCTCGGAGGTTGACAGGATTCCCGAAGGTCCAAGGTCAAAAGCATGATTGTTGGACAGTGAAAGCGCCTGGAATCCGAGTGCCTGAAGGCTGTCGAGAACAACCGGCTGGCTGCATCCGAAGAACGATCCTTTCATCGGCCATCCGCCATGGCTTCCAAGGATCGTGCTTTCGAAGTTGGTGAACGAGAGGTCGGCTTGACCAAGGACCTCCCGCGCCTCGCGAAACCCCTGTGTCTCAACACCTCGAATGTCGTGTTTGATAAGAGATTGCCCGGTTACGGCGATCTTGAATGTGTTTGTCATGAGACTTTCCTTTGCAGCGTGTAGCCGCCACCAGAATGTGGATGGTTTGTGTGAAACCCGACGGGCAGAACCGTCGGCGATTTGGAATATCGGCCGCCGTCAGTGCGTGAATCGTCTGGGGCGGGCATCGATCAGGCTTCGGGTGTACGGGTTTTGTGAATGTGTGAAGATGAACTCCGACGAGCCCGCGTCTTCGACCCTGCCATCCTTGAAAATGTAGATCGAACTGCAAAGCTCCTGCACGAGGGCGAGGTCGTGAGAGATGAAAAGCATGGAAATGCCCCGCTCCCTCACGGTTTCCTTCAAAAGCTGGACGATCTCTGCCTGTACGGACACGTCAAGGGCTGAGGTCGGTTCGTCGGCAACGATGATGCTCGGGCCTGCGAGAAGCGCGCGCGCGATGCATATTCGTTGCTTTTGTCCGCCCGAAAGTTGATGGGGATACCGGGGGAGGAGGCTTCGCGCCAACCCGAGCCGATCCATCATTGTCCCCACAATCGACAGTTCATCCTTCGCCATGGCTGCGCCGAACCGGACACTTTCCCGCAAGCTCTCACTAATCGACATGCGCGGGTTCAACGACATCGCCGGGTCCTGAAAGATCATCTGCACCTTTCCAAGCAGGCCGCTGCGCGATCCGGACCGCGAAGGATCGAAACACGTATCATCGATCTCGATCTTTCCCCCGCCGGCGGTTTCGAGGCCGGCAATGATCCGTCCGATCGTGCTCTTGCCGCTGCCACTTTCACCAACAATTCCCGTGATCAACCCCCGGTCCAATTGAACGCAAACATCCTGCAATGCGGCTGTCTGGGTCCTCTTGCGCAATAGCGCGAACCGGCGACCGGAAAAGCACTTCGTTATTCCTTGTGCGACGAGGATTGGGCTCGCGCCAGGTTCTGCAGAACCAGAGTACAGGGGCGGGTCGTTCAGATGTTCGGTGCGTTCCTTTCTCTCCCCGGCGCCTGACACCCGCAGTCTTGGAACTGCGGCGAGAAGGCTTCGGGTATATGTCCGTTGTGGTGCGTCGAGGAGCGATGATGTAGGCCCCTGTTCGACGATCTCGCCATGTCGCATGACGATTACACTGTCCGTGATTTCCGAGACGACCCCCATGTCGTGGGTCACCAGGATGATCGATACATTGGTTTCCTCCACGAGCTCGCGGAGAAGATAGAGGATTTGTTTTTGAACCGTCGCGTCGAGCGCGGAGGTCGGCTCATCTGCAATGATAATGTCGGGTCTGCCGGCAAGCGCGATGGCAATGACGGCACGCTGGCGCTGCCCGCCGGAAAACTGATGAGGGTAATGGTGATATCGTTGGTCAAGGTCAGGAATGCCGACGCGGGTCAGCAATTGAATAGCCTCGTCGCGTGCTTGCCGTCGTGACATGGTGTCTTTTGTGGCAAGGATCGTTTCTTCAAGTTGCGGACCGATGGCCATCAGCGGATCGAGCGATGCGGTATGATCCTGGAAGATCGCTGATATCCTGCGCCCTCGGATCGTGTCCCATTGGCGTTCGTTGTTACCGTCCAGCGGTTTGCCATCGAAGAGGATGGTGCCGGTCGTCCGTTCGAAGTCGGGCGAGAGCAGGCCGAGGATGGCATTGCCAAGGGAGGACTTTCCCGCTCCGGATTCACCGATGACCCCAAGGATTTCACCGCGCTGAAGGCTCAGGCTCACATCCCGCAGGATTGTCGTTAAACCTGCAGTCGCACGATAGGTCAGGGTGAGATTGCTGACGACCAGCAATGGTTCTTGGGTACTGTGCAATGTCATACCGAACGGCTCCTTGGATCCAGGCTGCGCCGGACGCCCTCGCCGACGAAATTGATGCTCGCGATGAGGCCGAACAGGGCGAGGCCGGGGAACAGGCTGATCCAGTATTGACCGGTCATCAGGTACTGGAAGCCATTTGCAACAGTGGAGCCAAGCGAAGGCTTGTCCACTGGCACCCCCAGTCCTAGAAATGACAGCGTTGCCTCGAGTGCAACGGCGTGCCCCAATTCTATAGGGATCAATGTAATGGCCGGCGCGATACTGTTGGGAAGCAGGTGGCGAAAGAGGACCCTCCGCGTGGGGAGCCGCAAGAGCCGCGCTGCATCCAGATAGGGCTTGCCGGTTTCGCTCAACGCAACACCTCGAATGACCCTGGCGTAGGTTGCCCACTGCACGATGATAATCGCCAGTATGATCCGATCGATCCCTGGTCCAAGTGTGACAATGGCAATTAGGGCCACCAGGATGGTTGGAAGGCTGAGCTGGAGGTCGACGATCCGCATGATGACGACATCGACCCACCTGCCGAAATATGCGGCACTGACCCCCGCGGTAAGGCCGATGAGAGCAGCGACAACGGTGCTGGTAATAGAAACAACGAGGCTGATGCGCAGGCCGTAGAGGATGGTGCTGAGTATATCGCGCCCGAGACCGTCGGTGCCGAGCAGATAAAAGTACCCGGGGCCTCCCATGGTCCCGGGAGGCGAAGACGCTTCCCATCCATAGATCTGTAATGGATCGTACGGATTTTGCGGCGCGATGAGAGGCGCTGCCAACGCCAGCAGAACGTAGGCTGCGAGCAGGAACCCGGGTAGGCTAATGCTCATTCCCCTGTGGCGCTTCCAAAGCGCACGGAGTGTATTGGCTTTCATGGAATTTCCTTTCATGTGGAAAGGCGCACGCGCGGATCGAGCACGGCGTAGAGCAGGTCGACGAGCGCATTGAGCCCGACGAAGGCGAGGGAAACGAAGGTCAAGGTTGCCATCACGACTGGCCGGTCGAGAAGTTGAATGGAGTCGATCAAGAGCTTGCCTATTCCCGGCCAGGCGAAGATGGTCTCCACCACGACTGCAAAGGCCAGCATTCCGCCGAACTGCATTCCGACGATCGTGACGATGGGAATGCTGATATTCGGCAGTGTATGCCGAAACAGGATGCGCCTCGCTGAGAGGCCTTTTGCCCGGCAGAACCGGACGAAATCCTGGCTTTCAACCTCGATCGTTCCCGCCCGCGCAAGCCGCGCGATAAGCGCAATGTTGGGAATGGCAAGCGCCAATGCGGGCAGGGTCAGCCGCCGCAGGCCCTCCAGCGTCAGGAAACTCCACTCCTGGCCAACCAAGGAAACCGTTGGTCCGCGGCCACCTGACGGAAACCAACCCAAAGTGATCGCACCGACCAGGATGAGGACCATGCTCAGCCAGAATGACGGAATGCTGAGGGCAAAGACACTCGCCTTGAGAATGGCGCGATCGATTGCGCAACCCTGTCTTCGGCCTGCCAGCAAGCCCAGCAAGGTGCCGCACGGAGCTGCGATCAACATGGCCATTGAGGCCAGCTCCAGCGTCGCAGGCAGCTTGCTCATTACCAGATCAAAGGCTGGCAGGTGGTAGATGTACGACGTTCCGAAGTTTCCGGTGACGACATTGCCCATGAAGAGAAGATATTGCCGCCAGAGCGGCTGATCTAAGCCCAGCGCGATCGTTGCGTTGCGAATGTCTGCGGCGGTTGCTGTTTCGATATTGACGATATTGTAGACCGGGTTGCCGACGCTGTGGATGCCGACAAACCCTATCACCGACATGACGAGGAGGAGGAGCGCGGCTTGTGAAAGCCTTCCAACGATGGTGGTCACCATGGGCGTGCCCTCACTCTTCCGAGGGAACGGCTTGCATGGCCGTCGTCCATCCCCGCGGATGCACCGCGTAGGAACCCACTTTTTGCCCATGCCCGACGATCAGGTGGAAATGATAAAGCGGAAGCATCGGATAGTCGGCCATGGCCAGTTCTGTTGCGCCAGCGATTGCCGCGCTACGATCCGGACCATCCTCCATGGACATGGCCTTCTCCAGCATCGCGTCAAAGGTCTGGTTCTGGTATTTTCCATAGTTGAGTGATCCGGCCCCCGATTTCGCATCCGGAGAGCCCAGAACGGCTCTGAGGCAGAAGGTCACGGCCTCGCCGGAGCAGCCGCCGTACCAGACAGGGTAGGCGCCATCTGATCTTTGCGTGGCGAAGACCGAAAACGGCGCCACGACCGGTTGGGCGCTGACACCTATTCTCGCCCAGTTCTGCGCGATGGACTGCAAGGATTCGCTGTCGCCGGGATACCGGCCGGCGGGCCCGGCAAGCACGACCTTGAAGCCGTCGGGAAAACCTGCCTCCGTGAGAAGGGCTTTTGCGCCCCCATAATCCGGTGGTGCCACCGTGAGGTTGGGCGACGTTCCTGACAAGCCGGTCGGAAAGAGCTGCGCTGCGGGCGTTCCGTAGCCGAGGAGAATCTTCTCGGCGAGAAAGGGGCGGTCTGTCGCCATCGTCAGGGCCTGGCGCACGCGCTCGTCCCGAAAGGGGTTTTTAACGGCATTCCCCGCTTTGTCGGTGATGCCGGGTGGCTTCTCCCGAGCGATATCGAACTGCAGGAAATTGGAACGGGCAGCGCTGGTACTTTCGATCGCCAACCCGCGGCGCTCAAGCCCTTCGACGTCGCGCGACGGTATATAATCCGCGAGATCGACATCACCCGTCGTCAAAGCGGCGACGCGCGCAGCGGGGCTTTCGATGACTTGGAAAGCCACCTCTGACCAGGCAGGTGCGCTGCCCCAATAGGCATCGTTGCGCATCAGGCTGAGGACTTCACCGGATTGCCAGCTCTGGAATTTGTAGGGTCCGGTCCCAACGGACTGCTTTCCAGAGTTGACATCCTGTGTGGTCGCAAAGTCTCCCGACTTGTGACCCATGATGAAAATAGAGGTCATTGAAAGCGGGAGGGTCGGGACATCGCTGCTCGTCTCGATGACCACGGTCATTGGATCAGGCGCCGTGACGGATTTGATCGCCTGCGTATAGGTCTGGAACCCGCCACTCGGCGGCTTCAGGAAGTCCCGGATGCGCTCGATCGAGTAGATGACGTCCTGAGCGGTGAAGGGCGAGCCGTCATGGAAGCGGACGCCGTCCCTCAGCTTGAATTCCCATTGCGTCTCTGACAACCGTTTCCAGGAAATCGCAAGGCCGGGCTGAGGGTTCAACTGGCGGTCCTGAATCACGAGACGTTCGTAGATATGGGATAGCAGTGAGTTGTTCTCATTGAGGTCCGCGTAGTGCGGATCGAGCGTCATCAGCTTGAGCTGTGTCCCGATGCGCAAGTCCTCCGCCATGGCCGAGGTCCCGAGAAACCCCGCAGATACTGCCGTAGCGACGCTTGCTACAAGTGTGTACGTGCGGAGACGATGCAGTGATTGCATTATGATGTTCCCTTCTTGTTTTTGTGACCACGGCGCAGTGATTGAACTCTTCAACGTGCACGCTTTGGCGCCCGCGCAGCGATGAATCTATCGCTCACGCGTGAGGTATGCTTCAGTCATAAGTCCGGAGGAGTTTCTATGGATGATTGCGGGCAAAGTTCTGCTATTCTCAGAATCAGCCATGATCCGAGCTCCCAACAGCTTGATTGTGGTTAGGCCGAGCAGGTGTTTCCATCACCTACTCGGCCGCAGCGTCAATGTTCCCTACAGAATGATAGAAGTCAATCAGAAAGTTTGCCTTGAGTAAAGATCATCTCACCGTTGAGCAGTGCCGTGGGGCACGGGCTATGTTGGGCTGGAGCCAGGCGCAGCTTGCGGAAGCAGCAAATGTGTCACGCCAGACAATTGCTGACTTCGAACGCGGAGCCCACAAACCGATTGGCAACAATCTGGCAAGCATAGTCGCATCGTTTGTGAAGGCCGGAATCGATTTCATTCCGGAAAATGGCGGTGGCGCGGGAGTTCGCTTTAGGGACTCGAAATAGTGGATTGCGGACTTTCGTTCCCGGGCGATACCGCGAGCCAGTCCTAAGCTAGCGTCTCACCGCTAGCTCCTCTCGAAATCAGGCGGCTAGACCTTCTTTACCGACTCTCACACGGGCAGATGAGGGCTACCGAAACAGCAGAGCAACGCGAGGCGTTGGACTCTTTCCTCCCAGCTCAGACGCCGGACCACCTCCACTCGTCGGAGTCGCGAGTTATCTCGCCTGCGGCGATGTGTCCTGACAACTCGGCCCAAATCGGATCCGTCGTAAAGCTTGCAAGATCGCCGCTGGCTTGCACCAATGGCATCTCCGCATAACTTGCTAAAAGGGGCGAGACGCCCCCAGCACGCCCGATCTCCTGAAACGGATAGCCGCCGGATGGTCTCAGGACGCGATGACCCCATAGTCCGGGTCGTTCGTCTTCCCTGAGTGCTTTCAGGAGACTGAGATCGCCAGATCGTTCAATACAGAGGGACGCCAGATACCGCATCAGCGGAAAATAGACCGTCTGGCGGCATCCCCCGAGGACCCTCACGCCCGGTAGGATCGAGGTCACCAGAAACGCAGTGAACAAGCTGGGTAGGATCGCGCGCTGGCGAAGAGCCGTCGCAAGGCTGCCAGGGCTAAATCCAACTTCGTAGCTTGAGGACCGATCGGTTCGCAGCTTGCCGTCTTGCAGGCGCAACGGGACAACTCTGTTTTTCTCCAGGCGCCAGAAGAAGTCCGTCGTTCGGCGGACCCAGCCTCCCCACGCGGAAGCGTTCAGGCGGTCGATCTCACTCAATGTAGATTCCGCGATCGCGCCATCGCCTATCATATGCACCGGCATCCATGATCCCTCATCGCAAAGGTGGTCGGCAATCAGGTCAGCAATGTCGAAATCATCGAGTTGAAGCAACTTTACCGACGGGGGGAACTTGCTACGCCACAGAGTTTGATTGGCCATCCTGATCGCTTCAGCTGCCGACGGAAATGCAGCGGACGGCAATTCTTCGAGGAGACGAGCAGCAGAGAAATTCGGTGCGGCTTGGCCCCTGGAGTTCGAAAGCGCGAAACGATAGGGGCCGTCCGAGCAAGCAATGCTGCTGCCGTCCATCTGGCTTCGCGGAAGGCCGAAGAGGTTGAGCGGCTCGCCTTCAAGCTGAAGCCAGCCCGGGCCCTTTTTTGCCTTTTCTTTGAACGCCGACGTCGAGACAAAGTAATTTATGTGCCATTGTCGGCCATGGGCCATCAAACCGAGCAAGCTGAACAAATGTGTGTAAAACGCGTCGGGTTCGATCACCAGCATGCAATGCGGGCCGGTCTGCAGTACCGGCGACGCGAATAGCTCGAGACTGGCGCTTCGAGCCTCCTCTTCGTCATAGCCCGACCTGCGGGCTGCCCTTTCGACGCAATTGCGCAGGAGATGCATTGCATGGTCCCGCGTAGCACTATCGGACTGATAACGCTTGCTCTCGTAGACAGTCGACGCATACGCCCGCAGCGACCGCGTCCAGTAGGGGGCAAGATGCGGCATCAGGTATGACAATGAACGTCGCACATCGGCCGCGCTGGAGTGCTCGCCTAGTTCAGCCGAATGTCTCGTGTTCATTTCATAGCGCCGCAGGTCGTTTCGGAGCGAGCGACGTCATCGTCTTGGCCTTACGCCACGAAAGAGCAGTGGCGACCGGGTCGTAATCCGTATCGATAAGCGCAGTCGGGAGTTTTTCGTAGCAATAGGCGGGAGGGATCGCCGGTTTCACCATCAACGATACGAACTCCAAGATTGACGCCCGAGAATTCGATGAGACGATGGTGTAGAAATTGCCGCTGTTCCAGGTCAGAGCGCAATAGCGGAAAAACAATCCAAGAGCGGACACGGTGGTTTTTAGATCGACTTGGCAACTCGCCATCGTGCTGAGGATCTCAGCCTTCTTCTCGGATATCTGACCCGAAGTGAAGTAACGGCTCTTGAATAACTCATCCTTCTGGCGCTCGCGCTCCTCATAGACGTCCTGGTTTTCATTCGCGAGCTTTTGAACTTGCACGAGGATACCGCCGTGCCGAATGCGAGGCGCGATGAACGCCAATTGCTGCGCCCTATCCCGATCGTACATCTGAAAGGTCGTGTCCTCGACCAGGACGTCGAAACCATCGCGGAATGGCAGAAGATCCATATCCGTTGCGTAGCGATTGCTGTCCAGATCGAAGAACGGTCCAAGAAAGAAATGGGCGTGTTCGCTTCCGCGCTTGGCAAGAAATGCCTCCTTATTGGCGGGTGTCGGACTGCAGGCGAGGGTCTTTATCCGCCCGTCGCCAAGCGCCGCGACCGAGCGTGCGAGGCAGCCCGTCCCTGCGCCCAAGGTATAAACAGTTGCCGGCAAGCCGGTCCGGGCCCAGGCTTGTAGCGAGAAGGTGAAAATGGCGGCCCCGAGACGGCAAGTCTCTTCGAGTCTGTAAGGAATGCTTGCGTGATAGTGGCTGTCGAAGTTTCCGAAGAGGCGTGTGTGCGTATCACCGTAGGCAGCACAGTCGAGATCGAAATCAAGTAGACTAAGGTCCGGTTCAGGTCGCGCAAGGTTCGGGGTGCCTCCCTGCCCACGCGCAGTTCTTTCAAAAAATGTGGAGAACGTTGTTAGCCGCGGCGCGTTACGCCAGCGTTCAATTGTTTGCGGGTCAACCAATATTGCGTCCTCCAAAGTGTGTGGTTGGAGCGGTTCATCCGATGTTATTTCGATGCTTTTGTAGGTTCCGCTGGCACCTGCCGCTTGCAAGATGGACGCAGTAGAGTGTTCCGACAATCTAGCGATTTTGGCAGCTTGATGCGCTCAAGGAACGGCGTACGAGATCGGAACAAGCGCGGCAAGAGTACGGCATCTGCCCCCGAGATATCATCAACATGCGACGGTTTTCCCTAGCAATCATTGAAGACTGGTGGAAGTACCAAGCTCACACCTTACGAGCCGCGGGGTGAAGTGTTCTGTCACGCGTGATCGATGATGCCCCAATAGGGTTACCCCACTGACGGTTCAGATTCCAACCGAAGGCGTGTGGAGCCCCGCCTGGCCGATACGCAATTTACTCGCGACGCATTTGCAAGGAAGGTGACGGAGATGGGCGAAGAGCAAACTAACCCGCATGCTGCCCTGTTTCTCGTTATCGGGGCGGGCCTCGTCACTATCGCCCGAGCGATGACGTTATCTTTTCTCGCAATAAAACTGCAGCAGTCCTTCGGCTTGGGCCCGGCCATGATTGGATTTTTGTTGGGCCTTGGCCCGTTGATTGGAGCGGTGGCGGCACCGTTCGCAGGATCATTCTCGGACAAAGTTGGGCGCAGGACAGTCCTCACGTTCACCTTGGTTTCGATGGCGTTCGCCATGATCGGCATAGGGCTAGCCAAAACGGTGTTCGCGTTTTGCCTCGCACAAAGCGCGGCCTCTGTCGCGATCTCGGTTTACGGATCGACTTCACGCGCGCTGATGAGCGACATTTGCGCCGAACGCGATCGGCTTAAGTACTTCTCTTGGCGATACACCTCATCGAATATTGGATGGGCGATCGGTCCGTTGATCGGCGTTTTGGCGGGTATTGCCTCGACCGGCCTCTTCATCACCGCCGGCACAGTTTACGCCACGCTCGCAGTCGGCTTGCAGCTTTTGAAGCTTCCGCGATGTGACCGCCCTGACGGTCATGTATCGAAGCAAGTCTCTTTGATCAAAAGTGTTATCACCGCGATGCGTGACCGACAATTGACCTACTTTATTGGCGGCAGCGCGTTGCTGATCGCGGTCTATGGTCAATGGACCGCCACGCTGGCTCCCTACATCACGCAGCATATAGCGAGCGGTGCCGAAATTTTCGCCTATCTCGTGTCGATAAACGGTGTCGTTGTCTTGAGCGGAAACCCGATCGCGCGGCGGCTCATTGGGCACGTTGGCCCTTTGCGCTCGCTTTTGGTCGGCTGCGTTCTTCTAGGCTTTGGCCAGATGGGTTTCCTGGTGTCCACCGGATTGGCGGGGTTTGCTGTTTCCATGGTCATCTTTACGGCGGGCGAGATCCTCGTCGTACCTTCAGAATATACAATGGTTGATCGCATCTCGCACTCTCAAAACCGGGGCAGCTATTTCGGTGCCCATTCGCTCTCGACTGTCGGCGGATTCCTTGGCCCGGCCGTAGGCGGCGCAACCCTCGGCATTTTTGGCGGGCCCGCCATGTTCATTCTGTTCGCAGGGGCTGCGGCAATCGGCGCCTGGCTTTTTACCTTGGGCACACGACCCCAACCACAGGGCGGCAAAGCCCCTTTGTCTAGCCGTCAAAAGACCAGTAACCACTGATGTTTTTGACGACTGCCCGCACCTTGCGAACGGGTGCCTTGGCGGCCTTTAGGCGCCGGTGATTGAAAACGACCTGATAGCGATCCCCGGTACTGACATCCCTGGGCTTTGATCGCTTCAACCAATGCCTCGAACTCAGCCTGATCATCATCGAGCCGATCGGAGATGAATGAACCATCGACCTGACCTGGCTCGAGCTCGACGACAGCTTCTCCTTCGAGGCACCTGTCACCCTGTTTTGCCATTTCGTCGATTGAACGGATCATCGTTTTCGATGCTCCGCGCATGGGATAAGACGTTGGCTCCTGCTCCAACGGAACGTCGACATCGACCAGGCCTGCTAAAAAGTTCTTGCGAGCCATCCTGCTCCAGTTTCTGGATAGTTCATTGTTATCATGCGAGAAAAGCGTGTTTTTGTCAGCCGACATCTTATCTCCCCAATACGCATGGATCAGCGATGCAATTTCGCTATTCACAGAATCCATGGACGCGATCAAGCGCCATTACCACAGTTTACCGAGTAAATCGTTGCACGCCTCATCGACGACGGTCACTACAGCCGTCACCTTCATTGCATGCCCCGGGCCAGTCTGCCCCGAGGTCGTCTTCTGCCGAGGCCGTGTAGAGAACGACACCGTCGGTGTCCCAATCAAGCTGGCTCGCTTTGTTGTTGCCCAGGTAGACATATTCACGTGCGTCGATGTTCGTGAGACCAACGCCGCCAAACAGCCAGAAGCCGTCGGGGGGCGTCGGAGCATCGCAGTGACAGTTCCAAGCGGAAGATTTCGTTTGGCAACATGTAGGGTTGTCTGTTCTCTCCCGTCAACGCGACAATCTCGCTGGATCATACGAAGCAAAGCTGGGCGACTGAATTGCCGCTATTGTGGCGTTGAACGGGATTGGTGCAGCTGCGCGCGAGGCTTGTGCCTGCGAAACTACGCGTTTCTGCTTGTTTCAGCGTTCTTGGTTCTAGCCCTTCCGGACTGGCGGTATTGTAGGACGCGGGGGAGGTGAGAGATGCATCGATACTGAAATGGGGCCGTAGCGCAAAACGAGTGTTCCAGATGTCGGGGGAGCTTTCCAGAGAACTGGCTCTGTCAAACCGCTGTCGAAATACGCGTTAACTGATCGCCGCGAGCAATTGGACTAGCGGAGGCGCCACAACACATACGGGCCAAGCGCCGATCAAGAACTCCGCCGCCATTGTCCCGGCGTTGTACCGACGACAGTTGCGAACACGCGAGTGAAATGGCTTTGATCCGCAAACCCGCAGGCGATGGCGACCTCGGCGAGCGGCGCGTTCGACGTTCGCAGTAGCGCACGGGCCCGGTTTATCCGCTCACCGAGAAGCCATTGATACGGTGTCATCCCGGTTGTTTCCCGAAACGCCCGAATGAAATAGCCACGTGACAGGCTGCAGGCCTCCGCAACTTGCGAGATCGAAATGTCGCCTTCGAGGTTTTCAAGAAGGATGCTCTTGGCCAGATCCTCGTGCGACCGCGAGAGGATCCTCATCCGGACAGGGGGCGAGTTTTGTTGTCCGCCGTAACGCTGAACCAGATAGGTGCCGATCGCCGTTGTCATCTGATCGACAAACAGCGCGCTTGTCTCCTCCGGTCTTTCGAGTGCCGGGATCAGCGCACGGGCAAGATTGGCAAGCACGATGTCTTTTGACGCGGTTTCAGCTGAAAGCGAGGTCACTCCGGCCAGTTCGGCCTCATCGGCATACTTGATGAGCGATGCCTGCGAAATCTCGAACAACAGGAAGTCAAAAGGCGTGTTCAGATCGGCTTTGTAGGCTTCGGAGAGATCGCGGATGTAGATCGAGTTTTCGGCGAAATCGTGGGTCGTCACATGATGCTCGTGGAAGATGCGGCGCCTATGGCCTGCGACCGACGACACACCGACGACGAAGCCCCGATCGCTTGCCGATGTCTTGACCTGATCGAGCTGGATCGCGCTCGTTGCCTTGCGAAAGATGGCGACGTCAGGAGTGGTCAGCGACTGATTGATCGCCAATTGTTTCAAGGAACAACCGAACCCATCCGTCACCCGTTCAGCGGAAAATCCGATATTATGGGTGGGAACTTGGGCCAAGACGCATTACCTCACTCTCGAAATATCGGATGCTGTATCACGGCTATCCTGGTTGTCAGAGATATACGTAACGAACAACCGGTCGAATTTCCTCGGCGAGGATGCTTTTCTACAAGATAGTCGCTTGAATGACGGATAGATACGTCCAAATAGCGGAGCGTGGGTTACAGAGTTAGAATTCGCTGTTCAGATGATGAAGACGAATGTGAGTGAATTTTTGGCGGCTAGCGACAGAATTTCGGCAAGTTTCGGCGTCGAGGGAGCGAAGGCACTGCTGATCAGGCCGCTTAGCGCCGCGACGCTTTCCGTCGTGCATCTTGGGCGCTCCTACGGCGATGGCGATGATCCGATCTTCCTCTCGCCCGACGACGCGTTTCTGGTCATGCTCTATCTCGTCGATGTCGATCATTGCGACGTCTGGCCTGATCGGCCGTCAGCGCCGTTGAAGAGATATCCAGAAGGCTCGATCTGCCTAATCAGCCTGAAGGACGGTGCTGCAATTTCAGTTCGTGGCCACTTTGAAGCCCTCGCGTTTCATATCCCGAGCGCGCATCTCTCCGAGCTTACGGATGAAGCAGGCGAACCGCGGGTTGATAATCTTGTGACCTGCCGCGGGATTGCCGATCAGGTGATCCGCAATCTTGGTGCAGCTTTGATGCCGATGTTCGACATGCCGGACGAGGTAAGGGATACACTGCTGCCGCATATCGGGCTGGCCTTCAACGCCCATCTCGCGCATCGCTACGGACGGTCGCCGACCCAGTACCTCGCTGCCTCTGGCCGGCTTTCTCCCACACAGGAAAGACGCGTCAAGAACTACATGGCGGCAAATTTATCGCGCGACATAAACATCGATGAGATTGCCGATGCGAGCGGGTTTTCTTCCGGCGATCTGGCTTCCGGCTTTATGAAGACGACGGGACATTCCGTGCGTGAATGGCTTTCGACAAATCGGGTGACCAGGGCCCAAACCCAATTGAGAAAGACGGGTGAAAGCGTCGCCAGCGTGGCGCAACTATGCGGCTTTCGCAATGAGGACGCATTCATCGAAGCCTTTACAAACTCTGTTGGAGTTAGCCCGGCTAACTGGCGCTTGCGCAACCGGCACTGACAGATTTCATGGGCAATTTCTCTGGTGGTGCCGGCAGCCAAGGCGCCGCCACCACTCCGTTTACTGTGCGGCGGCTTCGATGATCTTTGCAACCATGCCGGGATGCGAGACCATGACCACGTGGGACGCGCCTTTGACGACAACCGTCTCTTTTGAATTGGCACGCTTGGCCATCCAGGCCAGGGTCTCTGGCGGGATGTTCTTGTCTGCATCACCGTAAATGAACCAGGACGAAATGTCCTTCCAGCCCGCATTGGCGTTGGCCTGCCCGAGCGCGAAGTCTGTTACCGGACGCTGGGTGGCGGCCATGAGCTTTGCATCCTTGGCAGAAACATCCGCCGCAAACTGATCATGGAACTTTGCCTGCTGAATATAGAGGTCCTTCACACCATCCGCCAGTTCGACGGGTTGGGCCAAGGTGGGTGGCAGGGTACTTCCAGGGAACTTGCCAGTCAGCGCAAGCGCTGATTCACCCACATCCGGAGCGAACGCAGCGACGTAGACCAGCGACTTGATGTTTCCACCCTTCGAAGCCGCCTCCGAAATGACCGAGCCGCCATACGAGTGGCCGACGAGGACGACGGAAGATTTCAGCCCGGCAACGATGCGGCGGACATAGTCGCCGTCGCCTTTGACGCTGCGCAACGGGTTCGCAACGGCCACAACCGGGTACCCATCCTTTTCAAGTTTCGCGATGACGCCGCTCCAGCTTGAGGCGTCGGCGAATGCGCCGTGAACAAGGACAATTGTCGGCTTCGGGCCTTCAGCGGCAAAAGTCGATCCCGCAGCAAAGGACGCGGAAAGCACGGCAAGGCCAAGTATCGATTTCAACATGATAAACACCTTTGTTTGGATTTGATCAGCGTCGCCTGTAGACCTCCATAAGGTGCTACAGGCGGTTTTGACGTCAAAGTGGAATGCGTTCAGTTGTTGCCTTAAGCCTTGATGAAGGCGAGGAGGTCAGCATTCAGCGCGTCGGCGTTGACGGTCAGCATCCCGTGCGAGAAGCCGGGATACGTCTTTATGGCCCCATTCTTCAAGAGCTTGATGGACTTGTGCGCAGCGTCCGCGATCGGAACTATTTGGTCGTCTTCGCCATGCAACACCAGCGTGGGCACGCTTATTGCCATCAGGTCTTCGGTCTGGTCGGTTTCGGAGAACGCCTTGATGCCATCGTAATGGGCTTTTGCGCTGCCCATCATGCCTTGGCGCCACCAATTCTGAATAACGCCTTCGTGCACCGTCGCACCGTCGCGGTTGAAGCCGTAGAATGGGCCGGAAGGAACGTCGCGGAAAAATTGCGCCCTGTTGTTGGCCAGTGCGGAACGGAAACCGTCGAAGACTTCGATCGGCAGGCCTTCCGGATTGGCCGCGGTCTTAAGCATCAAAGGCGGTACGGCAGAAACGAGTACTGCCTTAGCGACACGGCCGGCCGGTTCGCCAAACTTGGCGACATACCGGGCAACCTCACCACCGCCTGTCGAATGGCCGATATGAACGGCATTCTTCAGGTCCAGCGCCTCGACGACGGCAAATGCGTCGGCGGCATAGTGATCCATGTCATGACCGTCAGACACCTGAGCCGAGCGGCCGTGGCCACGCCGATCATGGGCAACGACGCGGTAGCCCTTTGCAAGGAAGAACAACATCTGGGCATCCCAGTCGTCGGATGAAAGCGGCCAGCCGTGATGAAACACGATCGGCTGTGCGTCTTTCGGACCCCAGTCCTTGAAGAAGATGTCGGTGCCGTCTGTGGTGGTAACGAAGCCCATGGTATTTTCTCCTGTGGTTGCCTGGATGGTGGCCGCAGCGGATGCTGCGCCGGTGGAACGAAGTGGAAGCGCGATGCCAGCGGCAAGAACAGCGCCGGAAAGAAGGACATCACGTCTGCTGAGAGTGAAATTTCTGTCGGCCATGTCTGCTCCTGCGCTCTGATGCGGTTACGGCGTTGCCGTGTCGTTGGAGGCATCTTCGACCACAAACACTCGGTCAACAATTGCAATAAAAATGTCTATTCTGTTGTGATTTATGCAATTATTCTCGTGTGCGAGGATGACCGTTTGATCAGGTCGCCCTCCCAGGCTTGTTGATTGCGAGCAGATGCCGAACGACGGGTTTTTCAGGGCCACTGTGGAATGCAAGGACCTTGCTCTGCAGATCAGCGTCTGCATTCGATACCCGCTTGTGCTGCCTCAGGTGTTCCGCCCAGGATTCGACCATGAACCACTCGGTGATCTTATCAGGATTGGCAGAATCTTCTGTGACGCCCCAGCCATAGGCTCCGTCCCGACGGCGTTCCGACGACATGTCGTTGAGAGCATGCAGGAACTTGGTGCGGTTGTGTTTCTCGACTTGGTAGTCGATCAGAATGAGCACGGGGCCGCGGTCGTTTGCAACGGGCTCTGCAACGAGGGGCTCCGGCCAATGGTTGGATGACACTAGGTCCGCCTCGCCTGACGGTAGCTTAATACGGTGCATGATGAAGCCGGCGACGAGCAATCCCGCAGCTCCGATCAGCAACGTGCCGGGTACGCCGGCCGCTTCCCCGACGGCACCCCATCCAAGGCTGCCTGCCGTCATCGCGCCGTTGAAGACGGTCAGATAGACGGCAAGGCCACGGCCTCGCACCCAGTTCGGCAGAACGGCCTGTGCTGCACCGTTAAGGGTGGTGAGCGCAGTGATCCATGCAGCACCCAGGAAAAGAAGGATGACAACAGCCAGCCATTGCGGCGGCGCAAACGAGAGCGCCCCCATGACAACGGCCGTGACGATGGCCGAGCCAAGAAGCAGCCCATCGGCATCGAAGCGCTGCCTGAGTTTTGGCATGATCAGAGCGCCGCCGATGGCACCGGCTCCGACCGATCCAAGCAGCAGCCCGTAGAAACCTGCATCGCCGCCGAGAAGCTGGCGGGCAACGAGCGGCAGAAGCGCCCAGACCGCGCTGGCAAAGGCGAAAAAGATCGCAGCACGCAGAAGTACGACGTGTAGTGGTTTGCTGGCGCGGGTGTATCGCAGTCCCGCGCGGAAAGCTCCGAAGAAATTCTCCGATAAGGCGTCATCCGCATTTTTGGCACGCGGCCACCAAAGCAGTGCCGCGATGACCAGAATGTAACTGGCAACATCTGCGCCATAGGTAACGGCTGCTCCAAAGGCGGCAAGCAGCAGGCCGCCCGCCGCCGGGCCGATCGATCGTGCGATATTGATGCCAAGCGAGTTCAGGGCAACCGCCCCCTTCACGTCGTCGCGCGGCACCAATTCAGGCACAATCGCCTGCCATGTCGGCCCCATCAGGGCCGCGCCGATGCCGCCTAGAAACGTCAGCCCGATTAGTGCGCTGACCGACAGCATGCCCATGTAGGACAGGGTCATCAGCGATATGCTGACGCTTGCCAATAAAAGCTGGATGGCGATCAGGAACTTGCGTCGGTCGAGAATATCCGAAAGCACACCCGCCGGAATTGCCAGAAGGAATATCGGCAGCGTGCCGGCAGCCTGGACCAAAGCAACAGCTGCAGGTGCTGCCGACAAATCGGTCATCAGCCAGGAGCTGGCCACATCGCGCATGAAGCTGCCGGTGTTGCCCAAGACAGTTGCAGCCCAGAGGACGGCGAAGACGGGCTGGCGGAGTGATGCAAAACTGCCGCCTGAAGACTTCGTGGCACTCATTGGCGTGCTCCTTTGGTAAAATCAATGATGGCGACGATCACGAACGCACCCGCAAGCCCAAGATGCTCGAAGAAGGCGTTGGCCGCCATCATCCGCTCCATGCCGGAGGGCATCTCCCAGAACCGGAGGGCGATGAAGGTTGCAAGAAGCGTGAAGACGGCAAGCGCGAGCGCTCCCAGCCAGCGCAGGAAGCCCGACAGGATCATTGCCGAAGCCGTCAGTTCGAACGCGATGACGGCGACCGCGAAAAACGCTGCCGGGTGAAGACCGAAGTGCTCCATTTCGGCGATCGCGCCCTGGAAATCAAAGAGCTTGGTGAGCGGCCCCTGGATATAGGCCGCACATAGGCCGAGGAGTGCCGTGAACCAGAGCGCTGGGGAAGCGATGAGCGACGCAAGGCCACCATGGGGTTTGCTAGGAGATATCACGTTCTTTTCCTCATACCGCCCAGCAGGCGCAGCCAAGCGCACCGAAGAAACCCTTGATGTCGGCGATCGGCAGCTTTGCTGTCCATGCCCCGGCGTGATCGTGACCATGGACGTTACAAGAACTGGCGCAGCCGCAGGTCGAGATCGCGGTTCGGCGCAACGAGTTCATGCCAGCACCTTGCGGCTCGCCCCATGCCGCGTAGCCGCCAAAGGATCGAACGGGGGACCAGTCCGGCATGGCAGGCGGCACGTCGTTCTCATTCAGCGCACGGAAATCGCCCGCACCATAGACGACCTTTCCACCAACCATCGTGAGGTCCGACGTGAGAAACGAAATCTCATCCTCGGAGCAGGTGAAAAAGTCCTTGTCCGGAATGATCAGATCGGCGAACTGGCCCTTTTCGATCCGGCCCTTCTTGCCTTCCTCATTGGAGAACCAGGTAACCTTTTCCGTCCACATGCGCAGGGCCGTCTCACGGTCAAGGCAGTTGGCGCGGGGATAGAGCTGCATGCCACCGACAGTTTTGCCCGTGACCATCCAGGAAAGCGAGACCCATGGATTGTAGGAGGCAACTCGGGTCGCGTCCGTGCCGGCCGAAACATTGACGCCCTTCTCAAGCATGCGCTTGATCGGCGGCGTGGCTTCGGCGACGCCATGCCCATAACGCTCGACGAAATATTCGCCTTGATAGGCCATGCGGTGCTGGGTGGCGATACCGCCGCCAAGTGCTGCAATCCGATCGATGGAGCGATCCGAAATCGTTTCGGCGTGGTCAAAGAACCAGTTCAGGCCCTCAAGTGGAATGTCCTTGTTGACCTTCTCGAACACGTCGAGGGATCGGCTGATGGTTTCATCGTAGGTGGCGTGCATGCGCCATGGCCAACGGTTTTCGGCGAGAACGCGCACCACTTCCTCAAGTTCGCCTTCCATCTCCGGAGCCATTTCGGGCCTCGGCTGACGGAAATCCTCGAAGTCGGCGGCGGAGAAGACGAGCATTTCGCCAGCACCGTTGTGGCGGAAATAATCGTTGCCCTGCTTGTATTTGACCGATTGGGTCCAGTTGAGAAAATCCTGCTTTTCTTCCTTCGGTTTCTGCGTGAACAGATTATAGGCGAGGCGCACCGTCAGTTGGTCTTCGTCGGACAATTTCTGGATGACCGCGTAGTCGTCAGGGTAGTTCTGGAAGCCACCGCCCGCATCGATCACACCGGTGATGCCGAGACGGTTCAATTCCCGCATGAAATGTCGCGTTGAATTGACCTGGTAATCGAAGGGAAGTTTTGGCCCCTTTGACAGCGTGGAATAAAGAATGGCCGCATTTGGCTTGGCGAGCAACAACCCGGTCGGATTGCCGTTGGCGTCGCGGGTGATCTCGCCGCCGTGCGGGTTCGGTGTGTCCTTCGTGTAGCCGACAGCGCGGAGAGCCGCGCCGTTCAGCAATGCGCGGTCGTAGAGGTGCAACAGGAAGACTGGCGTGTCGGGTGCGACAGCATTGATCTCGTCTATCGTCGGCAGGCGTTTTTCGGCAAACTGGTGTTCTGTGAAGCCGCCGACGACACGCACCCATTGTGGGGCGGGCGTCATGGCAACTTGTCGCTTCAGCATATCCATCGCATCGGCGAGCGAGCGCACGCCGTCCCAGCGGAGTTCCATGTTAAAGTTGAGACCACCGCGCACCACGTGGGTATGGTTATCGATCAGGCCCGGCAGCACACGCTTGCCCTTGAGGTCAACGATTTTCGTGTCGGGTCCAGCAAGCGCCATGACGTCGCCGTCAGTTCCCACGTGCAGGAACAGGCCATCCTTGACGGCGATCGCGGTGGCGTTCGGATTTGCGCGATCCAGCGTCGTGATCGATCCGTTGTGAAAAACGATGTCTGCGTACATAGAAGCGGCTCCGGTCTTAATGGGATCGGCGGCATTTGCCGGTGAAAACAGGTTGGAAAAGGCAAGGCTCGATGCCGCGCCCAGGAACGTGCGGCGCGTCGTCATGAGCTTTTCCCCGGTGCCGGACCGTCGCCGGTGGAAATCACCTCAACCACGTTCGATCCGCCCTTCGGCAAGTGACCGAACATATGCGGCTTGATCTGGTGAAGCCACGAAACGGCGGCAGGCTCGCGGGCCCACATGCTTTTTGCTAGCGGCACAAGTTGCTCGCCGACGAGGATACCCAGCAAACCGATGAGTGCGACGACAGGTGGGGCAGGCGACCGGACATTCAGCAGGCTGTAGACCACGCCCACCAGCAGACCAGCGCCAAGCGAAAGGAGATAAATTTTCATCTGAGTGTTCCTTGTCCAAAAAAAGCGCCCCGCCTTTTCATTCCAGGCGGGGCTTCTCAGATTAGATGGCTGCCGGGTTCGGGCCGATCCGCTTGCCATGGCTCACGCGTTCTGAGCCGCCATGGACGTGTGTGACCGCATAGTCGATGCCCATGCCGTAGGCGCCGGAATGCTCTTTCACCAAGGAGGTAACCGCGTCGTAGGTTTCCTTGCGTGCCCAGTCGCGCTGCCACTCGAGCAGAACCTGCTGCCAGGTGACCGGTACGACGCCTGCCTGCACCATACGGTCCATTGCATACTTGTGTGCATCAACCGACGTGCCGCCAGACGCGTCCGCGACCATGTAAATTTCATAGTCGGTGTCGTGCATGCAGGAGAGTGCGAAGGTGGTGTTGCACACTTCGGTCCAGAGACCCGCCACGACAATCTTCTTGCGGCCGTCAGCGGCATGCTTGGCAAGAGCATCGCGGACGTTCTGGTCGTCCCAGGAATTCATCGAGGTTCGCTCGAGGATGTCATTTTCAGGAACGACGGCAAGCAGTTCGGGAAAGGTGTTGCCCGAGAAGCTGTCAGTCTCGACGGTGGTGATCGTTGTCGGGATGTTGAAGATCTTTGCCGCCTTGGCAAGACCGACAACATTGTTCTTCAAGACCTGGCGGTCGATCGACTGTACGCCGAAGGCCATCTGCGGCTGCTGGTCAATAAAGATGATCTGGCTGTTCTGCGGGGTCAGCACCTGAAGCTTGTTGGACATCGCGTGTGTTCCTTTTTGCTGGATTGAATGAGGGAATGAAGCAGGGAGGGCGTTACGTCTTGAACGTTATGCCGCCGTATTGTTGGAAAGCGACTTCAGGCGGCGAGCGGGGTCAATCCGGCTTCGATCTGGGCACGATAAGGCTCGAAACGCGCTGGCAGCTTCAAGATCTCGCCGAGATGTGCGGTGTCTTCGTCACGGTCGAAACCGGGTTCATTGGTGGCAATCTCGAACAACACGCCGCCAGGTGTGCGGAAGTATATCGCCCAGAAGTAGTCACGGTCGATCACGGGAGTAACCTGGTAACCGGTATCCATCAGGGCCTTGCGGACGTCGAGCTGTTTTGCGCGGTTCTCGACGGCAAAGGCGATGTGGTGCACCGAACCGGCGCCCTGTCGTGCAAAGGGTGTCTTGGGAAGTGCTTCAAGGTCAATCACATCGGCGCCATTGCCGCCGGGAATGACAAAGCGTGTCACATCCCCTTCGGTCTCGGCCCGCTGGTAACCCATGAACTCCAGCAATTCGGCCGTGGCTGCTGTGTCGTGCAGTCGAAACTTTGCCCCGGAAAAGCCCTGTATAGCGACGCCGTCGGCGATGCCAGCACCGGTCCACGCCTTGCGAGCATCGCCATCTGCCTCGATCAGGGCAAACCGCTCACCGTCCGGCCCGCTGAAATGCAGGCGATCTGCACCAAAGGCAGTGCCGATCTGCAGATTGCTGACACCCTGTGCCGTCAGGCGTTCGTGCCAGAAGGAAAGCGAGCCTTTCGGAACAGCAAACTGCGTCTCACTCACTTCCCCAATGCCTGGCCTGCCTCGCATGACATCGGCGAACGGGAAGTAGGTCATGACCGTGCCGGGTGTGCCGGCTTCATCACCATAATAGAGGTGATAGACGTTCGGATCGTCGAAGTTCACGGTCTTCTTCACACGGCGCAAACCAAGAGTATCGGTGAAGAATGTATTGTTTCGACGGGCATTGGATGCCATCGACGTGATGTGGTGCAGTCCCTTGATATCCTTGATCATGACGTTTCCCTTCGCTTGCTTTTGCCGTTGGTTTGGTGTGAATAAACTCTACGCCAGTTGCTCATCCGCCAGAATTGCAATAATAATTGGCAATGAATTGCGCGGGATGAAATAATAAAATGAACGACTACAAGGCTCTTCGAACCTTCCTGCTGGCAGCCGAGAAGCGGAGTTTCGCGCAGGTCGCACGCGAGCTGGACATGACCCCCGCAGCCGTGACGCGGGCGATCGCCGCCTTGGAGGAAGACCTTGGCTTACAGCTCTTCGTTCGAACGACTCGTCAGGTATCTCTGACGACGGATGGAGCTATCTATGCCGCGCAGGTTCAGCCAGCGATGGACGTGCTGGAAAATGCGCGCAAAGAAGTGATGAATACGCACAAGGCGGATCACGGGAGGCTGCGGATTAGCGCGCCGACCTGGTTCGGTCAGCAGGTGCTGCCACCCATCCTGTCCGGCTTTAGGGAGCGCTTTCCAAAGATCAGTTTCGAAATCTCGCTCGCGGACGGACTGGTGAACATCGTCGACGGTGACTACGATCTGGCGATCCGTATCTCTGCTGCACCATCGGACAAGTTTACCATCTGGCGAAAGATCAGTGTTGTTCACCGTATTCTCGTCGCAGCACCCGGCAGTCGATTTGCGGAGATGCGGCATCCAAACGAACTCAGCCCCGATGATTGCCTTGCTTATAGTGGTGACAGTAAGCGGGAGGCTTGGTCATTATCGGATGGAAACGGCAGCGCCACGATTTCGGCAGGTCGGGCCTTTAGCGCCAATAACGGCGGCGTTCTCGCCGACATGGCCGCTGAAGGCGCCGGGGTGGCAATGCTTCCGAAATTTCACGTCGCCGAGCATCTGCGCACAGGAAAATTGGTCCATGTGCTTCAAAACTGGTCGCCGCCCGACTTATGGCTGACTCTGTATTACCCGCCCTACCAGGCGCTGCCGCCACGCATTGCCTCATTCTCAAAATTCTTCGAACAGCAAGTACCGGCGTTCATGACGGCTATGGAATAAATCCTCTTCGATTTTACTTGCGGGAGGAGTGGAAAAGGCGGCCGTCTGCAATAAGCCTTTGCCCTAGACTATCCACGTGCAACTAACCCGCCACCAGTTGGATCCCCATCAAGGCAAGCGAGCTTTTACGGCGGGTCCTCATGAAACCCAACAGCTCAAGGGATCTGCTCAAAGCAATTAACATGACCTAAAAAGGTGGGCCGAGCGGGTCTCTGATCAGCAACTTAAAAAAAATGCCAGAACGACTGCCCGATTGATGACAACCGCTCGCGATCAACTGAGCAAGGCAAATATACTTACGATCGCGGCCATAGAAGCCGGTGTTCTCGCCTTGAGCGAAGCCCGTAATCTAATTGATCGCTTTCAAAGGATGATCAGAAGGAAAGCCAAGGCCGAACTCGACCCGTGGATCGCTGATGCCCGCCACAGTCTCTTCGCTCCCTTTGCCACGGGATACTCGAAGATAAGGCAGCCGTGTCCGCAGCAATCACCGAACCTTGGTCAAACGGTCACGTTGAAGGACAGATCACCAAACTGGAGCTCGTCAAAAGGCAAATGTACGGGCGCGCAAAGCTGGACCTGCTCCAGGCGCGGTTAATCAACGCGATGTGAAAGAGACCGTCATAAAATATGCGTTAGACCCGCACTTTGACCCCTTTTGGCGCCGATGAATGGCCCCGACGGATCTATGCTAACATCCAGAAATGACTTGCGACTTTGCGTTCGGCCGGGGTCAACCTTGGACGCTGGGGTGGGGTCAAATCCGACGCCGAAATACTGCTAAAAGCACAGAGACTAAAACTTACCGCGCACACAAACCAACCGGCCCTGGCTGGCGGCATGAGGGAAGGCGGATGCCCGCGAATATATTTTCGCTCACGGGCACCCGATAAAACAATCTGGCAGTGGCCGTGTCAGATCCGCCGATAGACCGCTGTATGACACCCTATCTACCCCTGGATCTGCAAGATGATTTTACCGCGGGTGCGGCCCTCCTCAGAGAGAGCGAGCGCTTCCTTTATGTTCGCGAGAGGAAACACCTTCGCAACATGGCCTTTCAACTTACCAGCCTCCACGAGGTGGCGAATGGATGCAAGCTGATCTGCGTCAGGCTTGCAAAAGACGCGTGCAGCGCCGACGCCATAGGCCTTTGCCTCATCTTTTGGGAATGCCACTGCCGTGACCAGAAATCCTCCCTTTCTCAGGGGTGGGAATGCCCGGTCGAACGTGTCGCCGCCGACCGTGTCGAACACGACGTCAATATCGTGAGCCACCTCCTCGAAACGCCGGGTGCGGTAATCGATGAAATCGTCGGCACCCAGGCCTCTGACGTAATCCTCATTATGTGCCGAGGCGACGGCAGTGACATGCGCGCCGCCAGCCTTTGCCAATTGCACCGCAAGCGAGCCGACGCCGCCCGAACTGTTGGTGATCAGCAAACGTTGGCCGCTCGATAGCTTGGCCAGGTCGAATATCGCCTGCCAAGCAGTCAGTGCGCCGAGCGGTATCGCCGCTGCTTCGGTGAAACCCAGGTTGGCGGGTTTAAGGGCGATGTCTCCAGCTTTGGCCAGGGCATATTCCGCAAAGCCTCCGGACCCAATGATACCGTAGACCGCGTCGCCGACCTGGAATTCGCTGACGCCCTCACCGAGCGTTTCGATAGTACCGGCGATTTCACCGCCAAGGTGAATCGGAAGCGACATGCCTAGGCGCTGACCGAGGCCACCACGGATTTTCCAGTCCACCGGATTGACGCCAGCTGCATGAACTTTGACCAGCACCTCGCCGGCGTCTGGTTCTGGGCGATCAACACTGTTGTATTCGATCACGTCGTTGTCGCCGTATTCGTTGATGACGACTGCTTTCATTTTGACGTTCATATTGTTTGCTCTGTCCCTGATTGCTCGACCATTGATAGCGCTCATGATAAATGAGCTGTTCAGCGATGTGACGCCAATCGGCATCG
This sequence comes from Hyphomicrobiales bacterium, assembly GCA_900473045.1. GTDB lineage: Bacteria > Pseudomonadota > Alphaproteobacteria > Rhizobiales > Rhizobiaceae > Pararhizobium. Next base: position 185,990 of record UCKS01000017.1, read on the forward strand.
CACAGAGGCCAGTCATGTCGATCGATCCATTCACTTTGAGGCGGGGCTACAAACAGCGCGGCATGGGCATGCCGACACATTCTCACGAGGACGCTCAGCTAACCTTTGCGGCCTCTGGTATGGTCCAGGTTCACACGGATGAAGGCCGCTGGCTTGTCCCACCGCAGCTCGCCGTCTGGATTCCGGCAGGTGTTCTGCATCGGATAGAAGTGCTGAGCGATGCAGAACTTTGGCTGGTGCATTGGGAACCGTCGGTGGCTTTGGCCTGGGCACCGGCAACGCGGCTGGACCGCCCGTTTACGCTACGCGTCACTCCGCTGATGCACTCCCTGCTGACTGCTGCCTTCGCAGCCGATATTGCACCGGAAAAGGCCGCGTTGGTAACTAGGCTCATGCTTCACGAGTTGACCGAGACAGCCCATGCCCCGACCTTCCTGCCCTTACCCACTAGTCCAGTAGGGCGGCGTGTAGCGGACCTCGCGCTGGGTGATCACCGGAACCAGCTAAATGTCGACGAACTGGCATCGCGCGCCGCCACGTCCGTTCGCACGATGAGCCGGCTGTTTCCTTTAGAGACCGGGTTGACGTTCAAGTCCTGGCGACAACGGGCGCGGATCGTGCAGGCGATGGACTGGCTCGCGAGAGGCAATGCCATCGCCCGTGTGTCTGTAGAGTTCGGTTTTGCCAGCACCGCTTCGTTCTCATGTGCCTTCCGACAGGTTACTGCGATGACACCGACCGTGTTCCTTGGTCAGCCGGACTGAGGGCTGGACTCGGAAGCAAGCCTCGGCCGCAGCAGCGTCTTCATCATATGATGGCCGGCAGACCGGCAATCCGGCAGCATTGGGTGAGGTCCTGGCAAAGCGCGGAACGACGGACAATCAGCCGAAGCAACTCATAGCCAGCACTGACGCAATCGCAGCATTTAAGCCCGTGCTGGCAGGACGTCTAGCGGAGATCGAACCTTACAGGGATCTATCAAGAGAATCGTTCGTGTGATCTTCGTTCTAAGACCATGCCTCCAATCGGCGATATCATTCGGCCAGCACGATCCAGCTCGCAATGAGCAGTGTCAACAAGCACTGGAAAACTATAACGGCTGCGAGCCAGTGTACGCGTTTACAGACCCACCAATAAATACCGTTACAAAACGCAGGAAATCAGATTTCCAGTGGCTATGGCGAGAAGGCCGACCACCATGCTGAGATCCGGGAAAAATCCGCCTCCCGACGGAGCTAGAAACAGAAAGCAGCCAATAAGCACAAAAAAGATCACCACGAGGATGGAGGTAATCACAAACGAGGTTGTGACTGCGTCTCTCAAAGATCGTGCAGGTTGGGCCGGGCTGGCTATTGATGGTCAGCTTTGCATGAGAAGCTATGGAGCGCCGTGCGTCGAGTAGGTGGAAGATGTTTTCTACATTTTGAGCTGGACAAGAAGGTCTGCAGGAAGGGAGCCGATGATTTTGGGTGCGTGACGGTTCTCAAACGCCATTTCGCCACCCTGCCAGTGATCGAATTCCATGTCTATTTGTGCTCCGTCTAGCGTGAGCGACGCCCATGAAAAATCAAGGCCACCGCCGACTTGCGCGGACCAACCAGCCGAACTTAACCAGGCGATTACTGCTCGCCATGTCTCTTCCGGTATGTCTGTAACGCTGGTTTGACTCAACGGCAGCTCGCAAAATTCTGATGTACCTTAGCCAAATTGTCTCCTCCGGCAAGCAACATGGAAATTCGATCAAAGCTTGCTTTACGAATGAAACGGTTATAGGGCCTCTCAGGCGGGCGTTGTGTCTTAGTCGAGGCCTCCGTTGTAGGTTTTGGAAAGTCATATTCGGCATTTTTCAGGTAGTTAGCTGACCCCATATCTACGGGACGCTGGTTCGTATCCTTCCAAGACGGTCAACAACAAGTGCAGCAGACGAATTGGAAAGCGATGGGCCGTAATTCTCAGACGACAGATTCCCCACCATCCACCACGAGGATCTGGCCGGTCATATAGGATGAGCGGCTGGAAACGAGAAACAGGATCGCTTCGGCGATCTCGCCGACATCGGCCCATCGGCCCATCGGCANNTTGACGCGGATGCCGAACCTTGCGTAATCGCCGGCCATCTGCCGGGTCATGGCGATGACGGCATGTTTCGTGGTCGTGTAGGCGATCATCTCGCGGTCGTAGAGCACGCCGGAGGAGGAGGACGTATTGAGGATGACGCCGCGACCCTGCGCCTTCATCGCCGGCATGACGAAGCGGGCGGCCATGAAATGGGCACGCACATTCAGGCTCCAGGAGCGATCGAAGCCTTCGACCTCCACTTGTTCGAGGTCGCCCGCCACCTGAGCGCCGGCGTGATTGTGCAGGATGTCGACGCGGCCGTGACGTTTCAGGACCGAAGCGATGCCGGCTTCGAGCGAGATGTCGTCAGTGACATCGAGAATAAGGCTTTCGGCGCTGCCGCCGGCATCACGGATCAGTGCGACGGTTTCAGCGGCACCTTCGACACTGCGGTCGGCGACAGCCACATGGGCGCCTTCGCGCGCCATAATGGCGGCACCCGCCTGGCCGATGCCGGAACCGGCGCCAGTCACGATGGCCACCCGGGCTTTCAGGATCATGATCTACTCCCGGCCTGCGCTTTTGTTTTCTTGTCCCGCATGAGCACGCGGGCAACTAGGATCATCAACAACGAGGCGACCAGGACCATGGTGGCGATCGCGTTGATTTCCGGTGTTACGCCACGCCTAATCGAGGCAAAGACGTAGATCGGCAGCGTCGTCTTCGAGCCGGCGACGAAGAAGGCGACGATGAAATCGTCGAAGGAAAAGGTGAAGGCGAGCAGGAAGCCTGCCAGCGCCGATGGCAGGATCTGCGGCAGGACGATCTGGCGGAAGGTGGTGAATGGCGTGGCATAGAGATCGCTGGAGGCCTCGACGATATCGCGGCCGAGGCTGGCAATGCGGGCCTTGACGATCATCGCGACCAGGGCCAGGGAAAACAGGCCGTGGGCTGCGATGATCGAGCCGTAGCCCAGGCCAAGCTGCGGTGGTCTTTCGCCCGGCCAGATCAAGGCGAGCGCGGGATTGAGGAAGGAGAACACTTCGATCAGCGCCACAAGCGTGGCAATGCCGATGACCACTCCGGGCACGACGATGGCGGCGGCAAACAGGCCGTCGAAGATGGCACGGGCGCGGCTGCTGAGCCGCTGCATGCCGAGCGCTGCCATCGTGCCGAAAATCGCAGCAAGCACGGCGCTGCTGAAGGCGATCATCAGACTGTTCTGCAGCGCGGTGATCAGGAACGTGTTGCCGAGCGCCTTGCCGTACCACATGGTCGAGAAGCCGGTGAACTCGCTGGCGTTGCGGCCGGCGTTAAAGGAGAATAGCACGACCAGCGCAATCGGCGCATAGAGAAACAGATAGACGAAGGTGATCAGCGCGCGCATCAGACGAGATCCACCTGTCTTGAGCCGGAGACTTTCCATGCGATCCGCATGGCGACGCTGAGCACGATCACCACCACGACCACTAGCGTCACCGCGATGGCCGAACCGAACGGCCAGTTACGCGATTGTAGGAAGAGATCGACCAGCGCATTGCCGATGAAGAATACCTTGCCGCCGCCGAGCAGCTGCGGGATCAGGTATTCGCCGAGCAGCAGGATAGTCACCAGCGCCACCCCGGTCATGACGCCGGGAAGTGACAGGGGCAGAGTGATACCAAGGAAGGTCGAAACGGGTTTTGCTCCGAGATCGGCCGAAGCTTCGAGCAGGCGGCGGTCAAGTTTTTCCAGGCTGACATAGATAGGCATGATCATCAGCGGCAGGTAGCCATAGACGATGCCGAGCAGCACGGCGCCGGGCGTGTTGAGCAGCCTGATATCCTCGATGCCGATCATGCCGAGCAGGTTGGGAATGCCGCGGGAACCCAAAATGTACATCCAGGCATAGGTGCGAACGAGCAGGCTCGTCCAGAACGGCACGACCACCAGCGAAACCAGCGTCAGCCGGTATTTCGGATTGGACTTGATCGCCAGATAATAGGCGGCGGGATAGGCTACGATCAGGCAGAGGAAGGCGCCGGCGGGCGCGATCATCATGGTGTTCCAGAAGGCCGCCGCGCGGGAGGGGAGATTGGCGAACTGTGCAAATGTGAAGGCCGCCTGATATCCGCCTTCCGGCGCGCGCTCGCCGAAGGCGAAGACGACCATGGCCATGAAGGGCAGGACGAGGAAGACGCACAGCCAGAGCCCGGCCGGCGCTACGAGCGCGGCCGTGACCAGGTGTCGTTTTCTGTCGGTTGTCATGGGCTTCATTTGACTTTCGATAGCTGCGACTTCGCTCGAAGTCATGGACGGAATCGTGCCGCGAACATCCTCTTCTCCCCAGCGGGGAGAAAGAGCCGAACGCAGTAAGGCTATGAGGGGAAACCACACCCGGTGGGCTTCGCGCCCCTCATCCGGCCCTGCGGGCTACCTTCTCCCCGTCGGGGAGAAGCGAAATCAAGCCGATTTGAACCGCGCCATGAGCTCGGCACGGGCCGGATCGGTCAGCGTCACCGCCGCACCGAATTCCAGTTTGGTCAGTGACGCTTCGTCCGGGTAGACGATTTTGTTGGAAGTGACGTCGGTCGGAAGCAGCGCCAGCACGCGGCTGTCTGTAGTGGGCGCACCGTTGGCGATATGTTCCTTGACGGCGTTTTCCGGCGACATCAGGTAGTTGAGCAGTGCATAACCCGCGGGTTTGTTGGCGGCGCTTTTGGGAATTGCGTAGAAATCGGTCCAAATTTCACCGCCGTCGGCACCGAGGATGTAGGCGATTTCCGGCATGTCCCGGTTGAGCTGGGCGCCGTCATTGGTCCAGCACATGGTCATCCAGGCGTCCGTCGCCCGCATGCCCGGCTGGTAGTCGCTGTTGATGCCGTAGAGATGCGGCTTGACCTTAATCAACAGTTCCTCTGCCTTCGCCAATTCTTCCGGCTTGATCGAGTTGAAGGAATAGCCAAGCGACACCAACGCGCTGCCGATGGTGGTCAACTGGTAGTCATGCACCATGGCGCGGCCGTCGGCCTCGGTCATGGCGACTTCGAAGAAGTCCTTCCATGAGGTCAGCTTCGTCTTGATCTTGGAGGTGTTGACGGCCATGCCGGTCGTACCCCAGTTCTTCGGCAACGCGTAGGTCGTGCCGTCGATGGCGCCTTCGGAGGTGAAACGCGCCGATTCTGTGGCTTGCGAGAAAGCGGGAACCTTCGACATGTCGAGCGGGTCGATCAGGCCGAGCTTCACATAGGTGGAGATCGTATAATTGGTCGGCACGAACAGGTCCCAGCCGGTGCCGCCGGCCTGGAGCTTCGCCAGCATTTCCTCGTTCGAGCCGAAGACGTTGACTTCGACTGCAACGCCGGTCGCCGCCGTGAAGGCTTCGAAGGTCGCCGGGTCATGATAGTTGGGCCAGGTGGCAAGCGACATGGTCGTACCGAGGTCTTGGGCGTAGGCCTTGGAACTGAACAGGCCGGGCTGGCGGGCAAGAACGGCTGTGGCAAGGCCAAGGCCGGTGACGCCGAGGAAGTGGCGGCGGGTGACCGAGCCGCGCTTCAGGCGCATCCATTCGTCCGTGAGGTTTCCGGCTGATATTGGGGCATTTTCTCTGTACCACTTTGTCATGACTTTGTTCCCTTTTTTGTCTTGACGTGTACGGCCGTTCCTCAGGCCGGAAAAACATGCACTTTGCCGGGATCGAAAGTGAGAGCAACCCGCTCACCCGGTTCGACGAGATCGCTTTCCTGCACGCTGCGCCGGTCGGCGGTGACGAGGAAATCGCCAAGGCCATCGACGCTGATCTGGTATTCGGCGGTGGAGCCGAGAAAAATGCGATGAGTAACAATCCCGGCCAGCGAACTGCCGTCACCAGTCGATTGCCGGACGAGGTCGATCGCTTCCGGCCTCAACGCCACGGTCGCAGCACCCGGTTTCAGGCAAGACCGTGCCGCGATCGCCATTCCGTTCGCCAACCGCAGGGTGGCGCCATCGGGTTCGACGGTTACCGAAATCCGATTGGTCTTACCGACGAAATCGGCCACGAAGAGATCGGCTGGCCGGTCATAGATTTCCTGGGGCTTGGCCATCTGGACGATCCGTCCGGCATTCATCACGCAGACCATGTCGCTCATCGACAGCGCCTCTTCCTGATCGTGGGTGACCAGCACGAAGGTGATGCCGAGTTCGCGCTGCAGTGTCTGCAGTTCGATCTGCATGGCGGTGCGCAGCTTCTTGTCGAGGGCCGCTAAGGGCTCGTCGAGCAGAAGTACCGAGGGCTTGTTGACGATGGCGCGGGCAAGCGCCACGCGCTGCTGTTGGCCGCCAGACATTTCATGGATGCGCCGCTTCTCGAAACCGCCGAGGCGGACCATCTCGAGAGCCTCGCGCGCCCGGGCGGAAATTTCGGCTGCCGCCAGTCTCGGCCGGGCCTGTTTCAGGCCATAGGCGACGTTCTGCTGGACATCGAAATGCGTGAAGAGCGCGTAGTGCTGGAACACCATGTTGACGGGGCGGCGATAGGGCGGGACGCCGTTCATTTCGCGGCCGTCGATCAGCACGGTGCCTTCGCTCGGCTGCTCGAAGCCGCCGATCATTCTGAGGCACGTGGTCTTGCCGCAGCCGGAAGGCCCAAGCAGCGCCACGAAGGCACCCTTCGGCACGGCTAGATTGATGTCCGAAACGGCGGTCACACTGCCATAGCACTTGGTGACCGAACGGAACTCGATGTCGTTCGCTGGAGCGGCTGTCACTTAAAAATTCCCCGCGGTTGTTTTTAGAATACCGGGCTACCTCGCGGCTGCCCGGTTTCTCACCGTCTGACCAGCAGCCTATTCAAAACGGCCATTGGCGGTATATACCCCGAAAGGGGTATTTCAAGCCATTCAGTGCTGTGGAAGGTGTATACCCTGAAGGCAATTGCCATTCTTTTTTGCAGGCTGGGCAGGATATATGGGCATCGATCTGGAGGCACTGTTCAAGACGCTCGGGCCGATGGTCGGTGGCGCCCCGATCGGCGACGAGGAGGCGGGTCGTCTTTTCTGCACGTTGATGCGTTCGCTGGTCAGTTTCGACTATGCCGTCGCCTTTGCCTACCGCGAAAAGGAGCGGCCGATCGATCTCTACAGCACCTTCACGCCGGATGAACATGTCATTTTCGTCAGCCTGTATCAGGCCGGGCCTTTTTTGCTCGATCCGTTCTACCATGCGGCGCGCGAACCGAAGCCGGGTGTTTGGCGTATGCGCGAGCTTGCCCCGGACCGTTTCTTTTCAAGCGAATATTTCCGCAGCTACTATACGCAGACAGGGCTTGCGGAAGAGATCGGGTTCTTCATCGTGCTGGAGGACGGTATCACCGTCGTCCTGTCGCTGATGCGGAGGGAACCGTCAGGTATGTTTCCTGCTGCCGACTTTGCCTTGCTGAAAAAGGCGGAGCCGCTGGTGGCCGGTATGGTGCGTCATGCCTGGCCTGATCTTAGTCGGCGTTTCGATACGGCCTTGGCCAAACGGGAGCGGGGCGGGCGCAAGTCTGCGCATCCGGCTGCCGACCGGGTGTGGCGCAATCTCAACCTTACGGAAAGGGAAGCCTCGATCATCGAGCTTGTCCTGCAGGGGCATTCGTCAGAATCAGTCGGTCTGCGGCTCGGTATTTCCACCGGTACCGTCAAAGTTCATCGCCGTAACGTTTATCGTAAACTCGGCATCTCGTCGCAGACGCAGTTGCTGTCAATTTACCTCAAAAATCTTGGGCAGTAGAGCTGACAATATAGGCAGACGATTTTGATTTCTATATCACCTTACTTATCAACTCCTGCTGAGCCAGCAAGCCGGTACGATATGTCGGCTGTTCCGTGTTATAACGGAAGGATTATTCTGGCGCGCCAGGTAGATCGACGCCGTCAGCCCTGCGGGCCCACCTCCGACAATGACGCAGTCATGAATGATATCAGTCATTGGCGGGGTCGCAGGCAAGCGCCTTTCGAGCCGCCCGGCGGAGACGGGGTTGGTTCACAATTAGATAAGTCGCCGTCTTCGCCAGCCCGCCGGAATACCGTTTCTCCCTTCTTCCATGGGGCGGCGACAGACGAAATTTGATCGCTATGGTGCTGATTCCTTTTAGATAACACCAGTTTCGACCCTCGAAATCATCAGATCTGCGTCAGACCCAATACTCCCCGCTAAAACACCTGAACAGCGGTTTCAGGCATGCGCCAGATGCGGCTGGGATGCTTTCGGGAACGGCCGGAAGGTCATGGCGATCAGGAACGCGCCTATGCCGATGCCCCAAGCGCCGATATAGAGCCAGCTATAGGTGGCGAAGGTATCGTAGATCAGGCCACCGGCCAGGGGTCCTGTGGCCATGCCGAGGCTACCGGCCATCGCCGTTCCACCTATGACCGTGCCCATCATGCGCTGCGGGAAGTTTTCGCGCGCCAGAACCGCATAGAGCGGCATGACGCCGGCATAGATGAACCCGAACAGGGCGGCCACGGCATAGAATGCAGAGAGTTCGCGCACAAATACATAGGCGAGTGCTCCAAACGCCTGGATAAGCAAACCGATGACCAGGATGCGCTTGGCGCCATATCGGTCTCCAAGAAGACCGAAGGCGACCCGGCCGCCCATGCCGGCTAACCCTTCGACGCTATAAATCGAGACGGCGGCGATCATCGGGACGCCGCAGCTGATGGCGTAGCTGACCGTGTGGAAGATCGGGCCGGAATGGGTGGCGCAGCAGAAGAAGTTGGTCAGCATCAGGACGATAAACTGCGGCGAGCGCAGTGCCTGTGCGGTGGTCATTCCAGCCTGCTGCCCCTCTTCGCCGGTTAGGTCGGCGCCTTCCTGCTTCGATACCGGCGGACTGCGGATCAGGAACGATGCGGGGATCATGATTGCGGCGGCGAGGGCTGCGATGATCAGCATAGACTGCCGCCAGTCATAGACTGAGACGAGCCAGGCTGCGAGCGGCGACATGGTCATCGGCGCCATGCCCATGCCGGCGGAGACGAGGGAAACGGCAAGGCTTCGATGGGTATCGAACCAGCCGGTGACGCAAGCCATCATTGGCGCGAAAATGGCCGCAGTGGCACCGCCAACGACAAGGCCGAAGACCAGCTGGAACTCAACCAGGGATGTTGCCCGGCTGGCGAGCGCGAGGCTGGCCGTCAAGATGATCGATCCAGTCAGCACTATGATGCGGGCGCCCCAGCGATCCGACAGTGCGCCCCAGATCATGCTGGCGAGCGCCATAGCAAGGAAGCCGATGGTCATGGCGCTGGAAATGCCGGTGACCGACCAGCCGGTATCGCGCGCGATCGGCAAGAGGAAGACTGGCAGGGAAAACATGGCACCGATGGCAAGGCAGCCGAGCAGGCCGCCGGCGGCGACAACGACCCAGCGATAGGAAGAAGCGTTCATGTTCATCTCCATTTCAAGGAATGCGATGCTTCTGAAGCAGGCCGGTTCATCGGCCGGGTGTGTGGACGGCTTTCGCGTCCAATCGCCGGGTGGATAAGCCACGCAGCCGAAGCCTACGACGATATATGAACCGCTGCAACGAGCGGCGCTGCATCCGGCTGAACCGGCAGCAGCGCCGAAGATTGCTTAGCGCACCAGCTTCTGTTCCGTCGCGGTCATCGGGTCGCCGAGATTGGGATCGCCCTTGCCTGTCGCGATCAGGTTTCGCAGGCTGCCGTCGATATAGGTGCTCCACCCGTCGGAACAGGCGTCATAGCATTCGTATTCAGGAACGAGGCCCTCGTGGGCGAAGCGGACTTCCGTCAGGCCGCCGGTTAGCGAGATGTCGAAGATGATCTCAGTGCCTTTCCACTCGGTTTGGTCTTCGGCGAAGCTGAAATAGTTGGCGAGGACCAGCCAGACGACCTTTCCGCCGGGGATCAGGTCGGTCACCTTGATCGTGCAGCGATGCATGTCCTGAAAGTGATAGTCGAACGTGCCGCCGGCGACGTCGGTCGGGCCTTCGATGGCCTCGGACCACCAGCCGCGGACGTTGTTAATGGCGGCAAAGGCAGCCTCTGGTGTTTGATCGACGGTGAAGCTGGTGGTGAAACTGTGACTTGTCATGGTTGTCTCCGTTTCATGGGTTGTGTTGAAAAGCGGAGGCGCGTTCAATTTGGCATCGCACTGAACGTGCCTGCTGTATCAGGCCGGGATGATACGGTCATATTCGGTTTTCAGGCGGCTCCAGCCATCCCAGAACGGCTGTGTTGCACGCGGTTTTGCCGGGCGGCCAGAGTGGCGAGATGCATGTGCCAGCCGGCGCTGAGCATCAGACCGCGGCGCGGTCCGGCAAACGGCGATGGATGATCGTGAGAAGCACGTACTTGCCTCTCGGCTCCAGTTCAAAGGAACCGGTGTCGCTACCGTCCCAGGTGATGGCGAGCCTGTGGGTCGGATCGATCGTCATCGGCATATCGCCTGCTGCCATCCACTGGCTGCGCAGGTCGCTCTGGGTCAGGTAGGCCCAAACCCGCTCGATCGGACCCGGCAACAGGCGCTCCATCTTCAGTGTGGCGGGCTCGATCAGCACGCCATAGGAACTGGCGGGAGCAAGCTTGTTCATCGGTTGTCTCCTTCTGCTGCAAAGAGCGGGCGCTTCTGTGATCAGGGTTTGGAGTTTTCGTCTTCAACACACAACAGCTGTTCGAGGGCATCCAGGCGGTCGGTCCAGAAGCGTTTGTAGAAGCCCAGCCACTCATGGGCGCTGGCAAGCGGCCCGGGTTCAATTCGGCAATGATGGGTGCGCCCGCGCACATCACGCTGGATCATGCCGGCGCGCTCCAGAACCTTGATATGCTTCGACGCCGCCGCCAGCGAAATCGAAAACGGCTCCGCCAGCTCAGTCACCGTCCGTTCTCCGCGCGCCAGATCGCGCAGCATCTGCCGGCGCGTGGCATCACCAAGGGCGTGAAAAACGGAATTCATTTGTAACGCTTGTTGTTCAATCATGTGGTTGAATATAGACGCGCGATTTTTAATAGTCAACTAAATGGTTGAACGATTCCGCAAGACGTCTAGCGCCGTTCCAGCATCGGTGGGTCGGAATGTGAGTTTCAGTTCGATTTGCGCCAGTTTTTCATTTCGCGTCACCCAATTATATCTATTCTGTTGACCTAAACTATTTCTCGCGGGCTAGGCGGGTCCCTCCGAAATGAAAAAGCGGACCAAATTCCCGCGATAATCAACAGCCTGTCAATCATGCTCTTCACCGGCTGCAGCAGGAAGGCTTCGTAGAGATCATTCCCCGCAAGGGCACTATCGTTCGCGCGGAATCGCTTTCTGAAATCTATCTGGCGCTCGTGGCGCGTACCGTGGTCGAGCCTTACTGCGCGGGTTTGTGCGCGGAACGGCGATCTGACGTCAATCTTGCCGACCGGGAAACGATCAATGCGAATTACCCGCGTCGCCGCACGACAGGCGATTAGGTTCGCCTCATGGCCCCCGACCGGCAGATTCATACGAAGATTCCGGAAATTTCCGGCAACAACCTGATCGCGGACTTCTTGCGATCGGTGCATGAGCGAGATCTCCAGAATTTGGCTTATTCGGCTGTGGCAGTTGACGATTTCGGCCTGACCGGCGACGAACACGCCAGCAATCCTGGCCGCCACGCGCGACCGCGACAGCAAAGTCGCCAATGAAGCGATGCCGCGCCATATTATGTCCGCCATCGTCTAAAGCCGTCATTATCGGTCATTATCTGCGGTCGACCGGCGGTGCGGTTTCATCGCGATATATTGGCTAGAGTGCATTCTTAGCAAATCATCCCAGCCAGGGGGTCGCAAATGCGGGCCTGCGCCGAGAGCAGGGTGCGCTGTCGCTACCCGTTGAAAACCCTCCCCGCCACGCTAGCTGTTAATTATTGATGGTCGGAAGCTGCGATGGACCAGCTGTTCCACCACCATTGGAGAGCGCCGATGCATTGCACGATCAATGGAAACCGAACCGAGATGGTAATCGATCCCAGGACATCGCTTCTCGATTTTCTGCGGGATCATCTTGGACTGACCGGAACCAAGAAGGGTTGCAACCAGGGTGCCTGTGGGGCCTGCACGGTGCTTGTCGATGGCGAGCGCATCAACGCCTGTCTGGCATTTGCCGTCCAGTACCAGGGACGTTCGATCACCACGGTCGAAGGTCTCTCCCGCGGCGGTGCGCTGCATCCGCTGCAGCAGGCGTTTATCAAACATGACGGTTTTCAGTGCGGCTATTGCACGCCCGGGCAACTCTGTTCCGCTATTGCCATGGCGAACGAGATCGAGCGGGGCATTCCCAGCTTCGTCACGAAAAACCTTTCGACCGAAACCGCGTTGCTGGATCACGACGAGTTGCGCGAGCGGATGAGCGGGAACCTCTGTCGGTGCGGTGCCTATAACGGCATCGTCGAAGCCATCAGCGAGACCTTCGCGAAGGAGCCGGCATGAACCCGTTCGATTACCTTCAAGCCGATAATGCGTCAAACGCTGTCAAGCTCGCCAGCGCGGCCGCCGCCGGTAAATATCTCGGTGGCGGCACCAATCTCGTCGACCTGATGCGCGAGACTGTGGAGCGACCGGATACGCTTGTCGACGTAACAGATCTGTCGCGGCGGATTGAGGCGCGCCCGGATGGCAGCGTGATGATCGGCGCTGCGGTGAAAAATACCGCCCTTGCGGCCGACCGGACGGTGCGCCGGAACTTTCCTCTGCTTTCGCGTGCTATCCTTGCCGGTGCCAGCGGCCAGATACGCAACATGGCGACCGTCGGCGGCAATATCCTCCAACGGACGCGCTGCACCTATTTTTATGATGAAGCTTCCCGCTGCAACAAGCGCGATCCGGGCAGGGGCTGTGACGCGATTGACGGTTTCAACCGATATCACGCGATCCTCGGAGCTTCGCCATCCTGTGTGGCCACGCATCCGTCGGACATGTGCGTTGCGCTGGCCGCACTGGACGCGATCGTGCATCTCGAAGGACCGGAGGGAGTTCGAATGTTGAAGCTCGTCGATCTGCACCGGCTTCCCGGCGGAAGACCGGATATCGAAACCGAGCTGCGTCCGCATGAGCTGATCACCGACGTCGAACTTCCGGCACTCTCGTTTGCTGCGCGTTCGACCTATCGAAAGGTGCGAGACAGGGCGAGCTATGCTTTTGCGCTGGTCTCCGTGGCAGCAGCGCTCGACCTCGGTGACGACGGGAATGTCAAGGATGTGCGGGTAGCGTTGGGCGGGGTCGCGCACAAGCCTTGGCGCGCGCTGAAGATGGAGGCTGCCTTGCGCGGGCGGGCAGCGACTGAAGTGAACTTCCGAGCTGCAGCCGAGGGGGAACTCAGCGACGCGGCAGGTCTGCGCGACAATGCCTTCAATCGAACTCGCCAAGCGGACGATCGTTGCCGTCCTCGGTGAACTGGCAGGAGCGACAGCATGAGCGTCCTCAAAGATACAGCACAGAAGGCATTGCAGACCGCCATCAGCTTTGTTCCGGACCGCTGGCTGCCGGGTGCCGAACCGGACCCGATGCGGACCAAGCATGGCCTGATCGGTGCGCCGGTATCGCGCGTCGATGGCCCCCTGAAGGTCGAGGGCAAGGCCCGCTTTGCGGCAGAAGTTCCTTACGAGAATATGGCCTACGCGGCGCTTGCCTGCAGCACCATCTCACGCGGACGCATTGCAGCGCTCGAGACCGCCAAAGCCGAAGCTGCGCCCGGCGTGCTGCTCGTCATGACCTATCGCAACGCGCCGCGCATGGCGCCCCCACCCGTGATGAACTCGGCACCGAAGGCGGCAGGTGCCAGTGACCTCCCAGTCATGCAGGATGCGGATATTCACTGGAACGGCGAGCCTGTGGCGCTGGTTTTGGCCGAAACGCAGGAACAGGCGGATTACGCCAAGTCGCTGATCCGCGTTACTTACGACCTGGAACCTGCCATCACGTCTTTCGACGTGGCGAAGACAAGGGCGCATCCGCCGGAGAACATTCTTGGGGAACCATCGTCGATCGAATTCGGCGATGCCGAGGCAGCACTCAATGGCGCGGCACATAGGGTCGACCTGATGTACAGGACGCCACGCTACAACCACAACGCCATCGAATTGCATGCCGCCACGGTCGCCTGGGAAGGCGACAAGCTCACGATCCATGATGCAACGCAAATGGTGAACTCGACGGCGTGGACGGTGGCGCAGGTGTTCGGATTGAAAGAGGAGCAGGTCCGGGTTCTTTCGCCCTATGTGGGCGGCGGCTTCGGCGGCAAGTGCCTCTGGAACCATCAGATCCTGGCGGCTGCAGCGTCGAAGCTCGCAGGTCGGCCGGTGAGGATCGCTTTATCGCGTGAGGAGGTCTTCCGCATCGTCGGCGGGCGCACGACCACCGAGCAGCGCGTCGCGATCGGCGCAAAACCGGATGGAACGCTCGCGGCGCTTATTCACACCGGCGTCGCGGCGATGACGACCCATAATTCCTGTCCGGAGCAGTTCACCTTTCCGGCGCGGCACCTCTATGCGGCCGATACGCTGAAGGTTGCCCAGGACGTCGCGGACATGGATATGGTCGCCAACACCTTCATGCGGGCGCCCGGCGAATCCATCGGCACCTTCGCGCTGGAATGCGCCGTCGATGAACTCGCAGAGACGATGCAGCTTGACCCCATCGAACTGCGCCGGCGGATCGAGCCGGAAAAAGACCCGACCACCGGCCACGCATTCTCGTCGCGAAATCTGATCGAGGCTTATCGGCGTGGCGCCGAAAAGTTTGGCTGGGACAAGCGCGATCCAACGCCACGTGCGCGGCGCAAAGGCGAGTGGTTGATCGGCATGGGCTGCGCCACGGCCACCTATCCCTATTACCGCATGCCGGGCGGCGCAGCGCGGATCCGCCTGACGCGCGAGGGCCGGGCGATCGTCTCGACGGCCGTGCATGAGATGGGCATGGGAACGTCGACCGTTCAGCAACAGCATGTTGCCGCGCGGCTAGGCATGTCCTTCGATGCCGTGACGTTCGAGTACGGTGATAGCACGCTGCCGGCCGGCTCGATGGCAGGAGGGTCATCGCAGACAGCGTCGATCTCGGCCACCATCATCGCGGCGACTGAAGCCCTGACGAAAGAACTGCTCAAGCTTGCCGGCAACGATTCGCCGCTTGCCGGGCTGAAGCCGGATCAGGTGGAGGCGCGCAACGGCGGACTTTGCAAGCGCGATGAGCCGGACCGTTTCGAAAGCTATGCCTCGATCCTGGGGCGTTCGCAGCGGCAGGAAGTCACGTGTGAGGCTTCGGGACCGCTTCCGCTCGAAGCACAGAAATATTCCATGCATTCCTATGGCGCGCAATTCTGCGAGATGCGGGTGAATATGGTGACCGGCGAAACGCGGGTATCCCGTTTCCTCGGCTCTTTCGATACCGGCCGTATCCTCAATTCCATGACGGCGACGAGCCAGTTCAAGGGCGGCATCATCATGGGGCTCGGACTGGCGCTGACCGAGGAGACCAATTTCGATGCGCGCTTCGGTCGGATCATGAACCCGTCACTGGCGGAGTATCACGTGCCGGTGCACATGGACGTTCCCCGAATCGATGTGATCTGGAATGATATTCCGGATCCGCACAGCCCACTCGGGGCGCACGGCATCGGGGAAATCGGTATCACCGGCGTCGGGGCGGCTGTGGCAAATGCCGTCTACAACGCCACCGGAAAGCGCGTCCGGGAACTCCCGATAACCCTCGACAAACTGCTTTGAGCCTTGGCGCGCTTATCGAGTGTTGCTCGGTTCAATGGGAATTCTAACGTAAGCGTGAACACGAGGGATAGATTTGGCGCGAACTTTTCGCGGGCTCGACTGTTATGCGATCGAGCAGGACTGACTGTGCTTGAGCGAACACGGAGTGCGAACACAGGAATTGAGGAGCCGGATATGCAAGGTTCAATCCAACTTGAAATCTCCCGCAGGGTCTTACTGATCTCGTCGGCCGCGACGATCGCGGTGAACGGCGTGGTCACTCGTGATGCGGCAGCACAAGCGGCAGGGAGCCAGATGAACAATACCGAGGTGTCTTTCGTGGTCAACGCTGAAAGTCGGAAGCTCAACGTCGATAATAGAACCACGCTTCTGGACGCTTTGCGTGAGCATCTGCACCTCACGGGCACCAAGAAAGGCTGCGATCACGGTCAATGCGGTGCATGCACGGTCATGGTCGACGGCCGCCGCATCAACTCCTGTCTAACGCTTGTGGTCATGCACGAGGGGGACGAGATCACGACAATCGAGGGGCTGGGACAGCCCGGTAACCTTCACCCGATGCAGGCCGCCTTCATCAAGCATGACGGGTTCCAGTGCGGTTACTGTACGCCCGGACAGATCTGTTCCTCCGTGGCGATGCTGGAGGAGATCAAAGCGAATATCCCCAGCCACGTCACCGAAAATCTCACCGCAGAGACGAAAACGACTCCCACGGAAATCCGCGAGCGGATGAGTGGCAACATCTGTCGATGCGGTGCGTACTCCAACATTGTCGATGCGATTGCAGAAGTTGCGGGGACAAAAGCATGAGAGCCTTTACCTACGAACGGGCGTCTTCCATCGAGGCTGCAGCTAAGGCTGCGGCCTCCAACCCGGAAGCAAAATTCATTGCTGGCGGCACCAATCTGCTCGACTTGATGAAGCTCGAGATCGAGACGCCGACACATCTAATCGACATCAACAGCCTCGGCCTCGATAAGATCGAGCCGACTTCAGAAGGTGGGCTGCGCATCGGCGCGTTGGTCCGTAACACGGACCTTGCCGCCCACGAAAGGGTACGTCGCGACTACGGACTTGTGTCCCGAGCGCTGTTGGCGGGAGCGTCGGGCCAGTTGCGCAACAAGGCGACCACTGCAGGAAACCTCCTGCAACGCACCCGCTGTCCGTATTTCTATGACACCAACCAACCCTGCAACAAGCGCCAACCTGGCAGCGGTTGTTCGGCTATCGGCGGTTTTAGCCGCCAGCACGCCATCACAGGTACCAGCGAGGCTTGTATAGCCACCCATGCGAGCGACATGGCCGTCGCCATGCGGGCGCTTGATGCCGTCATCGA
This sequence comes from Hyphomicrobiales bacterium, assembly GCA_900473045.1. Taxonomy (GTDB): domain Bacteria; phylum Pseudomonadota; class Alphaproteobacteria; order Rhizobiales; family Rhizobiaceae; genus Pararhizobium. Next base: position 203,092 of record UCKS01000017.1, read on the forward strand.
AACCGTCAAGGCCGACGGCAGCCGCAGGTCCGTCCCGATCGCCGATTTCCACCGCCTGCCGGGCGACACGCCGGAGATCGAAACCGTTCTTGAGCGCGGAGAGTTTATCAGCGCCGTGGTGTTGCCCCCACCGATTGGTGGCCGGCAGATTTATCGTAAGGTTCGCGATCGCGCATCTTACGCCTTTGCGCTCGTGTCCATTGGAGCCGTCATTCAGTTGGACGGAACCGGACGCATCTCTGTCGGCGGCGTCGCTCACAAACCTTGGCGTATCGAGCAGGCAGATGCTGAACTGCCGCAGGGCGCACGGGCGACAGCGAGTATTCTTCTCGCCGACGCCCATACGACCGAACAGAACCGATTCAAGGTCGACCTTGTCGAGCGCACGCTCGGCGCAATCATTGCCGAAGCAAGGGGTTGAGCCATGCAGTTCGATACGCCAGCCACCACCAACCCGATAGACAACCTCAAGGTCGTCGGTCAACCGATCCCCCGAATCGACGGACAGCTCAAGACAACCGGGCGGGCAATGTATGCCTACGAATGGCACGATCCTAAGGTGCCATATGCCTACGGCTATCCGGTCGGCGCGGCGATCGCCAAGGGCCGTATCAAATCCATGGATGTATCTGCCGCAAAAAAGGCACCGGGCGTGCTCGCAGTGGTGACTGCGCTGGAGGTCGGTAAGCTGAAGAAGGGCAAATACAACACCGCCAATCTTTTCGGAGGTCAAGAGATACAACATTACCATCAGGCGATCGCAGTGGTGGTGGCCGAGACCTTCGAGCAGGCCCGTGCCGCCGCCGCGTTAATCAACGTCGACTACGCCGAAGACAAGGGATCCTTCGATCTCAAGGTAGCGATGGAGACCGCGGTCAAGCCCGAGACGGGAGAGCCGGATTCGGCAGTCGGTGATTTCGATGGTGCCTTCAAGGCTGCTCCCGTCGTTCTCGACCAATCCTACACGACGCCGGACCAATCGCATTCGATGATGGAGCCGCATGCTTCTATCGCCGTATGGGATGGCGACAAACTGACACTCTGGACGTCGAGCCAGATGATCGACTGGTGGCGGTCCGACCTCGCGACGACCCTCGATATCGACAAGGAGAAGATCCATCTGATGTCGCCGTTTATCGGCGGCGGTTTCGGAGGCAAGTTGTTCCTCCGGGCGGATGCCTTGCTGGCGGCCTTCGGGGCCAAAGCTGCAAAGCGCCCAGTTAAGGTGGCGCTGCCGCGTCCGTTCGTGGTGAACAATACCACCCATCGTCCGGCAACCATCCAGCGAATTCGCATCGGCGCGGAACGTGACGGCAAGATTACTGCCATCGCGCATGAGAGCTGGTCGGGCGACCTTCCGGGGGGAGGCCCGGAGACTGCCGTCATGCAGACCCGACTGCTCTATGGCGGCGAGAACCGAATGACGGCGATGCGACTTGCGACGCTCGATCTTCCCGAGGGCAACGCGATGCGCGCGCCTGGAGAAGCCCCCGGCCTAATGGCCCTCGAGATCGCGATCGACGAGATTGCCGAGAAGGTCGGGATCGATCCAATCCAGTTCAGAATCGTCAACGACACCCAAGTTGATCCCGAAAAGCCCGAGCGGCGGTTTTCCCACCGCGATCTCGTCGGGTGTCTGAAGCTCGGTGCGGCGCGTTTCGGGTGGACTGGGCGTGGCAGACCTGGTTCCAAGCGCGAGGGTGACTGGCTGATAGGCACCGGCGTCGCGGCCGCGTTTCGCAATAACCTCGTGCTGCCATCGGGAGCGAGGGTCCGGCTGGACAGTGAAGGGGTTGTCACGGTCGAAACCGACATGACCGATATCGGCACCGGCAGCTATACCATCATCGCGCAGACGGCTGCCGAGATGATGGGCGTCACCATCGACAAGGTCGGCGTTCATCTCGGCGATTCCCGTTTTCCGGTCTCGGCTGGGTCTGGTGGCCAGTTCGGTGCCAATTCCGCAACGTCCGGCGTCTACGCCGCCTGTGTCAAGTTGCGCGAAGGGATCGCGCAGAAGCTCGGGTTTAATTCGGAAGATGTTGTCTTCGAGAACGGAACGGTTCGCTTCGGCAACCGGTCCATAGCCCTTGCCGAGGCGGCAGGTCCCGATGGTCTGGTCGGAGAGGATACGATGAAGTGGGGTGACCTGACCAAGACCCATCAGCAATCGACCTTCGGCGCGCATTTCGTCGAGGTCGGTGTCGATGCTGCCACGGGAGAGACCAGGATTCGGCGGATGCTGGCAGTTTGCGCCGCAGGGCGGATTCTCAATCCGGTCACGGCACGCAGCCAAGTCATTGGGGCAATGACGATGGGAGCAGGTGCGGCGCTGTCCGAAGAGCTTGCGATCGATACGCGCCGGGGCTTCTTCGTCAACCACGACCTAGCCGGTTACGAAGTGCCGGTTCACGCCGACATTCCCCATCAGGAGGTGATCTTCATGGACGAGACCGATCCGATGTCGTCGCCGATGAAGGCAAAAGGTGTCGGCGAACTTGGCCTCTGCGGCGTTGCTGCCGCCATCGCCAACGCCATCTACAACGCGACCGGCGTCAGGGTGCGGCACTATCCGATCACGCTGGACAAACTGATCGGCGGTCTTCCGGATATCGCGTAGCACGCTGGGCGGTGGGTGTTGTTGACGCCTAGAACTGTTAAAAAGGAACCGTAATGCACGAAGGCTCAGTTTTGCTTCCGACACCGGTCAGGGCGCTGTTGACCGACGACCCCGCGAAAATCCTCGGCTTTGCCGTCGAGCGTTTCCATCAGGGTTTCGACGTCGCGCTGGCAACCCTTGTCGAAATCCGGGGCGGCGCGGCTCGCACACTTGGATCCCACGTGGTGGTTGCAGCCGACGGGCGCTTTTGCGGTTACGTCTCCGGCGGATGCGTCGAGGCGGCGGTGGCCGCGGAGGCTCTCCTCGCGATGGAGGCTGGCCAAGACCGTGCAGTGATGTTCGGCGATGGTTCACCCTTCATCGATATCGTTCTCCCATGTGGAGGCGGAATCTCTATAGCGATCCATCTCCTGCGGAACGTTACGGTGATAGAGCATGTTCTCGAATGTCTCGGCGATCGTGAAGCAGCAGGATTAAGATACGCGCCCGAGCGGCAATCATTGGAATTCGCTGAAGCGCCCCCGCGAGCGTGCTGGAGGGAAGGAAAGTTTCTGACGGTGTATCGTCCACGCACGCGACTGGTCATCTCCGGACAGACTATTGAAGCAGAAACAGTCGCGCGGCTGGCAGAAGCTTCTGGCTACGAGGTCGTCCTTCCCTCTCAGGACGCGATCCATTTGGGTTTGAAGATCGATCCATACACGGCCATCGTCGTCTTGCATCACGACCTTGACCGGGAGGCGCCGATCCTCAGCGCCGCGCTGATGTCGGAAGGCTTCTACATCGGCGCACTGGGAAGCACGCGGACGCACCGGCGGCGTGTGGATCGCCTGAAAGCATTGGGGTATGGTGACAGTGATATGCACCGTATCAAGGCACCGATCGGCGTGTTCGGCCCGGCACGGGATTCAACCTCGCTTGCGCTATCGGTGCTGGCCGACATCGCTGCATCCCGGCTGATGGCGTATGCGTGAGCGTGCCAAAGCTTTACTTGTTTTGTAACGGGCGTACCGCAGCATAGGCGCGATGACCAAACAGGACCGGAGTGTTTCCGATAGAGACTGATCCAAAATCACGACCGGGTGGCGCAAGCAAAGAACTCGATCTCAAGACATCCGTCGCCATCATTGTTTTGGCTGCTGGCAAAGCGAGCCGCATGGGTGAAGGCGGAGCACATAAACTTCTTGCCGATTTTGATGGCGTTCCTCTCGTCCGACGTGCCGCGCTGGCTGCGCTTAGTGCCGACGCAGCCACCGTTGTCGTCGTCACCGGCCATCGCCGCATCGAGATAGAAACCGCGCTCGCTCGTCTCGACGTTCACCTTGTGGAAAATCATGAATACGCATCGGGTGTGGCAAGTTCCCTGATTGCCGGCTTCGCGGCAGCAGGCGTGCGAGATTCTGGAGGAATACTGGTCATGCTGGCTGACATGCCGGGTGTGACGACCGCGGACCTCGATGCGCTGATAGCAGCGTTCCGGACGTCGTCGGGCCAAGCGATCGTGCGCGCGGTTTCTCAGGGCAAACGCGGAAATCCGGTCATACTGCCACGGTCTTTGGGTGACGCGGTGATGCTGCTTGTCGGTGATGTCGGCGCACGGCACATCATCGAGACATCCGGGCTTCCGGTCATTGATGTGGATATCGGAGACGCTGCACATTTCGACGTCGATACACCCCAAGAGGTGATCGCCGCCGGCGGTGTATTGCGGGGATAGTTTGGGCAAGTTTAAGAATGCCAAAGTTTTATACACAGCACGTAGACTACTCATTGAGAAATCTGATCCTAATTAGTGTCGACACAATCATTTGGATGTACCTTGCGGCAATCCAACTGGCGCCTGCGCAGCGGCGTTGCTTGAGACTCTCGAAGGAGGGACAGTGCTAGCGGTGGAAGTGGCCGGTCGACAGCACCAGGGCGTTCATCAGAACCAACGGTTTGTCCGGACCTACTGAACTCGATCACAACAGAAGCATTCTCAAGTGCTTGCCGGATCCGCTCAGATATTGGCAATGTTTTGAAAATTACTGTTATCTACACAACCGGGGTTACGGGTCGCCGGTTCAGATCCCGTTCAAGGCGATAGGTGTTGATTGTCGCATGAGTTTAAGCCATTTTTCTATTTCTCCGTGATCCAACCATTTTAAGAAACGCCTTTTACGATCGAACTATTGCACGAGATTTTGGTGGCTGACGCGAGAAAATGGGCTCAAATCCTACCAAAACTCGACAGCACGGAGAGGACCTGTTGCGGGGCGCATGTGAATGGTCCTTGCTTGCGACCTCGCGAAACCAAAAGCGCGCGCATTCGTTTCGCGAGAACCTGAGTCGTCATGCCGATCAAAGAGGAGTGGTCGATGTACGTAGTTCTTGGAGCAACGGGAAATATCGGGTCCCAGGTCGTAGAAAGCCTAAAGTCAAAAGGCCAAACGGTTATTGCAGTCTCGCACGATGAGACGAAGGCGAGCGCCCTTACGGACGGGAATGTCGAAGGCGTGTCGGTCGATGTCGCCAACGCCGATGCTCTTCGGGATATCCTGCGGAGAGGCTACCGGGCTTTCCTTCTCAATCCGCCAGCGGTCCCAACAACAGACACCAATGCGGAGGAACTCAGGACCGCCCGCGCCATCGCGAAAGCCGTGGAAGGCTCTGGCCTCGAAAAAGTTGTTGTCGCATCCACCTACGGCGCTCAGCAAGGTGACCGCATTGGCGATCTGTCGGTCCTGTGGGAATTCGAGCAGCTGATTGAAAAGGCCGGGGTCCCGACAGCGGTAAACAGGGGGGCTTACTATTACACGAACCTCGACGTGCTGATCGAGCCCGCCAGGAGGGGCGATCTGCCGACACCGTTCCCGGCTAACTTCGTCCTGCCCATGGTTTCGCCAATCGATCTGGGTAAGGCGGCCGCCTCCCGGCTCATGAGCCCAGTCGGCGATGTCGGACTAGAGTTAGTCGAGGGTCCGAAGCGCTATTCGTTCGCGGATGTCGCGGTCATCCTCTCAAAGGTCCTCGGTCGCGACGTCCGGTTGAAAAACATCGCCCGTGACCAGATCGAAGCGAGCTATCGCCAGCAGGGTTTCTCGGAGCCCGCTGCCGAAGCCTATACCCGGATGACAATAGCCACCCTGGATGGACCGGAATCGCCTGCGAATGCGGTTAGAGGAAGGGTAACGCTTGAAGAGCACATCACATCGTTTCCCGCCGTGAAGTCATGACCATCCTTCGAAGTTAGTCGAGTTATCTCAACTCTACTTCTTCCAGTAGTGGTCGATGATGTGCTGTCCGTTGCGCACACCCTTTGCGCCAATCTCGGGATCACCGCCCTGCAACGTATCGGGATCGCCGCCGCAGAGCCGTACGAAAAGGACCTGTTGCGTGGCGAACGTTAAGTAGTCCTTGCTCGTAGGCTCGAATTCTAGCCCGGCCTCTCGGAACTTGTCCGCTACTTCGGCGGTCGCATCCTCGATGGCCTTGTAGACCTTGTCCAGCATCGCGCGCTCGGCCGCTTCTCTGATTTAATTGTACTTTCGCTGTCAGGTGTTGGGATGGGGCAGCTGCCGGTCATCTTATCTCCGCCCGGGTCAGTCTTGGCGATCTCGATGACCGCCCTACCTCCAGTCGGGAATAGGGAGGTAGAAATGAAGGTCCAGAAATTCAGCTTGTCCGATGCCGAATTAGTCAAGTCTCCGGGTCAGGATGCCGATATCTTTGTCGGAAATCTGGTCGACGAGCGCCACGGTGGCCCGGTTACCATCGGATACGGCCGCTACGCCCCTCGCCAGTCCCTGACCGAGACCATGGCCGTCCACGATACCATGATCATTCTAGAGGGCAGGCTCTCGGTTTCCACAGGGGACGTGACCGTGACGGCGGGGGCGGGTGACATCGTCTACATGCCCAAGGGCGAGGCCGTGACGATCACGACGGAAGGCGAGGGCGCGCTGACGGCCTACGTGACCTATCCGCACTGGGCGAAGGGGTACGAGGGATGACGGAAATGGCCGCCTCACCGAAAGGCTGGGCGACATTCGCCTGGCAGTCCGACTAGCCAATTCTACCTCGTCGACAGGGAGGACGAGGCTTTCGAACCTCCCGTGGAGGTCACGCGGGAGGTGGAGGCAAGGTGCCTATCCGTGATGTCGTCGGGTATTACCGTCTACACGCAGTCCTGTCTGCAACAGCACATCCGGATCGCCATCTTTGACCGGGAGCCGGATCACCCGTTGGCAGACCCGATGAGTTCTCCGAACATCCGCTTGTGTAGTGTTGCACGATAACTGAGTGATCGTTGCCTCACTCCAAGGTTCTCGTACGCTTCCATGGTCTTTGTTCCTGGACGAACAGCGGCCACGACCGGATAGGGATGATCGCGGGCGAGGCCGACGTTTCCAACTGACCAGTCGAGATATTTTCAATCCACGACCAACACCAGGGTCGAAAGTCCAATTCCGCTCAAGAACTGATTTCTGTGCGCTGTCACCTGAAGGATGCCCGTCGTATAATAGGCCGGCGGGCGCAGGGCGGAACTTTCACTCGTGCCCTCAGTTAGTTTCCGTCAAGAATTGGTATTAATTCCCCAAGGAACGAGCCTCTGACGTCACAACAGCTAACGAGATGGTGAATGATTTGACGGCCCGCCTAGCGGCTCTCGGACGAGCGCATGATCTCGTGCGCCCGATCCCGGGTTCACAAGGACATGCCACTCTTCTGGGCGACCTTCTTTCCGTTCTGCGGGCGCCCTACGAGGATCTTCGGTGCGTTCAAAGGTCGGATTCGGGTCGCCGTGCCACGCATGGGAGTAGGGGAAGCAGCGGCGACGTCATTGGCGCTTATCTTCCATGAGCTGGCGACAAACTCCTTGAAATACGGTGCCTTGTCTGAAGATACTGGGACTCTCGATCTCTCCGGATCAACCGAGGACAGCGAAGTGTTATTGACGTGAACGGAGCGAGGCGGGCCGGCTGTCGAGCCACCCGATGGCGAACAGAGGCATGGCAGCAAGCTGCCCAAACGCAGTGTATCGGAGCAACTCGGCGGGACGATCACCTATGATTGGTCGGAAAAAGGAGTGATGGTAGTGGTGAAGCTCAGCGCTGAGAAACTCGCCAGACAGAGAGATCGGCACTCGTCGGGGTCTGGCGCCTCACGGCTTTCGCCCCGTCCATGCGTTTAGCTGTCTGACGACATTATCGAAGCTGTAGGGCTTCGCAAAGAAGTGGGCGCCGGTTGGGAGGTCAATGTCCTCGGGTCGTATCCTGCCTGACGCTATGATAATTCCCGCTTCGGGAAATCGCTCCGCCACGGCGTGCGCGAGATCCACCCCGGATAACCGACCGGGCATTTGAATGTCCGTGAAAAGGAAGTGGATGGTCTGACCGTCGATAATACGGACGGCTTCATCGGCATTCGACGCCTCGACCACATCGAACCCCGCGTCCTCAAGGGCGTCGATGATCGTCAGTCGAATAAGCGGTTCATCCTCAACGACAAGAACTCTGTGCATGCTGTCCTCGAGACAATATTACATCACGCGTTCGGACTTCATCATGTCCGCACGACGAGGGTAAGCGGACGTAACTCTTGTCTCCCGATTTAGTTCCTGGCTGTTCGGGCCCAATTGCTATCTGAGGCAGCATTGGGTAAAACGGTCTGCGGTGCATTGCTGCGCTACAAGATATTCCTGGTCTTCCCTCCCTTAACGGCGACGTGGACCAAAACAGCCGTTGAAAGAAGGATGGAGGACACGAGGACGGCGATGGAGAGCAAGCCCCCATTCGTGATTTCCGCTTTTGCGTCGAAACCGGCATCTCTTGTCACTTTCAGTGAAACTTCTGCCTTTTGCCGTTCTGAAAGAAATCGTGGCGTCGTTGGCAGCTCAGGACCATCCTTTCCCGACTTGACAAGCTCGCCATCGGAGTCGTCCTGCTGATTTGCCGTAAGCGATTGTGTCATTATTTCTCCCTCGTCTTGGATTAGCGCGAATTTGCGCAGTGGGATTGTCACTATAGATATTGAGCAACTGATCTGGCTTTTCGAGATTATCTTCGAAAGACGTCCTGGTATATGCTAGGCTCCACCAGCGAAACGCGAATACCGAAGCCGCGCAATTCGGCTATGCAGCTTGGAGTATAGGGCGAACTTGGGTCATATATCGAGAGCCGCACGGACTTTGCGGGCCAGATCGCCAAGCGTGGCGGGCTTTTGCAGGAATATGACCCCAGGATCCAGCACCCCATTATGAACGACCGCGTTGCGGCTATATCCGGTGGTAAACAAGACCGGCAGTCCCGGTCGTCTGGTCCGTGCCTCGTCCGCAAGTTGGCGACCATTCATCTGCGCCATCACAACGTCGGTGAACAGCAGGACCACATCCGGGCGCTTTTCTATCGTAGCCAGAGCTGCGATGGGGCCATCGACTGCGATAACCGTATAGCCGAGTTCTTCCAGCATTCGCGCATGGACCTCCCGGACACTGGCGTCGTCTTCGACAAGGAGAACGACTTCGCTCAAAGACCCCCGAGGCACGGTATCGTCTCTCAAATGCTGCGCAGCGTTGTCTGACCCATACTCACGTGGCAGGTAGATCTTCATGGTCGTGCCGACGCCGACCTCTGAGTAGATCTTCATATGCCCGCCCGACTGCTTGGCAAATCCAAAGACTTGGCTGAGACCAAGACCGGTTCCCTTGCCTACCGGCTTGGTCGTGAAGAACGGGTCTATCGCCTTCTCGATTATATCAGGGGGCATCCCGCAGCCCGTGTCGGTTACGGAAATCATCACATACTGGCCCGGCGCAACGTCGTGTTCCGCTGCGTAGGCGTCGTCGATATGGGTATTGGCCGTCTCGATCGTCAGTGTGCCGCCATTTGGCATCGCGTCGCGTGCGTTGACGGCGAGATTGAGGACAGCGTTCTCCAGCTGGTTGGCGTCTGCCTTCGTTCGCCATAGGCCGGCTGCGAGTACCGTTTCCTTCTGGATAATCTCGCCGAGCGTCGAGGCAAGGATTTCCGCCATATTGGAGACGAGCTTGTTGGCATCCACGAGCTCTGGCGACAATGGCTGCTGCCGCGAGAAGGCAAGCAGCCTTTGGGTCAAGGTCGCTGCGCGGTTTGCCCCGTCCAGGGCCGCTTCGAGCAGTTTGGGTAGGTCTTCTAGTGCGCCCCGCGCGATCCTGCGCTGCGCCATGTTCAGGCCGCCGATGACCACGGCGAGCATATTGTTGAAATCGTGGGCGACACCACCGGTGAGGTGGCCAAGCGCCTCGATCTTCTGAGCTTGATGCAGCGCGCTTTCAGCAGCAATCTTTTCTTGCACGGCCGTCGCGACATGCTCCTCGAGGGTCGCGTTCAGATCTTTCAGCGCCGCAGCAGAGCGTTCCGCCGCGGCCCGCGCTTCCAGAATTTCTTTTTCATAGCGCCTCCGGTCGGTGGCGTTGAAAATGGTGATGCGGATGAACCGGACGTTTCCGCCGTCTGCGATCCGTGCAACAGCGTTGACCAGCACAGGCAGACGCGTCCCATCCGCCTTCACCATGTCGAGAGCGACTTCGTTGAAGGCGCCTTGCATTGTCACCAGCGGCGCGAAATGCGTCTCGAAATAGATCTTTCCCGGCATGGTGAGGAAATCGATGAACTTGCGGCCGACAATTTTCTCGCTCCCTGTACCCAGCCATGAAGCGAGCGTTCTATTGGCCAGCATGATGCGTCCGTCAGGTGCGGCTGAAATATAGCCACAAGGGGCGTTCTCGAAGAGATCCACGAGATCATCGACATCAGCACCAATATTCGAGTTCATTCCGCGCCCACAAACGATCGGATCGCGTCGGTGGTCTCCTGGGGATGGCTGAGGTTCGGGCAGTGACCGGTCGCCTTCAGGAGAACGAGCTTGCTTTCCGGTAATTTGGCATGCAGGTAGTGCCCGACCGAGACCGGCGCAATTACGTCCTCGGCACATTGTAGTATGAGCGAGGGAACCGTGACCTCGTCGAGATCGGCGCGGTTGTCGGCAGTGAATGTCGCTCTTGCAAAATGCTTAGCGATTTCAGGATCCGTCTTGCAGAAACTGTTGGTCAGTTCTTCGGAAAGCTCCGGCTGTTCGGGATTGCCCATAATCACCGGCGCCATGGCCTGCGACCAGCCCATATGGTTGCTGTCCAGGAACTCAAGCAGTTCATCGACCTGCTCCTGGGTAAAGCCGCCATGGTAATCGCCATCGTTGATATAACGCGGCGACGGTCCGACTAGCACGAGCTTGGAAAACATGCCCGGTGCCTTCAGCGAAGCAAGCACGCCCATCATCGCGCTGACGGAATGGCCGACGAAAATGCCGTCCTCGATCCCCAGTTCCTGCCCGATTTCGACGATGTCGGAAGCATAGCCCTCGAGCGTCGCGTATTTCTGAAAGTCATAAGTGGACAGATCGGAGCCGCCGGCGCCTACGTGATCGAAGGTCACAATGCGAAAGTCGTTCTCGAATTGCGGTGCCACGTGGCGCCACATGTTCTGATCGCAACCAAATCCATGGGCGAACAGCAACGTTCGAGTGCCGGTGCTTGTGACTTTTACGTTGTTACGTTGGATAACCGACATCGATGAGACCCCTCTTTTGCCCCGAAAGCTAAAGGCTTGGCCGCGTTGCTTAACGTCAGGCTTTCATATTCGCAGATACGCGCACTGGTCAAGCAAGCTCGCCCGTCCGCAGAGCGCTCAGGGCTACCGCCAAACGGGATTCATGCGGAGCGTCTTGTTCGGACGCAGCGTGACCTTCATGACCGGCTTGGGCGGTTGCGGTTCAACGGCGGCAAGCCGAACGCTTTGAAGCAGCACGGCGAGAATGGCGACCGCTTCCATGACCGCGAAAGCATTGCCGATACACACCCGTGGCCCCGCGCCGAACGGCATGTAGGCGTAACGATGCCGTGCGTTTGTCTGCTCTGGGCTGAAGCGGTCAGGGTCGAACACCACCGGATCGGGCCATAGAGTGGCGTGGTGATGAACGGCATAGATCGGGACGATCAGCACGGTTCCCTCCGGGATCAGGTACTCGCCCAGCTGGAAACCTTTGAGAGCTGTTCTGGTGATGATCGGTGCGGGTGGATAGAGGCGCATCGCCTCGGAAAACACCCGCCGCGTATAGACCAGCTTCGAAACGTCATCCGCAGTTACCGGCCGCCCTTGCGTACCTTCATCGATTTCGGCCAGGACTTTTCGCTCTACGTCCGGGTGACGGGCGAGGAGGTCGAACGTCCAGGCAAGCCCCAGCGCCGTCGTCTCGTGACCCGCGGTGATGAAAGTCATCAGGTTATCGACGATCTCCGCATCTGTCATCGTTCTCCCGGTTTCAGGGTCTGAAGCCGACAGAAGCATGTTCACCAGATCGTGTCGGTCATCCGGGTTGTTTCGCCGCTCCTCGATGACGCTCTGGAGGCTGGAGCGCAAAAACGCGACGGCCGCCGTCGCCTTGCCGCGACCGGGATAGGGTATCCACTCGGGCGCGTGAACAAGGCCGAGCGCGAACGTCCAACCGGTGGGCTTCAGAAAATCGGATATACCTGTCTCGACCTTTCCCACATTGATGCCATGGCCGCCGGACATCATGGTCTCGACGATGATGTCAAACGTAGTGCGCATCATCTCTTGGCTGACATCGATCTCGCCTTGGCCCTTCTGCAGCCACCGGTCGCGCGTGCGCTCGGCCGCTGCAACCATTGTTGGCTGCAACTCAAGAAGCTTGTCGTGCCGAAAGACGCCTGCGACCGATTGGCGTTGCCACTTCCAGTGCGCGCCGTCCGCCGTCAGCAGACCCTCGCCGAGGGCGGGTCCAAGAGCCCGTCGAACCTGATCACCTTTTCCGAGCGAGTCTGCATTCTTGACCAGCGCCTCGTGGATCAAAACTGGGTCTGCGAGATAGACTTTTATCTCCCCGGCGGTTTTCGTGAACACAAGTGGCTCTGTGAAGATCGAAGGAGGCAGAGCGTCAAGTGGGTTGCGAACAATCGCTATCAGTGCGCCAAGCGTCGACTGTGGTGTCAGGGGAAAGTGCGTTTTCAGCTCGCTGTCATTCTCGATCGCCGTGTCCATGACTTGAATCCTTGATTGCCGCTCTGCGATAAAGTAACCAGTTTAAGGTAATCGTCCTAAACGAAGTAAGGTGCCTACCTTAGAATTGCAAGGGGCAGACATGGGTGCGGGCGACGACGGAAAGAAAACGACACGTGTCACCACGCGGGACCGAATACTGGAGGCTGCCCTGGGCCTCTTCAATGACAGGGGACCGGACCGGGTCACGACCGCGGAAATAGCGCGCACCGTCGGCATCAACGAAGGCAACCTCTATTATTACTTCAAAACCAAGGAAGCCCTGCTACAGGCCCTGTTCGAGAAGCTGGAGGGAGATGCGTCTGCTTTTATGGTGAAAGTGAGTGCGAATACCGCCACGGATCCCGGCATTTATTCGGATTACATGCGACGCTGGTTTTCGATCATTTGGGTCCACCGGTACATTTTTCGCGATCTTCCCGGCGTCATCGCGACTGCGCCATCGCTCCGCGAGCCGACGCGTGCGCTCAGCATGGGGATGCGACTTGTCGTGGACGGGATGCTTCAGCAAATGACGGCCGCGAACTTGATAGACGTTCCGGTCGACGACGTGCCTCAACTGCTTGCCAATGTCTGGATCGTATCGACGTATTGGGCGGTATTTCTCAGCCTGCAGGAAGGTATCGACGATCTGAGGCCAGAGCATCTTGACTGGGGACTGAAGCAGGTTGCAAGCCTGTTCAAACCATACCTGTCGGAGTTAGGGAAGGGAGAGCTACAGATCATGCTCGGTCGCTCCTTTGCGTTGGACAAGGCGCTTTGATGGCCTCCAATTTCCCAGCCGGTATCGTCGCCTGCAACGCATCCGAACGGCGCGCGATCCTGACCGAAGCGGCTAGCGCCTTGGACGAGGGAGCATCTCGACGAACCGGTCGAACATGGCAACGTCGTATCGGAAAGGGTTTGTTTTGGTGTCTGTAATCGGAAGACCCTCCGGTAGCTCCCAGCGGACAAGTCCGGGCATGGTGTCTGCCAGCGTTTCGTACCAGTCGACAAGCGAGCTGCTCAGTCTGAGGTGCAGGTCGAAGTTGGGCCGAGATCTGCTCGCATCATGATCCCGTTGAGCCTGGGCCACATCAGGGCTCATTTTCTTGAACAGGTAGCGATCTGCAAAGCCAAGGCGCTGATTATAAAGTGCTTGCCGAGTGAACTTCAGCTGCGCGGTCCAATGAGGCTCTGCGACCTCTCCGATTTGCCACATTGCCCACATGAAATGCAGCTTCAGAGGATCAGTGTCGCAGACAGCGACACCTTGATCTCGCTCCATGGCGACAGCGTCCGACCAACGCCTGCAATTCCAGTCCGTCCATATCCGGGCGGCCTCTCCGGGGCCTGCTTGTCGATCGGGGCGCTTTTCGGGATAGCTTTCCTTGATAAGGTACTGCGTTGCGTGGTGTCTGCACCACGTTGTTTTACCGGCTGCACTTATACCTTCAACGACGACAATCATTTCTGCTCAGCGGTTTTTGCAAGGCGTGGTTCTAGGCCGACGACGTTTTTGCCGTAAATAGCAGGCTGATGCAACGCTAAGCAGCTGAGGGCGACTTCACTTGCGGACAAGAAGGCCCCAGTTTTTTGCAAAAGCGCTGCGACATCCGTCCGTTACGATCAGCGCGAACTGAGATGAGGCCCGGGCAGGGAATATTTGTTCTCGGTAGCAGTCGATCGAGATGCTGCAGCATCGTTACCAGCCCGCATGGTCAGGACGCCGAGATTGAACGCCGTGCGCTCTGGCCTCGACGGCGGGCGGGCGCAGTAAGGCCACGTACCCGCCTGTTTTGTTAGTGGTGGTTTGCTCTAACGAATATGCTGATCGCTGTTTCGCTCGCCATGCTCAGTCAAAAGGCTGTCAAATTCCGGCGCCAACAGATCATTCGGCGAATGCGAAGAAAACCGCGCGCGCCATCTGGGCGTCGGTCTCCCCGGTCAGAGCTGCACGGCAGGCCTTCAGCGCCAGCTCGCGCGCCGGATCCGCAGGGGTTCGCTATTCCATAAGGATCTGAAAAACCTGCATGACCGCGACAGCCGAGGTCCTGATCAGGGGGAAGGACTTCACGCGGATCCGCGGATCCTCACCGGAACACCCTTGTAGGCTGGCGTTCCGGATTTTCGGTCGTAATCCGACAGTGCAATGACATGGTTCATTTCGGCGTAATACCCAGCCACCGAGCCGGGCGGAATGTCATATGCAACAGCAGTAAACCCGGCCACGGTTTTTGCACCAGTTTCCGAAATCGCTTCGATGTCGATCAGCTCGCCGTCGGCAAGTCCGCGAATTTCCAGGTCCTTGCTGTTCATGAAGATCAAATCGCGACGACCGAAGACGCCACGATAGCGGTCATCAAGACCGTATATAGTGGTGTTGTACTGGTCGTGGCTGCGCAAGGTGGTTAGGACGAGCGCATCGGGGTCACGCAAGCGGGCGTCCTCATCCAGACCCGGCGCGACAAGAAATTCTGCTTTGCCGGACGGCGTATTCCATACCCGGTCCGAAGCTGCGACAGTGAGGCGGAAGCCACCGGGCGTTTTCACGCGGGTGTTGAAATCATGGAAATCTGGAAAGACGATCTCGATCTTGTCGCGGATCAGGCCATAGTCGCCGGCCATGTCCTCCCAATTGATGCCATGCCTTTCGCCAAGCGTTGCCCTGGCCATGCCGGCGACGATCCATGGCTCCGAGCGCAACTGGTCGCTCGGCGCCTTGAGGAACCCGCGCGACGCATGCACCATCGACATGGAATCCTCCACCGTAACGGACTGGCGTCCCGACGCCTGAATGTCCAGATCGGTGCGACCCAGAACCGGCAGGATGATCGACGTCTTCGCCAGCAGCAGATGCGAGCGATTGAGCTTTGTCGCCAAATGGATGGCAAGATCTAGCTTTCGCATACCCGCGAACGTCGCCTCGGGATCTGACATGGCGACGGCAAGGTTGCCACCGAGGCAGACCAGGGCTTTCGACCTGCCGTCAATAATAGCGTCGATGGCCTCCACGGCATTGTGTCCCTTTTCCGAAGGCGGCCGAAAACCAAATGCTCTTTCAATGCCGTCGAGAAGGGCGGCATTCGGGATTTCGGTGATGCCAACGGTACGATCGCCCTGGACATTGGAATGGCCGCGAAAGGGGCATATGCCGGCGCCTGTCCGGCCGATATTACCCCGCAGCATGAGGAAATTGGCGAGTTGCTGGACATTCGCCGTGCCATGGGCATGCTGGGTGATGCCCATGCCATAACAAAGGATAACGTTCTTCGCCTTGAGATAGACATCGACCGCGCTGTCCAGCGCTTCGAACGACAGACCGGACTTTTCGACGATATCAGACCATTCCGTGCGCTCGATATCGGTCTTCAGTTCGTCCAGGCCAATGGTGTGGGCCTCGATGAACTCGCGATCGAGCACGCCCGCTCCACCGGACGCGATATCGACCGCGTCTCGCTCGAAGATACGCTTCATCAGGCCTTTGAGGGCTGCAAGATCGCCGCCTGTTCGAACCTGGTGATAGGCTGAGGCGATTGGCGTCGAGGACATCGTTGTCATCTCGATCGGGTCCTGCGGCGCGGCGAAACGCTCCAGTGCCCGCTCCTTGAGTGGATTGAATACGACAATCGGCACGCCACGGCGC
This sequence comes from Hyphomicrobiales bacterium, assembly GCA_900473045.1. Taxonomy (GTDB): domain Bacteria; phylum Pseudomonadota; class Alphaproteobacteria; order Rhizobiales; family Rhizobiaceae; genus Pararhizobium. The sequence continues at coordinate 219,434 of UCKS01000017.1, forward strand.
GAGGCCTCATGTAATGTCGTCATCATACGCGGATGATTGGTACCGGGATTGTGGCCGAACGAAAAGATGGCGTCGCAATTGTCGAAGTCCTCCAGCGTGACCGTGCCCTTTCCGACGCCGATCGACAGGGGCAGGCCGACGCTGGTGGCCTCATGGCACATGTTGGAACAGTCAGGAAAATTGTTGGTACCATAGGCGCGTACAAACAGCTGGAACAGGAATGCCGCCTCGTTCGAGGCCCTGCCGGAGGTGTAGAATTCCGCCATATCAGGGCTGGGCAGGCTGTTCAGTCCTGAGGCAATACGGGCGAATGCGGCGTCCCATTCGATCGGCACATAGCGGTCGCTCGCCTGATCGTAGATCAATGGATGTGTCAGGCGGCCTTGGTCTTCAAGCTTGTGGTCGGTCCACTGCCAGAGGTCGGTGACGGTATGAGCGGCGAAGAAATCTGGGCCGACGCGCTTGGCCGTGGATACCCAGGTGATCGCCTTGGCGCCGTTCTCGCAGAATTCGAAAGAACTGGTGTGCTTGGGGTCGGGCCAGGCGCAACCGGGGCAATCGAAGCCGTCGGGCTGGTTGGCTTTCAACAATGTCGCCGCGCCCTCGGCGATGATCTGCTGGTGCGCCAGCGTTTTCGCAACGGCCTTGAGCGCACCCCATCCGCCTGCCGGTGCGGTGTAGCTCTCGATCCCATCCGGACGCTTCTCGCTCATCACACTCTCCCTTTAGCATGCTTCCGCAACTCTAACATCGGACGGATCTATGAGAACCTAGACCCATGTATAGGTTCGGGTAGACGTCCATTGAATGTGCCTGAAACGCCATTCGCCATACCTTGACCCGATCACGTTGGCGATGGAGCAGGGTCATGAAAAAAACAGAACAGATGCAGGTCGGGGTGGCGAGCCCCGCCCACAATGATGGGATCGGACAAGTCGCGCTGCTGGCCATGGCCGTTGCGGGCGGGATTGCTGTTGCAAACATCTATTACAATCAGCCGATGCTCGGCCTCATCGAGGCGGATTTCAGCCAGCAGTCGATCACCGGCATGGTGCCCACGGCAACGCAGCTCGGCTATGCATTGGGGCTCTTTCTGCTGCTGCCACTCGGCGACCTCGTTAACCGCCGTCGCATGATCATCGGTCAATTCGTCGTACTGGCAGCCGCCCTCGCACTCGCAGCACTGGCGCCGACTGCATGGATGCTTGTTGCCGCTTCGATTATCGTTGGAGCCTGCTCGACGGTGGCCCAGCAGATTGTCCCCGTTGCCGCATCGCTGGCAGCGCCGGAAAAGCGTGGCGCTACAATCGGCACGGTCATGGCAGGCGTGCTGTCAGGTATATTGTTCAGCCGCACCCTGTCGGGCTTCGTCGGCGAACATGCGGGCTGGCGGGAGATGTTCTGGATTGGAGTGCCGCTGGCGCTGCTTGCCGCAGGTCTCATGTTCGCGGTCCTGCCGCATCATAGGCCGACATCGACTTTACGCTATCATCAGGCGATCCGGTCGCTCGGTCAGCTCTGGAAACGTCACCCAGCCTTGCGGGCTGCGACGATCATCCAGGCATTCCTGTTTGCATCGTTCACAGCCTTCTGGACTATTTTGGCCCTCTATCTCGCAGGGCCAAAATTCCAGCTTGGAGCGGATGTCGCAGGTCTTTTTGGGATCGTCGGTGCTGTGGGCATATTCGCAGCACCCCTGGCCGGCCGCGTCGCCGACACGAGGGGACCTCACTTCGTCGTCTGGATGGGCGCGGGCCTGACGATTGTCGCCTGGCTGATCTTCGGCGTCTGGGCATCGATCGTGTCGCTGGTTATCGGCGTGATTGTGCTCGATTTCGGGATACAGAGCGCCCTGATTTCCAATCAGCACATCATCTACGCGCTCGACGCCGATGCACGCAGCCGTCTCAATACGGTGTTTATGACAGGTATGTTCCTAGGAGGCGCCGTGGGTTCGGCAATGGCGACATTTGCCTGGGGGCAGGGTGGGTGGCTCTTCGTCAGCCTGCTCGGCGCCGCACTTGGCATCGCAGCCTTCGCGGTAAAGATCATTCATCATCGCCGGCCTTCGCCGACGGTTATCGGGCACTGAGGGCGGGACAATGAAACAGCTTCGGATCAGGATCGTCGGCGGTTCACTCGCCGGTCTCTTCGCCGGCAACATGTTACAGCAGGCGGGTCACGATGTTCGCATCTACGAGCGATCGAGGGACGGTCTTGCCTGCCGGGGCGCGGGCCTGGTCGGTCAGAGCGATCTGTTGCACATCCTCCGACTGATAGGATGCGAGCATGTGGCGCGAGTCGGCGTCGTTGCCAAGGAACGCATCTATCTCAATCAGGACGGCAATATCGCCCAGGCTGTGAACATGCCCCAGACCCAGATATCCTGGGATGTCCTGTTCGAAACCGTCGCATCGCGTATCGCCCCCGAAACCTATTTCCTGGACCGGGACGTCGTCGATGTGCTGGACGGCGAGAACGGTGCGGAACTGGTTTTTGGTGATGGCACGCGCGAGACAGCCGATCTGGTGATCGGGGCCGATGGCCTCGGTTCCGTAGTGCGTGGTGCGGTCAATCCAAAGGACAATCAGAATCGTTATTCCGGCTATGTCGCCTGGCGCGGGTTGATCCCGGAGGCGAGCCTTCCGACGGCCGCTGCGCTGCTGCTCGACCGGTTTGCTTTCTATGTCCGGCCGGGCGTCCATGCGCTCGGCTATCTGGTCCCAGGTTCCAAGGGTGAGATGGATATTGGCAGCCGCCGCTACAACTGGGTCTGGTACCGCAAAGTGCTGCCAAGTGAACTTGCTGGCACCTTCACTAATCTCGATCATCGGACGTATGCTTTCTCGCTGCCGCGTGGCGGTTTGTCGAACGAGCGACTGCAGGCCTTGCACACTGACGCTGCGCAGATGCTGCCGCCGCAATTCGCGCTGGCGGTCGAGGCCGAGCCAAGTCCGTCTATCCAGGGCATATTCGCCTACGAAGCCCCACGTATGATCGGCCGGTCGATCGTGCTGATCGGTGATGCCGCCTTCGTCGCGCGGCCGCACACTGCGATGGGCGTGTCGAAAGCGGCCGGCGATGTTATGGCCTTGAGCAACTACCTCGCGTTCGAGACTGATCTTCGCACTGCCCTCCGGCAATTCGAGGCTGAGCGCATCTCCGTTGGCCGGGAAATCGTCGCTTATGGTCGGCAGCTCGGTGCATCGGCAATTTGAGCGTCGATCGATCGTCTATCACGTTTATGAATGAAATTTCGACCCGCCGGCATCAGCCAGCGGGTCGTTTGATTTGAGATGTCCGATTGCGTCAGCGCGGGATCTTCATCAGGCTGAGTGCAGCGTGGATCTGGGAGACAACGGCGGCACCTTCCCCGACTGCGGCCGCGACCCGCTTGGTCGATCCGGCCCGGACGTCGCCGATGGCAAAGACGTTCGGCAAGCTGGTCTCCAGCGGAAGAGGCTTGCGGGTGAAGCTGCAAAGCGCGTCGAAAGATTGTCCGGTGATGATGAAGCCTTTGTCATCGGTATGGACGCGGTCGCTGATCCAGCTGGCATTCGGATCGGCTCCGATGAAGAGAAAGAGATGATGAAGCGACAGCTGTCGCTCGCTGCCATCCAGCCGATTGCGCAGGGTGGCGGATTTCAGGCCGCCCGTGGGATCGCCTTCGATCGCATCCACTTCGCAGCGCATGTGCAGTTCGACATTGGGGAAAGCCTTGATGCGGTCGATCAGATATTGCGACATCGTCTCTTCGAGCGCCCGCCGGACGACGAGATGCAGTTTCTTGACCTGAGGTGCCAGAAAAGCGATGGCCTGGCCGGCTGAATTGCCGCCGCCAACCAAGGCGATCTCTTCGCCTGCACAGAGTTTCGCTTCTATTGGAGAAGCCCAATAGGAGACGCCATTGCCCTCGAAGCTCTCGATGTTGGCTATATCCGGGCGCCGGTAGTGCGCACCGGAGGCAATGACGACCGTGCGCGACGTCACGGCCTTTCCACCTGCGAGCTCCAGCGTCAGCACACCGGTATCGCGCTCGGGCGCAATCAGGCTGTTGACCGAGACTGGCAGGACCATTTCGGCGCCGAATTTAAGTGCCTGATTATAGGCGCGCCCGGCCAGTGCCTGGCCGGATATGCCTGTCGGGAAGCCAAGATAGTTTTCGATGCGTGAGGAAGCGCCTGCCTGCCCTCCCACCGAACGTTCGTCGATGACGACGACATCGAGCCCTTCGGAGGCGGCATATACGGCTGTGGCGAGGCCAGCCGGCCCGGCGCCAACGACGGCAACGTCATAAAGCTTGCCGGGCTTAAGTTCCGGAGTCATGCCGAGGCATGCCGCTGCTTCCGCGTCGGTCGGGTTCTTCAGTACCGTTCCATTGGGGCAGACCATCAATGGCAGTTCGGATGCGAGGATGCCCAAGCGTTCGATCAGGGCACGGCCTTCGCCTTCGGTGGCGGAATCGAGCACGAGATAGGGAAAGGCGCTGCGGGCAAGAAACCCTTGCAAACGCGAAAGTGCGGCATTGCCGGTGGCGCCGATCAGAACCGAGCCCGCGCCGGCATCAATCAGCCCAACCCGACGCAGGATGAAGGCGCGCATGATAATCTCGCCGACATCTGCCGAACCGATCACCAGGGCGCGAAGATGGGCTGCATCGAACGCAACCGCGGTGCAGCCGTTGGAGCCGGCCCGCGCGCCGGCCAGTGTCGGACGGCCCGAAAGTTGATTGACCTCGCCTGACAACTGACCGACACCATGGGTGGTGATCGGCGCCTCATGCGTCAGGCCTTCATGCCGGAAAACGTCCATCGATCCTTCAAGCACCAGCCAGGCAGGTGCTGCGTGATCGCCGACCTTGTAGACAAATTCGCCTGCTTCAAAATGCTGCGGCTCGCCACTGGCAAAACGTTTGGCCGTCTCGACCTGACGAGGGCTCAGCACCGGAAACATCTGGTGCTGTCTTGCGCTGAGGTCCGCCATCAATTTTTCTCCTGGCCTGGAACGTGTCAATAACGGAATTGCCGGTTCGAGATGGTTTAGTAATAGCGAGGTATTGGTCCGCGCTGCGGGGTCTGGTCCGGTAATTCGACCATGGTCTCGTCAACGAAACACCATCCCCAGCCTTCCGGCGGATCGTAACCTTCTATGATCGGATGCTGTGTGGCATGAAAATGTGCCGTGGCGTGGCGACCGGGGGATTGATCGCAGCAGCCGACATGGCCACACTCGCGGCAGAGCCTCAGGTGAAACCAGGCCTGTCCTGTTTCGAGGCACTCCTCACAGCCGAGGGTTTTCGGCCGAACAGTCTGAATCGTCGATGTGTGCGAACAACCGTGCGACATGGATTTCTTACCCCTTGTTGACGTCAGATATTTTCACTGTTTCAACGCCTGTTCCAGACACTGTACCAATTGGTCAAAATTCACCGGCTTGCCGAGAAAAGCAAATGCTCCGCCAGTCATCGCCGCCGCCCTTGTTTTGTCGTCGCTGTAGGACGTCATGAAGATCATTGGTGGCTTCAGCGCATCTTGTTCGTTCAGCACAGCCTGCAGCTCGAGCCCCGTGAGACCAGGCATCTTGACGTCCACGAGCATGCAATCGATCGAGGCGAGTTCCTGCGCAGCAAGATACTCCTCCGCGGATGTGAACAGCCGGCTGTGATAGCCGCAGGACAAAATGAGATCGTCAAGCGCTTCGCGGATCGATCGATCATCATCGACGATGGCTATGACTGGTGTTTTGTGCAATTTCTTTGGCCTTGCCGTGTTGGATCAACAACCCGGTATATGCGCCTTCGAGACCGGTCCTTGTACCATACAAGGGTCTAGGTTTTTGCTCTCACAGACCAAGCAGCTCGGCCTTCCGGACCAGATCGGCGACCGAGCGCGCGTCCATCTTGCGCATGACATTGCCGCGATGCAGTTTGACCGTGATTTCGCTGATGCCAAGGTTGAAGGCGATCTGCTTGTTCATCAGGCCTTGGACGACAGCCGCCATTACCTCGTGTTCGCGACGTGTTAATGTCTTGGCGAGTTCGGAAACGGCGCCATTTGCAGCAGACTGTTGGCGCAGGTCCCGATCTTTCTGGAAAGCTACAGCGACAGCATCGAGGATATCCTGATCCCGGAACGGTTTTGCCAGGAAATCCACCGCGCCGGCTTTCATTGCCCGCACGGTCATCGGTATGTCGCCATGGCCGGTCATGAAGATGATCGGCATCTGGTTACCGAGTTTTTCCAGATGTAGTTGGAAGTCGAGACCATTGGCGCCGGGTAGCCGCACGTCGAGCAGAATGCAGCCCGGTCGTTTGAGATCGGCCTTGTCCAGCAGGTCATGCGCGCTCTCGAAGGCCTTTGCTTCCGTTCGGACCGACAGAAAGAGATCGATAAGCGCCTCGCGGATCGAGGGATCGTCATCCACGATGTAAACGACAGGCGTATCGTTGTTCGTGGTTTTGGCGGATTTTCTGGCATCATTCATGGACTGCCTCCATCGGCACGATCATTTCGAACAACGCCCCGCCTCCTGGATGATTGCTGGCGGTTAGTGAGCCACCACGGGCTTCCAGCATGCTGCGGCAAATGGCAAGGCCCATGCCGAGACCTGTCTTTTTGGTGGTGCAGAATGGTTTAAACAGATTTTTGAGGACTTCCGGACTAAGCCCCGGGCCAGTGTCAAGAACACCGACCCGAATGCCCTGGCCGCCAGCCGGTTCGATCGTTACCGAGATCCGTCGAAGCTCTTCCGGCGTCGCGGCCATGGCCTGAATAGCGTTGGTGAATAGGTTGATCAGCACCTGCTGCAGCTCGATGCGGATAGCAGTGACATTGGTGATCGCAGGAGCCTCGCTCGTCTCGAATGTAATCCTATTCTTGGAAAGCTCGCTCTGCATCAAAGCCTGTGTCTCGTTGACGAGATTGGCCAGTGACATGGCCTCAAGGACCGGTGCGCGCTCGCTCAACATCGACCGCGTGCTCCGGATAATGTCGCTGGCGCGTTGGCTGTCGCGCGCGATCCGCTCGGCCGACCGGGAGACCGCAGCCAGATCCGGCGGATCACGGTCAAGCCAGCGCTGAAGGGTTTGGGCATTGACGACAATTGCACCGAGTGGCTGGTTGAGTTCGTGCGCTAGCGATGCAGACAGGGCGCCGACGGTAGCTGCGCGTGAGGCAAGCGCCAGCTCCGCCTGCGCCTCGAACAACGCCTTCTGAGCAAGTTCCCGCTCAGTGATATCGAACATGCCGACAATGACGCGGTTGAAATTGCTAACGTCCACCGGAAAGCCGACCGTCAGCAAAACCAGCTTGGTGGTGCCGTCACTGGTGATGATCGTGCCCTTGCCCTCGAAATAGCTTTGATTGTCGAAGATCGCCACCATGAGGTCGAGAAAGGTCTCGTCATCGTGCGCGATGTAGCGGCGCATTGAACCGGCATTCTGCGCACTGACATTTCCGAGAACCTCCAACGCAGCCGCATTGGCGGCAACTGTCGGGATGCGCGCGATGCAATCGGCAATGAAGTCCGGGTTGTCCCGCGCATAGGCACGCAGATCGACAACACCCTGCGACTTCAATCTCATCAACGACGCGCGCACCTCAGAATAATCACGCTCCCAAAGGGCGACACGGCTCTGTTCGAAAATTGTGCGATATCGTTCTTCGCTGCTCTGCAAAGCAGCATTGAATTTTATAAGGTCAAGACGCGCACGGTGGTTTCGGATGATCAGCGCACAAGTGATCGATATTGCAGCGACGGCAACAGTCAGGCGCAATATTGCCGCCAGGTCGGCGTCGGTGCCGTGGGCCGCGGCATAGGAGAGTATTGAGAGAACGATACAGACCGCCGTCATCAGCAGCGTTCCCCTTTCCGTCAGCGTTTCCGCCGACAGAAGCAGCGTGATGACATAGAGCGTGGCAAGCGCACTGTGGATGTCGGTGAACGTATCGAGATAGAAGACTGTCGTTGCAAGAGCAAACGCGAACGAAAGAATGCCGATTTCGTAGCGTGCCGATAGTCGTCGTTTCGGGTTCACAAGCACAAGCGAAGGCATCCCGGTTCTCGTGGTGATGTCGATTGCCTCATCAAGCCATCCCGGTTGGCAAAACGCAAACGCAAAATCGGCTTTTCCCGTGCAAACTCAGACCGATAGGTTGGCCGTCGCAGTAGCGTTAGGGAGGGCGTTTTTAGATGCCCAAATTTCCGAAACTATACGGAGGTGTAGGTTCGACTAGCCAAGCATTGGATAGCATCGTGTCGTCCGCCGAAATAAAAAATCCTCATTAGCCCACACAATCCAAAGGAGACCATCATGGACCGCACGCTCGCTGAGAAACATCGCAAGTCGCCACTCGCAACGCCGACAACCCTCGGTGCCAACGCAACGACCGACATATCCGGCGCCCTGTCGGCGCTGCTGGCCGATGTCTTCGCACTCTATCTGAAGACCAAGAATTTCCACTGGCACATGAGCGGGCCGCATTTTCGCGATTACCATCTGATGCTCGACGAGCAGGGCGAGCAGATCTTCGCAATGACGGACGATATCGCCGAGCGGGCCCGCAAGATCGGTGGCACGACGATCCGCTCGATCGGTCATATTTCCAAGCTGCAGCGCCTGCTCGACAACGATGCAGATTTCGTGGCGCCGGCCGACATGCTGGCCGAACTTCGCGACGACAACCTGACGCTGGTTTCGTTGATGAAGGAAACCCACAATCTCTGCGACGAGCATGGCGATATCGCCACCGCCAGCCTGATCGAAAACTGCGTGGACGAAGCCGAGCGCCGCGCCTGGTTCCTGTTCGAAAGCACCCGCGCTGCCAAGTAGGCGCACCACCTCTTCACCGTGCATGCCGGCCGCCGGCACTTGGGCAGCTGGAAATATCAGAAAAATCAATGTTGAACGAACTTTCGCTTTCACGCCGCCAGGTCCTCTTGACCGGCGCCACGATGTCACTGGCCCTGGCTGTTCCGGCCTTGGCTGCAGAGAAGAAAACGCTACACACAAGGGATTTGACCCATGACTCATAGTTTCGTGACGACGAAAGACGGCGTTGAAATTTTCTACAAGGACTGGGGCCCGAAGGAGGCACAACCGATTGTGTTTCACCATGGCTGGCCTTTGTCGTCCGACGATTGGGATACCCAGATGCTGTTCTTTGTCAGCAATGGTTACCGCGTCGTCGCACATGATCGCCGCGGCCACGGCCGTTCGTCTCAGGTCAGCAACGGTCACGACATGGATCACTACGCCGCCGATGCTTCAGCCGTGGCCGAGCACCTCGACCTGCGCAACGCCGTCCATATCGGCCATTCGACAGGCGGCGGCGAAGTCGCTCGCTACGTCGCCAAATATGGTCAGCCGCAGGGGCGTGTCGCCAAGGCCATTCTCGTCAGTGCCGTTCCGCCGCTCATGGTCAAAACCGCAGGCAATCCTGATGGCACGCCGATCGAAGTATTTGATGGCTTCCGTGACGCTCTCGCCGCCAATCGCGCGGAGTTCTTCCTCGACGTCGCCTCTGGGCCATTTTACGGCTTCAACCGGGAAGGCGCGAAGGTCTCTCAAGGCGTGATCGACAATTGGTGGCGCCAGGGCATAATGGGCAGCGCCAAGGCCCATTACGACGGCATCAAAGCCTTCTCGGAGACCGATCAGACGGAAGACCTGAAGGCGATCACCGTGCCGATTCTGGTCACACAGGGTGATGACGATCAGATCGTTCCCTACAAGGATGCCGTGGAGCTCCAGGCCAAGCTGCTGAAGAACAGCACCCTGAAAATCTACAAGGGCTTCCCCCACGGGATGCTGACCACGCATGCCGACGTCATAAACCCAGATCTGTTGGCCTTCGTCAGAGCATAGTCGTTTAACCCGCAAAATTTACTATGGCGGTCAATCAGGCCGCCACATTTTTTGGGCTTTCTGGCATGAGCGACACATGTGAGTGTGTTGTCTGGCAGGCGTGGTTGTCTGAAAGGAGATGTCACTGTCGTTAAACTTAACGACTTCGTCACTGCCTGACTGCTTAATTGAAGTGAGCAGCGCAGATCGCGGTCGCAGGTTCGAGTCAGGACGTCCGCCAAAAGCTACGGAACTATAAATCCCACTACGAGTTTTGCCGGCGAGGATCGTAGCCGGTGCCAATCAGACATGAGGACGAATGGCGACCATGGGAAGTTATCCATTCTTCCGGTGTCACCAAAACGTCGCCGGCGACTGTCCAAGATCGACTGAGTTTCGTTGCTTTACGGGAGCGAACTCGCGCCTCACATCGATGGTGCCCCGACAAGGTTATGCATCAAGGGAACTGACCGATTGTAACTGCCTCCACAAGATGGGTTCAAAATGACGAGCATCGCCATCATCGGCTCCGGGCCGACCGGGATTTACACGTTAAAAAGCCTGATGGAGAGCGAAACGCCGCTTTCCGTGACTGTTTACGAAGCCACCGCTGATCCGGGCAAGGGAACACCATATCATCCGCGCGCCAACGACCGGGCGATGCTTGCGAATATAGCCTCCATCGAGTTGCCGCCGGTCTGCGAGAGCCTGACGCGTTGGCTTCAGCGAAAAAGTCCGGCCGAACTTGCAATGCTTGGCATTCCGGTCGAAACGATTGGCGAACGGGAATTCTACCCGCGTGTCGTTCTCGGAGAGTATTTCGAGGCGCAGCTCAAGGCACTGTTGGCGAAGGCAGTTACGGGCGGGCACGTCGTTGACATCAAAGCCAGCCACCGGGTCGTGGATATCCAGCTCAGAGAGCGCGATATCCACGTGGACGTCGCAACCGCTGACGGCGTTACGGAGCACCAGGCGTTCGACCACGTCGTCATGGCCACGGGCCATGACTGGCCTAAGACAACCGAGACCAAACCGGGGTTTTTCATCTCGCCATGGCCCGCGAAAAATCTGGACACGATCGGCGATGTCTCTGTCGGCGTACTTGGAACGTCCCTCAGCGGAATCGACGCGGTGGTCTCGGCTGCCACTTCCCATGGTTCCTTCCTGCTCGATGACGCCGGAATGATGCAGTATCACTCGGCATCCGGCCCTAGTTTTCACCTGACGATGATGTCTAGGAAAGGGCTTTTGCCGGAAGCCGACTTCTACTGTCCTATCCCATATGAGCCGCTTTCGATTTTCACGGACGCTGCGGTCGATAGTCTTGTGCAGACCGTTCCAGAAAAGCTGCTCAACGAAATGTTCGAGCTTTTTCGGGCGCAACTCTTCGCCAGCGATCCCGCATATTCCGAGCGCATCGGACTTGGCATGCGTACTGTCGAGACCGTGGCAGACGCGTATTTTGCCGAGCGGGAAACTTACGATCCTTTCACCTGGGCTGCACTGAACCTCGGAGAGGCCAGGGCTAACAAGGCGACGCACACCACCGTCGCCTGGCGATATGCTATCCTGTCCATGCACGAAACCGTCCTCCGGGCGGTTCCGCATTTCAACGACGAAGACCTCAAACGCTTCCACAAATACTTCAAGACGCTGTTCGTGGATGATTATGCGACCGTGCCGCACCAGTCGATCGAACGGCTGCTGGCGCTCCACCGGGCAGGGAGGCTCTCAGTCCTCAAACTCGGACCGGATTACAAGCTCGACAAAGATAGTGTCGAAAAAGGAGCCGTGATCGAGATCGGCGACGATCGGCATGCGTTCACAGCGTTTATCGACGCAACAGGTCAGCATGCCGTCTCGGCCTGGGATATCCCATTTCCAAGTCTGATCTCGCAAGGCGTAGTTCGCGAGGCGCGGACAGAGAAGGCTTCGACGGCATTAGCAATGGCTGACGATACGGCCACCGTCGCGACGGGCGGTATCGATCTCGATAGCCAATTCCGGCCGAAGTTCGAAAAGCCGCTGAGCCATAACCTCTATTGCGTGTCTATACCGTTTCTCCTTCACAAACTGCCGTTCGTCCAGGGGATTACGAGCGCGGAGGAGCTCGGACGCCTTGTCGCGAATGCCATTCTCGACGATGTCGCAGGCAATAAGTTTCGCCTTGAGGTGGTGCGGAAAGTGGTCGCATGAGACGTGCGCCTCTACCTTTGGTTTAAGCGGAACAATAGCCTTGTCCGATGGTTGTGCTTTTTCTTCCAGCCAAAGGAACATGCATATGGTCATGAGAGTCGACAAGCTGCAGGCGTCCCTGCCAGCTCCTAATCGTGCAGACCCCAAACCCGCCGCCCTGCTGGAACTGCTCGGCGGAAAATACGGCGAAATGTCCACACTCGGGAACTACGCGCCGGAAGAGATGTTCGAAATCGCCGAGAAACTTTACAAGGCGTCCCGAAATCGACATCGGTGGCCCGCAACGGCCCCCGATGTTTTCCGATTTGCCTCCGCCGTCAAAACCGATCGTCCTACTTTCGTTATCTACGCCTCACAGGGTCAGACCTGTTCGGTGACGAGAAGGGTCGACAGCGCGTGAGAAAGCGAGTCTTTCGACATGGACTTCTTTGCTACGGGTACTTTCGAAAACCTCTCTGGTATCCCGGTGCCATCGCTATAGCCGGTCGCGAACATAAAGGGGATCAGTCTACGCGTGAGCTCGTCAGCCACGCCCTCAGACGTTTCTCCACTGAGGTTGAGGTCGAGGATTGCAAGGTCCGAGATGGTCTTCCCGATCATCTCGATTGCCTGGGATGCCCGCGACGCCGTCATGACTTCTGCGCAGGAAAGTTCTTTGAGCATCTCTTCAACATCCATGGCTATCAACGACTGGTCTTCGACAAGCAAGACTTTCAGACCGGTTAGGAGAGTTGGCGCCAACCCAGTGCTCAGCTGAAGCGGAGGTGCCGATAACACCAGGCGAAGATAAGCGTCCGGGACGGAGAACAGCGCCTGCAAACCGGACGGCGGGCAATCGATGTGAACACTGCCTCCAAGATCGCCCGATACCGTTCTTTCGATGAGGCTGGATCCGAACCCTTTGCGTGTCGGCCTGCCAACGATGGGTCCGCCGCTCTCCTTCCAATCGATGAGGCAATCGCCACTCCCTTTGAGCGACCATCGGACGTCGAGGGTTTCCTCCCGGCTGTGACAAGCAACCGTACTTGGCGGCGTTGGTCATCATTTCGTGCAGCACGAGGGCAACGCACTGAACGCCCGCTTGAAAAAGCCGACCGGCGGTCCGTCGATCTTGAAACGCTCCGGCAATTGCTGGAACCGATGCATGCTCGCTTCAGCATCGATCAGCCCGCGAAGTTCTCCGCCGTCGCGTCCCCGATAGGATTGGTCATGCGCGAAAGACAGTGCGCGCAGCCTGCCTTCAAACGACGTCGCGAACTCCTCGATGCTGGTGGAATGAATGCCGGTCTGTGAGGCGAGGGATTTCACAAGGCCATGAACGTTCTTGACCCGATGAGTGAGCTCCGCATGCAGCAGCTCGCGCTGTGCCTCGGTTCTCGCTTTTTGTTCGTCGCTGGCATCGCGGTGAAAGAGGATCAAATCTCGGAAATAACTGCGCACACCCTGCGCGACCGTCAGATTGTCGTCTGTCAAGGGCAGCGAGCGGCCACGAACGTTTTCCTTCCACGTCTGGAAACTCGCGCGCGGGTTAAGATCCGCAGGTTTAGTCCCATTTGCCTTCTGCTTTGCCGGATTGCCGGCCATTCGACCTCATGAGCATGTTCGCTGCGAAAGTAGATGAGGTAGGTCGCGGGCCTGATAGTAATCGGTATCAGCAAGGCACCTGCGACCGTGCGACCGATGATTTCGGTTTCGTTGAGATGCAAACCAAGACGGTGGGTTTCCCAGATATCGTACGAATTGCCCGAGCGTTGGGCTGCGACCAGGAGGGCAGGGATTTCCTCAGCGCCGAGGACCGACCCCAGATAGGTCCATGCCCCCCAAACGCCGACGCCATCGCTCGGAATGAGTGAGGCGAACTCCTTGATCTTCTGCTGCATCAGAATTTCGACGGCGTCGTTCGCATCGATGCCATTGACAATGGCCATCATTCGCCTGCGTGAATACTCCGCGGCGCGCTTGACCGTTCGCGCCTCGGAAGCGGCAATCTGGGCGAGAAGTATTGAGCGAAGAGTTCGGTCGCGACACGTAAGGGGACGTACAAAACTTTCGGTGTGTCGTGATGGCTGGCAATCATTCCCCAGAGCTCACCGTTGACCACGACCGATACCGACATGGATGAAGCAACGCCCATGTTTCTGAGGTACTGGCAATGGATCGGGGAGGCGCTGCGAAGATGCGCGAACGACATATCGACGGGAGGCCGCCCCTCGGCGAGCGGTGGTGTCAGCTAAACGGGCGTATAGTCCGGGGATATCGGAAAACGGAAAGTGGTGCCCGAGCAGGCTATGCAGCCTTGATGATTTGGTTTCAGCAACCACCTTGCCGTCGCCGTCTGCGAGAAACTCGTAGACCATGACGCGGTCGTAACCGACCGTTGCTCGCAGCAGTTTTGCGACGGAAGACACGAGATCACCGACCTCGCTCTCCTGGTCGAGCCTTCTAACGAGCGTCTGGGTAAGGCTTAGCGCCACTTCCGTATCGGCTCCGGATGCCGCAGTCTCGAATTCGAGTATCAGGCGCCCGGCGAACCGGTGGATCGTAATATCCACCATGATGGCCGCGATACCCACCGGGATGTTGACCATAACGCCTTCCGCCTGCGTGCTTCCGGACCGCGCAGCAACATTGCCGATATCATGTGCCAAATCGTGCCCAAGCACTGACAGGTGTACGCCTACTGCCTTTTCAGGCGGTACACTGATAAACTCGAAACAATTTGCCGAGCCATAGGCGACCAGATGCGCTGCTGGATCGATGACGAGCATCGCCCCATGCGGCTGCACGGAGCCCGGAATATGAATTGGTTCTCGGTCGCAATTCGTCAAACTCACGGATCGGCTATCGGTCATGATACGCGCTCACTGGTCAACCAAATGACAGCGGATTGTCCTGCGCGGTTTCTGTCCAAACCTTTATAAGCCGCAGCTTCTCATTTCCATGACTGCCGCAGGCAACATGAGTAGCGGAAATGTTGCTCCGCGCATAGGCCGATACTTCCACGGCGAGCATCAGGTCCGATTGGACAAGGTGCGGGACCGTCTGATTTGAAGACGCGGCATCACAGGATGCCCATACGGTCTGCCCGCAAAAGAACTCATAATGGGGTAACGGCCGCGACAGCAAACTGAATAGCCAGAACAGCAATTCTGGGCTAATGCTCTGATGAATCCATCCAAAGCAGAGTTGTTCATGCCCTTTAGCGACCCTCAACATCCACTGTGGCAAGCAGAAAACCTGCGTCGCGCCATTCATGCGGCCGGCGTTGCGCTCTGGTCATGGAACGTCAGCGACGATCGTTTTGCGATGGATGAGCAGGCCTTCAGACTCTGGGGGCTGGTCAAAACAGATCAGGTCAAATTCGAAGACCTCTCGGCCCACATCCATCCGGCCGACCGGGACCGGGTGCGCGCCGCATTTACCGCAACCCGCGGGATCGTCGGAGCCTACGAAATCGATTTCCGCATCATGGTAGGCGAGGAAATCCGATGGATATCGGCGCGTGGCCTCGGCGACGACACCGCTCTCCACGATGGCCAGATGTTCGGAATTTTCCTTGATGTCACCGGGCGCAAACAGGCCGAGGAAGGCCACGAACTGCTGGCTGGCGAGATGAGCCATCGGGTGAAAAACCTTCTTGCGATCGCCATGGGGCTAACCCAGATCACATCGCAATCGACGACAACTGCCAAGGAAATGGCAACCGAACTGACAGGGCGGCTGGCCGCACTCGGTCGAGCGCATGATCTTGTCCGTCCCCTTCCGGGAAATCAGGGACACGCGGCATTGCTGGGCGATCTACTGACTGTTCTTCTTTCTCCCTATGACGACCTCGGTGCTTTCAAGGGCCGCATTCGGGTGGCCGTCCCCCGTATGGGAGTGGGAGAGGCCGCAGCGACGGCTTTGTCATTGATCATTCACGAGTTGGCGACGAACTCCCTGAAGTACGGCGCGCTGTCTGTGGACACAGGAATTCTCGACCTTTCAGGCGTCTCGGACGATTATGGGGTCACGCTCTCCTGGACGGAGCGCGGCGGACCAGCGATCACGCCCCCAATTGACACTCAGGGTTATGGCAGTAAGCTCATCAATCGAAGTGTGTCCGGCCAGCTTGGGGGGACGATCACCTACGACTGGTCGGCCGACGGCCTCGTCATCGTTCTTCGACTGAAGGCTGACAAACTGGCGCAGTAGAGGTCAGATGTACGGGGACCAAAGGGCTAACACTCTGGGTCACGGCCTATGTGCGAGGGAGTGGTCTCGCTGGTTGGCTCTTTGACCGACGGCAGCGTTCCGAACAGAATGCAACATCATCCCAGCTCTTCGCCCACTTGCGCCGCCATGCAAACGGCAAGCCGCATTGCGTGCAGGTCTTTACGGGAAGATCCGCCTTCTTGAGCATTTTTGGCAATGGCTGTCCTCCTTCCCATTTAGTGCTTTCAGCCACGTCGCTAGCCGAGCTTGAACCGTCCGGCTTGCGCAGATCGAATGGCAGAGATTACTCTCGGGCAGGCGCCTAGTCGTTCAAACTACAGCTATTGCCCTGGAAATAATTGCGGCGACGTCTTCGGCACTGAAGGGCTTGGACAATTGCAGCGCGTCAGCGACCCCGGACCCGGTGCGGCCGGTATCCCCGCCACTGGCAAAGACAATACGAACGGCCGGCCATCGCTCTCTGACCTGCCGTGCGAGATCAGATCCCGACATGCCGGGCAGGCCAACGTCCGTGAGCAACACGTCTACGGTTTCCTTTTCGAGGATGCCGAGTGCGTCCTCGGCCGACCCGGCCTCCTGTACAGAATGGCCAAGCTCCTCGAGCATATCGACCGTTGACATGAGGATGAGCGGTTCGTCTTCGACCACGAGTATCCGCACCGGTAACGACGCTTGCGATGGCTGGGCCTGCGCAGTTTCCTGCGATCTAAGCCGGCGCGATTCGGTGCTGTGCGGCGTTCCCGAGCACATGCCGAACCTTCCGGGCGAGTGCTTCACGCGTATAGGGCTTGGACAGCAATTCGACGCCAGCGTCGAGCCGGCCGCCATGAACTATTGAATTTTCCGTGTAGCCTGACGTGAACAAGATGGCCATACCGGGAAACAGGGCTTTGGCCTTTCGGGCGAGTTCCGTGCTGCGCATTGGGCCAGGCATAACGACGTCGGTGAAGAGCAGATCGACATGCACGCCGCTGTCGATGATCGTGAATGCGGATTGAGCATCCCGCGCCTTCAGCACGCGATATCCAAGATCACCGAGCAGCGCCACCGATGTCTCGCGCACAGCGTCATCGTCCTCGACGACAAGAACTGTTTCCGTACCACCCTTCGTGGGAACAATGGTCATATCGACCAGACTGTCCTCGACCTGCATTGTCCGGGGCATGTAAATCTTCATCGTCGTGCCGTGACCAACCTCGCTGTAAATCTTGAGATGGCCGCCGGACTGTTTGAGGAAGCCATAGACCATCGAAAGCCCGAGACCGCTTCCCTTGCCCTCCCGCTTGGTGCTGAAAAATGGTTCAAGCACGTGTTCGAGGACCTCTGGCGCAATGCCGGAGCCCGTGTCCGTCACCGCCACCAGCACATACTGTCCAGGTCGAACATCATCGTGAGAGCGGGCATACTCGTCATCGAGCACGGCGTTTGCCGTTTCGATCGTCATCCGCCCGTAGCCGTCCATCGCACCCTCCCGTTGATCGCAAGGTTGAGGATCGCATTCTCCAACTGGCTCGGGTCGATCAAAGTGTTCCACAGTCCACCGGAGATGACGGTCTCGAGTTCGATCTCTTCGCCGAGAGCCCGCCGCAGCATATCGTCCATGTTCTGGATCAGCTTGCGGACATTGACGACTTTCGGTTCGAGCGGCTGTCGGCGGCCGAATGCCAACAGTTGCGAGGCAAGCTTGGAGCCGCGCGAGACGCCGGCGAGCGCATTTTGAACCTTGAGCTCCGCGCGCGTGTTTCCGGCGACATCCTTGGACAGGAGCTGGAGATTGCCGCTGACCACCTGAAGGAGGTTGTTAAAATCATGCGCGACGCCGCCCGTCAGATTGCCCAGCGCTTCCATTTTTTGAGCCTGACGCAGCGCGACTTGCGCAGCCTCGCGCTCCGCAGATTCACGCTCCAGCTGGAGCAGCGTGGCACGCAGCTCCTCCGTCCTTTGATCAACCCGCTGCTCGAGCGTGTGGTTAAGAGTTTGCAGCTGATCTTCGGCACGTTTTTGATCGGTGACATCGAAGCCATCAACGAAGATGCCAGCGACGTCGTCAGCCTCATCGAAAATCGGTTGGTAGATCAGATTGATGAACCGCTCGTCCGGGTCATCGTCGCCCGTTCGATGGAGCAAGACGGGCATGTTACGGCCTACATAGGCCTGACCTGATTCAAACACACCATCCAGCAACTCGAAAAAGCCCTGGCCGGCGACTTCCGGAAGCGCGTCCCGCACGCTCAAACCTACAAGCTCGCGATGCCCGACCAGTTGCAGATAGGCGTCGTTCACAAGCTCAAATACGTGATCCGGCCCGCGCAGGATGCACATGAAGCTTGGCGCCTGCTGGAACAGCCCGTGAAGGCGATCGCGCTCGGCCGTCCGCAATTCGATCTCGGAAACCAGCTGGCGGTTCAGCTGTCCGAGTGCCACGGCTGCCTCATCGCGCATTTGGGCGGCTTCTGCCAAGGCGCCGGCACGCCGCCGCTCGGTAGCGAAGGCTTCGGCACTTGCAAGGCGCGACGCGATCTGGCCGACAACCAGTTTAAAGAAATCCAGATAGTCGTCATTAATGCGGCGGTGAGGGTTGATGCCGCTGACGAGCACGCCTTTTGGTCTGTCTGCCCCTTGTCCGACAAGTGGTACGATCGCAGCCTGAATTGCTGGCTTTTGCCATGCACCGGTTGGCACGTCGGCAAAGCCACTGATATCCACCAGCTCTGGAACCTGACGTTTCCAAGGGCCTTGCAGATCCCAGACACCACCGTTGCTGGCCAATTCGGCTGGAGCCAGAGGATGATCTTCCACTATGCCGTTGGCCCAGACGCGTTTTGCGCTGCCATCGTCGTTGAAGAGGTAGAGGATGCTGAAGGGGAGGTCCAAACAGTTCTCTGCCAACATCTTAGATGATGCGGTGCAGACATCGTCAGTGCTGTCAGCAATCGCCAGCGCCGATGCCAGCTGTCGCATAGTGCCCATGCGTCGCTCGCTGATGACCCGTTCTGTTTCTTCTGTCACCGCACAAAACACGCCCTCAACCACACCACTGTCGCCGATCAGCGGACTGTAAGAAAACGTGTGATAGGTTTCTTCGGGAAAGCCGTCGCGTTCTAGCAGGAGGAGAAGGGCACGATCCCATGTCGCCTGACCTGTTTCGTAGACAGTCGCAAGACGGCCTTTTACATCGTCCCAAATCTCGGCCCAAAGGACCTTGGTCGGGACGGCAAGCGCGTTCGGGTGCTTTTTGCCCAATGTCGGTCGGTATGCATCATTGTAGAAAAAGTTGATATCCGAACCCCATCCGAGCCACATCTCGAAACGGGATGTCAGCAGCAGTCGAAGCGCCACCTTCAAGGCATCGGGCCAAGCTTCAGGAGGGCCAAGGTTGGTTTTCGACCAGTCGTGCTGGCGCATCATCTGCGCCATTTCGCTGTCCCCGACAAAGATCTCTCGATAACGCTCAAACGGTTCTGCGGCCATGAGTTCCCATCGCATTCCAAAAAGACCACACTTAGGCGGTCAATTACGCTTTTCCAGCCCTAGGAAGCATGACATTGCGTGCGATTGTAATCTAGAATCGATTGCGCCTCTTGATTTAGCCATTTGAGTCCGAGCACGTTTTCCGAATATCCAAACTATCAGCGAGCGGCCACGTACACAGGATGAAGGTTCATGTCTGGAAAACCGTCGTTTTCCGGGCTGTTCTTCACAGCAAGACGGACGGCGTCAAAGTAAGTTGGTTGCGTATCTTTAATGTCGAGGAGACGTTGATTTATGCACCGGGCGAATACCCATTCGCAAATTCGCGTGCAGCTTGAATGAATGCGCTAAAGGCGGCGGGTGGGTTCTTTCTGCCAGGGTAATACAGCGCAAGCGGTGCCAGGGAAGGTGTCCAATCCTCGAGAACGCGCACTAGCCGACCTGCCGCAATGTCATCGCGCACATCCGCCTCCATAACGTATCCGAGCCCAACTCCATTTTGAGCCGCTATCCTGACTAGGCTTGGCTCGTCCAGCGTGATCGAGCCTTTCACATCAATCTGAAGAGCGTTCCCGTCCTTTTCAAATTTCCAACGCAACAAGGCGTTGTTGGGAAGACGGGCGCGGATGCACCGAAACCGATATAGGTCGGCCGGAACGGCTGGCGTGCCATGAGTGCGCAGGAAATCCGGCGATGCGACGACTGCATTGCTGCGATCGAGACCGAGTGGCAGAGCGATCATGTCGTTTGGAACCAGATCAACCGTCCTTAGGCCCAGGTCGAAGCCGGCCGCGACGATGTCGACGAGTTTACCCTCCGTGACCAGATCAACATGCACGCGTGGGTAACGCCGCATGAACGACAAGATGAGCGGTTCCATTACCTCCCGAGCCGCCGACGCAAATGCGTTGATGCGCAATGTTCCTGTCGGAGTATCCTGAAGCGACTGAGCCGCGAGCATGGCATCGTGAATGTCGGTCATTGCCGGTCCAATTCGCTCGACAAAGGTCGTTCCCCCGTCGGTGAGCGAAACGCTGCGCGTCGTCCGGTTGAACAGGCGAACGCCTAGGCGCTGCTCGAGCTTTGCGATGGCGCTGCTCAATGCGGTCGTGGACATGCCGAGCTCGAGTGCCGCTGCCCGAAACGAGCTCAGGCGGGCAATGCTGAGAACGGCGTCCAGATCGACAAGTAAAGATCGCGTCATTATCCCTCTTTTCGAAATTCCTCATCCTGCTTTGTCCTAGTTATCATGTCAATCATTCGGCCTTAGATTGACCTCGTCGGTCCCAAGAGGGTCGAGCCCGCTGGCGGCAAAGGCTGGAAACATGATTGGAGGACCAAAATGACGATCAAGCTACCCAAGGCCATCGAAGCCTATTTCGAAGCCGACCGGATACGCAGCCCGGATGCGATCGCTGCCACATTCACAGAAAACGGCATCGCGAAAGACAAAGGCCTTACGCACCGAGGCCATGATGCCATCCGCGCATGGATGGCTGATGAAGCTCAGCAATACAGCTACACGGTCGAGCCGTTCCTGATCACTAGTGAAAACGACAAAACCCTGGTGACGGCCCACGCCCTCGGTAACTTCCCAGGAAGCCCCATCGACCTGCGCTTCTTCTTCGTCCTCGTGAACGACAAGGTCGCCGAACTGGAGATCACCGTATGACACAGTTTCTCACCTTGCAGGGTCGTCGCGCCCTGATCACCGGCGGCACATCGGGCGCCGGCGCTGCAACCGTGACGCTATTCAGGGAGCTTGGCGCCCGTGTGCTGACCAGCGCTCGCACTAAGCCGGCAGATTTCTCCGGTGCGGCATTCGTTGAAGCTGATCTGACCACATCGACGGGGGTTCAAACCGTCGTTGACGCGGTGGACCGGCAGCTGGGCGGCCTCGATATTCTTGTGAACATGCTGGGCGGTTCTTCGGCACCTTCTGGCGGCTTTGCTGCGCTCACAGACGAGGAGTGGGACAAGGAATTCGACCTCAACTTCTTTCCGGCAGTCAGGCTCGATCGTGCCCTTATCCCCGGCATGCTCGCTCAGGGAAGCGGCGTCGTCATCCACGTCACTTCAATCCAAAGAAAACTTCCGCTGCCGGAGGCGACGACCGGTTACGCTTCGGCCAAGGGAGCCCTCAACACCTACAGCAAGAGTATCTCCAAAGAGGTGTCTCCAAAGGGGGTGCGGGTGGTACGGGTTTCTCCCGGCTGGATCGCTGATCCAGGGGCCAACGGTCTAGCCTTACGCATCGCCGAGGAAGCGGGCATCGAGTACGACGCCGCAGTGCAGGTGATCATGAACTCACTGGGCGGCATACCGCTCGGACGACCGGCCGCGCCGGAAGAGGTCGCAGACCTGATCGCGTTCCTTGCCTCGGATCGAGCAGCGTCTATTACCGGCACCGAGCATGTGATCGACGGCGGGACTGTTCCGACCGCTTGAGCATTTAGGCTATCTAATCCCATCGCAGATCAGGCGGGTGCATCCCACCCGCCGATCTGGGAGTAGATCGCGTCACGCAGATGCCGCACGTCGCGGTTCAAGGCAGCGAGTTCCGGCGCTGTCTGGGTCGAGGCTGCAAGCAAGGTGTCGCTGAGGCAGCCAGCTTTGTGTTGCAACGCACGACCCTGATCTGTCAGCCCAACCAGTACCTGTCGTTCGTTGTTCAGGTTGCGTGTCCGACGTAAGTGTCCGGCTGTCTCCAGGCGCTTCAAAAGTGGCGTGAGCGTGCTGGACTCGAGAGCAAGCCGATCGGCGATAGAACCCACGGTTTGCTCGTCTTCCGCCCAGAGAACATTCAGGACGAGATACTGCGGATAGGTCAGCTCAAGCTCGTCGAGAACGGGTTTGTAAGCGCGCTGAACGGCGATGCCGGCAGTGTAGATCGCATAGCAAAGCTGGTCGCGCAGAGGTGGGGGATCGTTATGGCGTTGGGTCATTTTGAACTCCTGTAAACATCCATATAATCGAACTTATCTCGAAAACCAATATTGCGATAAGAATCATGTTGACGTACAGGTCCAGATGTGAAATTTTATAGATATCGCAATAATAGTTATCGCGACAATAATAAGGAGAAAGCCATGACACGCAAGTCCATCACCACTATTTCGGCGATCGCAGTTGCAGCCACACTGTCGGTTGCGCTACCGGCAGTGAATGCCGCCGCCATCATTCCTAACGATCAATCCGTACGAAACGTTGTTCTGGTTCACGGCGCGTTTGCAGACGGTTCCGGCTGGAAGGGTGTCTACGAAAATCTGACCAAACGCGGCTATCGCGTCTCCATCGTGCAGAACCCGTTGACATCCCTTGCAGACGATGTCGCCGCCACCAAGCGTGCGCTCGAACGACAAGATGGTCCTGTCATTCTCGTTGGCCATTCCTGGGGTGGCACGGTCATCACGGAGGCTGGCATTGATGAGAAGGTTGCAGGCCTCGTCTACGTCTCCGCGATCTCCCCCGATGCCGGAGAGACGACGGCTCAGCAATACGAAGGCTTTGCACCAGCTTCTGAATTCGTCATCGAGACCACTAAGGATGGTTTTGGCTATGTCAGCCCGGAAAAGTTCAAGGCGGGTTTCGCGCATGATGGCAGCGACGCCGATGTTGCGTTCATGAGGGACGCGCAGGTTCCGATCAACATGTCGGCGTTCGGCACAAAGCTCGAAAATGCCGCCTGGCGCACCAAACCCAGCTGGGCCGTTATTGCCACCGAAGACAAGGCCTTCGATCAGGCGATGCTGATCCACATGGCTGAGCGCATCAAGGCTAAGATCACCAAGGTTTCGGCAAGCCACGCCCTGTTCATGACGCAGCCGGCGGTCATCTCCGACACCATTGATCAGGCCGCCAAGGCCGCGTCGGCGAAAAAGCAATGATCGACTTCGCGTCATCGGGAAGGTCGAGACCCTCCCGATGACGCTTAAACAAATCTGTTAAATAGACCGCAGGCCCGAGCGAAATGACGGAAGGGCGTCGGATCCTCCCAGGATCCATGAGCAATTGCTCGTCTCTCGCGACCACGACTTCAGCAAATTTACCAGAATTAATTCACGGAGGAACTGACGTGAAACTGTATACCCATGACAAAAATGGACCCGAAACCACGTCTCACCCGCATGACGAAGTCGGTGATGTCTACGACTTCATCGTATGCGGCGCAGGCTCTAGCGGCTCGGTTGTCGCAGCGCGGCTGGCGGAGGATGGAAACGCGGCCGTTCTGTTGATTGAAGCGGGCGGAGGTGATGAATCCGAGACCGTATCCAACCCTGCGCAATGGCCACTCAATTTCGGATCGAGCCGGGACTGGGGCTTTGTTGGACAGCCGACACCTGGCCTGGAAGGCCGACGACTTCCTCTCAGCATGGGCAAAGGACTTGGCGGCGGTTCGAGCATCAACGTCATGGTGTGGGCCAGGGGACATAAGGAGGACTGGAACCACTTTGCGGCAGAGGCCGGGGACGACGCCTGGGACTATCAATCGATCCTTGGCTACTATCGTCGGATCGAAAACTGGCAAGGTGCTCCAGATCCTAATCGTCGCGGGGTAGGTGGGCCTGCATATGTGGCGCAGCCTCGGTCTCCCCAGCCCGTGGCGGAAGCGCTTTTGAGCGCCGCGTCAGCGATGGGCATTCCGGTCTTCGATTCGACGAACGGCGAGATGATGGAGGCCTCTGGCGGCGCATCGATCGCTGAACTACGGATCCGCGAAGGCAAGCGGGAAACCGTGTTTGAATCCTACGTTGATCCGCTGTTGCCGCGCCCCAATTTGACGGTGATAACCGAGGCGCTGGTGACGCGTCTCATATTCGATGGCAACCGGGTGAGAGGAGTTGAAGCTCTAATCGATGGTCGGCGACGCCAGTTCATGGCGCATTGCGAAACCGTGTTATCGCTGGGGGCGATCAACACGCCGAAAGTCCTGATGCA
The DNA here is from genome assembly GCA_900473045.1 of Hyphomicrobiales bacterium. Lineage (GTDB taxonomy): Bacteria > Pseudomonadota > Alphaproteobacteria > Rhizobiales > Rhizobiaceae > Pararhizobium. Next base: position 244,098 of record UCKS01000017.1, read on the forward strand.
GTCGGGTATCGGCCCGGAAGACGAGCTAAAATTGCATGGTCTTCCGGTTGTCCAACATTTGCCGGGTGTCGGTCGCAATCACCAGGATCATCTCGCTTTCGGCTGCACATGGGCCTACCGAAAGCCGCAAGCAGTCGGCGGTAGCGGATGTGAGGCAAACATCTACTGGAAGAGTGATGCGCGGCTATCCCAGCCGGACATCCTGCAGTGCCAGTTAGAGTTCGCAGTTCCGTCGCCCCTTGAGACCGGTCTTGAAACGCCAGAGCATGGCTGGACGATGTTCAATGGTCTTGCCCAGCCGAAAAGCCGTGGTCGCTTGCGGCTCTCTGGTCCTAACATAAACGATCCCCTCCTGATCGACCCGAACTCCCTTAGCGAGCCGGAAGACATGGCCGCCGCTTTGGCCGCAGTCGAGTTGTGTCGTGAGCTTGGAAACAGCGAGGGCTTTTCCCCGTTGGTGACAGGCGAAACAGCTCCAGGTGCGCGCGATGGATCAGGCATGATCGATTTCATCCGACGCTCGGCCGTTACCTATTGGCATCAAACCTCCACCGCCAAGATGGGACGCGACAACATGTCGGTCGTCGACAATGAGCTTAAGGTCTATGGCATCGAGGGTCTTCGAATTGCGGACGCGTCGATTATGCCGCGGATCACTACCGGCAACACGATGGCGCCCTGTGTTGTCATCGGTGAGCGGGCGGCCGATCTGATCGCAAATTCACATGGACTAAGCGCTCAGCGCAAACTCGTCGCTCCGTTTGTCTGATCCTGACAGTTGGGACTTAGCGCTTTGTTTTACATAGCGCTAAGTTTTCTGAACTGGACCATCGTGGTTCGTACCCTTTCAAGGCGAAGACGCCGAGCCAAGTAGTTCACGGGATTTCGGCCTTGAGCCGCGAGGAGCCGCCGGTCTGATCCGTAGTGGAACGCCTCGCCCGCGCCGATCGGACGAGGTGCTTGAAACCTACGGCACCCTGACGGTGACCCGCAAGAACGAGGCGGGGATCGTCGTGGCGTCATTGGTCCTGGCCTGGTTTTGCCGGTTGAACAGCAGATCAAGCTCATTGTGCAATTCCTCGTCCTTTCCCGTCTTGGCCGCCGCCTCGAAGGCATTCATGGTCGGACCATAGAAATTGCGGAACTGTCCGAGGAAATGCGTAGCCGGGCCCGGGTGATTGAATGTGAAAGTATCTTTCTCACAAGTGATGTTACGAGGAGGAATGCCAGCGGCTTCGAAGCGCTCGATCACATTGGCTTCCACGCCCCAGGTCATCGGACTGACGAAGCCTTCCGGCGGTGGCGGTGAATAGGCCGAGCTGATCCTGAGTATCTGCGCCACTAGGGTAGGGTCGCCGGGGATCCAGTTTCCCATGACGATCTTGCCGCCGGGCTTGGTAACGCGCACCATTTCTTTCGCTACATCGCCTGGCCTAGGTGCGAACATAGCGCCGAAGATCGAGATGACGGTGTCGAATCCCCTGTCTTTGAGGTTGACCAGATCGCTCGCGTCGCCCTCTTCAAAGCGAATGTTGGAAAGCCGTAGGGCCGTGGCACTGGCATTGCCGGCGGCAACAAGATTGCGGGCGATGTCCACGCCCACAACATTTGCGCCGGCCTGCGCTGCGGGTATCGCCGTCGTACCGTCCCCGCAACCGAGGTCCAGCATCTTTATGCCATTCTCGACGCCGAGCGATTTCACGAGGGCCTCACCGCTCTCGCGCATTGCAGCTGCGATACGCGTGAAGTCACCCTTTTCCCAGAGCGCCTTGTTGGCGTTGGGAACGGCAGTGGTGGTCAGATTGGCATCCATGGGGGTCTCCTTTCGTGGTTTGAACGAGATCAACCAATCACTGGCTCGACCCGCCAGATAGTGCTGAAAATGGAGCGAACCGATACAGATTGTGAAGCGGCGGCTCTGGCTGGGCCCGGTGCTCCGGAGCGGCGGCATAGCTGCTACGCACCATCCATGTATCCAGCGTGGCAATCAGCTTGCGGTCGCCGATCAAGACGAGAGAGTTCGCATCTATTTCACTGCGCAGAGTTGACCATCCCATCCAGGCTGAGGTCATAGCCTTCAGATCGGCTCTGATAAATAGATCGACGTCGTGGCCTGGATCGAGCAGGCAGAGATCGACCGGCTGCCCCGGACGGGCCACGAGCCAATAGTGCCGCTCGCTCTCGATCAATTCCGGATAGGTGAACTGGATGACCGTCGTCGTGCCGCGCGGAAAGGCGTTGGTATCGATCTTCTGGCGCATATTCCACATCAACAAACGCGCATCGAGTTTGTTGAGCGAGACTTCCTTGTCGATATTTCGATGCGCCCATTTGCCTAAAGCCTGCACCACAGGCTTCAATTCATCGGCCATGGGGGTGGTGGTGTAGCCCGGCTCACCGGCATCACTTATAACACGACGAACCAAGCCATGGTGTTCCATTTCTTTCAGGCGTTTCGACAGGAGAGTAGGAGAGATACCGGGTACGCCGCGGCGGATCTCGTTGAAGCGCGTAGCGCCGTGCGACAGTTCACAGAGGATCAGCAGTGTCCAGCGTGGTTCGATGATGTCGCAAGCTTTGGCCACGGGGCAAAAGCTGTCATAGCAGTCGGAAGACATGATTACCTCCCAAAGAAACCAATCTTAGTACGGCATTCGATGACGTCCAGTCCTGAAAGTGTAGCACTTCTGGCAGCCGCGCGTTAGCTGTGTCATTGCCGAAAGCAAGTTCCTTATGACGGCTATGTGCGAGACTTTGGTTATGATGAACAGCAATACCGAAGTACCGCAACCGGACCTACAGCGTAAAACATTGCGCCGGTCGAGGCTGCAAATACCTTCGCCTTTCAAATGTCTCATTGTGCTGCTTACGCCGCACCGCTCATCGCTCGGTTAACGGTAAATGTCGGGCCGAGCGGTTGATTATAGCCTAAAGTAGCGCCTTCTTAAAAGCGCTCTTGTGGGGAGAGCAAAAGGTTCCCCTTGGGAAGGATCCTTCCCAACCGCCATCCTTGGAGCACGGGGTTGGCGCTTGGTTTAGTCCGCGCCTACGCGCGCGTGGATGAAAGCATGGCCCTCATTGGTGTCCTGCATTCACGTCAGCGTTTAAACACGCGACCCGTAAATGCTTTACCTCCACAGCGTAGAAGGTTCCAAGGTTTCCCCAACCGAGTGTACTCCAAATCCAAAATCATATGCCGGTGACCTTCTTCGTGTGCCTGCGTGAAAAAACCATGCCCGTTGATCAGTGGTTGTGCCGCGGCAGCTTTTCAGCAAGCTTGCGGAATTCCGGGGCGCCATCGATGACTGCCCCATCGGACAGCTGGGTCACGGTACGGCGGTAAAGCATTTGCCAGGGAGTGGCATCCTCCGGAACGGCGGGAATGCCCTCAGCCATGCGCCGTTCGACTTCGTCCGGATCGACAAGCATGTCGCAGCGGCCGTTGTTGAAATCTATGCGAATAATGTCGTTCGTGCGCACATAGGCAAGGCCCCCGCCGGCAGCGCTTTCGGGTGAAGCGTTGAGGATTGACGGGCTGTCGGCAGTGCCGGACTGGCGGCCGTCGCCGATCGTCGGCAGGCTGAGAATTCCCTTTTTGATCAGATGATCCGGCGGCTGCATGTTGACCACTTCGGCCGATCCCGGCCAGCCGAGCGGGCCGGCGCCGCGGATCACGAGGATCGTCCGCTCATCGATGTCGAGCGACGGGTCGTTGATGCGTCTATGATAATCCTCGGACCCATCGAAAACCACCGCCTTGCCGTCGAAGACGCCTTCGTTACCCGGCTCACTGAGATAACGTTCGCGGAAGCCGGCTGAGACGACGCTCATTTTCATGATGGCGAAATCAAAAAGATTGCCTTTCAGGACCAGGAAGCCCGCGCGCTCCTTGAGCGGCGCATCGAAGGGCAGGATGACCTCACGGTCGCTCGCCTCCCGGTTCTCCAGATTTTCCGTCATGGTCTTGCCGGTCACTGTCGGACAGCCTCCCTCCAGCTTGCCGACCTGCAGCAGTTCCCACATGATGGCCGGCACGCCGCCAGCTCTGTGAAACCGTTCGCCTAGATAGGCGCCTGCAGGCTGCACATTGGCTAGCAGCGGAATATCAAAGCCATACGTCTGCCAGTCGTGGTGATGCAATTCGACCCCGGCATGCTTGGCCATTGCGGCGAGATGCGGCTGCGCATTGGTCGAACCGCCGATCGCTGAATTCACCCGGATGGCATTGAGAAAAGCCTCACGGGTGAGGATATCCGACGGCTTGATGTTCTGCTGCACCAGTTCCACAGCCCGCCGCCCGGTGCGATAGGCCATCTGGCCCCGTTCGCGATAGGCGGCCGGAATGGCCGCGCAGCCGGTGAGTGACATGCCGAGTGCCTCCGCCATGGCATTCATCGTCGAGGCGGTGCCCATGGTGTTGCAATGGCCGATCGACGGTGCAGAATCGAGCGCAGACTGCAGGAATTCCTCCCGCGTGATTTCCCCTGCCGCATATTTGCGCCGCGCCCGCCAGATGACCGTGCCGGATCCGACCAGATCGCCATCATGCCAACCGTCGAGCATCGGGCCGCCGGAAAAGACAATTGCCGGAATGTCGACGGTCGAGGCAGCCATCAGCGCCGAGGGGGTAGTTTTGTCGCAGCCGGTGGTCAGCACGACACCGTCCAGCGGATAACCATAGAGAATTTCGACCAGACCGAGATAGGCGAGGTTCCGGTCGAGTGCCGCTGTCGGGCGCTTGCAGTTCTCAAACAGAGGATGTGTAGGGAACTCGATCGGGATGCCGCCGGCATCGCGAATGCCGTCGCGGACGCGCTTGGCAAGCTCGATATGGTGACGGTTGCAGGGATTGATATCGCTGCCACTTTGAGCAATCCCGATGATCGGTTTGCCGGAGCGCAGCTCTTCCGGCGTCGTGCCGTAATTCATGAATCGCTCAAGATAGAGCGCCGTCATGTCCAGGTGATCGGGATTGTCGAACCAGTCCTGCGAGCGCAGACGACGCCCACCGTTATTATCCTGAGCCATTATTTCCCTCCCTCAGTCCCGGATTCATCGCTTCCAGATGCAGCAGCAAGCCGCTGTGGTCCATGTCTCCGCCGCCGGCCGCCACGAAATCGCAAAACTCTCGGCGCACCTGCTCGGTCAAAGGCAGGTCCAGCGAAAACAAATCGGCCATGGCCTTCACCGCATCGAGATCTTTCAGCTGGAATTTCGACGGCCCTCCCGGCACGAAATTGCGCGTCACCATGCGCGCACCGTGCAATTCCAGGATCCGGCTCTCGGCAAAACCGCCGCGAATGGCTTCGCGGAATTTTTCGCGCGATGCCCCGCCGGCTTCGGCGAGCATCATCGCTTCGGCGACAGCCCCGATGGTGATGGCAACGATCTGCTGGTTGGCCAGTTTGCAGATCTGTCCGGCACCGGACGGCCCGACATGGGTCACTCGGCCAAGGGCCGCAAACACATCGGCGAGCCCATCGACCACATCCGCGTTGCCACCGGCCATGATGGCCAGCGTTCCCGCCTGGGCGCCGAGCACGCCACCAGAAACCGGCGCATCGACATGCGCAATTCCGAGCGCCTTCAGGCGGGCCGAATGGTCCTTGGCAATTGGCGGTGAGATCGAGCTGCTGTCGACCACAACGGTACCTTCCAACAAAACCTCGGCCACGCCAGCGTCAAACAGCACCGCGTCGACGGCCTTTCCGTCGCTCAGCATGGTGAAGACGATGTCGCAATCCTTGGCCGCCGCGGTAGCGGTGTGAGCAACCACCGCACCATCCGGAACCAGAACTTCGGCCTTGGAGAGATCGCGATTCCAGACGGTGACCTGATGACCGGCGGCGAGTAGCCGCCGGGCCATGGGGGCACCCATCAGCCCTGTGCCGAGGAAGGCGATCTTACGCGGTCGCCCATGCTTCAGACCCGTTTCGCTCAAAGTTCCCCTCCCAGTTCATCCTCGATATGCACGCGAATGATCTCATCAAAGGAGGTTTCGGCAGTAAAGCCAAGCGCTTTCGCGCGCGTGGCCTCGAAACCGGGAGCCCAACCGGCGACCATCTTGATGATCATCTCGTCCGGCTCATGGCGGATCAATGCGACTGCCTTGTCGCCGGCCACCCGGCGCAGCGCCTCGATCTGTTCACCCACGGTGGCACTGAGGCCCGGCATGGAGAGAGCCCGGCGTGGTCCGACCTTCTCCAAATCGATGGTTGCCCCATGAATGAGGAAACCGACGGCCGAGCGCGGCGAGGTGTGCCAATGGCGAACGTCGTCGGCCACCGGCAAAATTGCTTCCTTGCCAACCAGCGGCTCGCGCAGGATATTGGAGAAGAAGCCGGACGCTGCCTTGTTCGGTTTGCCGGGACGGATGCAGATCGTCGGCAAGCGGATGGAAATGCCGTCAAAAAAGCCGCGGCGGCTGTAGTCGGACAAAAGCAATTCGCAGATCGCCTTCTGGGTGCCGTAACTGGTCAGTGGCGTCGTGTGATGGTCATCCGGTATCGGATAAGGCAGCGGCGCACCGACAACGGCGATCGACGACGTGAAGACGACACGCGGCCGGTATCCGTCCACACCGTTCGCAACACGGACTGCATCGAACAGATAGCGCGTGCCGTCAAGATTGATCCGATAACCCTTCTCGAAATCGAGTTCGGCCTCACCGGAGACGATTGCCGCTAGGTGGAAAATCACATCAGGCTTGGTCGCGACAAGGGTTTCGGCTTCGCCGGGTGCCGATAAATCGGCCGCCTTGGCATGAACCTTGCCGGTAAAGCCCTCCGGCGCCTCCGGGGTCACGACGTCCACCAAGGTCATCTCGGCAATCGGCTGGCCGCCGAGCTGGCCGTCCGTAGAAAGCTTGGCCGCGAGTTTGCGGCCGACCATGCCGGCCGCGCCGATGATCAGGATATGCATCAGGTCTCTCCTCCCGGGATTCGCCCACCCGGATGTCCTGAAAAAACACCTCAACAAAGGGTCGGCAAAATTTTGTTTGTAAGGTTGTCTGATAACCTTATATGGTCCACTTGAAAACAGAATTTTGGAACGCCTACGGAAAAATCTCCTGCCCTTCGAAAGAGGACAGACGGTCTCGAAGCGGCGGTCCGGAGGAAAGGCAAGGCAATGAGGGCCGACGTCATCAACATATCTGCGGGTCTGCAGGCATCCTTGTGCGCGACATTGACCAGCGACATTGTGCTGACGGACCCAGATGAAATGCTGCGCTTCTGCCGGGACTGGCATGGCGATGTGACCAGTGGCGCTGTTGCGGTGCTGCGCCCGCGCACAACCGAAGACGTTGCCGCCGCAGTTCGAGCCTGCCGCGACCTCGGGCTTTCGATCGTGCCTCAGGGCGGGAATACCGGACTGGTTCTGGGCGGCATTCCCGACAAGCCGGGGAGCCAGGTGGTTCTCAGCCTCGAACGCATGGCCACCATCCGCAACATCGACGCGGATGATTTTTCCGCCGTTGTCGAAGCCGGCTGCATCCTGTCGGAGCTCAAAGACCGGGTCGCTGAAAAGGACATGTATTTCCCGCTGGCGCTCGGCGCCCAGGGCTCCTGCTGCATCGGCGGCAATGTCTCCACCAATGCTGGCGGCATCAACGTCCTGCGCTATGGCATGACGCGCGAGCTGGTATTGGGAATGGAAGTTGTGCTGCCCGACGGCACGATATTCAATGGCCTGTCGACCCTGCGCAAGGACAATCGCGGTATCGACCTGAAGCAACTTTTCATCGGCGCGGAAGGTACGCTCGGCGTCATCACTGCCGTGTCGATCAAGCTGATGCCTTTCCCGGATCAGGTAGCGACCGCCCTGCTTGGGCTGAACTCTCTTGGGGATGCCATCAAACTCTATCGACGCGCCCGGCGCGAATGCTGCGACCTGATGTCGGCCTTCGAATTCATGCCGCCGCTGGCCTTCGTTCTGGCAAGGGAAGCGATCCCCGATCTGCCGATGCCGTTTGCCGGTGATTATCCAGCCTATGTGCTGATGGAGATTTCCGGCTCCGGCCTCGTCGATATTGCCGACCTGATGGAGCGCTTTCTCGGTGGCGTCATGGAAGACGGCCTCGTGATTGACGGCGTGATTGCCGCCTCGCAGGCACAGGCCCGCAATCTCTGGCTTTTCCGTGAAGGCATGAACGAGGGGCAGGCCAAGCGCGGCCCGCATATGCGCACCGACATTTCCGTGCCGCTCCATCGTCTTGCCGATTTCGTACGCGATGCCGAACAGGCGGTGTCTGAGGCGCTGCCCGATTGTATCAGCGTGTCCTACGGTCATGTCGGCGACGGCAATGTGCATCTGAATGTCCTGCCGCCATCCGGCAGCTCGCCGGAAGAGGCGGCCGCCAAGATCTATAAGGCCAAGGCGGTGGTGAATCGGGTCCTGGACGGTTACGACGGCAGCATCAGCGCCGAGCACGGCATCGGCCGCCTGAAACGTGCCGATTTCGAAGAGCGGCTGGCTCCTTCGCGGCGCGCATTGCTAACCGCCCTGAAGCAGGCCATCGATCCTTCGATGGTGATGAACCCGGGCTGCCAATTGAATTTTCCCGGCATATCGTAGAATAGTCTGGCATTATCAGGGGCGGACAACAGCATGACGGCGGACTTCAGCCAAATCAGACGGATCGAGCATCTTCCGGCCCGCATCGCCAGCCATATCGGCAAGGAGATCGCCGAGGGCCGGGTCATGGCCGGCGAGAAGTTGCCGACCGAGCATATTCTGGCCAAGACCTTCGGCGTCAGCCGCTCCGTGGTGCGCGAGGCGATCGCCCAGCTGCGCAACGAGGGGCTGGTCGAGACCCGCCAAGGTGTCGGTGCTTTCGTCACCGAAGCATTAAGGCGCGGTTCAATTCGTATTGAGCAGGCGGATCTCCATGACCGCGAGAGCTTTCGTAGCCTCTTCCAGCTCCGCATGCCGCTGGAGATCGAGGCTGCGGGGCTTGCCGCAGTCCATCACGTCGACGCCGATCTGAAGAAGCTGGACGATTCGCTGGCGCGGATGACAGGTGCCGAGAAATGGACCGATCAGGGGATCGTTGCTGACCTCGTATTTCACCGTGCCCTGGCAGCCGCGACTCACAACGAGTATTATCCGCTGTTTATAGGCTTCATCGCCGAGCGCATCAGCCTTGCCATTAATGCAGCGCGCGCCGCCGCCGTTCTTGAGGAAATCGTCGAGGTCACGATTGCCGAGCACGTCGCCATCCGGGACGCCGTAGCGACACGGGATCCTCTAGTGGCCCGCACCGCAATGCGCCATCACATCATGGGGGCTGCAGGCCGGCTGGGCTTGACGCTCGAGATATACTGAAGTCGCCGGTTTGCCCTATTGCCTCGGTGCAGGCCGTTACGGTTTTCCTCGGCCCCGGGCCTTGGCCTCTGGACAGGCGGAATAACTCATACTAGAAATGCGTGTGGAGTGTTGTCAGACATCCTGACAATAGGGCAAGCTACGCTGGAGGGCGTGCTTTCCTGGAGACTGGGGAGGACTACATTTGAATTCCGGGTATGTATTGCGTGCAGAGTCTATCTTGCCGGATGACGTTGCCGATGCTCATCTGGTCGGACGCGTCTGGTCGAAGGCGAACGCTGGCCCGTGCCCGGTGACAATTTCCGGTGGCCGCGTTCTGGACCTGACGAGCATTGCCGCCACCATGTCGGCCCTTCTCGAAACAGAAAACCTTGTAGATATCCTGCGCGATACATCAGGCCTAACAGACCTTGGTGCCCTCGATAGTTTCCTGTCCGGGCACAACGGCACGGTTCTGGCCCCGATCGACTTGCAGGCCATCAAGGCCGCCGGCGTGACATTTGCTGACAGTATGCTGGAACGCGTCATCGAAGAGCAGGCCAAGGGTGATCCGCTCCGCGCTCAGGATATTCGCACTAGGCTCGCGCCTGTTCTTGGCGACAGCCTTCGCGGTCTGGTCGCCGGTTCGGAACAGGCGTCCAAGGTCAAGAGCCTGCTGCAGGACATGGGCCTCTGGTCGCAGTATCTGGAAGTTGGAATCGGTCCCGACGCTGAAATCTTCACCAAGTCTCAGCCGATGTCGTCCGTTGGTTGTGGCGCCCTTGTCGGCATCCATCCGATTTCCCAATGGAACAATCCGGAGCCGGAGGTGGTCCTCGCGCTGCGCTCGGATGGCACCATCGTTGGTGCTTGTCTGGGTAATGACGTGAACCTGCGCGATGTCGAGGGCCGCTCGGCGTTACTGCTCGGCAAGGCCAAGGACAACAACGCGTCCTGCTCGATTGGCCCCTTCATCCGCCTGTTCGACGACGCCTTCACAATGGAAGACCTGCGTCGCGTCAGGGTCTCGCTCCTGGTGCAGGGCGAGGACGGCTTCGAGATGACGGGCGAAAGTCCGATGGAAGCGATCAGCCGCTCGCCGGAAACCCTTGCCTCGCAGTTGATAAATCGCAATCATCAGTATCCAGACGGCGCGGTGCTGTTTCTCGGCACCATGTTTGCTCCCGTCAAGGACCGCCGAGGCACAGGCCTCGGGTTCACCCATGAGGTCGGTGATCGTGTGGAAATATCGACAAGCAAGCTCGGCCGCCTAGTTAACTGGGTAGAGCGCAGCGATATCTGCCCTGAATGGACATTCGGCGTCGGTGCGCTCGTTCGCAACCTGGCTGGTCGCGGTCTTCTGGAAAAGGCGTGAGGGACATATGCAAAAAACAATAGACCTCTTCTTCCGCTTCCTTGAGTTTTTGCTGATCCTGCTGCTGTCAGCGATGGCGCTCATGGTCTTCGTCAATGTGATCATGCGCTACGGCTTCAATTCGGGCATCAACGTGTCCGAAGAATTGTCCCGCTATTTCTTCGTCTGGCTGACATTCATCGGCGCAGTCGTCGCGTTTCGTGAGCACAGTCATCTCGGCATTGAGACCTTGGTGATGTTTCTGTCGCGCCGTGGCCGGATCATCTGCATGTCTCTGTCAAATCTAGTGATCATCATATGCTCGGCCATCTTCTTCTGGGGAACGTGGAAGCAGTTTCCGATCAACGCCAGTATGGCAGCGCCGGTGACGGGAATGTCGATGATCTGGGTCTATGGCGTCGGCCTTTTCACAGGTGCCGGCATGGCTATCATCGCGATCGAGCGACTGTTTCGGTTGGTGACCGGACGCGTGACAGATGAGGAGATCGCGGCATTCGCAGGTGAAAATCAGACCATCGAACAACTGGCGGAGCGTACCTGATGACCCTTCTTGTTTTTATCGGGTCGTTGCTTGGCGCCATGGCGATCGGCGTGCCCGTCGCCTTCGCGCTGATGTTCTGCGGCGTCATTCTCATGTGGTTCATGGGCATGTTCAACACGCAGATCATCGCGCAGAACATGATCGCCGGGGCCGATACCTTCACGCTTCTGGCCATTCCCTTCTTTATCCTTGCAGGCGAGTTGATGAACTCCGGCGGCCTATCCCGTCGCATCATCGAGTTCGCGATTGCCTGCGTTGGCCACATTCGCGGCGGTCTGGGCCTTGTCGCCATTCTGGCGGCGATTATCATGGCCAGCATCTCCGGGTCGGCCGCGGCCGATACAGCGGCGCTTGCAGCCATTCTGCTCCCCATGATGGCCAAGGCCGGCTACAATGTGCCTCGATCGGCTGGACTGATCGCCGCCGGCGGCATTATTGCGCCGGTCATCCCACCTTCGATGGCATTCATCGTCTTTGGTGTTGCCGCAAACGTTTCCATCACCCAACTGTTCATGGCCGGCATCGTGCCGGGCATCATGATGGGCCTGGCTCTGGTGATCGCCTGGCTGATTGTCGTGCGCAAGGACAAGGCGGAGCCGCTGCCCAAGGCGCCGATGTCGGCTCGAATGACAGCCACCGGCCGGGCGCTGTGGGCACTCGGCATGCCGGTCATCATCCTCGGGGGCATCAAGGCCGGCATCATGACGCCAACCGAGGCTGCGGTGATCGCAGCCGCCTATGCGATGTTCGTCGGCATGGTCATCTACCGCGAGCTTAAGCCGAGGGACCTGCCGCGCGTCATCCTGCAGGCGGCTAAGACGACATCGGTCATCATGTTCCTCGTTTGCGCAGCACTCGTCTCTGCTTGGCTGATTACCGCCGCCAATATCCCGGCGGAAATCGCCGGATACATCGAGCCGCTGATCGACCGCCCGATGCTGTTGATGTTCGTGATCATGATCCTCGTTCTGGTGGTCGGAACGGCGCTCGACCTCACGCCGACCATCCTGATCCTGACGCCCGTCCTGATGCCGATCATCAAGCAGGCGGGTATCGACCCGGTTTATTTCGGCGTGATGTTCATCATGAACAACTGCATTGGCCTGATAACCCCACCCGTCGGCGTCGTACTGAATGTCGTCAGCGGCGTCGGTCGGGTCCCGCTTGGCAAGGTGACGATCGGGGTCTGGCCGTTCCTTCTGGCGCAAACGATCGTTCTCTTTCTCTTGGTTCTGTTTCCGGACCTCGTTCTCGTGCCTGCCCGGTGGCTGCATTAGCCGCCAGCGACCCACAGTCTCACTCAACCATCCAGGGAGGATATTATGAGAAAACTGCTTCTAGCCACCACCGCGATCGCATTCGGCCTGTCGGGCGCCGCCCCGGCATTTGCCGAGTTTAACGACCGCAACATCCGCATTTCGAACGGAATCAACGCCGACCACCCGGTTGGCAACGGCATCAAGGCCATGCAGGCCTGCCTGGATGAAAAGTCCGGCGGAAAACTTAAGATCACTGCTTTCTGGGGCGGTGCGCTTGGCGGTGACTTGCAGGCAACCCAGGCCCTGCGCTCGGGCGTGCAGGAAGGCGTTGTCACCTCGTCCTCCCCGCTTGTCGGCATCATTCCGGCGTTGGGCGTCTTCGACCTGCCCTTCCTGTTCGCCACGCCGCAGGAAGCCTATAAGGTTCTTGACGGCAAGTTCGGCGATATGATGAATGAGAAGCTAGAAGCTGCCGGCCTCGTCAATCTTGCCTATTGGGAAAATGGCTTCCGTAACCTGTCGAACTCTGTGCGTCCGGTTACCAAATGGGAAGACTTCGAGGGGATGAAGGTTCGCGTCATGCAGAACAACATCTTCCTTGACACCTTCCAGAACCTCGGCGCAAACGCCACCCCGATGGCATTCGGCGAAGTCTTCTCGGCTTTGGAAACCAATGCGATTGACGCCCAGGAAAATCCCTACGTGACGATCGATACCTCAAAGTTCTTCGAGGTACAGAAGTACATCACCGAAACGAACCACGCCTACACGCCTTTCCTGCTGCTGTTCTCGAAAGCGATCTTCGACACCTATACACCGGAAGAGCAGACGGCGCTGCGGGAGTGTGCGGTCGTTGGCCGTGACGAGGAGCGGAAGGTCATTCAGGAACTGAACAAGACGTCACTTGATAAGATCAAGGCCGCCGGCCTGAAAGTGAATGTTTTGTCTGCTGAAGAGCAGGCCCGTATTCGCGAAAAGTCGATGATCGTTTATGAAAAGCACAAGGCCGAAATCGGCGCCGATGTTGTCGACGCGATCCTTGCGGAGCTTGCGGAGACACGCAAGTAACTTTGACTGACTGAATATCTGAGAATGGGGACCGGCATCATTGCCCGGTCCCCATTCTCCATGTCTAGCCTATATCGGCGGGTGGATGTGACCATCACTCCGGCACAGCAGGCAGAACCGTTGCGCGCGTCTTCAATTGCCGCTCCCTAAAGAAGATGAAAAGTCCGGAGGCGACGATCAGGCCCGCGCCTGCCAGCATGCCCAACCGGGGCACATCGCCGAAGAAAATCCAGCCGAACACCACCGCCCAAAGCAGCAGCGTATATTGAAGCGGTGCCACCGTTGCCGCATCCGAAATCTTCAGGGCACGGTTAACCAGCATATGGGCAGCCATGGCGACGATACCGAGGAGACCGAGCAGCGCCAGATCGATACCGGAGGAAATCGGTGCCCAGTCGAAAGGCGCGAAGGCTAAGCCGGCAAGGGCTGCCCCGGCCACCTGGAAAAATACCAGCGTCCTGTCCGGCGTGTTGCGCAGGCCGCGACCTGACAGCAGCATGAAGGCAAACGCCGCGCTGCCGACGATCGAAATGAGGGCAGGCAGGGTGAACATGGCTCTCGATGGTTCGAGCGTGATGATAACGCCGACAAAACCGGCGGCGATCGCACACCAGCGCCGCCAGCCGACGGTCTCCCCCAGCAAAAGGGGAGACGCCGCCGCAACATAGATAGGTGCTGCCAGCCAGTAGGTCATGACATCGGCAAGCGGCAGATACATCACTGCATAGTAGAAGCAGAAAACCTCCAAGCTGGAAAACACCACACGGGCGAACTGCATCCATGGCTGCTCGGCCGAGGTGATCGATTTGAGCCCGGCCTGCCAGAGGAATGGCGCCAGAATGACAAGCGCCGCCAGACTGCGGATGAGGATAACTTGTCCGAGCCCGAAGTTTGCCACCAGCCATTTTCCCATCGCATCGTTCAGCGCAAACATCAGCATGCCCAGGAGCATGATCAGCGGACCTGCATATGGCGAAATTGTCATCCCGGCACGGGTTTCCAGAGTAGTCACGCAAAAAACTCCCAATCTTCTTTTCTTAGGCGTAGGATGTTACAAGCTGGCCGCATCTGAAAGACGACGGCTCACCGTAAAGGCTCGATCCAGGTCAGGGTTGAGCTCCATGCCGAGGCCCGCGCCGGGGGGAACGGTGATCATCCCGTTTTTCACTTCCGGCAATGCCGTCACCAGATCCCGATACCAGGTGCGGTAGAATGCGCGCACGCTTTCCTGGACCAGTGCGTTTGGCGCGTTGAGAGACAGATGGGTTGATGCGCACAGGACGACAGGGCCGGTACAGTCGTGGGGTGCGACAGGCAGGTGCCAGGCCTCGGCCATCGCGGCGATCTTGCGTGCCTCCGAGAGCCCGCCGCACCAGGAAATGTCAAGCATCATCACCCCGGCCGCGCCGGTTTCCAGAAGATCGCGGAACGCCCAGCGCGAGCCGAGTGTCTCCGACGCCGAAATCGGTGCGGGCGACACGGCTGCATAACGTGCAAGGCTAGACAGGCTGTCCATCTTGATCGGGTCTTCGTGCCAGAACGTTTTGTACGGCGTCAATTCCTTGGCGATCTGCATGGCCGGCAACAATTGCCACATGGAGTGAAACTCGACCATGATATCCATCCTGTCGCCGACCGCCGTGCGGATCTTCTCGAAAGGCTTGAGCGCCTGTTTCAGGTCCGGCATCGAGATATATTGCCCGCGGGTCTTTTCCGCCGCCGCATCGAAGGGCCAGATCTTCATCGCCGTGATGCCCTCTTCAAGCAGCGATTGGGCAAGTTCGTCGGCATTGTGGAGGAAGCCGTTGAGGTCGTCGTAGTCCTTGCCGTCCGAAAGGCCGTAATTGGAGGTCGTCTGTCCGGTGGCTTTCTTGATATATTCGCTCCCGGCACAGGTATTGTAGGTGCGGATCTCCTGACGGGTAAACCCGCCCAGCAACTGTGCGATCGGCATACCCGTCGCCTTGCCGAAAATATCCCAGAGCGCGATGTCGAAGGCGGAATTGCCACGCACTTCGGCCCCGGACGACCGAAACCCGAGATAGCCGACAAGGTCGGCGGCCAACAGGTCAATCTGCAGCGGATCACGGCCGATCACCCTTGGTGCAATATATTCATGCACGTAGGCCTCGACCGTCTGGGCGCCGAAGAAGGTTTCTCCGAGACCGGTTAGGCCCTCGTCGGTATGAACCAGCAACCAAAGCAGGTTGGCACGCTCTGCAACGCGCACGGTTTCGAGGCCGGTGATTTTCATGGGTGGATTCTCCTGGATGTCTCAAACCAGGCCTGCGGTAAGCAGTGCCTTGATGCTTTGATCGAAATGCCGGTTCATCAACACGGCCGCGGCCTGCGGATTGCCGTCGACGATTGCCAGCGCGAGGTCCTCGTGCAGCGCATTCATCGCCCGACGTTCATCATCATCGACACGGCTTTTCCAGCCGATCGGCCATGTCTGGCGGGTCACGCCCTGGAAGGCCCCAATGATCAACGCGAAGACCGGGTTGCGGGAGGCGCGGGCGATGGCTGCGTGAAAGGCGATATCATGCTCCATGATCGCCATGGGATGGGCGATGGCTTGTGCCATGGCCTGGGCGTGATCAAGGATCAGCTGCGCTTCTGCCTCTGTGCGCCGGAGTGCGGCCAGCGTCGCCGTGCGTGCCTCGATCGTGCGGCGCACATCGTAGATCTGCAGGATGTCGATCTGGTCTGTCACCACGCCATGTTCGATCATCATAGCCATCGAAGCATCGTCAAGTGGGGCAATCGTCGGCCTTTTGCCCACGCCCAGATCGACAAGACGCAAGGCGGCCAGCGAGCGCAGTGCTTCGCGGATCACTGTCCTGGATACCTGAAACTGCTCGGAAAGAGCCGCCTCGGCCGGCAAATGATCGCCCGGTTTAAGCTCCGTGTCGCGTATCAGGCGCGTTATCGATGCAATCGCTCCTGCGACAAAATCGCCAGGGACAAGCGGAACAGCGGTGTTACCCATAAGTAGTCCTCCATCTTGTGGAAAGCTATAGTACAGCTTTCCACTAAAGTGAAGAGGCCTCACATGGACCGTGCTTCATTGTCCTGCGCTACCGGGACCAGGTGGCTCCGGTGGTCGTTAGATAAATGGCGTAGAGCGACTGGGTGGCCGTGATGAAGAGGCGGTTGCGACGGGGGCCGCCAAATGTGAGATTGGCGACCGTCTGGGGGACCTTTATCTTGCCGATGAGGGTACCGTCAGGGGCGAAGCAGTGCACCCCGTCGGCAGCGCTCGACCAGACATTGCCGCTAACATCGACGCGCATTCCGTCCGGGATGCCATTACCGATCTCGCAGAAAACCCGCCCGTTCGTCACCGTTCCTCCATCCCCGATATCAAAGATCCGAATATGGCGCGCCGCGGTTTCGTCGTGGCTTGCACCGCTGTCGGCGACATAGAGTCTGGTCTCATCCGGTGAAAAGGCCAAGCCGTTCGGCTGCAGAAAATCGCTGACCACCACGGCAAGGTCGCCGGTGAGGGGATCGAGCCGGTAGACGTTGCGGGTGGCCTGCTCCGGCTCTGCCTGATACCCTTCGTAGTCCGAAAGAATGCCGTATGTCGGATCTGTGAACCAGATGGTGCCGTCCGAGCGGACGATGACGTCATTGGGCGAATTGAGCCGTCTGCCCTCATAGCTCTCGGCAAGGACCGTCATCGAACCATCGGCCTCTGTGCGCGTGACGCGCCGCGTGCCGTGCTCGCAGGAAATCAACCTGCCCTGCCGGTCGCGGGTATTGCCATTGGCGAAGTTCGACGGAGCGCGGAACACGGAGACCCCTCCGTCCGGCACCCAGCGCATCATGCGCTCGTTCGGAATGTCGCTCCACAGGAGTTGCTGCGCATCGCCGAACCAGACCGGGCCCTCGGCCCAGCGGCAGCCGGCGTAAAGCTCTTCAAGGGCGATGCTGCCTATAATCAGCGTCTTGAATCGGGGATCGTGGACTTCATAGGGGGAGGGTTGTGGCATGGGATTGGACCGGACTAACGTTGGTTTGGATTGCGGCCGCCTGCGACCACGATGACGGCAATGATGATGAGGCCAGTCATGATCAGCCGGATGCCGGCACCGGCGCCATAGGTGTTGAGCATGGAGACGACAAGAAACATGAAGAGCGACGCTCCCCAGATTCCAGCCACGTTGCTGTTGCCGCCCGCAACGGCCGTACCGCCTATAACGACGACGGCAATCGACATCAGGAGGTATTCCGAGCCCATGTTGAGCGCCGCACCGCCTGAGAAACTGGCAAGTAGGTAGCCACAGATTGCGGCCAGAACGGAGCAGAGAACATAGGTGACGAAGCGCGTGCCATCGACAGGGATACCGGCCATGCGAGCTGCACGGATGCTCTGGCCGATTGCTGCGACCCATCGGCCGTAAACCGACTTTTGCAACAGAATGAAGGCGAACGCCGAGAGGATCAAGGCAACGAAAGTGACATTCGGGATCCCGAGCGTGGTTTCCGTGCAGAATTTTGCCAGGGCTTCCGGCGGCTTGATGCGCAGGCCGCGATTCGTCCAGATCGCCGTCGATTGAACGATGAAACTCATCGACAGCGTCGCAATGATCGGCGGGATTTGCAGGAGCTTGATCAGGACATAATTGCCGATCCCGACCGCAACGCCAACGCCGATGGCGACGACAAGTCCCGGCAGGATCAGTGAATTGTCGACCTGCATGAATTTCAGCGCGACAGTGCCCGCAAGCGTCATTGTGGCCGGAACGCACAGATCGATATTGCCCGGCCCCAGTGTGATTACGAACATCTGTCCGATGCCGACCAGAATGGAAAAGGCTGCGAAAGTCAGCGCCGCCTGGCTGAGGCCAATCGTGCTTGCACCGCCAGTAAACAGGATGGTGGCGATCCACACGGCCATCGCTGCCACGAAAGACCAGATCCACGGCTTATGGGACAGGGAAGCGAGGAGGTTCATGGTTGCCTCCCTCGGTTTTCATGGCGATTGAGCAGCAGGCGGAGCCCGAGTACAACGATCAGGATCGCGCCCTGCGCGCCAATCTGCCAGTCCGGCGAGATGCGCAGGAAGGAGAGGAAAGATCCGGCAAGCGTCAGCGTCAAGGCGCCAATGACCGCGCCGATGGGAGAGACGCGGCCACCTGTAAACTCACCACCGCCGAGGATGACACCGGCAATCGACAGAAGTGTGTAGCGCAGCGCGATATTGGCATCTGCGGACGTGGTTAGTCCGACCAGCGAGATACCGGCGAGAATGGCAAAAAACGCTGCAAGCGCATAGGTCGCTGCTCGAGCTCCCAAAATGGACCAGCCAGCGCGCTCCACAGAACGGGCATTGCCACCGACGCCTCTTAGGATGACGCCGAGGGAGGAGCGCATGATGACGAAATGCGAGACTACGGCAATGATAATGCAGGCGATGATCGCCATCGGTACAAACGGCGGCCGGGAAATCATGATGACGCGTGCCCATCCTGGCGCCTGTCCGCCCGGAGCGGGCAGGATGAGCACCGCAAGACCGCCCCAGACGAAGCTCATGCCGAGTGTGACGACAATGGATGGGAGGTTCCGGAGATGGATGAGCACACCGAGGGCCGCGTAAATCGCGATTGCGGCTGCAAGCACGAGCACGCCGACCAACGGGGTGGCTTGCAGGAACGTTGCAGCGACACATGCCACGAAGCTGACGAAGGTACCCATCGACAGATCCAGATCGTTCACCGTCATGATCAGCATCTGAGCGATGGTCGCGAACGCGATCGGTACGGCAAGATTGAACAGAAGGTTGAGCCCGGTATAGCTCATGGCACGCGGCTGAAGGTAGAATACGGAAATCAGAAGGATCGTCAGCGACAAGGCGGGTATCAAAAGCCGGATCGTATCGGGGGACAGGACTTTCTTCATGCGGCAGCACCCATGAAGGATGCGGCCAGGATATTCTTCTCCGTTACGGCTTCTTCCTTGAGTTCGGCGACGATCACACCATTGTTGAAGACGTAGACTCGGTCGCAAAGGCAGACTTCATCCATCTCGGTCGAGTACCAGACGAATGTGCGTCCTTTATCTGCCTCGTCCCGCAGAATGGCGTAGACCTCCTGTTTCGTGCCGACGTCGACGCCGCGCATGGGATCATCCATGAGGACGGCGGGCGCGGGCGTTGCAAGGGCACGGGCAAACAACACCTTCTGCTGGTTGCCGCCCGACAGTGACAGGATAGGATTTCCGATATCATGTGTGCGGATTTCGATCCGCTGTTTCCAAGACTGCCCAAGATCGGCCTCGGCGGGCTCGCTGACTAAGCCGCGCCGGGAGAGGCCGCCAAGATCGGCGATCGTGAGGTTCTTCAGGATGCTCCAGAGCGGAAAGACGCCGTTTAGCGCGCGATCTCCGGCAACGAAGGCTACCTGAGCTTCACGCCTGCTCGACCAGTTGCCCGTGCGCGCCAGATAGAGATCGATCAGAGTGTCGGTCTGGCCGTGACCGCCAAGGCCGGCAAGACCGACGATTTCACCGGGAAAAGCCTCGAACGCAATGCCCTTTCCGCGCCGCGAAGCCTGCGACAGGAGTGGCGTAAGGCCAGCATTGTCCTTGACGCGCTTTTCCTGATCGCGGCCCTTGACCACGCTGCCCATGGCCGCGACCAGACTGTGCTCGTCGAATTCACCGGCAGGTCGCTCGGTCACCACCTTGCCGTCCTTCATCACGACGATGCGGTCGGACGTCGACAGTATTTCGCTGAGAATATGGGAAATGAAGATGACAGATCCGCCAGCCGCAACGAAGCTGCGGACATAATACAAAAGTTGCGTCGCAAGGCTTGCGTCGAGCGAAGACGTGGGTTCATCGAGGATGACGAGCTTCACCGGCTGGGCCACCTGCGAGAAGGCTGTGGCGATCTCCACCATCTGTCGCTGAGCGATCGAAAGATCGCTGACAACGCCGTTGGGGTCAATCCCGTGGCCAGGGAAGATTTCA
Organism: Hyphomicrobiales bacterium; assembly: GCA_900473045.1. Classification (GTDB taxonomy): domain Bacteria; phylum Pseudomonadota; class Alphaproteobacteria; order Rhizobiales; family Rhizobiaceae; genus Pararhizobium. The sequence continues at coordinate 264,619 of UCKS01000017.1, forward strand.
TCGAGCTTGGCGCCGATGATGCGCGCTGCACGACGCCGCCAGCCCCAACCCGTCAGCGTGCGGTGCATGACACGGGTGTTCTCGATCACTGTCAGGTTCGGACAAAGCGACAATTCCTGAAAGACGCACCGCACGCCATTAAAGCGCGCCGCAGCAATGCCATAACGCGGCATCAGCTCCCCTGCGCATGCGATGGTGCCTTGGTGAGGCGATAAACCGCCATTGATGACATTGACGATCGTCGATTTCCCGGCGCCGTTATGTCCCACGAGGCCAACGCATTCGCCCGGCAGAATTCTCAACGTCACACCATCGAGCGCCTTGACCGCGCCGAAGCTGACTTTTGCATCCGCAACCTCGATGACCGCGTGCCGCAGCGGGATTGTCGTCATAGCCTACCTTGCCTGCAGAAAAAGGGACGGTTCTGGCCGGTGCGCAGACCAAACAGAACCGTAGGTTGGGAGGATGTTTTATTTTGCTGTTGCTATGACTTTTTCGGCATCGGCCTGCGAATACTCGACATTGGCAACGCCGCCTTCCTGGGTGCTGGCCAGATTGGTCTCCAGCGTGTCCTGGCTGATGCTGAGGAAAGGGACGACGAGATCCTTCTTCACATCCTTTCCGTCGAGAATCTGTTGGGCGACCCAGAAGGCAAGCGTCGACACGCCCGGTGCGATCGAAACGGACATAGTTTCGTAGCCATTGGCATCCTTCTGTTCCTTCCACCATTTCAGCTCGTCCTGGCGGTTGCCCATTACGATCGTGGGTATCGGCCGCTTAGCGGCTGCAAAGGCTTCCGCCGCACCATAGCCGTCGCCGCCCTGGGTGACGACCGCTGCGACGTCGGGAAGGCTCGGAAGGACGCCGGCCACCGCTTTTTGGGCCACGTCCTGCGCCCAGTCGCCGTGCACGGAGCCAACGATCTTGAATTGCGGGAACTGGGCCACACCAGCGTGGATGCCGGCCGAGATTTCGTCATCGACGAAAACACCGGCGAGCCCACGGATTTCGAGTAGATTGCCGCCAGCCGGGATTTTCTTCGACAGGTATTCGACCTGGCTGCGGCCCATTTCCTTGAAGTCGACCGCGATGCGCCACGCGCACGGTTCCGTCACGATGCCATCGAATGAGACGACGGTGATGCCGGCATCGCAGGCTTCTTTGACGGCGCCATTGAGTGCTGTCGGAGACGCAGCGTTGATCACAATGGCGTCATATCCCTGCAGAATCATGTTCTGGATCTGCGCGGCCTGCTCGGTCGCCTGGTTCTCGGCTGTGGTAAAAGGATCGGCGGCGGCAACGACACCGGCCTTCACGGCTTCGCCGGTTACCTTTTCCCAACTCGTCAGCATCGCCTGCCGCCATGAATTTCCGGCGTAGTTATTGGACAGCGCGATCTTCTTGGCCGCTGTATCGGCCATTGCCTGCATCGGTATGGCGGCGCACGCCAGTGCGGCCGATGCCAAAAGCATCTTCTTGAGAATCATTTCTCTCTCCCTGTTGATCCGGCTTTCATAGAGCGGGATCTTTTCATCCTCGCCGAAGCGGCGATGCGCTTTCGTGAAATGCCGAGCTTCCTCCTCTCGGTAAGGAAAGGATCGTATAGAATGCGATGCTTGTATAGGAAGATTGAGGCAGCGCGTTTGCGGAATCTGCTGTAGATGATGCGGGATCCAGCAAGACGCGCGGTGCCCGGCAGGCGCAGAAAATAACTCGGACTTTGCCGTGGAGGCGGACGAAATTGGCAAGGAGGAGAGACAAGCATGCTCAAGATGGCACCATCGGTGCTTCTCGAACACTATCTGGCAATATCGCGCCTGCTTGCTGGGCAGCTTGAATTCCGCTCTGCCATACGCGCGGTGGCGGCGCAGATCGCCCATATCATCCCGCATGATCATCTAGACGTCTGCATCGTCATGCATGGCGGCAAATACCACACGGCCTATGAGACCGGACTTGAAACCGCATGGGGCAACCACCCGCCGGCACTCGTTTCCGGTAGCCCGATCCGTGGCCTTCTTTGGGGGGAGGTTTCTTACTTTCTAACGGATGACGCCGGGATAGACCCGCGGTTCAATTTTGAAAACGCTTTCACCCGGCCCATTTTCGACCAGGCTCTTCGCAGCCGGATCCATGTTCCGCTCAAGGTGGAAGGGGATGTGATCGGTGCACTGAGCTGTTCGTCACACCAGGTAGGGCTCTATACGATGGAAGACATCGTCAACGCCCGCTCCCTGGCGGATCTTCTTTCACCCTATTTCTTCGCTTTGCGGGCAGCCGAGCAGGCCCAGCAATCGGCGATCGTGGAGGCAGAGGCTCGGGCACGCGAGGAAGGATTGCGGCTTGGTGCACTCAATCTGACGGAAGCCCTCGAGCGTGAGCGCCAGCGTATCGGCATGGATCTGCATGATCAGACGCTGGCCGACCTGACCCGGCTGTCCCGCCGACTCGAGCGCCTCACCCACGAACCTGATGTGGCCGGCGAAGCATTAGAGCCTCTGGTTCGCAGCCTGCAACACTGTATGCAGGATCTCCGGCAGATCATCGAGGAAGCGAAGCCTTCCGTCCTGCAGCTCTTTGGCTTCGTCCAGGCTGTAGAAAACCATCTGGATCGATCGGTGCGCGATAGTGGGCTCTCGATCGACCGCGAGTTGATAGACGAAACGGAGGGTGGCGTTGATAGCCTGGATCCGACGGTATCCGTTGCACTGTTTCGTATCACCCAGGAGGCAATCAACAATGCAGTGCGCCATGCCCAAGCGAACCGCATCGTCGTGCGGCTCGGCGAGCGAAACGATGGCTTCTCGGTTGAAGTCTGTGACGACGGTGTTGGTATTGCAAAGCAGCGCCGGCGCAACGGCGGCGGAATCGACAATATGAAAACGAGGGCGAGGCTGATTTCCGCCAGATTTTCAATCAGCGCTGGTCGAAACAATCTCGGGACCGCGATCGGCGTCCATCTGCCACTGGCGGCACAGACTCCGCGCCAACGTAATCCGAGTAACGACCAATGAAGGTTCTGATCGTCGAAGACGACCCCTTGCACCGATCCTACCTGCACGAAGCCGTCAGTGCTGCGCTGCCGGAATGCGAAACCGTCATCGAGGCGGAAAACGGCACCATGGGGGAAAAGCTCGCCCGCGACCACCGCTCCGCACATGTCGTCATGGACCTGCAGATGAACAATCGAAACGGGATAGAGGCCGCCCGCACGATTTGGAAAGAGCGGCCGGATACGCGTATCCTCTTTTGGTCCAACTATTCCGACGAGGCCTATGTGCGAGGCGTCTCACGGATCGTTCCGGACGGTGCGGCTTATGGATATGTGCTCAAGTCCGCTTCTGACGAGCGGTTGAAACTGGCTTTGCGCAGTATCTTCGTCGAGGCGCAATGCGTCATCGATCGGGAAGTGCGCGGGATGCAGCAAAAGAGCCTCGGCCAGGCCAAAGGTTTCAGCGATTCGGAATATGAAATATTAATCGATATTGCCTTGGGTCTAACGGATCGGGCTATTGCGAGAAGGCGCGGCCTCTCCCTTCGCAGCGTCCAGAATAGACTACAGCAGCTCTACGAAAAACTCGATGTTTATCAAAACGCATCAGATGACCATGAAGACAGTCGCTTCAATCTGCGAGCAAGGGCTGTGACCGTTGCTATGCTGCGCAAGCTTCTTAACTACAGTGCCTTGGAACGAGCGGAAAGCGAGCTGGCTGAATGGCTAAAACTAGGATGAACCGCCCAACCGATTAACTAAACATAGATTTGTCAAAGGCTTAGATTGAGTTGTGAGCCGTTGGTTCATACCAAAATGGCAGGCGGTCCCAAGTCGAACTTATTGATATTTTGAGGGTATTCAATAATCAACGTCATCCCGGAGCTGTCTCGCGATTTATCTTGACGCCAGCGAATGCGGGGCCGGTTAGCCTGCATCTATATCCACGCTGGGTTGTACCAACACTGTACCAGATAGGTTCAACCATTTACGTCCTATTATCGTCTGCGGTCATTGTCTGTGGGGTCGTTCCGCTTCGTCATAATGTCATGAATGGCACATGGTAATTACGGACGCTCAGTCGCCTCCCTCGCAGCCAAGGATGATGCTAATGCCGGTTTTGAGCAATGGAAATGAGCTTTCTGTATGGGAAGACGTCAACAATGAAAGCCCGGACGCAATTCTCTTCACGATAACTGACGCTGCGGGTGGAGTTGTCGGCCCTATAGGCGCGCAGCCCGATTATTTCTTTGGGTCAGTCGACGTTGCCTCTGTCGACGTCTTCGATGGGTTCTTCACCGTTACGAGCTTCACGAACGACGGCAGGAACGAGATCTTTACAAGGGTCGAAACGCATGTCTTTGACAACGAGGGCAATTACATTCGCACGCTATCCGCCCAGGCTGCCTATCTCTCCGCAGGCACCGTTTCGGTCACAGCCCAAAACCCCGACGACATTACGGTCACCTATACTGGTGCAAATGAGTATTTTGGCGGCGAAAACACTCAGTACGGCCAACATCAGATCATTCTGTCGGATGGCGTGGTCCAACCTGATACCTTTATCAATCACGCGCCTACCGTCATGGACCTGACCTTCACACTCTCGACGGGAGAGATCCTGGACGATATCAAGTTCAATGCAACCGACAAAGACTTTGACCTGCTGTCGTTCGTCATTCTCGATGGACCCGATAATGGGAGCGTAGAACAGGAAACCCGCTTCGAGCCCGGCTCCTATCCGTTTCCGCAGGGAGAGTCCGGCGGCAGCGTTCACTACCATCAGGATTTCCTGAAGGGGAATTTCTTCGATTACCTGCCGGACGCGGGATTCACTGGGACTGATACGTTTACGGTCTATGCCACGGATGGCCAGGGCAACAGCAATGTTGCAACTATTACCATCACGATAGCACCACCGGCCCAGTCCATTGTGCTGACGGACGGCAGGGATGCGGTCAGTTACAAGGCCTACGAACATGCCGTCATCGTTGACGGAAAGGGGGGCAGCGACCGCATAATCGGCAGCAAGTTTGACGACATAATCGACGGAAATAAAGGAAACGACGACCTGCGGGGCGATCGCGGGGATGATGTTCTCACCGGGGGACAGGGCAACGATCATCTCTCTGGCGGTGCGGGTCATGATGTTCTGAGCGGCGGTTTCGAATTCGACTTCCTGACAGGCGGAGAAGGCCAAGATACGTTTGTTTTTGACGTCGCACCGAGGGCGGCCGATCTAGACTGGATTATCGATTTTCGATCCGCGGATGACGAACTTCGATTGGACAATTCGGTATTCGGTGGCCTTGTTGAGGGAACTCTTGACGCCAACGCTTTCATCACTGGGAAAGCTGCCTTGGACGCTGATGACCGGATCATCTTCAACAAGAATACGGGCGTCTTGTCGTACGATGTCGATGGTGTGGGAGGGCAGGCGGCCGTGAAGTTTGCGATGGTGAACTTTGGAACGTCGTTGGCCGCGGGCGACTTTTTTATCGTTTAACCTGTTGCCACTTCAACGCTGTGTATACCGAGGAACTCTCGACCGCTTGAATAAACGGCACCTAAAATCCGGCCGGTTACGTCACCGGATCGCACGAAAGTCAGCTGGTTTTTGAACCCCTACGTTAGTCAGGAATTGGGTTTCGGGTCCAGTCGCGCTAGGTGAGCGCTGAGGACTCGGTCTTTAAAGGTATGAGAGGCTTTGAAAGTCACAACGCGGCGCTGAGAAATTGGAGCTTCAGTACCGGTTTTAGGATTTCTGCCAATGCGTTCGCTTTTCTCCCGCACCTGAAAAGTTCCGAAAGACGAAAGCATGACGGTCCCTCCATGCGTGATGGCCGAACAAATATCGTCGAGCACCAACTCTACGAGCCTTGCGGATTCCGTCCGGGAAAGGCCCACTTTCTTGAAAACCGACGCAGCCAACTCAGCCCGCGTTACAGTCTTCCGAGTCATGCTCCGGATTATCCGCACGCCAGAAATTAAAATGGTATTTGAATACGTTGCCGGATGGGTGCCGAGGCTCGTCCAGGCCGGCGGCAAACCGGTCACGTGGGTGCCGTTGACCTGCGAATTGCAACGGGACTGGAATAGCGAAGAAACCGTTCCAGGTTTTGCAGACATTCTTTTCAAAAAACGAAGGCCACTGAACCCAGGGGGTAGACAAAATGCAGATTGATCTCACCGGCAAGACGGCGTTGGTCTGGGCAACCGGTCGGAATTCTACCGTTTCGTCCCTGAGAATCCGTTCTACGGCTACAACCTCGATGGGGCCAAGCCCTCGGAAGCAGTCGTTGCGAACTGGTGGCGCCAGGGGATGGCTGGCGGCGCTCTCGCTCATTACGCGACCGTCGACTCCTGGCTCGAAGATTACACCGAGGATCTCAAGAAGATCACCGTGCCGGTGCTAGTGATGCATGGCGAGGCCGATCAAGGCGTCCCGTTCGCAGTTCCGCGCCTCGTGCGGTCGACTTGCTCAAGAATGGGACGCTGAAGACCCACCCAGGTTACCCCCATGGCATACTGACCACACATGCGGATGTCCTCAACCCGACCTGCTGTCGTTCATCAGGTCTTGATGACATTGACCGGACCCGGCCGTCACCCACCGTCGGGTGGACGATCTGTCACCCTGAACTGCCGGGTGACACCTGTCGCCATTGACAAGTCCGGCCAAAGCCCGGCAAGACTCAATTGGCGAGCTATGAGGGTGAGAATGGCGCTCGACGGTGCAGATTTTCCGTGGCCTGCCGTCAGTGGACGGGTCGCGGGATGGATTCCCTTCAAGGCGATCAATACGACAGCCAAGAGTCACTTGTAACGTAGGTCCCTAAATTCGCATGGCGCGTCAACTCGTCTGACACAGGACGCCCGGGTCTTACTTCAGCCGTCCTAGAATCTCCGATCAAAGGAGATCACGCCTCATGCTGAACCCCCCGACGGACCTCATGCCTTGGAACAAGCAGGCAGACCGGCACGATCAATACAGCGATCAACAGCATCACCACGAAAGTTGAATGCAGTGCGTGTTGCAAGGCAAGCCGGATTGCTTGTCCGTCAGCCATGATGGCGCCAGTTCCGTTCAGGAGACCTCGCAGTTGCTCCGGCGTTATCGGCTGGCCGTTGGTGGAGTGTGCCAGGCCATATGTCAGTACCGCGCCGAGCACAGCCGCGCCGAGTGTGCTGCCGAGGTTGCGGGAGAAAACGTTTGAAGCAGTGGCACTGCCGCGCTCAGACCAGCTCACGCTATCCTGGGTAAGGATTAAGGCACTAATATTGAGCAACCCCATACCGAAGCCCATGACAAGCGAGCCTGCACCAGCCAGCGACGCCGAACTCGAGGATGTAAGCAGGACGAGCAGGCACGTGCCGGCCGGAATGCAGATACTGCCGGTTATCATGATCGGCCGCAAGCCAAAGCGCGCAAACGTGCGTGACGCGATTGTCGCACCGCATGGCCAACCTAGGAGCAGCATTGTCAATGCGAAACCCGCCACTAGCGGTGAGCGGTCAAGAACCGTCTGGACGTACATCGGCAAGAATGTCGTTAATCCCATGATCGACATGCTTGCGAAAAACACAGACAGATTTGCGAATGCTATCGGCCGCTTCAGCCACAGGTCGGGCGCGACCATGGGTGCTTCGGCCCGGCGCTCCTGCCAGATGAATGCCGCAAGAGTGATGACAAAGACGGCAAGAGCCACGATTGCATAACCGGATACTGTCGTCTCCATTTCGGTCAACGCAATCAACAGGGCAGATATGGAGATGGCGAACAGTCCGGCTCCGAGGATGTCGATGGATACAACCCGGGTTCGCTTTTCCTCATGCAGGAAGAACATGAATGCCAAGGCTGCAAAAATTCCCACCGGTACGTTGATCCAGAAAACCCATGCCCAGGGGAGATTGTGGATGATGAGGCTGCCGAGAAGCGGTCCAACAACTGCAGACAGCGCCCAGACGCTGGCCAGATAGCCTTGGACCTTGCTTCGCTGACTGCCGGGAAAGAGATCAGCAACCACCGTCATGGCGACAGGTTGAATTGCCCCCGCTCCGATCCCTTGCAGGAGACGGCAGGCGATCATCGACGGCATCGACCATGCGAATCCCGCGAGTACCGAGGCAAACAGAAACAGTGCGATGCCAATAAGGATCATCGGTTTGCGACCGTAAATGTCCGCGAGCTTACCAAAGACGACGGTCGTGGCTGTTTGAGTCAGCAGGAATGACGAAAACACCCAGGAGTAGAGATTGATCTGTCCCAGTTGAGCAGCAATCTGTGGCATTGCGGTTGAAACGATCGTTGCCTCGATGGCGATCATCGCCATGCTTGCCATGATCGCGACAACAACAAGCCCGCGATGGGAACTCTTCTCTGACATAGGTGGGCTTTCAGACTGATGGAGCGCCTTGCTAGCAATCGACGCCGATAGAGGGCGGTTGAATAACTACTCTTCAGATGAATTGCGTCAAGCGGCTGCTCGACTGATTTCAGGTGAGATAGTTCTAATCTAACTCGCCATCTGGTCTTTGCGGCGGCGGCGTTCTCTTGTGGAAGTCGTGACGCTGTTCTCAGCTCTGGGAGCGCGGCGAGCCATGTTGTCGATCGAGACCAGATTTCGTTCGCTGATGGGCGCGCAGACCAACATAGATCTTCAAGATCGAAAGCTGTTGCCGCTCCATGGATAAATTGGCTGTGTCACCTGTGAGCTCACAATTAAGCTCCCATAATCATAGCTTTGGTTTTCTACCGGATCTCATCGGAAGAGGTCGCGTCTCCCTCGACGAATCGTTCCGCGACGTTGACGCCGAGAACACCTGCCAGGGCTTCTAAGGCGGAAACGGTAACGTTCTCCATGCCGCGCTCGATACGCTCTACGTAGGAGCGGTCGATATTTGCCTCAAGCGCCAGCTTCTCCTGGGAAAAGCCGCCTTCCACGCGAAGCCTTCGCAAATTCCACCCGATGGGTCTGTTTAATATCCATGGCCTAACCATGCGATATTGACGGATTTACAACAGACGGACTGTGGATCTCTAAATTTTTTGACTAAACCATGCTGGAAATGAACTATTGTTCCGCAACCGGGGCTACGTCGATGGAACTGCGCCAACTCGCCTACTTCGTAGCGCCGAGGAGCTGCATTTCGGCAGGGCGGCGGCTCGGGTGCATATTGCCCTGCCGGCGTTGTCGACGCAGATCCAGGCGCTGGAGCGGGAGTTGGGGGTTCACCTGTTTGTCCCAACGACACGCCGGGTCGATCTGACGGTTGCCGGCGAAACCTTCTATGACCGGTGTGTGCGGATCCTGAGCGATATCGACATGAGCGCGCAGGCGACACGCTCGGCCGCGGGCCAGACGGTGCGCAAGATCAGGATCGGCGCCATCTATCCGGCAACCATCGGTCCACTGCCCGCGTTTCTGTCGAAAACAACCCGCAAATATCCTGACATCCGGCTTCAAATCCAAAGCGGCTCGACCAGCGACATCATCCTGAGCCTGGAATCGGGTCAGATCAATTTCGGCTTGATCCGGCCGGTGGAGAATATCGTAGCCTGCGGTTTTTCTCGATGGCCAATGAGGAATATCTGCTGGCAGTTGCCAAGGACAGCCGGCTGCCCGGTCTGGGCCGAGATCTGCATCGAGGACCTGCGCGATCAAAAAATCATCTCGTTCTCCCGCCAGAACCTCTCCTACACCGAGCGGTATTTTGCCGAGATGTTTGCCGAGCACGATCTTGCCCGCAACATTGCCTACAGCTGCGATGATACCTTTGCGCTGACCTAGCGGGTATCGGCCGGTCTTGGCATTGGCTTTGCGCCGCAATGGACACGGGATTTCCCCGACCGCAATTTCGAGCTTCGAAAGGTGAGGGGATAGATTTCAAGATCGCTATGGGGGTTGCCTGGAACATGGAAGATCCAACGGTATCTCGCGATGATATCATCGATATTGCTTGCTCGTTGGTCAGGCCATCGAAGCAGGTGGCAGCTGAACCCATGCGTCCACGTTTAGTCTGGGAAACGGAATGCAACTTCGGGAGCAGTCGGTCCCGATTTCCGCCGGTCCGGTGGCACTGCCCGCTAACGCGACTTCAAGCCAAAAGTGCCCGTTCGTAAAATTAGAAGGACGTTGTTCTTTAATCACTTCAAGCGTTGACGACTATCCATTCGCTGAGGCAAATCAGATGTGAGGTGATCGATAGCGAGGCGAATTTTCGGCGTCATGACTGCTTGATGCCAGAGGGCGTTGTTGTGATAGGCAAGCGATGGCGTGTTCAGCGGTACCACAGCGAGCTCACCTTCCTCTATTCGGCGACGAATTAGCCAAGTTGGTAGCCATGCGAGGCCAAGGCCGACTGCGGCGGCATCAGCGATGGCGGCAAGGTCGTCCATCACGACCCGACCTGGGAGCTCGAGGTCAACTGGTAGGGCGTCGGCGCCGGAAAACTGCCAAGGCTGCCGTCGACCATGTTTGCCAAAGATTATCAGTTCGTGTGTCTCGAGTTCAGCTAGTGTCGTCGGTTGGCCACGGCGTGAAAGATAATTCGGTGATGCGCAGACGACCATCTGATGGGAGGAAAGTCGCCGCGTCATCATCCCAGCGCCTCCTGGGATGGTGCCGTGGTTCTCGGCAAGACTGCGGATCGCCAAATCAAAATCGGCTAAGTCGATCATGTCGTCCGTGAAGGACATTTCCAGCTTTAAGTCGGGAAAGCTGGCCGCCATGGTCAGCAGTATTGGCGCAACACATATGCGTCCTAATAGGGCTGGCATCGTTACGCGCAAGCGGCCTTTGGGCGTCAGCAGGTTCTCTGCAGCCATAGCTTCCGCGACATCGATGTCTGCAAGGATGGCGAGACATCTTTCGTAGTAGGCACGACCCAGATCGGTGAGGTTTTGGCGCCGCGTCGTGCGGTTGATCAACGTGACGCCCAAACGTCCTTCGAGCGATCGGATGTGCTTGCCAACCATGGGGGCGGAAATACCGAAGATGTCGGCAGCCGCTGCGAACGATCCAATTTCGACGACTTTAACGAAGACCTGCATGCTTGCCAAACGATCCAATTCGGAACTCCTGGTTTTTTCTGTGCTGCCAGAACGGCGATTTATACCAAGTTCTCGTTCTGCGACACATGAATTCGTGAAAATCAATAAGGAGATCGTTATGGCTCGTGTGGTGCGTTTTTATCAGACCGGAGGACCGGATGTGCTACGTATCGAAGAGACGGAAGCAAGTTTGCCAACGTCAAATGAAGTGCGTCTCCGGGTCAAGGCCATCGGCGTTAACCGCGCTGATGTCTTGATGCGATCTGGAAGTTATATTCAAGTTCCCTCCCTCCCATCGGGGTTGGGGTTAGAAGCAGCCGGTTTCGTCGATGCGATCGGTGATGAAGTCGACACCCTATCGCCAGGAGATATCGTCAGTGTAATCCCTTCCGTCTCGATGGAACGCTGGCCGGCCTATGGTGAAGTTGCGACGTTTCCGGCTCATTTGGTGGTCAAACATCCCGCTCATCTTAGCTTCGAGCAAGCTGCGGCAAGCTGGATGCAGTACCTCACGGCATATGGCGCACTGATCGACATAGCCTCCCTTTCAGCCGGCGAACCTGTGCTTATTACCGCCGCCTCCAGCAGTGTGGGACTTGCGGCGATCCAAATGGCAAATCTCGTGGGCGCGAGTCCTATCGCAGTCACGCGCGGGGCGGCAAAGAAAGAAGACCTGTTGAATGCCGGGGCCCACCAGGTAATTGTCATGGAAGATGGCGAGTTCGAGCGGAACCTTCAAAAAGCGGGGGGAGCCAACGGGTTTCGTGTCGTTTTCGATCCTGTTGCCGGGCCCGCCTTTGCCTCGATAACTGCTGCGATGGCGAAGGGCGGCATTCTGATTGAATATGGCGGCCTTAGTTCCCAACCAACACCTTTCCCGGTCGGATCGGTACTCTCGAAAAGTCTCCTTCTGAGAGGTTATCTGGTTCACGAAATCGTTGCGGATCCGGTCCGGCTCGAAAAAGCCAAGGAGTTCATACTCGCAGGATTGGAGACTGGCGCGTTGCGTCCAATCATTGACAGGTCATTCCTTTTCGACCAAATCGCAGACGCCCATCGCTATCTTGAGGCTAACCAGCACCTTGGAAAGGTCGTGGTTACAGTATAGCCAAAATTGCAAAAGCAGGAGAAATGTCGTCCAACGCATGGTGCCCGCTCCGGCCTGCACCATCCAAACTGCAGGGCCGTTTCTTTTTATCATTGCGCGTTGATTATCGCGAACATCTGCCCCACCTTTTCATTTCGCCGCGGTCCAATCAGACCTTCAAAAGTTGGTGGGCAACAATTTGATAAAGAGATTTTGTGGATCAACACGAAATGGAATGGGTGTTCCGTTGTAACTTATGGAACCGTAGATCGGCCAGCGCTTTGACAGCTATTTCATCCTCAACCCCGAAACCAAACATTCGCCTATCGGCCCGGTACCTCCATTAGCCGAGAAAGGAAATTGTATCCACTTCGCACCTTCGTTTCGGTCGTTCGCACCACCCGATGACATTACTGGAAGCGGTCCGTCCGCTTCTCTGACTTAGCCCCGTTCGAAACAATCCCTCTATCGCTGCATTTCGCCAGACAAAAGCAAGCATCGGATATCCGCCAATAGCCGAGAGCGGAAATTATTTCTGCTTTGGACCTGCGCCCGGTCGTTCGCGTAACCTTGAACGATTGGACGCCGGCAGACAACGGCAACCGCGGAATAAGGCGACGCGTAGATGACTTACCCTTTAATGCAAACGGAAATCTCAAGGGCGTGAGGCGCTTCGGCACATGCGGCAACCTCTGAGCGAAGAGCCAAGTTGGAACTAGGTATTCGAGCCGCCCGTCGTAGAGGAAATAATCTACTGGCAATTTCGCGGTTTCGAGCACATCAATCTAAATGTATTCTATAGCTATTATAGATATTGAATGTATTTTCTCCGCTTATATGGTTTCGGCAGCAATGCGGAAAGCAGGCGGGATTATGACATGAAACGTAGAATTTTCTTCCAATTACTAGCGTCGATCGGCCTATTCACGACAGCTCAATTGGCTATTGCCGCAGAAACCGTTGCCCCGACGACAAAGCTGATCGTCGCCGACCAGAGCGAATTTGTTCGCAATCTTCTTGAGGCAAGCGGCGAACGCCAGAAGTTGAACTTCCAAATCGAGTTTCCGAACTTTGCTGGCGGACCAGCGATCTATGAAGCGATCAGGGCAGGGGCACTTGATATTGCTTATGTCGGCGACACCCCGCCGATCCAGGCCCGCGCGGCTGGGACACTGCTTCCGATCGTTGGCACGTTTACGCGCGACGTCGCACAGTATCGTCTCACCACGCGACCGGGACTAGTCATCAACAAGCTCTCCGAGCTCAAGGGCAAGAAGGTGAGCTACATCGAAGGGTCCGGGCGGCAGGTATTCCTGATCGAGGCTTTGAACCGGGCCGGACTGACGGCGAATGACGTCGAACTCGTCAAGCTGCGCGTCGCCGATCTACCAGATGCGATCCGGGCCAGTGCCGTGGATGTCGCCGTTCTCCAGGAACCGCACGTCACCCGACTGGTCAAGCAGGTCGGCGCGTCCCCCGTCCTTGATCCCGAGGAGCGGAAGCTTTTGCCAAGTACATCATATTTCTACGCACGGCCTGAGGTGCTTGCTGATCCCCAGAAGGCAGAAGCGATCAAGGTCTTCCTCGGAGCATTTGTTCGCGCCGGGAAATGGAGCAACGATAACGAGGCGGCCTGGTCGAAGTTTTACTACACCGACTTCCAGCGTGTGTCGCCGGAGGACACCGCAGCTATTCTCGACGGGACAGTCGCCTCTGGTGTTCCAGACTTCGGTTGAGGCGATCCCGCATCATCAAAAGCTCATCGATATTCTCTACCAGGCCGGCTCGATCAAGGAGCAGTTCGACGCGAAGCAATCGTTTGTGAGTGATTTCGATCAGGTCGTTCTGGACGCCCGCTAAACTCAAGACACACTTCAGGAGCTGATATGACGGACGCGACAAATCAGGACTTCAAAGGGTCGTCTACCAAACATTGGGACATGGCTGTCAGGACAGCGGAACCCGTGTGGGCCAGCAAGAAAACCCGTCTTACACCAAAGCGGCTTCCGGCGGGCGTCAGATTGCTTGGACCCGTGTTGGTACTTCTTGCTTGGGAAGCTGCTTCGCGCCTCGGGTATCTGTCGCCCGCAACGCTGGCGGCACCGTCGACTGCGTTGAAAACCGGATACGAGATGTTTGCGGATGGCAGCCTCTTGCCTCATCTGCTCGCATCGGCCGGGCGTGCCTACGCAGGACTTTTCCTTGGGATTGTCGCTGGCGTCGTGCTCGCGCTGCTTGCAGGTTTGACGCGCAGCGGCGAGGCGCTTATCGACGGCCTCGTCCAAGTTAAAAGGGCGGTTCCCACACTCGCTCTCATCCCGCTGGTGATCATCTGGCTCGGGATCGGCGAGGCGATGAAGATCTTTCTGATTTTCACGGCGGTTCTGGTCCCTGTCTACATCAACACGCATGCTGCGCTCCGCAGCATCGACATTGGTCACGTCGAACTGGCCCGAGCGCTCGGGCTGACCCGCAGCGAATTCGTGCGCCACGTTGCGTTGCCGGGAGCACTGCCCGGATTCTTCGTCGCGCTGAGGCTGGCTGTGGCCTTGTGCTGGACCGCGCTCGTCGTCCTTGAGCTTATCAATACCCAGACCGGGATCGGCTACTTGATGAACCGCGCACGCGACTGGGGTCAAACTGAAATCATCGTGGTCGGAATCATCATCTACGCCGTCCTCGGCCTTGTATCGGATGCCATTGTCAGGGCAATCGAGACACGGGCGCTTTCATATCGCAGGGCGCTCGGATCATGAACCTCTATCGCCCATATTCACCTTCGGTCGTTTTGCGGGAGTTGTCCCGCAGCTTCAGGGGAACGATGGTCCTCGACCGGATATCGCTCGAGATACCGCACGGCCAGTTCGTCGCATTGCTCGGCGAGTCGGGGTCCGGCAAGACCACGCTGTTGCGCGCGCTCGCTGGGCTGGACGACGACGCCGAGACACAAGGCAGCTTCACCAAGCCGGACAGCACATCGGTTCTGTTTCAGGATTCGCGACTTCTGCCGTGGAAGACTGTGATCGACAATGTCACTCTGGGCCTCCGTCGGCCAGATGCGAGATCGGCGGCATTGGACATATTGGGCCTGGTCGGTCTCGCCGACAAGGTGGATGTCTGGCCATCGACATTGTCGGGTGGGCAAAAGCAGCGGGCATCTCTGGCGCGATCTCTTCTTCGGGAGCCAGAGCTGTTGCTCGCCGACGAGCCTTTCGGGGCGCTGGACGCTCTGACGCGGCTTCGCATGCAGAATCTACTGCTGAAACTGGTCGAGCGCCGCAGGCCTACAATCATTCTGGTTACGCATGATGTCGACGAGGCGCTTTTGCTTTCGGACCGAATCCTCGTGCTCAAGGATGGCGGGATCGCCGAGGATCATCTCATCTCCCTGCCGCACCCGCGGCGCAGTCATCAAAGTGAAATCTCAACCCTTCGCGCTAAGCTGCTGAAAAGTCTTGGCGTCGAGGCGGACACTGTTTGAAAGGAACCGTCATGTCGCGACAGTTGCACCTCAATCTGTTCTTGATGTCACGCGGCCACCACGAAGGCGCGTGGCGGCATCCCGCATCCAACCACAAGGCGCTCACCGACCTCGACTTGTACGTCGAGGCGGCTCAGATCGCGGAAGCCGCTAAATTCGATGCCGTATTTCTCGCAGATACGCTTGTTGCTCCCAACAGCAGCGGGTTGGCGGCATCCGGCTCGCTCGAGCCGATCGTCCTTCTATCGCTTCTGTCTGCGAAAACTCAAAAAATCGGGTTGATCGGGACGGCGTCCACGACATACAGTTTGCCGTACACGCTGGCACGGCAGTTCGCCACGCTCGATCACCTGTCAGGCGGCAGGGCGGGCTGGAACATCGTTACATCGTGGGCGGCTGAAGCCGGTGCAAACTACGGCTTGCAGCAGAACATCGAACATGGAGACCGGTACAAGCTCGCCGAAGAATTCGTCGAGGCCGTCGATGCGCTTTGGCGGAGCTTTCCGTCGGACGCCGTTTTGGATGACCGCGAAGGCGGCCAATATCTGGACACAGACCGGGTCATCCCCGTGAACTTCGAAGGTGAGCATTACCGCACTAAGGGTCCACTGAATGTGCCTGGCAGTCCGCAGGGACGCCCTGTCTATATCCAGGCAGGCCAATCCGACGCCGGTAGAGCCTTTGCCGCACGACGGGCCGAGGCGATCTTCACCGCGCATATGACTAAAGAATCCGCGCAGACGTTCTATTCTGACATCAAGAACCGCAGTGTGGCGTATGGGCGTCGGCCAGAGGATATCGTCATTCTGCCAGGTATCAGCGCAGCAATCGGATCAACGAAACGTGAAGCCGAGCTGGTCTGGGAAGAGCTCGACGCCCTCACGAGCACAGATGTCGGGCTGGCGCGCCTGTCCGCGAGATTCGGCGGGCATGACTTCACAGGACTTCCGCTTGATCGTCCATTGAAACGGGATGATTTTCCGGATCCCAACCAGGTCGAGGCGTCCAAAAGCAGAGTGATTGGCTACGTCGACATATCACTGCGGGAGGGACTATCTCTCAGGCAGCTTTTGCGCAAGCTCGCAGGCGCGCGCGGGCATTTTGCGGTCGCAGGCACCCCGGAGGAAATTGCTGATATTGTGGAAGACTGGTTCGCGTCGGGTGCGGCGGATGGCTTCAACGTTATGCCGCCGATCATCAACAGCCAACTGGAGCTGTTCGCCCAGGAGGTGGTTCCAATCCTTCAGAAGCGCGGGCTGTTCCGGAACGAATACCAAGGCACCACACTACGGGATCATTTCGGACTGGCTCCCGTCGCGGAAGCCAAAACATTCGCTCAATCCGCCTGAGGATTCCGGCGAATAAATCCGCCGCGTTGTTCGGATGACCAACGTCCGGAATGCGCCTTCATGCACGGATCGCAATGCCATGCTTTCCCCGCAACTCCTTGAACTGTTGCGACTGTGGTGGCGCGAAGGAAAGCGGCGCGGCGTGATGCCACCTCATGGCTGGCTGTTTCCGGGACGCAGTCGCACCGACCCGATCCCGTCGCGGCAACTGCATCGCGCTGTTCAGGAAGCTGCGGAGGTCGCCGGTATACACAAGCGCGCACGTTTGCAAAAACCAATCTTGGCCCGCTGCGATTAACAAACGCCGCTGCGATCGGCGGCTCGCCGGAAGATCCGATACACAAAACCCATAGCTCAGAGAATGCCGACCGCGGGTTCCTGCACGAGGCTTTCGTACGCCTGACGGCACCCGAAACCCTTAACCATAGTGGTCATCGAGCATCCGACGTCCGTTGCTGCAAAGCGGACATCCCTGGACCTGCTCGGGATTAAGATGCTTATCGAGCATTCGTGACCCGCGTAGATCTGGGGATCGAGACAGACGTCGTTCACAATTGTGCGCAGTTCGACTTAAGCCGTCGATCGTAGATAAGGCATGGATGTCAGATTTTACGTGGCCTATGGATCGGGAGATTTAGATTACCTTCCCAGGGTCACGAGCGATAAACGCAATCCGCTAGGCTGAAACGTCATCGCGGATGAGGGGTGGATCCGGACGCACGACGGGAGGACTAACCGTTGGTGAAACTGCGGTTGGGCTGTTCTTCCGAACATGAAGGTTGGTTGCCATTCCGCGAAATGTTGGCTCTAGAAACTTTTCGGTTGATCGCGCTCTGCGCAAAGTAGGGATGACGGGTCTGGAAGGCTCCTAGCTCGGTGTTGGTGGCAAAAACTACACGTAACATACCGTATGTTACACGCGCTCGAAAGCGTGTGTCGATACTCTCGGAGCGCCGCCTGACGTCTGGGCAGGATGGTCCAGCGCGGGGTCGCGGAAGGCTGACCGCGCGCGCCTGTCGAGGCGCTGGACCGAGCGTCTACTCTCGGTCAAAATTACTTCCCCAGTGCCGCACGACGTCTTCAACAAATTCCAGGAAGTAGCGAAAAGTCTTGCAAAACACAGGCAGTTAGAAAGGAACGAAATCAATGGTATTCGGATATGGTTCGACAATGAAGTTTTCCCTCGCGTCGTCGCTCGTTTTCTGCTTTTTGGGGTCTCCCGGACTTGGTAGGCAAGCACAAGCGGCCCAGCCCGCGAACGATTTTCCCTTTCTGATCACGTGCGAATACAACGGGGCTACCCAGTTTTTCTATCTTTCGAGGATCGATGCTGCCGGTCTGGCAACGTACGTTTCGCCGAACAGCCGTGCGGGTACGATCTCTGTCGATGGCAAAGCAAAAGCGATCGGCGAGCCGACAGGGGGGAGCTGCCTTGACAAGACGCTGGACGAGCTTCAGTCCGCGGGACAAACGCGCAGCGTCGCGAATTAGATCGATACGACAATCAGCCTCTCAAGAAACTTCGTGAGGGGCGAGCGAAAGGCGCATTCCTTCGAAAACGATGGGAGGCGAAGTGAGCAAGCGGGATACCATGGGCGTAAACGGAACAAGAAAAATTTTCCTCAAGGCGTTTCTCCGCTCTATCGGCATCTTGTGGCCCATTCTCTCCGGGATTGTCACAGTCATGCTGGCATGCGGCTTTGTGATCGGCTTTGTCGAGAGTTGGTCGGTGCAAGACACCCT